>DATKLE010000127.1:0-38074 GCA_035542575.1 Terriglobales bacterium | reverse complement strand
TCCAGCACCAGCGACAGCTTGTGCTGCAGGTAGTACGGCACCTGTGTCGAAGACCACACCGTCAGCCGCCCGGGCTTGCCGGTGTGGGGATCGATTTCAAATGCCGCCAGGGTGGAGTGCGGCTCCATGGCCGCATGTGTCACCTCGTTGGCGATGTAGCGCGCTTCCGCCACGCAGGCCGCTTCCGCCAGCGCCTTATCGGGATCGCCGAAGACGTGGTGATAATCCTTTTCGATGTTGTGCGGCTTGTTGTCATGGATAAAGTCGCTCTCCGCCTTCATCGCTTCTTCCGGATCGAAGTAGGCCGGCAGGACCTCGTATTCGACGTCGATGAGTTCGAGCGCTTTGTCCGCCGTCGCCTCGTCCACGGCAGCCACGCAGGCCACATTGTCGCCAACATAGCGGACCTTATCTGTCACCAGCGCGTGTTCATCGTGTCCGACGGGAAGTATGCCGTAAGGAGTGGGCGCGTCCTGGCCGACCACCACAGCCACTACACCCTCCAGCTTTTCGGCTCGCGTAGTATCAATGCGCTTGATCTGGGCGTGAGGATAGGGCGAGTGCAGAATTTTGCCCACAAGCATCCCCGGCACGCTGAGATCGTCGGCATACTTCCCTGCCCCGGTCGTCTTGCCCGCCGCGTCAACCATCGCGGTCGGTTTGCCGATGATGGAGAATTTGCTCATGAATGTGTTACTCGGTACTAGGTACTCGGTACTGCCTTCTGCTCAGCTTCAATCGCCGCCTTAATCGCCTGATACATCTGGCTGTATCCGGTACAGCGGCAAAGATTGCTGCTCAATGCACTGCGGATGTCGTCGTCAGTCGGATTGGCGTTGACCGCCAACAGATGCTTGACCGTCATCATGAATCCCGGAGTGCAGTAGCCGCACTGGGAGCCGCCCCAGTCGCCATAGGCTTTCTGGATCGCGGCCAGGCTGCCGTGCTCGCTCACGCCTTCCACGGTCGTGATCTCCTGCCCTTCGCAGCTCGCCGCCAGCAGCGTGCAGGAAAGCATGGGAATCCCTTCCACCAGCACGGTACAGGCCCCGCACGAAGAATCATCGCAGCCGCGTTTGGATCCCGTGAGTTGCAGGTCCTGTCGCAGGGCATCGAGCAGCAGTTTGCTGGGCTCGAGGGCCAACTCGTGGGAGCGGCCGTTGACGCGGAGTTCGATCAGTTCTTTTTTCATGATTAGCTGCTAGCTTCTGGCTACTGGCTTCTAACTGATGCCTTGGTGGCCAGCAGCCAGAAGCCAGTTAGCTTTCTTTAATACAGCGGCACCTTCGGATCCACCGTCCGTGCCCAGCCGTCAATGCCGCCACGCACCGACTGCACTTTTTCGAATCCCTGCTGGTGCAGCCAGTTGGTAACGCTCAAGGAGCGCACTCCACGGTGGCACAGGACCACAATGTGTTCGTCGGGATCGAGTTCCTGGTGCGCCCGCATCGGGACGTCGCCCATAGGAATCTGCTTGCTGCCCTCGATGGAAGCCTTTTCCCACTCCCACGGCTCGCGCACGTCGAGCAGCGTGAATTTGTCCCCACGCTTGAGCATGGACTTCACCTGTCCGGCGCTGATTTCGAAATCCATGGTGTTTCTGTCGCCCCTACCGGGCTCGCACTCTCCCTGCAGCCTACCCAGGGCTTGCGCCCTGGGCTAAATTATGTCGCCCCTTCGGGGCTGGATTCGGGGCCTGGCAGCTTTGCCTGCCAGCCATTACCAGCTGCTACGGTCAATAACCAAAATCCGCCTGCGCAGCGTACGCGTGCTGCTTCACGCCCAGTTCGTCCACGCGGCAGCCGCCGAGCTGGCTCATATAGGCGTGGCGATCTGCAACGTTGTAGACCCAACGGTGCAACCAGGCTTCCGTGTCCGCCTCGGTCTTTGTCTGCTCGTGGTACTGGCGGAAGAACGCGTCGTCGCGCTTGTAGCAACCCTGCACCGGCGAGGGATGTGCGCCGTAGCGGCACTCCACCACCGCGTTCACCAGGAATCCCGGAATCACCGTGCGATTGGGATCACTCGCAATCACTTCGGGCTCAACAATCTCCTCTGCCACCACGATCACCCGCTTTGCCGCCCGCACGCCCTCGATCATCACTCCGAAATTTCCCCAGCAATGGGCGTTGCCCTCGCGGTCAGCGCGCTGCACGTGGATGATTGTCACATCGGGATTCAGGGCCCGCACCGCGTGCAGCTTGCCGTGCCCGTTTGTTTCAAACGGCGACTCGATCTCGGCAAAAAACTCATTCTCCCTCGCCACGTCGCTTCCCAGCGCCGTGCGCGCCGGCATGAAGGGCACGCCCATGGCTCCCGCTTGTAACGCCAGCGCCACGGTGAAGTTGGTCATGTTGACCACCTTCATCCCGTCCTGTTCGACCGCCCTGCGGAAGTTGTAGGCTGAGCCCATCATCACGTTGCCTACCCAGGCGGCAATGACCTTCTCTACGCAGCCCGCGCCGATCAACTGATCGAACAAGATGTCCGAAATCGGCCCAATCAGCGTCAGCCCGCGCTTCTTCTGGCGGATGATCTCGTGTCCCGCGGCAAACGGGATCATCTGTTCCATCTGTAATCCGAGCGCAACCGAGGCGCCGTCCGGCACCATTTCGGCAATGGCTTCGCGCATGGTAAGCAGCTTCGGCACTATCTTCCCTTCCACACCGGCTTCCGCTTCTCCACAAACGCGCGAATTCCTTCCTGCGCGTCTTCGGTCTTCATCAACTCGTCGAGATAAATCTGCTCGGCGCGGGCCAGACCTTTGTCAAAGTGCATCGAACTCCAAGCGTAGATGGCCTTCTTCGTCACCCCCAGCGCCGCCGGACTCAGCTCCGACAAGCTCTTGAGCGATTCCTCGACCGCAGCGTCCAGCTGCTCGTCCGCTACAGCGCGGTTCGCCAGGCCCATCGCCGCGGCTTCACTGCCGGGGATGCTTCGCCCGGTCAGCACGAGATCAGCGGCATGCTTCTGTCCCACCAGCGCGGCCAGCGCGGTCGCCGCCACCGGCGGATAGCATCCCAGCTTGATTTCAGGAAAGGCCCAGGTCGCCGTCTCCGACGTATAAACCAAGTCGCACACCATGGCCAGCTCTGCGCCGCCGCCGAGGCAGTGGCCTCGCACCACCGCGACCGTGACCTTCTTCGTCCCCACCAGTTTCAGGATCACACCGTGAAACTTCGACAGCATTTCCTGGACCTTGTCCGGGGTATGCGCGGCGACATCCACCCCCACCGAGAACGCCTTGCCGGTTGCGGAAAGCAACACGACAGCGATATCCGCCCGCTCCTCAATCTCGTCGAGGGCAGTCGCCAGCTCGTCCATCATGGGGATGTCAATGACATTCAGCGGAGCGTGCTGCAGCGTGATGTGGGCGACCGGAGGCTCCAGCGCAACCGCAATACGAGACATTGCCGCCGGCGCTTCCGCCTTCTTCTCAGCTGCCGGCGCAATCGGCCGCACCGTGCGGAATCCTAGGTTGTCCAAAAGCCCTCCTTGTCGTACTCCCGGATGGCCCTTAGCTCGCGCTCGGTCGGCTCCGGTGTCTGCATCAGATCGTCAGCAACGCGCGGCTTCCACCCGGTGTGGGCTAACACATCATCCAAGTCCACCCCGGGGTGTAAAGAAGCCAGGTACGCTTCGCCGTCCTCGCCAAACCGCAGTACAGCCTTCGTCGTGATGGCCGCCGCGGGCCCGCCTCGCGGCAGTCCAACCCGCTTGCGCCATCCGTGACCGTCACCGTAGCCCGGACTCGTGATGTACGAGACCCGCTCCGGCAACCTCTGCTTGCTGTGCTCCAGCAGAACCACAAAGCGCTGCGCCAGCGATGCGATATCGCATGCGCCCCCGGAACCTGGGAGACGAGTCAGGCCCTTGGTGCCGCGCACCTCGGTCGAGTTCAGGTTGCCGAACCGGTCCACTTCCGCTGCCCCCAGAAATCCCAGATGCACTCGCCCCGATTGCAGCAGGCTCATTACTCCCAGCATGTCCAGACACTGGGTTGCGCCCAGGATGTTGGGTGGATCGGCCATCGTGTAAATCAACTCGCGCGCCGGGGCAGAGCGGATCACACCATTCTCAAACAAGCCAATTGCGTTCGGAGCGTGGGTGCACTTTGCCACCACGAAAGCGATCAGCGGCAAGCGCATGCCGACAAACACCACTTCCCCATCGTGAATCTCACGGGCGGCGCAGGCGACCATGAGCTCGCCGCGGGTGTACGCGGCAGTCGTTGCTCGTTGGTCGTTCGTCGTTGGCAAAGCTTGAGCGCTCAACACAGGGTCCCTCGACTCGCCCTCGCTTGCACTCGGGCTTCGCTCGGGATAACACGGTTTGTTTCAACCCTACAAGTTGATCGCCGACTTCCTCGGCTCGGCAATCGTGGTCAGCGGGTCGCGTCCACCCTCTTTGGGGGCGATCCACTTCTTTTCGTTGCCGATGATGTCGAGCAGCAGTTTCTTGTCCTCCGCGCTCGGCATGTACTCCTTCAGGTGCTGCTCGTAAGCCTTGTCGTCCAGCGGCTCACCCGTCTGCACGTGGAATTTATGCCCCGCCCAGCGTCCGATGTTGCGGTTGAACTTGATATGGGGCGCATAGAGCCGGGGCTCTCCCGGCTTGAGCGCGCTGTTGAAGCGCTCAATCAGCCCCGCGACCTCGTCGCGGTACAGATGGCGGTTGTAGTCGTTCAATTCATCGAGATCGGCCGTCTGCTGGTTCTGCGGCTCGTCGTAGCGTCCCTTGATGCCCCAGACGTAGGCCCAGTGCGCCGACGAAGAGTGATCAGTGCCAAACAGGTCGTACGAGCAGGAAATCCACTTATTGAGATATTTCTGGATGAGCCATGCCGGAACCACGCCGGCCTGGACAATGCGTCGCAGGCCGTCATTGCCCGTGCCCATGTGGAAGGCCTCTTCGCGCAGCATGTAGGACATGGAACGGCCCAGCGGCGCGAAGGCGGAATACTTCAGCATCTGCAACTGAAACTTGCCGTCGCGGTCCACGAAGTCGGTGTAGGTGAAGAAGTCCATCCAGTTGTCCACGTCCACGTTGAACGCGCCCAGCAGACGCTTATTCTCGAAAGCCCGGCGCTCCAGCATCTTCTGCGCCTCCACCTTGCCGGAGTAGCCGAAGTGGTCCACCAGGAGGGCACACATCTGCCAGCCGTGGCGCATCTCCTCGATCATGACCCGGGTCAACGCCTTGCGGTCCCAGTCAGTAGGCGCAGTCTCAAACAGGTGGCGCTGCTGCTCCACGCTGGCAAACTCGGTGTCGCCCTGGTACACGATCAGGTTGATGAGCGCATCGCGCATCTGCTGCGTGGGCACTTGGCGCAGGTTCTCCCACTTGCGCCGGCCCTTAAACGATCCGAACTGGATCTCCTCGGTTTCGATGGCGCCGAACAGCGTATCGAATTTGAAGCTGGCGATCTCGTCGGTGTTGACGCCAATGTCCTTGCGCCAATCGTCAAACAGGCCGACCCAGTCGCTGAAGGTTCCGATTTTTGCTACTTTTCCTGGCATAGATCCTCTACATGATTTGCAGTGGCCGGCGAGACGCCGGCGCTACGTCAGATTCATCCAAACACTCTTGAGCTCCGTATAGTGCTCAATCGCGTGCATGCCCAGCTCGCGGCCGAAGCCCGAGCTCTTGAAGCCTCCGAAGGGCACGGCCGCATCCATCAAGCCGTAAGTGTTAATCCAGACCAGTCCCGCGCGCAGCTGCCGCGCGACTCGGTGCGCCTTGTTGACGTCGCGAGTCCAAACCGCCGCCGCCAGTCCGTAGGGATTCGCGTTCGCGAGGTCCACCACCTGGTCAACATCGTCAAACGTCAGCGTCGCCAGCACCGGCCCAAAGATTTCCTCTTGCGCAATCTTCATGGTGTTGGAGACTTCCCCGAAAATGGTCGGCTCGACAAAGAACCCCTTGCCGCCATCGAGCGAAACGCGGTTGCCACCCGCCAGCAACCGGGCTCCTTCCTTCTTCCCCGCCTCGATGTATCCGAGCACGCGCTCCATCTGCTCCCGGCTGGCGATCGCGCCCAACCGGGTCTTGGGATCGAGCGGATCGGCCGGCTGAAGTTTCTTGGCGCGCGCCACCAGCTTCTCCAGGAACTCGTCCTGCACCTTGCGTTCAACGAACAACCGCGAGCCCGCGTTGCAGCACTCGCCTTTGCCGTAGAAGATGCCGTTCAGCGCGCCCTTGACTGCGCCGTCCAGATCGGAATCGGCAAACACGATATTTGGAGACTTGCCGCCCAGCTCCAGCGTCACCCGCTTTACCGTATCCGCGCTGCCGCGCATGATCTCCTTGCCGACGGAGGTCGAACCGGTAAATGCGATTTTGTCAATCCCCGCATGCCGGACAAGCGCCTGCCCCACTTCCGGCCCGCCGGTCAGGATGTTGATCACACCCGCAGGAACACCTGCCTCAATCGCCAGCTCGCCGAAGCGCAGCGCCGTCAGCGGCGTCTGCTCCGCCGGCTTCAACACCACCGTGCAGCCACAGGCAAGCGCCGGACCCAGCTTCCACGACGCCAGCAGCAGCGGAAAATTCCACGGGATGATCATCCCCACCACACCCACCGGCTCGCGCAGCGTGTAGGTGAAGGCGTTCTCAAAACTGTTGACCGTCTCACCGTGAATCTTGGTCGCCCACCCCGCGTAATAGCGCAGGACGTCCGCCGTCATGGGGACATCCACGTAGCGCGACTCGAAGATGGGCTTGCCGTTGTCGAGAGTTTCCAGTTCGGCCAGCTCCTCGACATTTTTTTCAACCAGGTCGGCAAGCTTCCAGATAAGGCGTCCGCGCTCACTGGCCGACATCTTGCGCCAAGCGCCGTTGCGGTCTTCGAAGGCCTTGCGGGCGGCGGCGACAGCACGGTCCACATCCGCGGTCGAAGCTTCGACCACCTGGGTCAGGACTTCACCGGTCGCCGGGTTGATGGTGTCGAACTTCTTAGAGCCTTCCACCCACTGGCCGTCAATCAGCAGGCGGCCAGCCTCGATTTTCGTCTTGGTTGCTGCAATCATTTTCGTCCTGTAGCGCCGGCGTCCTGCCGGCTTTGGGGTGGGCGAGCTCGCCCGCCCTGTAAGCAGTGCCCATTGCCAAGTGCGGGCAAAGCCCCCCGCTCGGTACTAGGTACTGAGTACTCGGTACTATTTCGCCGTGAACGTCGCCGGGCGCTTCTCCACGTATGCCGCCAGGCCTTCCTTGGCGTCGTCGCTCTGAAAGAGCAGCTGCTGGTTCTCGCGTTCCACGGCCAGCGCCGACTCCAGCGGAATCTCCCAGCCCGTCTGCACCGCGCGCTTGATCCGCCCCACGGCCTTGGCCGCCTTGTTCGGCGGACAGAACTGGCGCGCGTACTCCATGATGTTCCCCATGAAGTTCTCGCGCTGATAAATGTCGTTCACGATGCCCAGTTCCATCGCCTCTTCGAACGAGTAGGTGTTGCCGGTCACCATCAACTCAATCGCCTTGCTCTTGCCCACCAGGCGTGACAGGCGCTGCGTCCCGCCCGTGCCGGGCAGCACGCCCAGGTTTACCTCCGGTAGGCCGATCTTGCCCGCGTCTTTGCGCGCGATGCGGATGTCTGCCGCCATGGCGATCTCGAGGCCGCCGCCCACGCAATGCCCGTTCAGCGCCGCGATCACCAGCTTGGGGGTGTGCTCCAGACGCAGCAGGGTCTCGTTGGCGTGCAGGCAGAAGTAGTACTTGAACGTCGGATCGACGCTGGCCAGCATCTTGATGTTCGCTCCGGCGGAGAAGAACTTATCGCCCGCCCCCGTCAGCACAATCACGTACACGTCATTGTCCATACGAGCCTTGAGAATGGCGTCATCGAGCTGGCGGTTCATCTCGTAGGTGTAGGTGTTGGCTGGAGGGTCGTTCATCTCGATCACCGCCACGCCGGCATCGGTGCGGTAATTGATCAGTTGCTTGGTGGTTTCGCCGGCAGCCGGCTGCACTGTGGTAGCCATGGTCAAAACTCCTTTTCACAATTGTTGAAATTTGAATTCAGTTTGCCGATCTCTTTTTCTGCGCCTTCCCCGAGGCGCAGACACCCTGCAGGAAAATGTTTCCCATCTGCTCGGCCATCTCTTCCGCATTCGCGTCCTTGGCCTGGTACCAGGTGTAGATCCAGTTCATCATGCCGAACAGGCTGAGCACCGCGATGCGACTGGAGAATTCTAGTCCTTTTGCCCGCTTCAGGTCCTCGAGCAGTCCGATGCAGATGCGGTAATACTCGCGCTTGATGGCCGCAACCTCGGTCCCGAAGCCGTTCTTCAAGACATCGTCCTCGTGCGAAAGCACCTTCATCGCCTTCTGGTTCGATAGAAAATACTCCAGGTGATTGAGGATGAAAACGCGAATGCGCTGCTCGGGATCAGTAACGTCTTTCAGCCGCTCGCGTAACCGCTCCACGATCGTGCTGAAGGTGTGCTTCTGAATGAGGTATAGCAGCTTCTCTTTGGACTCGAAGTAGTAGTACATCCCCGCCAGCGACATGCCGCTGGCACGCGACAGGTGCCGCATGGACGCGCCTTCGTAGCCCTTCTCGTAAAAGACGTCGGTGGCGTGGACCAAGATCTTCGCCAGGCGCCGGTCAAAGCGCGTGGCCGAAGCCGGCACGGCGCGGCGGCGGTGCGCGACCCGGGACGGAGCTGCGGATGCGGTGCCCATTTTGTCGAACGTTCGTTCTAATGATACGTGATTAGCAGCGGTGACGCAAGCGTAGCGCCGGCGTCCCGCCGGCAATGCGGAGTAATGACAAGAGATGGTGTTGGTACTGCGGCTCGTGTCTGGGGAGTCTTTTCGTCGCTGGCAACAAACTGGCCGGCGGGACGCCGGCGCTACGGCTAATTCCGAATATCAGCCAGCAGCCCCTCGACTTCCGCCTTGAGATCGGCAGTCAGGGGCAACAGTGGCAGCCGTACCGCGCCTCCGAAGTAGCCGTTGTAGTCCATGGCATATTTCACGCCCGGGATACTCAGCTCTCCAACCACGCGCTGCGCGGCCTTCGCAATCCGCGCCTGCTTGAGCCGAGCGAGTTCCAGATCGCCTTCCTTCCACGCCGCGTAAATCTCGTAGCACGCCGTCGGCGCGCAATCGGCAAACGCCAGGATCGCTCCCACGGCGCCCACTTGCAGCGATGGTTCCAGTTTCTGCGCCGCGCCCACGAGCACCTGGAAACCGACTTCTTTCTGCCGCGTTTTCAGCCCGGAGACCACACTGACCGCAGACGACGATGGCGTCGAGCCGCCCGCCGCCGCAATCGTCACCAGTTGTCCGCCCCCGTTGCTTTCGGCAGCCTTCAGCATACGCGGAGTGACTGCTTCAAACGTCTCCGTCACGGTGGCCGCGCGCTTAACATGCCGCGTGCCCTCGACCATCTTGCGGACTTTCTCCACATCGCCGCTCGATTCCTTAATGCCGATCAGGTTGGGATGCTCGGCCAACTCGATCACCACCTCGGCGGGAATGTCATACCCCGTGGCCTGCGGAAAGTTGTAGATGATCACCGGCAGCGGCGAGCGGTCAGCCACGAAGCGATAAAACGCCAGCATGTTCTGCGGCTTCATCTGGCTCTTGTAGTAATGCGGCGTACGCACCATGGCCACGTCGTATCCGGCCTTGGCGGCAAACTCGGTCAGCTGCAAAGTGCCGTCAGCCGACTCCACGCCCGTCCCGGCAATCAGCACCTTATGGGGCGCCGAGGCCTCGCGCGCCGACTGCAGGACATCGCGCCGCTCCAGGTCGGACAGCAGAATCGCCTCGCCCGTCGAGCCCAGCACTACCAACCCCGCCACCGGAGTCTTCGAGTAGCGCTCGACATTGGCCTCGAGCTTCTTGAAGTAGACGTTGCCCTCGGGATAGAAGGGGGTGGTAATCGGGGGGAAGATGCCGTGGAGCAGCATAGCTTCAGCCTATCACCTCCGGGGCGGACAGAGCAGCGGGATCGCCTCCCGCTTGTTCCGCCGGTATACGCGGAAGTCGTCTTCATCCACCGTGACCACCGCGTGCTCAGGATACAACTCACTCATGCGGATCAGGCAGAGATCGGCAAGATCGGGGTTCCTGTCAGCGTAGTGTGTGGCCAGGGCCTGCAGCTGTTCCACGTGGCTGGAGCAGTCGAAGGCAACGCGAATTGCACCCTGACGCAGCATCGCCAGGACATAGACGCTCGATTTCAAATGAAAGGCAGTCTCCGCCAGCACTGCCTCACAGGTTAGAAGCGGCAACGTCAGTTGTGCCGCCAGTCCCACTGCCCACGCGTGATTCTCGTCTTGCCGCGCCAACAAAGCCACCAGATACCCGGTGTCAGCGATAGCGTTCATGTCATTCGCGCGAGAATCCCTTGCGCGAGGAAAGGTCAGGCGGGCCCCCCTTGATCACTCCGGCAAAGCGCAGTAAGGGGTTGTCGTCTCCTTGCGGCAGCGTGGTCTCGAGCGATTCGCGCACCACCCTGCCCACGGGCAATCCCGCACGCCGCGCCGTGCGCCGCAGGCGGTCCAGCAGCTCCTTGGGAAGACGCACAGTGAGTGTATTACTCATTTGCCACAATTGTAACACACATCCCCTGGGGACCTAGCGCTTTGACAGCCGCTCCGCATGCAGATGCTGCAGCGCCTGCACCCGCACCTCCCCGCGCTGCAACGCGGCAATGCCTTCAGCGGCGGCCCGCGCGGCCGACAGCGTCGTAATCGTGGGAATGCGGGCGTTCACTGCCGCGCGGCGGATGGCTTTCTCATCGAACCAGGGTTCCAGACCGGTAGGGGTATTGATGATCAACTGGATGCGCTCGCCCTTGATCAAATCCACCACGTTGGGGCGGCCTTCTTTTACTTTGTAAACCCGCTCGACCGCCAAATCCTTGGCTTCCAAGATGTCGGCGGTACCGGCCGTGGCCACCAGCTTGAATCCCATGTCCACGAAGCGGCGGGCCAATTCGGCGACCTGAGGTTTGTCGTGATCAGTCACGCTGATGAACACCGTCCCCTGCGTCGGCAGTTTCTGGCCGGCCGCGACCTGGGCTTTGGCAAAGGCTTCGCCGAAGCTGTCGCCGACGCCCATTACCTCACCGGTGGATTTCATCTCTGGACCCAGCACGGTGTCCACGCCGGGAAACTTGTTCCATGGAAACACCGGCGACTTCACGTAGTAGCCGCGGCCCGTGTCGAGATCAGCACGGCGCTCAATGAACTCGGGCAGGAACTCGCGCAGCTTGCGTCCGGTCATCAGGCGCGCGGCGATCTTGGCCATCGGGATGCCAGTTGCTTTCGAAACATACGGCACGGTGCGCGACGCACGGGGATTTACCTCCAGCACGTACACCTTGCCCCCTTCGCCCTTCACGCTCCCGTTGCGCGGGATGGCAAACTGGATATTCATCAGCCCGACCACCTTAAGCGCCCGCGCCAGCTTGAAGGTATAGTCGCGCATCCGCTCCATCAGGGGCTCTGGGATATCCACCGCCGGCAGCACACAGGAGGAATCGCCGGAGTGAATACCCGCCTCCTCGATGTGCTGCATGATGCCGCCAATCACCACGTCCTCCCCATCCGACAGCGCGTCCACGTCCACTTCAATAGCGTCTTCGAGGAAATGATCGATCAGCACCGGGCGATCCTGCGAGTATTCGACCGCCTCTTTCATGTAGCGGACAACGGTCTCCTCGTCGTAGGCGATGACCATGGCGCGCCCGCCCAGGACGTATGAAGGCCGCACCAGCACCGGATATTGAACTCTTTTCGCGCCTTCGACCGCTTCTTCCAGCGAGGCCACCATCACGCCCGGAGCCTGAGGAATTTGCAACTCCTCCAGCAGCTTGTTGAAGCGCTTGCGGTCTTCGGCCAGATCGATGGACTCGGGCGTGGTGCCGATGATGTTGACGCCCGCAGCCTTCAGCGGTAGCGACAGATTGAGCGGGGTCTGCCCGCCAAACTGCACGATCACGCCCACCGGAGCATTCGAAGCAGCCTCGTGCTCGTACACCGCGAACACGTCCTCCAGAGTCAGGGGCTCGAAGTAGAGCCGGTCGCTGGTGTCGTAGTCGGTCGAGACGGTCTCCGGATTGCAGTTGATCATGATCGTCTCGTAGCCGTCGTCGCGCAGCGCAAACGCCGCGTGGCAGCAGCAGTAATCAAACTCAATTCCCTGCCCTATACGGTTCGGGCCGCTGCCCAGGATGATGACCTTCTTCTTCTGGGTCGGCGTGGCCTCGTCCTCTTCTTCGTAGGTCGAATAGAGATACGGCGTGTAACTCTCAAACTCCGCCGCGCAGGTATCCACCCGCTTGTACACCGGGGACACTTTGTGCTTCTTGCGCAGATGCCGGACTTTTTCCGGTGCGCCCTTGCCATCCAGCCGCCAGACACCCGCCAGGCGTCCATCCGAGAACCCGTGGCGCTTGGCCTCGCGCAGCACCTCGCTCGGGATCGACTCCATGGGATGCTTTTCCAGCTCCAGCTGCATGTCATTAATCTCTTTGAGCTGGTAGAGGAACCAGGGATCAATCGAAGTCATGGTGGAAAGCTGCTTCACCGTGTGTCCCTGCCGCAAGGCATAGCGCACGTAGGAAAGCCGTTCGGGATGCGGCGTTACCAGGCGCTGCGTGAGAATCTTTGGCTCGATTTTCTCCGATCCGACCTTCTTACCGGTATCGAGCGCGCGCACGCCTTTGAGCAACGCCTCTTTGAAGGTGCGCCCGATGGCCATCACCTCGCCCACCGACTTCATCTGCGGGCCCAGGTTCTCGTCCACGCCGGGAAACTTCTCGAACTGCCACTTAGGAATCTTCACCACCACGTAGTCGAGTGTGGGCTCGAAGCAGGCCGGGGTCTTGCGCGTGATGTCGTTGGGAATTTCATCCAGCGTGTAGCCCACGGCCAGCTTGGCCGCAATCTTGGCAATCGGAAATCCCGTCGCTTTCGAGGCCAGTGCCGACGACCGCGAAACGCGCGGGTTCATCTCAATGATCACCATGCGCCCAGTCTGGGGATGCACGCCAAACTGGATATTCGATCCGCCGGTCTCGACTCCGATCTCTCGAATCACTGCGATCGCCTGGTCGCGCATCATCTGGTACTCGCGGTCGGTGAGCGTCTGTGCTGGCGCGACAGTAATCGAGTCGCCCGTATGCACGCCCATGGGATCGAAGTTCTCGATCGAGCAAATGATGATGACGTTGTCGGCGAGGTCGCGCATCACCTCCAGTTCGTACTCTTTCCAGCCCAGCACCGACTCTTCGATGAGGGCTTCGTGCACAGGAGAAAAATCCAGGCCGCGGGCCAGCACTTCCATCAACTCCTCGCGGTTGTAGGCAATGCCCCCGCCCGATCCGCCCAGCGTGAACGACGGACGAATGATCACCGGAAATCCAATCTTGCCGGCAAACTCCAAACCATCCTTGAGATTGTTGACCAGCGCCGACTTGGGCACGTCGAGCCCGATCTTCTGCATCGCGTCTTTGAAGAACAGCCGGTCTTCGGCCTTCTTGATGGCCGCGATGTTGGCGCCAATGAGCTGCACGTTGTACTTGTCGAGGATGCCGCCGTCAGAAAGCTCGACCGCGAGGTTGAGCGCCGTTTGCCCGCCGACAGTAGGAAGCACCGCGAAGCCCGCGCCCGGAGACAATTCGCGCTCGACGCGAATGACCTCCTCGAGATAGTCGCGAGTCAGCGGCTCAATATAAGTGCGGTCGGCCAGATCGGGATCGGTCATGATGGTGGCCGGATTGGAATTCGCCAGCACCACCTCAAAGCCTTCGGCCTTGAGCGCCTTGCAAGCCTGTGTCCCGGAGTAATCAAACTCCGCCGACTGGCCAATCACAATCGGGCCAGAGCCGATGATCAGGATTTTGGAGATGTCAGTTCTACGTGGCATTCGTTGTCAGTTCTCGGTTGTCGGTTTTCAGTGCGAGTCCTTGGGCCACGCATTCTCGACATAGCTGCATTCGCCCGCGGGCCTCATGACAACCCTGATGGGGTTAGGGCAAATCTCCTTGTCCTCGGATCGCTGGACACTGAAGGCCTGATCCGCGTTCCAAAATCCTCTAGCCTTGACTTTTAACCAGTAATGGCCGTCGGGGACATGGCTAACACTGAACCTTCCATCGTTACCACTTTGTACTGTGAAGCTAATCTTGGATTCACCTTCTCTAGTTAGCTCAACTTTTGCATCTGAAATCGATGCTCCCTCTGAATCCTTCACCTGTCCGCAAACTTGACGCACTTTGAAATTCTTGCCTGGAATGCATGTGGTCGCTGGGGCGTTCCGGCTGACCAAAAGAACAACAAGGCACAACGCGCAAATCGACAAAAGCCTCACTGCTTAAACTCCTCCATCATCTTCACAAAATCCTTGAACAGATAATGCGAATCGTGCGGCCCGGGCGACGCTTCCGGGTGGTACTGCACGCTGAACAGCGGCAAATTCCGATGCCGCAGGCCTTCGAGCGTGTTGTCGTTCAAATCCATGTGGGTCAGTTCGACCTCGCTCATCGGCAGCGAATCGGGGTCCACGGCGAAGTTGTGATTATGAGCGGTGATTTCGACTTTGCCCGTGCGCAGCTGCTTCACCGGATGATTTCCGCCGTGGTGGCCGAACTTCAGCTTGTAGGTCTTCCCGCCCAGCGCAATCCCGGTCAGCTGATGCCCCAGGCAGATTCCGAATATCGGCTGCCGCCCCATCAACCTGCGAATGTTGTCCACCGCATAGGTGCAGGGCTCAGGATCGCCCGGCCCGTTCGACAGGAACACTCCGTCGGGCTTCAGCGCCAGCACGTCTTCCGCCGGCGTCTGCGCCGGCACCACCGTCACCTTGCAGCCTTCGCCACGCAGCTTGCGCAGGATGTTCTGTTTGATGCCGTAGTCATAGGCCACCACGTGGAACCGTGCCGGCTCGTCTTTCACGCCGACGACTTCATCAGGCAGATGCGAGCGCTCGCCCGTCTCCCACACATAGGTATTCTTGGTGCTGACCACTTTGGCCAGATCCGTCCCATCCATCTTCGGAATCGACCGTGCCTTGGCGACCAACTTCTCGGCATCCGTCTCCAGCGTCGAGATCACGCCGCGCATCACGCCGTGGTCGCGCAGGTGCCGCACCAGCGCGCGCGAGTCAATATCGCCGAGCACCGGGACCTTGTAGCCCTCCAGGTACTCTTCCGCGACCTGCTGCGAGCGCCAGTTCGAGCTCACCCGCGAGAATTCGCGCACAATCAGCCCCTCGATATAAGGACGCGTGGCCTCGTTGTCTTCCGGATTGGTGCCGTAATTGCCGATTTCAGGATTGGTAAGGACTACGATCTGGCCGCAGTAGGAGGGATCGGTGAAAATTTCCTGATAGCCAGTGATGGAAGTATTAAAAACTACTTCCCCGTAACATTCGCCTTTCGCGCCGTAGCCTTTGCCTCGGAAGACTCTGCCGTCTTCCAGCGCAAGGGTTGCTTGCATTGGTTCTCCGGGGGAGTGGATTTTAGGGATTTTATCAGGGAAGTCTCAGGCTGGGAAGGCTGGGGTGTCGGGTTTCGGGTCTCGGGTCTCAGGAGTGCGCCAATCGGGTCCCGACGCAGCAAGGATCCGCCACACATGCCGGGGGAAGCCTGAAACCTGGCACCCGAGACCTGACGCCTACCGCACCCGCCCCATCTTGTCCACAGGCCAGTACCCGAACACCGCTTTGCCGTATATGAAGGAGACGTCCACCGGGCCGAAATCGCGGCTGTCGTTCGACATGGTGCGATGATCGCCCAGCAGGAAGTAGCTGTTTGACGGAACTACGGTCTCGGGAATGGAGCGCTGGTCGGCGTAGGCAGGCGGTACGTAATCCTCTTCGAGCGGCTTGCCGTTCACGTAAACCAACCCGTCCTCAATGCGAATGCGGTCGCCGGCCAGACCGATCACGCGCTTGATGTAGCTCTTAGAAGGATCGCGGGGATAGCGGAAAACGACGATGTCGCCACGCTGGATGGGCTCCAGCCGGTAGACGAACTTGTTAACAAAAATGCGCTCCTGGTCGTCCAGCGAGGGCATCATGCTGGTGCCCTCCACCTTCACCGGCTGGTACAGGAAGATGATGATGAAGGCGGAAATGGCCAGCGAGATGATCAGGTCCCGGAGCCAGACGGAGAGCATCGGCAGCGCGCGCCAGGACCCCCGAGCTTTCGCTCTGGCCTCGGACTGCGCACCTCGTTGTGTCAGGCTTGGTAGCTCCGGCATTGTCCCTGGGCTGCTATTTTATACGGATCGTGGGCCTGCGGTGAAGGTTCCTTGTCCAATGGTAACCGCGCCTTCACCCACTATTGCTGCCACCCGATTCAGGTTACAATACCTCAACCGAGGACACCTGATCTATGCTGAAACGTGGGCTGAGCCTGGTTTTCTTATTCTTGATTACCCTGACTTTGTCGGCCCCATGGGCCACATCCCAGCAGGAGGGCGAGGTGCCTGCTTATAACGCGGCTCCGCCGCCTAAAGGGACGAAATTGCCCCCTATCCTGGGCAAAGAGCAGCTTTGGGGCGAAAATGCGCAGTACCCATACCAGACCCATGCCTATGAGCTGGCGGCCAAGATTCCGGTGGTGCTGCACCAGCAGCCTTGCTACTGCTACTGCGACCGCATGGGGCACAACAGCCTGCATAGCTGCTTTGAGAATACCCACGGGGCGCGCTGTGATGTCTGTTTGAAGGAGTTGTATTACTCCTACAGCCAGCACAAGAAGGGGAAAACCGCAGCCCAGATCCGCAAAGGGATCATGCAGGGACAGTGGAAGCAGGTAAACCTGGAGACGGCTGCAACCATCAATTAGCCGGTTCTGGATGTCCAAGAGCTGCCAGACTTGTCACAGCGCCGGGTTGACGGCTCAAGCGCAGGCAGCGTATAACCGGCTCGCAGCGCTGGCAGTGGGGCTTTTTCCACAGGGGGCGTCCGGACAAGCTTTGCGGGTGATCCCAGGGGTCTAGCCGGACTGGCGGCAAACCATCAGAAACAGGCTTAGTAGCACTCACCTAAATATAAGCAAAGGAGCAGTTACGAAGAGTAGCGGAAGAGTCATCCAGATGGCGCAGAAGCCCACACCCAAGAAGACCGTCGCCGACGACCCGCGTTTTGCACAAGCTGTGCAAAACTATGAGGCCGGTTTGCGGGCCATGCAGGAGCACAAGTTCGAAAAGGCCAAGGGCCACCTCCAGAAGGTGGTTGGCGGCCCCAGCAAGGAACTGGCCGACCGCGCCAGCGTGCACCTGAACACCTGCAACCAGCACCTGGAGCGCGTCACCACTCAGTTCAAGACTCCGGAAGAGCATTATGACTACGCCATATCGCTGATCAATGTGGGCGATTATGTGAGCGCTCGCGAGCATCTGGAAAAGCTGTCCAAGCAGGTTCCCAAGGCTGACTATGTTGCCTACGGGCTGGCCGCGCTCGATTGCCTGACCGGACACGTGGAAGACTCGCTGCGCCATCTGGATGAGGCCATCCGCCTCAATCCGACGCTGCGCTTCCAGGCGCGCAACGATTCCGACTTCCAGAACCTGGTGGAAGACCCACGCTTTACGGAATTGCTCTATCCCGATCCCGGGGCGGAGTTGCCCCCCATGGCTGTCGGTTCTGACGAGGACCGCTAGGGCCGCAATGGCCGAGTCACCACAGCGTGCCGAACAAGCCGCCCGGGACAAGCTCTCTGCTGGCCGCAGCTTGCGGGTGGTGGCCATCGGCGGAGGCACGGGCCTGTCCACCCTGCTCAAAGGTCTGAAGAGCTACGTGACTTCCCCCGCAGAACGCTCTGCACCGGAAAGACCTTCGATCAGCGATCTTTCGGCGGTGGTCACCGTCAGTGACGATGGTGGCTCCAGCGGCCGCCTGCGCAAAGAATTGAACATGCTGCCGCCCGGCGACATCCGCAACTGCATTGTCGCCCTCTCAGAAGACGAAGCTCTGCTCTCGCGCTTGTTCCAGCATCGCTTTGTGAAGGGTTCGGGCCTGGAAGGCCACAGTTTTGGCAATCTGTTTCTGGCGGCGCTTACCTCGATCACCAGCGACTTCAGCGAGGCAGTCCGTCTCTCCTCGGAAATTCTGCTCACCCGCGGTCACATCTACCCGTCCACCACGGCGAACATTGAGCTTGAAGCGTTGATGGAAGACGGCACACGCGTGCAAGGTGAAACCAAGATCACTGCCAGCAAGGGGAGGATCAAGGAACTGTTCCTGGTCCCACCCGATGTTGGGCCGCTGCCGCAAACGCTGGAAGCAATTGCCCGCGCGGACCTGATCACCATCGGTCCGGGATCGCTGTTCACCAGCCTCATTCCAAACTTGCTGGTGCGCGGCATGGCTCAGGCGATTGTCAATTCGTCTGCCGTGAAGGTCTACGTCTGCAACCTCATGACCCAGGCCAACGAAAGCCTCGGGCTTACGGCCGCTGACCACATCCGGGCGCTCAATCGCCACGCCCAGCTCGATCGCCTTTTCGACTACGCCCTTATCAACCGCACTCCAGTTGACGAGGGAATGAAGGCGAAGTACGCGCTGGAAGCCGCCAGCCAGATCGTCGCCGATTTGGAAGCCATCGAAGAGTTGGGAGTCTGCCCGGTGCTGGGTGACTATCTGGACCACGGCCCGGTAGCCCGCCACGCTACCGGCCGCGTGGCCCGCGACCTGCTGCAACTGGCGGCGCAAGCCCCGCAGCCCAACTCTCACTCCCACCACGCATAGAGCAGGGTCGGGCGGGTGGCGGACCCTTCCCAGCCATCCCATCACCCACCGCGGGGTGCCCCGTCCTTTCGCGTTCTTTGCGAAAGGGCGGGCACGTGCGGCTCCGCCTTCGCCGCGCCGATGCGCTGGATCACCAGCGGCCACTCCTGAAAGTTCACTCGAACCTTCCCCACTTCGTGGTACGCGTAAGAGCGATAGCTGCTCCAGGCCCAATGGTCGGGCTGGGCCACCAAACCTCGGGTCACCGGATTGCGGTGCATGTAGCGGATCTTCTCCACCATCTTCTTCCGACTCCAGACATTGAAGTCATAGAAGCGTTCCTGCCACACCTGTCCCACGGCGGGTTCGGGCCACAGCCGGCCTTGGCTTTCGGGCCCTTTCCGGCCACGGTGCAGGCGGCGGGCGAAGCCCTGCTTGAGCACCTGCATCACGGTCGAGGGCGTCCCCCGCTCCGGTTCGCTGATGAGCAGATGAATGTGCTCGGGCATGACCACGTATCCCCGCACGATAAAACGATAGCGTTGCCGCACCTGGTCCAAAATGGTCACCAAGAGGTCTCGGCGCGGCGCGCTGCCGAGGATGGGCCGGCGCCACACCCGCCCCCTTGGGTGGAGCTGGACGCGTCAAGGTGAATGACTGGCGAGTGCTCAAGATGAAGGTGCGCCCCGTGGCTGCGAGTGTCGTTGCACCGTCCGGAGGCCACTTCTCGAAAACCGCGAGAAGTGGCGAACCACGGTTAATTCGCGTTCTGTGTCCCTACAAGCCGCGCTATACTAGCCGGTTAATGTGGCCCACCTGCCGTCGGTTCCGGGAGTTATCGAGGAGGGCATTGATTTGGGTCGTTTTCGACTCCGGCTTGGGTGGGGGAGCCTCGACGTGCGGAAGTTGAGGTTTGCTTCGACGTTGCCGGTTCTTCAGTGTCTGGTTGCTGTGATCCTGCTGGAGTTCGGACACAGAGCACCAGTTCCGCAAGGTCTGGACACACTGTACATCCCAACTGTGACTTTACTGTGCTTCGGCATCAGCGCGCCTGCTGCGTTCTTCAGATTTCCGTTAGCTTGGTTTTCTCCAACGTCAGTGGGTAGCATGGCTATACTTGGGTTCAACATAGGCGAAATCCTGTTTCTGCTTGGCGTAGTCGTCGTGTGGTTTTGTGTGGGACGATGGGTAGATAGTCACTTATTACGCACGGGTGAACGAAAAAGAAACATAGGTATAACTGGCCTGCTAAAGCACCTGATCATCATGCTGTTGGGTCTCGCTGCGCTATACACTGGCGAGGAACTTATTCGCTTGCACCCTTGGAACAACCCTCGTGGGAGTGTAGCGGCGGGTATCATGTTCCTCGTCTGGTCAGCGATTCTTCTGGTTCCCTCGACGCTGAGATTGGTGAATGGAATCCGAACCAGATCTCCGAGTCCTTGACTGATGGGCTCTTCGTCTGGCGGGTGGCCCACCTTTCCGCGAGAAGTATAGCTCGTGAAACGAGCACTTAGTTTCAATCTGGGGTGCCCCACCTTTCGTGGGGTTCGAAAGGTGGGACCCGGCCCGAAGCCACGGATGACTTTTTGTGCAAGACGGAGTTCCGGCCTAAGCCGGGTGCCCCGTCCCTCATGCCATCATTCTAAGTCATAAGGATTTCACGGGGGTGCCCCGCTCCTTGCGTTTTTTGCAAGGGGCGGGTGCGGGCAGCGCCGGTGCCGCTGGCCTCCGGATTCGCATCTTCAGAACCGTAACATCGTTCAGCCGTACTGGCCCCATCTCTCCGCGCCAGTACCAGCGGAAGCTACTCCACGCCCACTGTTGAGGTTCGAGGACCAACCCGCGCGTCACGGGATTGCGGTGCATGTAGCGCAGCTTCTCGACCCGCTTGTGCTCGGTCCAGACGTTGAAGTCGTAAAATCTCGCTTGCCAGACGTGAAGCGGTTGCCCCTCAAACAGGGATCCTTGTTTCGTCGGCTTGCGCGGTCGCCGCAGAACGCGTTGCGCGAACCGCTGTTTTACCACTTGCATGACTTTGGAGGGATCGCCCATCTGCGGTTCGCTGATCAGCAGATGAAAGTGCTCCGGCATGACGACGTACCCCACCACAACGAAGCCATACTTCTGGCGTGTCTCTTCGAGAATGCGCAAAAACCAATCGCGACGCCGCGCTTTCCCCAGCCAAGCCTTGCGCTGGTAGCAGCTGCAGGTGATGAAGTGCAGGTGTCCGGCGCCATAGTACCGCTTCAGACCCTGAGGCATGCCCGATCGTAGTGCGGGGCGTAGGGATCGGTCTGTGACGGCGCACACACCCGCCCCTTGCAAAAAACGCAAGGAGCGGGGCACCCCCAAGATGGTTTTGACTTAGAATGTGGGCGGCCAAGGGGTGGGGCACCCCAGAAGACCTTTCAGACTTATAAGGCCACCCCAACAAGCCGCCCGAGATTTCCTGGTCGAGCCAGACGCAGTTCCTGACGCCTGAGGGCTGATGGCTGACTGCTGCTATATTGATCCCAATGCCAAAACCCAGAATCGCCATCGCGATCATGGCTGCGGGCAAGGGCACCCGGCTGAAGTCGCGGCACCCCAAGGTGCTGCACGAGGTCGGTGGCAAGCCTTTGCTGGCTTATGTCATTGCGGCGGCGTCCAAAGTGGTTCCGGCGGGCGACATTTACGCCATCATCGGGCATGAAGCCGAGCGGGTGCGGGCGGCGGTGGCTTCGACCGGCATCAACTTCGTGGTGCAGGAACCGCAGCGCGGCACCGGGCACGCCCTGATGGTGGCGCGCCAGGCGCTGGCGAAGTACGACGTGGTGCTGGTGCTCTCCGGGGACGCTCCTCTCATTGCCTCCGAAACCATCGAGCAGCTGCGCGACTTCCATGCCAGGAAGAAAGCTGCCATGACGCTGCTCACGGCGCAGCTCGAGGATCCCACCGGCTACGGCCGCGTTATCCGTAAGAAGGGCGACGAGGTGCAGGCCATCGTCGAGCAGAAAGCGCTTTCGGCGGCGCAGAAGAAAATCCGCGAGATCAATGCCGGCTTCTACGCCTTCGATGCCAAGCTGCTCTACCAGCACATTGACCGGCTGGGCACGGACAATCCGCATGGCGAGTTCTACCTGACGGACATGGCGGCCATCCTGGGCAAGGCGAAGCAGCGGGTGGTGGCGGTGAAGGCCGGCGATGCGCACGAGATTCTGGGCGGCAACACGCGCGCGGAACTGGCGGACATTGACCAGCGCATGCGCCAGGCCAAGTGCCGGCAGCTGATGGCGGAGGGCGTGACGATTCTCTATCCGCAGAGCTGCGTGATTGACAGCGACGTCGAAGTGGGGACGGACACGGTGATTGAGCCGTTCGTCCAGCTGCTGGGCAAGACGCGCATCGGCAGCGACAGCCGCATCCGCTCCTACAGCGTTATCGCCGACTCGGAGATTGGCGACCGCGTGCTCATCCTTCCCGGCTGCGTGCTCGACCAGTCGGTGGTGAAATCCGGCGCCAGGCTGGGACCGTACTCACGCCTGCGTCCCGGGAGCGAGATCGGCGAGGGGGCGCATGTGGGAAATTTTGTCGAGACTAAGAAGATCAAGATGGGCAAAGGCTCCAAGGCCAACCACCTGACTTACCTGGGAGACGCCGAGATCGGCGAAGGCGTGAACATCGGCGCCGGCACCATCACCTGCAACTATGACGGCATGCATAAACACAAGACCGTCATCGAGGACGGTGTGTTTGTGGGCAGTGATGCGACTTTAGTCGCGCCGGTGAAGCTGGGAAAGGGCGCCTACGTCGCTGCGGCATCCTGCGTTACCGATGACGTGCCCGCCGACGCGCTGGTCCTGGGCCGCGCGCGGCAGATCATCAAAGAGGGCTGGGCCGGGCAGAAGCGCGCCGCCCAGAAAACAAAGTAGCCGCATCGCCGAAATGAAAGAGGCCGCGCATCCTGCCGCGGCCTCTGCGCCTTTTGCATTGAAATTGCCTACCGCGAAACCGCCGCAAACAAGTCCGAGTGCATCAACGACTGGAACTTCTTGTCATCGGTCTTGAAGTGCAGTTGCAAGTTGGAGCTGTCCGAGTCCACGGTGACGCTGTCCAGCGCAATCTTCTCGGCGGGCGTGGCATTCAGCTTCTTGTACAGCACCCCTGCCTTGAGCAGGGAAGACAATGTAGCGGCCGTGATCGAGTCTGAGGTAACCACATTGAGATCGAAATTCACCCCGTTGGAAAAATCCATGGTGTAGCGCGAGCCCAGCAACCGCTTCTTGATGGTCTCGTAATCGGCCAGTTTGGAGGCGTCGCCCAGCGCCGAACGCAGCATGTTCTGGGTTCCCTGCTGATCGAGCACACTCCACACCATCCCGGAATCTACCGAACCGATCATGTCCGCGACCTGGTTATTGGAATCGAGCGTGGAGGCATAGCCGTCGCGCGCGTCCAGCGCTCCTTGGATCGAACTGCGGTCCCCGAACAGCAGGGTGCTGTCATCGAGGAAGGTCATCTGCATGCCCCCCGACATGGGCCACAAGCTGGCATCGCGCACCTTGACCGGCTTCACCTTCTGCAGCCGCATCTTCTTGAGGAACGTCTTGGTGGGAAAAACCCCCTGGGCAATCCCCACGATCCGTACTCCTTGCTTGGCAGTGCGATAGGAGGCGAAGGTGAGCTGATCGACGTCCTTTTCCGGATCAATGCCCACCCCTTTCAAAGCTCCCTCAAACTCCTTCAGGTTCTCCGGCAGCACCTGCTGTTTCAGGGCCTGGGCGGTCTCCGAGTTGCGCAGGGCGCGGTAGTCCACGCAGATGATCTGCTGAATGTCGGAGGGAATCGCGGCACGGGCTGAGCTGCCCAGGGGCATGGCCCACGCCGTCACGCTGAACAGAAACAGAATGCAGAAACACCTCTTCGCTGTTTTCATAAACTGCCTCAAGGAAGGATAGCTGGTTAGATGCTGATTCAAGGCCTGCCCGTCCACTGCATCGTGAACTTAATTGTAAGCCAATTTCCGGCCAACCGGCTGAAACGAAAGTGCAATAGAAATGTAATCAGAACGGTACAGGGCAAGGAGCGGCCAAGTGGCGGGACTCGGGTTCGATCAAGTCCTCACCGCGGCGGCTTTTTTCCTGATCTCGGCGGCGAACGCAAGGTCTTTGATGGACTCCAGATTGATGTCCACATTGGACAGGGCGCCTGCGATTGCCGCTTGCGCCAAAGCCAGGGCGGTGGCCAGGTCGGATTTCATGTTTGGACTAGTAATCGGCAGCAACTTCCTTGCGATCTCCGCCACTTCCCTGGCGCGTTCAGCCACCCCCAGGGGCACGCTGGTCGCCTGCTTGAGCGCGGCGTCTATGATCCCGTCGGCATTGGCCGACTCCTTGGCCTGCTTGTAGGCCTTCATCACGGCGTTGTAGGACTGCGCGTCCCCATCGATCGCCGCTTTCAACTCCTCGCGCAATTGGGAAAGGCGCGCGAGGGCCTCGCTCAACTCGCGCTCATGCTGCGCGTAGGCCTTCTTTACGCGGGACATGGAGGCAACCATGGTGGCCAATCCTGCGGCCATGGCCCCGCTGGCTGCCGCCGCGCTCCCCCCGCCCGGCGTGGCCGTGGGCGCCGCCAGTTGCTCCACGAAGGGTTCCACACCCGCGCGCAATCCGCCCACCGCCATCTTTCCACCCATTACCGCTGCCAGCCGGTTCTCCAGAATCAGCGAGGAATCAAAATTCTCCACCTGCAGAAACCATTCCGCCGCCGCCTCCAGCGCCTTCTTTGGAATCAGCCCCACAATTTCGCTGGAGACAGGCATAACCCCGTAGCGGGCCGCCTCCCGCTTCACAGTTTCGAACACCCGATGGATGGGAGTCTGCTCAAAATCGGTCAGGTTCATGGACACCTGCGCCTGCCCGCGCACCAGGAAGCCCGCAGCCTTCACGAAGCGCAGGCCGCCGGTGGAGAACCGCACCGTCTTGGCAATTTTCTTGGCGATCTCCACGTCCGGCGTGTTCAAGAATACGTTGTAAGCGATCAGGAACTTGCGCGCCCCAACCACGGTCGCTCCGGCGGTGGGATGCACCCGCGGCTCGCCAAAGTCGGGCTTGCGCGCTGGATTAGTAGCAATCTCGGAGCGTATGCCCTCGAACTGCCCACGCCGGATGTTCTCCAGGTTCTGGCGCTCCGGCGTGGCCGCCGCCGCCTCGTACAGGTACACCGGAATCTGGTAGCGCTTCCAGATCTGTTCGCCCACGTGGCGCGCCATGGCCACACAGTCCTCGATCGTCACTCCTTCAATCGGGATGAAGGGAACAACATCCGCCGCTCCCATCCGGGGATGCGCGCCCTGGTGCTGGTTCAGGTCAATCAACTCCGCCGCCTTGCCCACGCCGCGAATCGCGGCCTCTTGAATCGCGTCGCGCTCGCCCACCAGGGTGATTACGCAACGGTTGTGGTCGGCGTCCATCTCGCGGTCCAGCAGGTAGACCCCATCCACCTTCATGGCCTCGATGATGGCGTCCACTCTCGCCTTATCGCGGCCCTCAGAAAAATTCGGCACGCACTCGACCAGGGTTGACATACGGAAGAAGCATATCCGGCGGGCTTGCCAAGCTGCAACTCGCGACTCGGGTGCCGGGTTGAGTCAGGTCGCGAAGACCCGACAGCCGGCTCTACTCCCGGCTGGACCAAGATCAGGGTTTGTTCCCACGTGAACCCCGCGACCCGAGGAACTTCCCGATTCCCAGTCGCACCTGCACGGTATTGATTCCCGGGTTGGGCGAGGTCAGGCCGGCGTTGGAGATATGCATGTAGCGGACTTCGAGGCTCCAGTTGTATCTGTGGCCGAGAATGTGTGTCCCCAACGCCCCACCCGATGTGAAGTTCACGCGGGAAGTTCCCGGAGGCACCTGTTCGCCCGTAAACAAGGTGCCCCCAGAGATTTCAAGATAAGGGACCACCGATCCACGAGTGGCGAAGTTCCACTTCAGGTTTAGCGGGTTGATACCCGCCCCGTAGGTAGTATTCCTGGGCTGAAAGACCAGGAAGACCGGCACCGCATCGACGGCGTACTCAAATCGTCCTTTCAGGAAACCCGGGCCGTGCGGGCGGGTGAGAATCCAGCCGTAGCGCAGACCCAGGTTCCAGACGCCGGTCTTGGAAGTGCCGCCGCTGACCGAGTGGCCGCCGCCGGTCCACAATTCGAGTTCGCGTCCGCCGTCCTCCGGCTTGACCTGTGCAGCGACCAGGGTGCAAAGCAACAGCCACAGCAATAGGATGAGACGCAGCTTCATGAAGTCGCCAGCCAAACCTCGCACCATACAGCAAAGCGGGCACCGTGACAAATCGAGATGGTTCTTCGCCGGGCCTTGATTGAACCTCAGTTTGCAGTTCCCGGCTCAGTCTTAAAGCCCCAGACCTCCATCCACGGCCAGGATTTGTCCGGTGATGAAACGCGGAGCAGTAGCGAAGAACAGGACTGCCTCTGCCACCTCTTCGCCGCTGCCGTTGCGTTGCATCGGGGTCTGCTTCGCCATGCGCTTCATGAACGCCGCCGCCTTTTCTCCCAGGTCAATCATCCCCGGAGCCACGCAGTTCACCGCAATCTCCGGCGCCAGCGCCTTGGCCATCACCTTGGTCAGCATGTGGACCGCCGCCTTCGAGGAGCAGTAGTGGGCATGGCTGGCCCACGGCCGCAACCCTCCCAGCGATCCCATATTGATGATCCTCCCCCGCCGCTTCCGCAGATACCTGAGGGCCTCTTGGGAGACCAGGAACGGCCCACGGGCGTTCGATGCGAATATGGCGTCCCACTGCCGCAGAGTCAGCTTGTCGAAATCCGCGGTCTCGTAGTTGGCCGCGTTGTTAACCAGGATGTCGAGCCCGCCAAGCTCCTTGACCGCCTCTCGCAGGGCGGCCCGCACGCTCTTCTGCTCAGTGACATCACAGCGCAAGGCCACTGCCCGCACCCCGAAGCTGCTGATATCAATCACGGTGTGCTGGGCTTCGCGAGCGGAGTTCCGGAAGGTAATGGCGACATCCGCCCCGGCCTGGGCCAGGTTCAAGGCGCTCATCCGCCCCAGGCGCCGCGCTCCCCCGGTGATGAGGACAGCCGCTCCCTTCAGGGGCTTGTTGACCGATTCCACCATGCCCGGAATTGTATCGGAATAGCTAAGCCTAGGGGCCTCCGCCCTGGCCTGGAATTTCCCGCTAGAAATGCCCTGCCCAGCTTGCTAAACTCGCGCCATGTCCGGCCTGCGCCAGGTCGTGGTTTACTCCCGCAGGGGCTGCCATCTTTGCGAAATCGTCAAGGAGACCCTGGACAAACTCCACCACCGCGGCGGGTTCGACTGGCACGAGGTGGACGTGGACAGCGACGAGAACCTGCGCCGCCAGTTCACCGACGAAGTCCCCGTCGTCTTCATCGACGGCCGCAAGGCGTTCAAGTACCGCATGGATGAGAGGGAATTTCTGCGCAAACTGGCCAATTAACCAGCCCCGCCTGCCGTCGGTTAAAATCACAGCGCATGTTGCGCACCGAGCTTTATGGCGATCCGCAGGGTCGCTTGCTGCACGACGTCATTCTGGATTCCTGCCGGCGCTTCGGGCAGAAGACCGCGATCGCCGACGCCTCGTGTTATCGCCGCATCACCTATACCGAGTATGGAGAGCTGGTGTGCGCACTGGCGCGAGGATTCGTCGCCGCCGGCCTGAATCCGGGTGAGGTCGTCGCGATCTATTTGCCCAACTCGTGGGAGTTTTGCGCCGCCTGTCATGCGGCCACACTGGCTGGGGCCATCCCCACGCTGCTCAACCCGAGCTACCGCGAGCGTGAGGTGCATTACCAACTCGAGAGTTCCGGCGCCACGTTGCTCATCAGCGATGGCCCGTTGCTGGAAGGCATCAATCTGGCCGGTCTGCCCAACCTGCGGCGCGTCTACACCACGAGGACTGCCACGGCGGGCGCCGAGGATTTCACCAGCCTGTTGCGCCACGCGACTTCCGCATTGCCGAGACCAGATCAATCCCCGGATCAGACTCTGGCCGCGCTTCCCTATTCCAGTGGCACCACCGGTCTGCCTAAGGGCGTGATGCTCTCGCACTTCAATCTCGTGGCCAACATCTATCAACTCCTCGGACCCAATGCCAGCGGCTTTCGCCACGAAGATGTGATGCTCTGCTTCCTGCCGCTGTATCACATCTACGGCCTCAACGTCCTGCTCAACCCGGGACTGACGCTGGGAGCGACGATTGTGCTGATGCCGCGCTTCAGTCTTCCGCAAGCGCTCGGACTTCTGACCTCCGAGGGCATCACCACCATGCCCACAGTTCCGCCGGTACTGAACGCACTGACCCAGGCCGCTGAGGCCGGGCAGTTTCCCAAAGACCACTGCTTGCAGTGGGTGAAGTCGGGGGCCGCCCCGCTTGCCCCTGAACTGGCCCGCCGCTTCACTGCCCTGACCGGAATTCTCGTGTGCCAGGGGTACGGCATGACCGAGGCATCCCCCGTCACCCATCTCGGATATCTCGACCCACAGCTTTACCGGCCGGAGTCCGTCGGCCAGCCTGTGGTCCAGACCGAGTGTCGCGTGCTGGACGTAAACGACATCGATGTTGCGCCAGGCGAGGCAGGAGAGTTGGTGATGCGCGGCCCGCAGTTCATGCTGGGCTATTGGAAGGAACCACAAGCCACCGCCGCCGTGCTGCGGGATGGCTGGTACTGGTCGGGGGATATCGTCAGCCGTGACGCTGACGACTTCTATTACGTCCTCGACCGGCGCAAGGAGATGATCAAGTACAAGGGCTTTCCGGTGGCGCCGGCGGAAGTGGAAGCACTGCTGATGGAGCATCCCGCGGTGCGCGACTGCGGCGTGGTCGGATGTCCCGATGCCGCTGCCGGGGAGATCCCAGTGGCATTCGTGGTCGTGCGGGAGGGTTATACAGCTTCGCGCAAGCTGCAGGACGAGCTCTGCAGTTTCGTCGCCGAGCGTCTCACCCCCTACAAACAACCGCGTGAGGTTCGGTTTGTGGAGTCCATGCCACGAACGCCGTCGGGCAAGATTCTCCGCAAAGACCTGAGAAAAGGATTGGCATGACCCCTCCCGGGCCTTCGTCCACTGACCCGAACCCCTGAGTCCGGCATTTCCGCCGCGGCATCTACTAGCCATGGCCAATACAGCCGATCTCAACCTGGCGGAAACCGTTGCAATCCTTAGGCGCACTCCCGCGGCCTTGAATGCGTTGCTGCACGGGCTGCCCGACGTATGGGCGCTCCGTAATGAAGGAAGAGACACTTGGAGCGCGTTTGACATCGTGGGCCATCTCATCGTCGGCGAGCGCACCGACTGGATGCCGCGAGCGCGGATCATCCTGCAAAGCGGCGAATCGCGCCCTTTTGATCCGTTTGACCGCTTTGCGCAAGTGAAAGAGAGTCAGGACAAATCGTTGGAGCAACTGTTGGATGAATTCGCCCGCCTCCGGGAAGAGAACCTGGCCGCCCTGCGCGCGCTGAATCTGCAACCGGAGGACCTGAAGCGGCAGGGACGACATCCTGAGCTGGGCATGGTAACCCTGTCGGAGCTGCTGGCGACCTGGGCGGTTCACGATCTGACCCACCTGCACCAATTGTCCCGGGTACTGGCCCATCAGTATCGCGAGGCGGTCGGTCCCTGGAGCGCTTACCTGGGTGTGCTGCACTGTGATGGGCATAGCGGATAGTGGGGCAGCCGATTTATTCGCCGGTCAGAAACTTGTACTGCGCCGCCGAGAGCAGCACGACACTGAGTCTTCCCTGGCTCACCAGCGGGGAGCCGGCGAACACCTTGCTGGCCTTGACCTCGGCCAGCGTAACCGGCTTCACCGCCTTGCCTGCCTGGATCTTGACTTGCGGATTTTTCGCGTCCGATGCATCCACGGAGACAACCGTCGCCGTGCCCACCGCGCTCTTCTCGTCCCCGGTGTGATAGATCACCAGCCGCTCGCCCGACTTCATGGAGCGCAGGTTCTTTAAGGCCACGGGATTCGTGACCCCGTCCCAGATCGTCGTCTTGTCCCGTTCGAGATCAGCGAACGAATATGCGGAGGGTTCCGTCTTCAGCAGATAGTCCATAGGCTCGATTTCAGAAGTGCTGCTTCGGATTCGGGTCCGGCTCTTTCTGCGGGGGCTTCTTCGGTTCGTCCTTCTTGTCCCCGGGATGGTCTTCGTAGATCGAGTACTGCTTCTGTGGCCGCTTCAACTTCACCGTGATCTCCATCTCCGGTTGGTTGATGTCGTAGTCCTCCCCGAAAGTCTGAAAACCGGGGGCCAGCACCTGCACCCGTAACTTGCCATACGGCACCCCGTCGAAGCTTGCTCTTCCTTGCGCGTCAGTCTTGAGCTCCAGGCCGCCCCGGGATTGCCTGCCGTCCTTGTTTACGGGGTGCATGACCACACCCGCATTGCGCACCGGCTTGCCGTTATAGTCTTTGAGGACGACGAACTTCAGCAGCGCTTCCTCACCCAGGGCGGACGTTGCCAGCAGCAGAAACCCGATTCTAAGTGCAAGCGAAGTTCTCTTCATGACAGGTTCCAATTCTACCCATCGCCCGCCAGGCTGTCACCTCTGCCGTATCCGCCGTAGCGCCGGTGTCCCGCCGGCAAGGTCCACCCTTAACCTATTCCAATACGTTGATTTAAAAGGCATTAATTGAGCCCCCAGCATGCTCTCCCTTGACAACCATCAGTGCGGTTCCATACAATTAGCACTCGCCTAGTCGGAGTGCTAACAACCCGGCCGGGCGTCCCCGCAATTCAAACCAACTTAACGAATCAGGCAAGGAAAGGAGTCTGCACGTATGGCTAAGTTCACCCCACTCCATGACCGCATTCTGGTGCGGCGCGTGGAAGAAGCTACCACCACCCGCGGCGGCATCATCATCCCCGACACAGCCAAGGACAAGCCGCAGGAGGGAGAGGTCATCTCCGTCGGCAAGGGCCGCGTCAACGAAGACGGCAAGGTATTCTCCCTGGCCGTGAAAGAAGGCGACCGGGTGCTGTTCGGCAAGTATTCCGGCACGGAAATCAAGATTGACGGCGAGGACTTCCTGATCATGAAGGAAGAGGAAGTACTGGGTATCCTCTCCGGCGCCGCCAAGAAAGAAACCGTCGGCGCGAAGCGGTAACGCCTTTTGGCGTGAGCCCGTCGGCGTCATCCTGAGCCCGCGAGGGCGAAGGATCTTGCGAGTACGACCAATGACTTTTCGCAGGCCCTGCCTGCACACAAATTCATTATCGAATAGGAGATTCTGAGCTATGGCAAAGCAGATCGTACACGGCGAAGAGTCGCGGCAGGCGATTCTCCGCGGCGTCAACCTTCTGGCTGACGCAGTCAAAGTCACACTCGGCCCCAAGGGCCGCAACGTGGTCATCGAGAAGAAATTCGGCTCGCCGACCATCACCAAGGACGGCGTCACCGTCGCCAAGGAAATCGAACTGAAGGACGGCCTCGAGAACATGGGCGCGCAGATGGTGCGCGAAGTCGCCTCCAAGACCTCCGACGTCGCCGGCGACGGCACCACCACCGCCACCGTTCTCGCCCAGGCCATCTACCGCGAAGGCGTCAAGACCGTGGCCGCCGGCGCCAACCCCATGGCCATGAAGCGCGGCATCGAGAAGGCCGTCACTCTGGTGTGCGGCCGGCTCGACAAGGACGGCAACCGCGAGAAGGGCGAAATTGACAAGCTCTCCAAGCCCGTCTCCGGCGACATGATCGCCCAGGTCGGCACCATCTCCGCCAACAACGATGACACCATCGGCCGCATCATTGCCGAAGCCATGAAGAAAGTCGGCAAGGACGGCGTCATCACCGTGGAAGAGTCCAAGACCCTGGAAACTCAGCTGGAAGTCGTGGAAGGCATGCAGTTCGACCGCGGCTACCTCTCTCCCTACTTCGTCACCGATCCCGAGCGCATGGAAGCCGTGCAGGAGAACGCCTACATCCTGATCCACGAAAAGAAGATCAGCTCGATGAAGGACCTGCTCCCGCTGCTCGAGCAGATTGCCAAGAGCGGCAAGCCGCTGCTGATCATCGCTGAGGATGTGGAAGGCGAAGCCCTCGCCACCCTCGTGGTCAACAAGCTGCGCGGCACCCTGCAGGTCTGCGCCGTCAAGGCCCCGGGCTTCGGCGATCGCCGCAAGGCCATGCTGCAGGACATCGCCATTCTCACCGGCGGCAAGGCCATCACCGAAGATCTCGGCATCAAGCTGGAGAACGTCCAGATGGGCGATCTCGGCCAGGCCAAGAAGCTCACCGTGGACAAGGACAACACCACGTTGGTCGAAGGCAAGGGGAAGCACTCGGAGATCGAAGGCCGGGTGAAGGAGATCCGCAGCCAGATCGAAAAGACCACCTCGGACTACGACCGCGAGAAGCTGCAGGAGCGGTTGGCGAAGCTGGTCGGCGGCGTCGCCGTCATCAAAGTCGGCGCAGCCACCGAAACTGAAATGAAAGAGAAGAAAGCCCGTGTTGAAGATGCCATGCACGCCACCCGCGCAGCCGTGGAAGAAGGCATCGTCCCCGGCGGCGGCGTGGCCCTGGTGCGCTGCGTCACCGCGCTCGACAAGCTCAAGGTCGAGGGCGACGAGCAGATCGGCGTCAACATCGTGAAGAAGGCCTTGCAGGAGCCCCTGCGCCAGATCGCCGAGAACGCCGGCGAAGAAGGCGCCATCGTGCTGGGTAAGGTCAACGACGCCAAGGACCAGAACTTCGGCTTCAACGCCCAGAGCGGTGACTACGAAGACCTGGTCAAGGCGGGCGTGCTCGACCCCACCAAGGTCGTGCGCACCGCGCTGCAGAATGCCGGATCCATCGCCAGCCTGATGCTCACCACCGAAGCCCTGGTCGCGGAAGTGAAGGAAGAGACCAAGGCCCCGGCCGGAGCCCCCGGCGGCCACGGCGGCATGGGAGACATGTACTAAGAAGCTGCTAGCTTCTAGCTACTAGCTTCTAGCACGCAAAACCCAAGAGGGTGCCCCACGTCTCGCGATTTTCGAGACGTGGGGTTTTTTCTGTCCGCGAGAACGTACGTTCCCGATTTTCCATCTACCCTTGATTGGCGGTACGCTTACGCATGCGACCCCTTCGCTATTCCATCAACGTCACCTTGGACGGGTGCTGCGATCATCGTGCCATCATCCCGGACGAAGACTTGCATCGTCACGCGGTCGAGAACATCGCCCAGGCCGATGCCCTCCTCTTTGGCCGGGTGATTTACGAGATGATGGAGGCGGCGTGGCGGCCGCCGGCGGCGCCGGGAGCAAGGCCTGCTTGGATGGAGCCCTTCGCCCGCACGATCGCCGCAGCCAGGAAGTACGTGGTGTCGAGCACCCTGAAGCGCGTCGATTGGAACGCCGAGCTGGTGCGCGGGGATCTGGGAGAGGCGGTTCAGCAGCTCAAGCGGGAGCCGGGTAAAGGACTGTTCGTGGGAGGCGTGCAGCTCCCGCTGGCCTTGGCGGAGCTGGGATTGATCGATGAGTATGAGTTCGTGGTGCAGCCCCGCCTGGTGGGCCACGGGCCGACGTTGTTTGCCGGACTCTCGAAGCCTCTCGACCTGAGGCTCGTCAGCCGGCTGGAGTTCTCCTCCGGGGCGGTCGCAATGCGGTACGAACCTAAGAGGTAGGTGGGTGCCCCACGTCTCGCGGTTTTCGAGACGTGGGGGTGTCCGTGCCACAGCGGGTGCCCCACATCTCGCGCTTTTCGAGATGTGGGGGTTTTCATAGCGGGTGCCCACACCCCGCGAGACTTTACCGCCGCCGCTTTTTTACGCTTCGGCCTATCGTGCTCTTTTCCTCTTCTGGGCAGTGTTCATGATTCTTAACCTCCCGCAGGTGTCACAACATCTCGCCGAACTCCTTCCGGGAAAGAGGCCTGCGGTGGCACCGCTGGTGGGTGTCCTACGGTCCTATTCATCCCCAAGGACCGTCGAGTGCGAGATGCCAGCCAGCGCGCCTCATCTGCGACCTGGCTCAAGGGCCCGTATTCGGGTGCGATCGGGGAAGGTCGCTTCGGAGGGACAGGTCGTCGACGACCGTGTTCTGCAGGGGGTCCGGATTGTCCGGTTCGGCGTTACAACCTTCAGCGATGCCTGGGGCCAGATCGCTGACGCCGCCATGAACATTCCGGAGCAAATTGAGATTGAGCCTCTATCGGAGGACGGGCGCGCGGATACAACTCCTACCGGAGTCGTTGACCCGGGGTCGACGATAGGCTCACTACAGGTTCTCGTAAATCCGGATGTAGACCTCGTTAGCGGGGAAATCCTCGCCGTCGACTTCCCAAGGGAACGCGCATTCTATCAGGTTGTCGCGGCAACCCTGAGAGAGGAGCAGGCGGAGGAGAGTCAGCACGTTCAAAGCGTGGAAGTCACGGCAAGCCAGTTAGGTGTATGGGTGACTGAAAGGTGTCGGTTCGAACCTGTCGCCTGGGTCGCCCCCGCCGGGGGACTGGTGCTTCGCCTGCAGCACTCCTCCGAGGCCATCGCTGTTCCGGAAGGACACCTTGAAGTTGGATGTGTGCCACACTCACCATTTCCTGTGCACCTCAAGCTTGATGACGTAGTTACCCACAACACCGCAATTCTTGGGGTTACTGGGAGTGGTAAGTCTTACTTGGCGTTCTGGATTATTTCCGGTTTAGTTCGAAGCGGAGTGAAGGTGTTCGTCCTAGATATTAGCCGCCAACACTGGGTCTTTCTCAAGAATCTAGCTCCGACTGCAATCAAGACTGTCGACGAGGTCGAGACCTGGTACAAGAGTGAATCCCGCGTGGGCATTCATCAGTTTGCCAACTCCGCCAACTATCCCCAGACGACGGCTGAACTTGTTGAACGGTTGTTTAAGCAGCTTGAGAAAATTATCAAGCTCAAACCGGGCGAGAACGAACCCGCGCACGTCTGCATAGTATTTGAGGAGGCGCATTCCCTGATCCCAGAGTGGAACCAGGTGGCGCAGAGGGGTGATGAAGCCTACGTGAATCGCACAGCACGAACAGTCCTGCAAGGACGCAAGTACGGACTCGGATGTCTACTCATTTCGCAAAGGACCGCGAACGTCACGAAGACTATTCTCAACCAGTGCAACACGATCATCGGACTGCAGTCGTTCGACCAGACTGGTCTAGATTTTCTCAGCAACTACATGGGAACTGCCTATGCAAACGTCATATCCACCCTGCCTCCCCGGCATGCAGTGCTTGTGGGTAAGGCATCGTCCTCAACCCGTCCGATCCTTTTTCAGATTGCCGACCTGAACCGCCTGTGGGCGGGGAACCAGGAGGAAGCTGAACACGGTGCTCCCGCAGACCCCAAGGGCGTAGACCTGGCTGCCGTCGCAGAAGACCAGGAGAGTAAAGATCCTGCTCAGAACTGACAGGCTGGTTCGATATCCGTGTCGGCTCTGAGCCGCCGAGTACCTTGGTGTGTTCACTCGACGAAAGCTCGGAGGAAGGAAGGCCGAAACTGTCTTCTAATCAACCCTAGTTCTAGGCGTCCCCGTAGAGATTGAGCCCAAGATTCATTTGATCCGATTGAAAGATATTCTGAATATCACTTCGCACCACCGGAGCAAGCCGCCAGACCGATTGCGCACCATCGATGGTCTCTATCATTGATTTCCTGAACATTCGGGCAAGCACATCTTGTCCGAATTCGCGTCCCCTTTGCATCAAGGAATATAGCTCTTGGGCCGACGCCTCCTCCTTGTCCCAAAGCAACCTGAGAACGATGAGTTCGTCTAATTGACCCAATGCCTGGGCACGCTTCCGCACGAACTCGCGAAATTCGGGGCTAGCCTCCATCGGAATTCGAGCAGACACATGATTCCGAGAGCTCTCGAACGATGGGAAGCCGAAACCGCTCTCCAGCACTGTCTGATACACCATATCTATGCCCTTCCCGACCTTATCGCACATGCCGAGATAGCGGGCTCCCTCGGCCACCAGAAAATTGCGGTAAACGGGAGTGCAGTGGATGAGGCTTTCAGCATAGATACCAACCGGCAATTCACCAGGGCTCTCAATTTCGATAGCGGATGGCATTACGCGGATCACGATCGGCGCATTGATGCGATAAGAGCGATGGATAAAAGCGTTGACTAGGAGCTCTCGGAAAGACTGTAGTGAGACCGCAGGGCACAACGCAGGGAAATTCGGGGACAGACGGAACTGACCCCAATTCTGACTAAGCCGGGTGGCGGGTGGCCCAAGCCTTCGCCGCCGCATTGCGAATCAGCAACATCTCCGGGGGTGCCCCGCTCCTTGCACTTTGCAAGGGGCGGGTGCCGGCAGCGCCCATGCCGCGTGCCCCCATCGCTTGTTGCGCGAAGCGGTTCTTACGACGGACGCCGTTTGAGGACTCCTTCTACGTCGCGGCGGCCATGCAGGATGGAAACAACTTGGACCGGCTTCGTATCCGGACGATAGACGACGAGGTAGGAATAAACCGGGAAGAATCTCACATCGTAGTCGGTCAGATCGCGCCGCCGATGACCTGCGCCCGGATTCTCCGACAAGAAGACGATTCTTTCGCCGGGTGCCCCGGGTCTCGCGGCGGAAATACGGGGACAGACGGAACGTTCCTCAGTTTTTCGACGAATGGAGATTGGTGAACGGCCCGTCTGTCCCGCTTTTGTTCCGCTTTTGTTCGAAAAACTCTGTCCAGCTACTTCTTCCCATCGTCCTTGTGGGCTTCCCAATGTCCCATCGGATCGTCCTGGGCCCACTTTAGGTCCTGCTCCCTCTCTGTCGGGAACCGATCCTTCAGTCGTGCATCAATTTTGGCGGGTGGCCCACATCTCGCGGTTTTCGAGATGTGGGGATTTTCATGCCGCGCCTAGGTCGAAACTCCGTCTTGCACAAGAAGTCATCCGTGACTTCGGGCCGGATCCCATCCTTCGACTACGCTCAGGACAGGCTCTTTCGAACCCCGCGAAAGGTGGGGCACCCCAGATTGAAACTGACTGCTCGTTTCACGAGCTATACGTCTCGCGGAAAAGTGGGCCACCCGCCAGACCCTCGTCCAGGGCGCAGTTCCCGAGCGTAAAGATGTTATGCTAGGCGAGGAACATGACCGGCAAGCAACAAGTCGAATCCCTCCTGCACAAGCTCCCCGACGACTGCTCTCTCGAGGACATCCAATACCACCTCTACGTCCTCGATAAAGTCCGTCGCGGACTGGAAGAAGCCCGCGCCGGCGGAGCGCTGTCGCAGGAGGATGTCGAAAGCCGCCTCTCGCAATGGCTCGCCGAATAGTCTGGTCGGCGCGTGCTCTGGCGGATGTAGAAGCGATTGCATCCTACATCGCCTCGGACTCACCCGCGTATGCGCGCTCCGTAGTGCGACGGATCGTCACTCTCACCCGTACCTTAAGAGATTTTCCGCTCGCCGGACGCAAGGTGCCCGAATTCGACGATGAAAACGTGCGCGAACTGATCGCCTACAGCTACCGGGTCATCTACCGGGTCGAAGCCGAGGAAGTGCTTGTGGCCGCTGTGATTCATGGCAGACGCGACCTTGGCGCATAGATCGGCCGAAGTTCCTCCGGGAGCCGGGTGCCCCGGAGACCCGGGCGAACGCAGGACGGCTAACTCCCATCGCCGGATTCGTCCTTATCGGCCAAGAACCACCAAACCAGAAAGACCACAATTGTGCTGAACACGCCGGGTGCCCCAGGTCTCGCGGTTTTCGAGACCTGGGGGTTTTCACCTCCGTGACCTGCGCCGGGCGCCTTAGGTGGGCCGCACACCCTTCGCCGTAGCCCAAGTCGCCGTGGAGGCGTGTCAGATCTCCTGTCCAGCCGCTACCTGCCCGGCCAAGAGAAAAGTCTTGGGCAGCTTCCCTTCCCCGCAAAGCTTGAACGAGCCGAAATCCTTGAACCAAGGCCCTTCCGGCACTTCGGGCTTGGACTCGATCCAGACTCGCAGCCGATTCAGGTCCTCGACGCTGATTTTGCGGTCATGCATGCGCTCGACGAGATGAGCGCGGATGGCTGCGGGCATGCGCGACCAGGTCTCGATCTGCGGCATCTACTCCCCAAAAACAAAGCGTCCCATGTCGTCACCCAGGCGCTTGATGTCTTCCGGGTCTTTGGCGGCGCGGAAGCGCTCCGCCAGCGCGAAGAAGGCCTTCTCCTTCTGCTGCTGCGCCGCGATTCCCTCTTCAATCAGTTCGACCAGGACCCGGTTCTCGCTGAGACGGCGGCGGCGGGCGATGCCATCCACCTGCTTGGCGACTTGCGCGGGCAGCGAAACGCTGCGCCGGACCTGCTTGCTTGTGGCCATGCCGCAAGTATACACCATTGTGGTGCAGAGTGGTGGTATCACTCCAAACCTCAAACTGCGCTAGTAATTCCCCTTCCAGGCGCGATA
>DATKLE010000126.1:0-9904 GCA_035542575.1 Terriglobales bacterium | reverse complement strand
GAAAGTCTCTTTCGCCCCTTCGGGGCTGGGCCATCTTGCGTTTCCTGACCCACGGCTTACGCCGTGGGCTTTATTCTTGCGCCGCTTCGCGGCTGTCTGCCCGCACCGCAGTCCACTTTCGTAAGCGGGCTTCGGGTTTCGCGTGAGCTCCGGTTCGGGTAGGGATCCTTCGACTGCGCATGGCTTCACTGCGTGAAGTCCCTGCTCAGGATGACACGCGGGAGGATGCGGATGCACTACCGGCCAAACTTCACCGTCACGCGTGATCCCGAGGGCACGTGTGCTCCCGGCTGGGGCACCTGCTCCCGCGCCAATCCGCTGCCCACTGCTTCCAGGTCAAGGCCGTTTTCTTCGGCCAGTTCGATGGCGGCACGCACGGTTTTTCCCATGAAGGACGGCACCACGATGCCGCCCTGCTCGACATCGAGAATCACGGTCCCGGAGGATGGCAGGTGCGCCGGTGCGCCTGGGCTGGGGGGTGCCATGGTCACGGGTGGCGCCTGTGCCGGCGGCGTCACCCGTTCAGGTTCATGCAGGGCGGCCGGAACTACACCGGTTGCCGCCGGCCCCGGCGCCGGTTTCTGTGGAGCCACCGGATAAGCAGGCTGAGCGTCGGGGGCGGCGGCGTCCGCCATGTCCAAGGCATCTCCCAGATGGTCAGGTGAGCCCTCTTCGAGATCCTGGTCTTTGACTCTGCGCGCGGCCAGCAGTAGCTGGCGGTTTCGCGGTAACTCGACATCGTGGGGCGTATGCAGATATTCCAATACCTGCTGGGCGATGCGGTTGAAGACCGGGGCGCCGACCTCTCCGCCATGATGTCCGCCGAGCGGAGAATCGAGGATCACGGCCACGGTAATGACCGGATCGTTCACGGGCGCGAACCCGGCAAACGACGCGATGTATTTCGTGCGCGAATAGGTGTGAGTTGCGGGGTCAATTTTTTGTGCCGTCCCGGTCTTTCCTGCAGAACTGTAGCCTTCCAGAATCGCTTTGCGCCCGGTGCCGTGCAGCACGACCCCCTGCATCATCTGCTTCATCTCGGCGGCGGCGAGGGGTGAGAGCACGCGCCGTTCCAGGGCCGGGTGGAAGGCGATCATCTGCGGCGTGCTTTGCGGCTGGAGGGTGGCCGCCACAATGCGGGCCGGAGTCCAGACCCCGTCGTTGGCGATGGTGGAGATCATAGCCGCCAACTGAAGGGGGGAGACGCCGATTTCCTGGCCCATGGAAATGGCGCCGATCGACACTTTGGACCAGCGGCTGACCGGCTTGGTGAGGCCACGGGTCTCGCCGGGCAGCTCGATCCCGGTCTGCTGGCCAAAGCCAAAGGCGCGGATGTACTTGTAAAAGCGTTCCTCGCCCAGGCGAAGCGCGATCTTAATGGCGCCGACGTCGCTGGAATGAGCGAGGATGTCGGAGACCGGCATCACGCCGAAGGGGTGCCAGTCGTGGATGCGGCGGCCGTTGATGACGATTGACCCCATCTGACAGTCGAAGTTCTCATCGGGGCGGGTGAGGTTTTCATTGAGAGCGCCGGAGATGGTCACGACCTTGAAGGTCGAACCGGGTTCGTAGATATCGCTGACCGCATGGTTTTTCAGGCGCTGCGGCGTGATCTCGGCCGAGAGATTGGGATTGAAGGTTGGCCAGTTGGCCAGCGCCAGGACCTCGCCGGTGTGAGGATTCTGCACGATGACGGTGCCGCTTTCGGCGTGGGTCTGCTGAATAGCAGCCTTCAGTTCGCGTTCGGCGATGTATTGGATCTGCTGATCAATGGTAAGGACGACGTTCTGCCCCGGTTCGGGCTGCTTCTCCACACTGCCAAACCATTTTTTGCGGGCGTCCACGGAGATGAGCAGGCGGCCAGGCTTGCCGCGCAGCTGGTCGTCGTATTCCCGTTCGACGCCGCTCAGACCCTCATCGTCCATCCCCACGTAGCCGAGCACCTGGGCAGCGAGATCACGTTTGGGATAAAAGCGCTTGGATTCCTTCTGGAAATAAATGCCGCGCAAATTCATGGCGCGGATGCGGGCAGCGGTTTCGGCGTCGGGCTTGCGAGCCACCCAGCAGAAGGTGCGGCCGGCTTTGCATCGAGCCAACAGTTCGCGGGGATCGGCCTTGGTGATGCCCGCAATCAGGGAGACGGCCTGGCCGAGATCGCGGATTTCGGTGGGCACCGCGAAAACGGAATCCACCGCAATGGACATGGCCAGTTCATGGCCGGAACGATCGTAGATGATGCCACGCTTGGCGGCGACTTCGGTGGAGCGCTGCTGCTGGCGCTCGGCCCGCTGCTCGAACTGCCCGTACTTGAAGATCTGCAGCCAGACCAAACGGGCGCAGATGGCGCCGCACCAGAGCACCAGCCAGGCTCCCAGAAGGTAGAGCCGGAGATGGGTGCGGTTGCGGACTGTGCTGGCGGCCACCGGTATGATCCTCAGACAAACATGGCGGCCGACCGTTTAAGGGCAAGCCGCCAAACGCTTGTAAGCCACAACCTTTTTTCAGGGCTTCAGTCCCGTGTCCGTTGCCCTGAATTGCGGCGCTGAGCACGGCGCCGCGTAACGTCATTACCGCGCCGAGATCACCGAGACCGGAGCGGCACTGGCCATGACCGGCGCCGCATTGTCCGGCAGGGTGGTATCCATGCGGATGATCTGGCCGGCTTGCGGCGGCTGCAGGCCGTGCTCGCGCGCCCAGTTGTCAATGCGCGAAGGATCGCGCAGCGACGCTTCTTCCAGGCGCAACGCCCGGTTGATCTCCAGCATGCCATTGCGCTGCGCCTTGAGGCCTTCGATCTGGTAGCCGTATTCAATGGCCTTGTAGTGCTGCCAGGCGAAGGTCATGACCAGCACGAAGAGGAAGCCCAGCGCCACGCCGAACTGGCGCATTTCGCGGCTGCGGCGGGGATCTTCGAGCTTCACCAGGCGGGAGTTGTCAATCGGCTTGGCAAAATAGATTTCCGGTGTACCGGTCCAGCAGGGCCGGCGCCGGCGAGCGGGAACCGCGCCTTGAACTGCAGCCGCAGCCGCCGACATTTAGGCCACCCCGACGAGATTGGGTTCGACTGGAGCGAGTTCGTGCGACGCCGCGTACCAGAGTTCCAGTTCGGCGGCCTCGGCGGCCTGGCGAGTGCGCTGTTCGGCGCGCTCCACTGTGCTGATCAGATCGCTAATCAATGTGCCCGTGTACATCACAACCTCCGTACTGCGTTGAGCTCTACCACAGAGCTCGAGATGCCTTGCCCGGCACGCCTTCCCTGAGTGTGCCGGGCGCCTCGGCAGTTTCTCCGAGGCCAAAGCCTGATGACCTGCGCGGTCTGCTGCATCGTGGCCGGCGAGACGCCGGCGCTACAGCTTTTCGGCGGCGCGTAACTTCGCGCTGCGCGACCGCGGGTTGCGATCGACTTCTTCCTCGGTTGCGGTCACCGGCTTTTTCGTCAGCAGGCGGTAGTGGCCTTGCTTCACTCCATCGCGGAGGGCATCTTTCACGATGCGGTCCTCCAGCGAGTGGAAGCTGATGATCACCAGCCGTCCGCCCGGTTTCAGCAGCCGCGGGGCTGCTTCGAGCAGCGCCCGCAGATCGTCCAGTTCGCGGTTTACGAAGATTCGGAGAGCCTGAAAGGTGCGCGTCGCGGGATGAATACGCTCGGGTTTCATTGGCCGGGCCGCGGCAGATATCACATCCGCAAGCTGTGCGGTAGTTCGTATCGGCCGCGACCGGACAATGGCTCTGGCGATTCTCCGCGACCTCCTTTCCTCACCGAATTCGTAAATCAGGTCGGCAAGCTCACGCTCGTCGAACTGGTTTACCACTTGTTCGGCGGTCAGCTCGGCTTGCGGGTCCATCCGCATGTCGAGCGGTCCATCCGCCTGAAAACTGAAGCCTCGCGCGGCGTCGGCCAGCTGCAGACTGCTTACGCCGAGATCGGCCAGCAAACCGTCGAGGGTGGCTGGCCGTTGGTCGTTGGCAATTTCTGCAAACGACCGGTGCAGCAGCGTGATCTCGGGCCAGCCGGTCAGTCGTTGGTCGTTGGTCGCTGGTCGTTGGCTTGAATCTTCGCCAACGACTAACGACGAACGACCAATGACTAATCTCTCCCGCGCGATGTTTAATGCTGCGGGGTCCTTATCGAGCCCAATCAAATGACCCGGTGCGCCGAGGCGTTTTGCGATTTCTAAGCTGTGCCCGCCAAGGCCCACGGTGGCGTCGATATAGGTCCCGCCGCGTCGGATAGCCAAAAAGTCGATCGCTTCTTTTAAAAGAACCGGCACATGGCCAACTTGCCTGCCGCCATGCCCAACCCCCTGAGGGGTGTCGATTGAACCCTCGCCCACTAGATGCCCAGATCGTCGAGCGTCTTCTCATCCTCAGCAGTGAACGGTTGCTCTTCGATTTCCTTGCGGTAAGCATCCAGGTTGCGAACCAGCAGGTGGGTCAGATTGCCCGTGACTGCCACTTCGCCCTTGATCTCCGCCGCGTCCCGCAACAGTTGCGGCATCAGCAACCGCCCCTGCCCATCCATTTCCACCATCTGGCCGTAGTAGTTCACCCGGTCCAGGAACTTCTTCTTCGTAGGATTGAAGGTTGAAAGCCCGGCCAGCTTCTGCTCGATCCGCTCCCACTCCTCGAAGGGATACACTTGAGCAACCTTGCCATCCAGGCTGGTGATGTAAAATTGCGAGCCATACTTCTCGTCGATGACCCGCTTGAATTCGGCGGGGACCTTCAACCGTCCTTTTTCGTCGACGCGAGTTGGATGATTGCCGCGAAACATGTGTATGGCCCCATAAAGGAGCCCCAGACTGCTTGGCAGCTACCGCAACAGCAACGAGGGAGGTAAAAGCGGTCAAAATGTCGGTCGTTTTCGGCTTATCTGGGCTGAATTTGGGGGTGTCAGTCTTAAATTCCACTGGCGCCTCTCGCCAAGTCACCGCTGCCCACTACCGCTACCGAAGCAACCACTTTCTTCCACTTCTTCCCACATCCTACGACTAAATCGTTTGTTGTCAACAAGAAAGTTGTAGGTCACACGAGGGTGGTTTGTCTCAAGATGAAAAGCGCGAGAAGTTGTGGTTAACCGGGCGGGTGACCACAATAGGTAGGGTTTAGAAACTTGGGTCGCGCGGCTAAGTTTCGTCTTTTCTTCGCTTTGGGGTTGAGCTCAGGCAACAGCTGTGGAAAAGCCGATTTGCCGTTTCAGAGCAAATCTCGCCTCCGCGGCAATTGGGAAGAGCGGGGATCATCAGGCCAGAAACCAGAACTTGGTCGCACCCTCGGAACTTGCCTGAGTGGTAGACTCCCGCCATCCTCTTTTTTCCCGTTTTCTTCTTACTTCACCTTGGAGGTGATCCATGGGCGTAAATCGCGGGCGTGTTTTTCTGGGTGGCCTGGTCGGGGGAGTGGTGTGGAACATCTGGAGCATCGCCGATCAGTTTCTGATCGTTGGCATGGGACGCTATCAGGCGGCGCAAAGCGCCGGGCAGTTCCTGAAGGAGCCGCGCTATCCGGCGTTTCAGGTGCAGTGGATCGTGCTGCTGTTCGTCCTGGCGATCATTTTGGCGCACCTGTATGCCTGGGTGCGGCAGACGCTGGGCCCGGGGCCGGGCACGGCGCTGAAGGTGGGATTTCTGGTGGGCTTCGCGTCCGGCTTTCCCACCAACTTCGGCACCGCCACCTGGGCGCCGATTGACCGTATGTTCCCCCTGGGCTGGATGCTGGAGATGTGGGTAGGGGCGATCCTGGCCACGCTGGTGGCAGGGTGGCTGTACAAGGAATAGCTCGAATCGACTCGCACGAGAAAAGCCCCGGCTTCCGCCGGGGCTTTTCGTATTGTTCCCTACCAGATCAGCTTGACGCCCAACTGGATGTGACGCGAGCCGCCGGAGCCAACCACGGGGTTGGACGCGCCCACGTCCGGTGTGGTGTGAACCACAGCCAGATCGTTAGTACCGTACACCGGGTCCGAAAGGTCGACGGGCAAGGTGTACCAGTCGAAATTAGGGTGGTTCAAGATGTTGAAGAACTCTCCACGAAGCTGCAGGTTCACCCTCTCCGAGAGCCTCCACTTCTTCGTGATAGACATGTCCCAGTTGGTAAAGGTCGGTCCCCGGAAGAGATTGCGTCCTTGATTTCCGAAGGTACCATTTTTCGGGGGCGTGATGACGGTGTGACCGGCAACGAAGCAGCCGTAGGTATCAAGTTGGTCCGCGGAGGCATGAGCGGCGCAGAGCGGATTGGACGACCCTGGGTACACATATTTGATCTGCTGGGTTTTTCCCCAGTGAATGTCGTCAGGGTTCCCGAAGAAGTTCCAGCGATCCAGGAACTCTCCCGTAAAGCTGATGTCGTCAAACGAATCATACAACGTGTAGGGCAAGCCACTCTGTAGGTTCACGATGCTGGTCACCTGCCATCCCTCGCCCAATTGGAGCGGCGTTTTCCAGTTGGGTAGGTCATAGGTGATCGAGAATGTGAAGTGGTGGCGCAGGTCGTAGTCTCCATTACCGCGCTCGGCGTTGAAGTGGGTGCTGTCCTGGGGATAGCCGCCGCGGTTGCTGGTACCGTTGTCGATGGCGTGAGACCACGTATATCCGGCGAGGAAATTGAGGCCGTGATAAGCCTTTTGCGTGACGGTGATCTGCAAGGCGTGATAGATGGAGTTGCCTAGATTCTCCAGGAGGTTCCCATACCCCACCCAGGGCAGGCAGGGTCCCGCACCGGTCGTGCAGTTGATTACGAAGGGCCGGAAGTCCTGGCGGCAACCATGGTAGCTATCATCATCGTTGAAGTAGCAGTCGGAACTTAACGGCCCGATGGTCTGATTAATGTCGCGATGGCTGTACAGCTTCACCCCCCGATTGGCGACGTAGGCAGCCTGCAGGACCGTGGTCTTGGTGAGCTCCTGTTGCAGGTTGAAGTTCCACGACATGACATAAGGCGTCGCCAGATGGGGCTTCACCCCGAATACGTCGCACGGGTTGTCCTGGTCGCAGGGGATCGACAAGGCACCAGCAAAAAGCGGAGTCCCTGCCAGCCACGCCTGGCTGAGGGCTACCGGGTCATCGATTTCGCGGGTGACCAACTGGATGGTGCCATTCCCTGGGGTGACTCCGGGCAATCCGCTGGGGTTTTCATTCAAGCCTCCGCGGTCAATGAATTCCCGGATTGTCGGCTGTTCATAAATCAGGGCTCCGCCTGCGCGCAGGACGGTTTTTCCGGTTCCAAAGACATCCCACGCCACGCCGAGACGGGGCGAAAAATTGTTCCGGTCGGTCACATAAGGCGCATCAATCCCCTTGCCCACCTGGATCAGCCCACCCATGCTCGGAATGAAGTTGGCGATCAGGTTTCTGGAATCCTTAATGGGAAGCGACAGGTCATAGCGAAGGCCCAAGCTGAGCGTGAGTCTAGGCAGAATCCTCCAGTCGTCGGTCAGGAACGCGCCGAACGAATTCATGGTGATGGAACGAGGTATGTCGCCCGTAAGGATTCTTGCGTACCCCTCGTCGCCAAAATTACCTTGCAGGAAGTTCACCAGCGCGGGGCTCACCACGTTGCCTTCGTCGTCGAAAGTATCATCAAAAATGATGACTCCTCGTCCCCTGCGGGCGCGGAACAGATCCGTCCCACCGTGGCGAAACTCGCCGCCAAACCGGAAATTGTGCCGTCCCTTGGTGAAAGACACATTGTCCACAACCTGATACGTATAGGTCGGAGCCGTAAACAAAGGCCAGCTTGAGTTGCCTCCCATTTCGATCACCGGTCCGATGTCGATCAGGGGAAACCCAAAGAGCCGGGAGTCGGTCACGCCGGTATTCAGACCGTAGTCGGCGGCGCTCGTCTTGTAGTCGCCGACGTTATCGTTCTGCCAGTAGTGGTTGTACCCGAAACGCAATTCGTTCACCCAACTGGAATTCGGAGTCCACGTCCAGTTTGCGCCCATGACCTGCACCTTGGTATTGGCGATCGACAGCCAGTCGGGGCGAATGGGTGCAGTGTCTTCCTCCGACTGCAGACTGTTCGCGTAAAAGAAGCGGCCGGTGATCAAGTTCTTGTCGTTCAAGCGGTAGTCTGACTTGACGACAAAATTGTCTTCCCGGTTCTGGTTATTGAAGTTGAAATTGATCAAAGAAGGATCGCTCGACGAGACCGTCGAACCCGGGTTGGGCAGGAACAGCTGCGTCAACTGCATGCTGACCGGACTGCACAGCGCAGGACAGCCGGCAGCCGCCATGGCGTCGGGTATGCTCACTGACGGGTCTCCGATGGATGCCGTGACCGGACTGTTCACGTCGTATGGATTTCCGACTTTGTGCCTGACCCCCTCGTAGTTGCCAAAGATGAACCACTTGTCCTTGATGATCGGTCCCCCGGCGGAAGCCCCAAACTCGTGCAGCAGCAGATCGGAGACCGGTTGGGGGGCAGGGTTGAAGTAGTTTCTGGCATCAAAAGCACTGTTGCGATGGAAGTAGTACGCCGTGCCGTGAAAATCGTTGGTTCCGGATTTCAAGCCGATGTTGATTACGGCTCCGGGTTTCCAGCCGTAGTCCGCCGACTGGTTCTCCTGGGTGTTGAACTCCTGAATCGCATCCAGAGGCAGATGACTGGCAGGAGTGCCTGCCACTCCCGCATCATTGATCACGGTTTCGCCGTAATAGAGGTCGTTGTCGTCGGTGCCATCCACCATATAGTTGTTATCTTCCAGGCGGTTGCCGTTGGAGGTAACGGTATGAAAACCTCCGCCGGGCGTGCGCTGGACGCCGGGACGCAACTCCAATAGGTTCTGGAAGTCCCGTCCTTGCAGGGGCAGTTCGTTGATGGCCTTGTTGGTGATGGTGCCACCAAGCGTGTCTGTGACCGTGTCCACCAGCGGTGCGGCGCCGCTGACCTCCATGACCTCGGAAACCGCGCCGGGCCTGAGTTCGACATCAATACGAACATCTGTCGCCACTTCTAAGCGGATGCCCTTGCGCTGCACCGTTTTAAAGCTGGGCGCTTCGACGGTGACGGAATAAGGACCGGGGCTCAGGTTGGGCGCAAAGTAGTCGCCGGAAGAGCTGGTTTGCAGAACCCGTTTGATGCCGGTCTCCGTGTTCTGGATGGTGACGGTGGCGCTGACGACGACGGCACCAGTGGAATCTGTGACCCGGCCGACGATGCGGCCCTGCTGGGTTTGCGCCAAAAGGCATGTGGCGCCGACAAGGATCATCAGAAGGCATATCGCAGCACTCTGGAAGAATCTCATGGCAGCTCCTTTCGCGACTGCGTTCCGAGAGATTTCAAACTATAGGCCGCTGCCGCCGACCGTGTCTGTGCGCTAAGTCACGCAAAACAGTGGGATACGGCGGCCATCACCGAGGCTTGGACAGGGACCGGTTGGGTGGGATCACAGACCAGATTCGAGCTTGCCGGTGTTGACCAGGTCAGCCGCCTGCGCCAGAGTGTTGGGCGCAACACGACAGGGAAAAGACGGGATCATCACGACGCCGAGCCTCGCGTGAAGACGGCGGCAGTGTGTCAAAAAAGTCGGACGAAGTCAATCGGGAACCGGGAGTGGCGGTGTGGCGGCGAACTCTTCGTTACCCGCGGATGCGGCAAAGAGCCTTGAACCGCCGAGCGCGCAGAGGGTTCGCGGAGGGCACAAGGGAAACCGCGTGCTAGAGGATCGCGTTCTCCGCGCGGGCAACATTCCCTCAGGGGCTAAAGCCCGCGTCTTTTGTGGATCTGGGCGGCACGGCTAAAGCCGTGCCCTCCCCAACCCATCGTAGAGTCGAGGACGAGCGCGGGTGCTGACGCCGAAACGTCGCCCCGTTTCTCATCCCCGCTCATCAAACCGGACGTGCCCGTTTCGAGCATCCGGCTTTCCGATGGACTTCACCGCAAGGCTCACGCAATTCGCGGCGGC
>DATKLE010000125.1:0-3233 GCA_035542575.1 Terriglobales bacterium | reverse complement strand
GCAACTGGATCAGGTTTCACGCAGCGCGGTAACCAATCATCGCCGAATCCCGCCGCTGACGCACCGGCCTATTTCGAAGGCGGCATCTCATCGTCCCCGAACGATACCGTCTTGAACGCGCTCTCTCGACCTCCGATGTCGGAATTAAACTGTTAACCAGAGAGCGCGGAGCGCTTTCGCCGAATTCTATCAGGGTTTGGGTGATTGGGCCAGTCCTCTCCGTCCATTACGGAGGCAGCATGACCGCCGGATTCAATGATTTGACCTTCCCCCCAGAAACTGATCCAGGTCCTGAGTTAGTATTCGGGCCTGGATCATGGAGGAAAGGTCATGAGCAGGAAGCGCTTCAAGCCCGAGGAGATTGTCAATAAGCTTCGAGAGGCCGATGTACTGATCGCGCAGGGTCGGACGGTGGCCCATGCGTGCAAGCAGATCGGCGTGACGGAGCAGACGTATTATCGTTGGCGGAAGGAGTACGGCGGCCTCAAAACCGACCAGGCCAAGCGGCTGAAGGAGCTGGAGCGTGAGAATGCCCGGCTCAAGCGGCTGGTGGCGGATGCGGAACTGGACAAGGCGATTCTGCGGGAGGCCGCCCGCCCAAACTTCTGAGCCCGCAACGGAAGCGCCAGGCGGTCCAGGAAGCCATGGATCAGCTGGGCGTTTCCGAGAGGCGGGCATGCAAGGTGCTGGGTCAGTCTCGCGCGACGCAGCGTTTTCTTCCATCGGTTCGCGAGGATGAGGACCAGCTGACCCAGCGGATCATTGAGCTGGCGGCGGTGTACGGGCGCTATGGGACGCCGCGGATCACGGGATTGATCAGGAACGAAGGGATGCAGGTCAATCACAAGCGCATCGAGCGGATCTGGAAGGCCGAGGGGCTGAAGGTGCCGAAGAAGCAGCCCCGACGCGGTCGTTTGTGGTTGAACGACGGTTCGTGCATTCGGCTTCGCCCGGAGCACAGGGATCACGTCTGGGCCTATGACTTTGTGGCTGCATGGACGCACGATGGCCGGCCGTTCCGGATGCTGACACTGGTGGATGAGTACACCCGGGAGTGCCTGGCGATTGATGTGGGCAGGCACCTGAGATCGGATGATGTGCTGGAGCGGCTGTCCTGGTTGTTTGCGACGCGTGGGGTGCCGGAGCATCTACGCAGTGATAATGGCCCGGAGTTCACGGCGAAGGTGGTGCGGGACTGGCTGGGTCGGGTCGGCGTGAAGACGCTGTTCATCGAGCCGGGCAGTCCGTGGGAGAACGGGTACGTGGAATCCTTCAACGGTAAGCTGAGTGATGAACTGCTGAACGGAGAGATCTTCTACACTTTGCAGGAAGCGAAAGTCCTGATCGAACGTTGGCGAGTCCACTACAACACGGTCCGGCCGCACAGTGCCCTGGGCTATCGGCCGCCGGCCCCGGAGGCCCGAATGGTCGCGCCGCCGTGGGCAGGCTCCGCTCCGCTCGGTTCCCTCGCTCCGCTCCGCCCGCCCACGGCGTGTGCTTCGAGAGGTGTTGGACTAACATAGAAACTGGAGTAAACCCGGGGGGAAGGTCATTTGTCTATACAGGATTCAATATGTCTTGGCTCGCAGTTCAACTGGAATTTTCCGATGACCTTTTGTGATAGTCTTTTCGACCGCTACGCTGCGGCGGTGAGTTGATCCAATTTCTCCTTGGCCGCCTTGGCCCAGCCTTGCCAGCGGGGCAGTTGCGGCGTGATTCGCTTCAAATACACATCCTCCGGCGTGACCGGATCGCCGCCGGTCTCGGGCACCAGGGCCCAGTGCGGGCGCCGCGTGTTGTAGCGCTCGCGGAACTCGGCCAGGCATTCCCGGGCGTGCCCCGGATGGTCGTACATCCGCCAGTACACCTCTTCGTCCTTCAGCGTGCGGTGGAACCGCTCCAGCAGACCCAGCTGCGTCGGCGTGCGGTAGCGGATCCGCACCTGGCAGTAATCCTCGCGGGTGAACTCGATGAAACGCTTGGCAATAAAAGTCGAGCCATTGTCGGTCACCAGGAACGGCGGCTTGGTCAGCGGGCCGCTCAGTCGTTCCGCTTCGGCTCTGGCGATTCTCAGTGCATCGGTCGCGGCCATGGCGCTGTAGCTGGCGGTCAGATGCGCGGCCAGCAGGTAACGCGAGTAGTAATCGATCACCGTGACCGCATACCACCAGCCGTAGCCGGGGATGTGGATGTAGGTCACATCCATCTGCCACAGCTCGTTGGGGCCCTTGGGCAGCAGCTCGAAGAGCCTGGCCGCCTGGTACAGTTCGGCCTCGCGGGCCCTGGGCTTCTGCAGCAGATCGTGTTGCTTCATGACCTGATAACACTGGCGATTGGTGACACCATGACCGGCCCGGCGGCACATCACCGCGATGCGTTTGTAGCCGTACCACGGGTTGGTCATGGCCATGTCCACGATGACCTGCTCCAGGCCGTCGGGCAGGGCACGCGGCGGCGGACCGGGCCGCTGGCGCTGCTCGGGCGGCTTGGCGGTGTGATACCAGCTGGATGTCTGGATGCTCAGGCATTGCAGGAGATTGGTCAGTCTGGCGTCAGGGTGTTCCTTGAGTTCTCCGCGGACCAGTTTACGGGCCTGATCATTCAGGGGCACTGGCCCGAAAGTTTTTTTAAAATGCGATTGGCGATGGTGATCTCGCCGATCACCTGGTCGCGCTGGGCAAGCTGCTTTTCCAGATCCTGCACTTCGCGGCGCTGGTGATCGCTCTGGCCATTGCCGCCGGCCAGACCGGCCTTGCCGGCCTCCAGGAACAAATCGCGATAGCGGTACAAGGTCGGTTCGGAGATTCCAAAACGCCGGGCAATCTTGGCGCCAGGCTCCTCCCGCCGCAGCAAGGACATCACGGCTTCATACAGTTGATCCACGTTCAAACTCGTTTTTCTTCCCATGTCACGAATCCCCGGTCATCTTCAACCACAACCCACAACATCATTTTCCACCCCCCTCGACCGCCCTCGCCCAGCGATTGGGGTGGGCGAGGGGGGTGGAAAATGATCCTTCATCCTATCACATGAAGATTCCATGGAACTGCGGACAATACAGCAACGTATTCAAGCCTGAAATCGCAGATGTTGATGGAAAGCGAGTACTCTCTTTCCTCGTGACACGTCCTACTATGAAGGCACTTCTAAAGAGCGTCTCTTGGATTTCATTCGAGGGTGAGCGCGCTGCCTCGTCCAAATCGGTGTTTAGTGTGCTTCGTTCGTGTGGGAGC
>DATKLE010000124.1:0-2786 GCA_035542575.1 Terriglobales bacterium | reverse complement strand
CCTCCCGCCAGCCACCGAGAAGGCAGCGGTGCAATACCCCCCCGAACAAACCCGAGTCGAAGAGACTCAGGACAAAGATCTGCGGTATTTGTTTACCGGGTAGGATCGCCGCATAGGCGATCCCTGACATCGCGAACCAGCGGATACACGTAAACATCTTTGACAGCCTGACCGTGGTTCTGGTGTTCCCGATCCATGCGTCCGCGCCCGGCGGTCTGCCCAACATGGAGCCAGTTGGCGGCCCGGTAGCAGGTTCCGCGAAAGCGCTGGGGGTCTACCAGCGTTTCCAGCAGCAGGGGACGATACCCATATCGGGTTTGCCAGTCGTGCGGCATTTGCCGGGCGCTTAACGCCAGGATCTTGCTCGCCAACCCTTTGACTCGCACCCACGGCAAGATCAGAAACCGTCCGTTGTGGACGATCCATTGCAGGTTGCGCTTCCGCTGCTCCTCACTCCATCCAATCCAAGCGTCTCGCGCCTGCATCTTCCCAGCTGGCGAGGTCCAGAGCAGACATGTCAGTTCCCGATCGCGGTTGCGCACCCAGTAGCGCAAGTTCGCCCCGAACGGCACGCGGCATCCCAGGTAGTGATAGCGTTCCATGTGCTCGCGCCACCTACGGCTCTCCCCTTCCCCTTCCACCAAGACCAACTCCAGCGGTTCGCATTCCCTGGCCGCGCACTCGACTGGCTCAGGTTCGGAGTGCTGTTGTGATAGATTCACTCGCCGAGGCCCGCGCCCTCCCCCGTTGCGGAGAGCCGGAAGCGTCAGCACTCCTTCGGCTGCGAGACGCTCCAGCAGTTGCCGGCATTCGTGATTCTTCAGTCCGCCGTTGGGCCGTGTCCACTCCAACAGCTCGCAGATCGTGCGAGCGATCTCGGTCACTCCCAGGCCGGCATAGTCCCGCGCCACCACGCGCATCAGCTCCACTTCCTGCACCGTGAACCTCCGCCCACAAGACGTCACCTCGAAAATTGCATTCCTGGCAGGACCTCAGGCGGAACTGCACAGGCAGGGATTTACGGGTGGTGTCAGCAAGGCCGGCAACAGCGGGATATCGGCGCAGGCGGGGAGAGCTCCCACTACCAGCCCCTTGGAAGCGGCCGCATCCACCCCAGTGGATTCCGCCACGGCCCCAGCCTCTGCCGGCACGATGTCGAGCAGCTTCGGTTGCCGGGATCGCAGCAGATCGGTCAATAATTCAAAGACGTCTTTGTCCTGCTGCCGCGCGGTGCACAACACGCTGGTGAGAATGGCCTGCGCCCGCGCTCCGCTCTCGGTCCGGTGGCCGCCCCAGTTTTTGCGGATGACCACCAGCATGCGCATCACGCGCTCGCCCAGGTTGTTGGTGGCATCCACCAAGCCCGGACAGTACAGAAAGGTGAATAAATATGGCCGCTCATGGCGCAAATGCTTGGCCAACCGGCGATTCGCCGGATCCCGATACGTACGCGCCAGCAGGCGATCCAGTTTGGCTTCCAGCCGGCCGGTGGCTGTCCACAACCCCCGCAGCGAGATCTGCTGCTCCAGATAGCGGTCCCGCAAGGCCAGCCCTTCCTCCAACAGGTGCTTCACAGCTAACGCGAAGCCGGCCACCGCCGGGGTCGCCACCTCCGCCATATCCCGGCAGCGGCGGATCAAGTGCGCCACACAACTTGGATGCGCCGCCTTCAAGAACTTGTAGTACACCGCCCCACCGTCGTGGATTAACCAGCCTGCGTACGCGGCTCCCAGAATTCCCGCCGCCTCGGCAAACCCGCGCCCCGGTAGAATCTCGCAGAAGGTAACCTGTTCGGTCACTACCGCCCACAGCCAGCGCAACTGCGCCTCCACCTTCCAGCCGGTCTCGTCCCTATGCGCCAGCGCACTGCGCTGCGCCGCATCCCGCAGAGCGTGCCAAGTGGCTTCGGCTTTGCGCGCCACCCGTTGGATGGCCCGGCAAATCCCTCCCCGGCTCATCGTTAATCCAAATCCTTGCTGCAGGATGGCCGCTCCATCGGCGTGCGGCAACCCCAGGGATTTGTGCATCAGCACTCCCAGTGTCACCGCCTCCGGTCCCACCTGCACCGCCGCCGCCCCGAGGGCAGCGGAGGTTGGCAGCGGGTGGCGCCCTTGCACCCTCTGATCGCACAGCGCACACCGGCACACCGGAATGTGAAAGCGGCGCACCCATGTGCGGCGCACAATCTCTTCCTGGTAGTGCGACTCCACCCGTTCCACCGTCAGCGGCCCACCGCAGGCCGGGCACTGCGCTGGCGCCGATACGGTGATCTCTTCGTCGATACGATCCGGGATCGGCCGCTGGTGGTGCGGGCCATAGGCCGTACCAGACTTACGCCCGGGAGCTTTAGGGTGACTCTTGGGAAGACCACGGGAGAACGGGGCGGCTTGGCGTCGGGTGGCACGTTGCGCGGCTTCCAGGTCCTTGCGCAGCCTCTTGATTTCCTCCTGGAGTTGCTGATTCTCTTTCTCCAACTGCTCGTTTCGTCGGCGGGCTTGGTCGCGTTCCTCACGCGTACGGCGTAGCTCCTGCACCAGTTCTCGGATGCGGCGGACCGGGTTGAGGGACTTGAGAAACAAATCATCCTCTAAACGAAACGTGGACTTTTGTCCAGCCCCTTGTTGGAAGGCCCTATTTTATCGGGGTTCAACGCGGTAAATGAATACAAAATATTAAGGGAAAACCCTGTACCTGAGATATGAGCATGACCCCTGATAGTTATGGAAGTTACTTAACCGAAGCGACTACTCGAAGCGTGGTCCGGGCGCGGCCGCTATAATGGCTGC
>DATKLE010000123.1:0-10782 GCA_035542575.1 Terriglobales bacterium | reverse complement strand
TCACGAACGATTGCAGATGTGTCGCTGTAGCCGTTCGTGACCGATGCAATAATGCGACGATTCCCGTCTCGAATGAAGCGCTTCTCTAGCATAAGTAACTTATCCCTCTATTCTCAAGTATACGGAGCAAGCGACAGGTTTGGCCACTCACAAGCCTTTGAGTAACAATGGCTTACTGGTGGCCATTCGGTCCGGTCGCTCCGTATACTTAAGATGAGGACAATTGGCTGAGAGGGATCGCCAGTCTTCCCCCAGCGACCAAAGAAGCGGTTAAGCCCCTGACGAAATGCATGCCCGCAAAGGACACGGTTGGAAAGGCGTTCGAGGTAGTCGGTCGGAATGGGCGCAGGTGTTTGGTCTGTGAGCAGACATTCAACCGGCGAGGAGCCGCTGTGCACGCCCGGCAGGTCTGCTACCCAGCAAGGCAGGATTCCGAAAAGGAGGTGGGCGAATGCAGATCGGGACACCACTCCGCACGCTTGTCGTAGAGCCGCTGGAGCTTCCCGTTGAAAAACCGCAAGAAGAGAAGCCGCAGTCGGATGCGGCGCAACCGGAGCATGAGACGGAGCTAGCTACGCAGTGAGGATTCCAGACTGTATCACGCCCATCGTTGCCTACCGCCTTTGGCAGTGGGATGCCGCTGGTCTCAAGTCACTCAACGGCGAGCCGTGGATTCCCGGACAACCGCTGGCGGCACGTTGCAGGGCTCTACCCCGAAGAACGGTCCACGTTGGTTCAAGACATGTTTCGCACGACGCCCCGCAAGCGGATTGCCAATGCGGCGTGTACGGTAGCAAGAGCCTCGAGCTTCTGCGTAGCACCCGATTCTGGAATTGCGGTGTCCGTGGTCAAGTTTTCCTCTGGGGATTGACTGTGGAACACGAGCATGGATTCCGCTCACAATTAGCCTATCCAAGAAGCTTATATCTGCCGCTTGAAGCCTTCCCAGTCACTCTCGCAGAAATCGACTTGCGGCTCCAATCTCTGGTGCCCTACCGCCGCGACATCTTCGTCGCCTGCGATGGCGGAAGCATTCCCCTTTGGGGAAGAAAACGGGGGCTAGAGGCGGCTGGGCTCGATTTCCTAATGAGCAGAGGCAAGGAATGGTACGCACGTCGCAACCGGGAAAAGACTCTCAAGCACGGCGATCGCATCGCTGTCCTCGGTCGTGGCATCGCAGTGGTCGAACAGCTAGACGGGGAGCAGTTGCACGCCGTGCTGTGCGAGCGAGACGTGTTGAGAATGTCCCGCAAGGCTGTGGCTTGGCATCAACAGAACATGCGCTGGGAGGCCAGCCCTTCCGACGTTGTCCAGACGGGTGCTCTGGTTCCCGGCCTTTCCAATCGGGGACTTTCTCAAGAGTCGAGACACACTCGCAACTGAATCCTCACCATTTGGGAGAGCTGGCGCGCACGCGATTTCCGAGCACGCACCTCGCTCGCGGACTAACCGGGGCATGGAGCGCGGCACGGAAGGGAAGAAGGGTGCGAGTCGCTCGTCCAGGTTCTTCCGGACAAGGTTCAGGGTTCCGATACCAATGAACGCACTGTATGGTGCTGTGGATGCGTGGAGAATCCCTGCTGCGCCGTTCCGTCGCGCGGGCGTGGACTTGAAAGCACGCCCCTGCTTCCCTAGCGCCATCGGGGGTGCTCATCAAGGCTGATACCCAACGCGGTCTTAGCGACCACTTCGTGGGGTCATGAATGCCCCCCGACAAGTCCCCGTGGTTGCTGACCGAACGCTTAGCACTCGGGACTGAAACCAAGGAGAGGGAGACTAACCGGTCGCGCTAGCGCGGCCTCGGTGAAAGTCTTGTCCCGAACATCGGGCGAACGAGCATCGTCTCGTACTCAAATTCCATCCCCAGGGATCGCGGCCGATACCGACCAGGTGCAGGGCATGTCCAAGCCGTATATACTCTGCTTTTGGGAGCCGCCGTGGGGTTGAGCGGCTCCGCTCACGCAGGCGTGTCCTCCGAAAAGGGTGATTCTATGGAAGACCCCAAATCCCGGCCTACAGCCGGCTCGCCAGGCCTGCGGGCCCCTGTAAAGGGTGAAAGTTCTTCCAGCAATGCTCCGCTGGACCCGGACGGGGCCACCATGGCGGACCCCGACTCCCGGCCTCATGATCCTGAGGCCACGCTCGTCGATGCTCCCCCCACATCAGCTGACTTGCCCAAGCGCCCGCCTTCTGCCGGGCGCGCTCTCCCCGACCTTGTGGCGAGTGCCGCAGTATTGCACCCTGGCGATGTTCTAGGTGGCCGCTACGAAATTCTGCAACTGCTGGGCGAAGGCGGCATGGGAGCGGTATACAAAGCAAAAGACCGCGAACTGGAGCGCTTCGTAGCGTTGAAGGTGATTCGTCCGGAATTGGCGGCCAGTCGCGCCATTCTCGCCCGCTTCAAACAGGAGCTGCGGCTGGCGCACCAAGTCACGCACAGGAACGTAGTCCGCAGCTACGATCTGAGCGAGGCCGAGGGCATCAAGTTCATCACCATGGAGTTCATCGAGGGGGGAGACCTGCGTCATCTTCTCCTCGAGCGCGGCAAGTTCTCCCCACGAGAGGCGGTCGATCTCATGCGTCAAGTGTGCCTTGCTCTGGAAGCGGCGCACAGCGTGGGGGTGATTCACCGCGATCTGAAGCCGCAAAACATTATGCGGGACCAGCAAGGGCGCATTGTGGTGATGGATTTCGGCCTGGCACGCTCGGTCGGATTCGAAGGCATGACGCAGACCGGGGCGCTGGTGGGGACGATGGAGTACATGTCGCCGGAGCAGGCGCTGGGTCAGGAGTTAGATCAGCGTTCCGACATTTTCAGCGTGGGGCTTATTTTCTACGAGCTGCTGACCGGAAAGATGCCGTTCAAGGCAGATACCGCGGTGGCCAGCCTGATCAAACGCAGCCAGGAACGCGCGATACCGGCAGCCGAGCTGGACCCCTCCATTCCCAAGGGTTTGAGCGACATCGTCGGCAAGTGCCTGGAGCGTGACCTCAACCAGCGTTATCAGACGGCGCAGGAGATTCTGGCTGATCTGGACGCCTGGCTGAGCAATCGGCCTGTCTCCGCATCCGGGCTGGGGCAAGTGATCCCAGAGATTTCGCCACCCAGGACCTGGCGACGCTGGAAGTGGATTGCGGCGGGAGCGGCGCTAGTCGTGCTGGCTGTCGGCGGCTGGATGCTGCGCGGGAAACTCAGGGGAACGCCGGGAGGCACGACCGCCAAGCCAGCCGCAGTCTCGCTGGCGATTCTGCCGTTCTCTAATGTGTCCGGAGACACGAGCCTAGACTGGCTCGGCTCCAGCCTGGCAGACATGCTAACCACTGATATTGGGCGCTCCTCCAAGCTGCGCATCGTGTCTGCAGACCACCTGCACCAAGTGATGAAGGACCTCCACATCAGTCCGGATGCGGAGACTGATCCGCGAAATCTGAGGCAGCTTTCTGAATTCACGAACTCCCAAATCCTGGTGTTCGGACAGTACACGAAAGCCGGGGACCATGTGCGCATCGAGGCCACGCTTCGAGACCTGAAACAGGGACGCAATCAAACCCTCAGGGAGGAGAGTTCCTCGGATAAAGATCTGTTGCCGGCAGTGGATCGACTGGCCCAACAGATCCGTCAAAACCTGTCACTCTCGCAAGACGTCATCAGAGAGCTGCAGGCTCAGGCATTCCGGCCGAGTTCGACCTCCATCGACGCGCTGCGGAATTACAACCAGGGTCTGGAACTGGTGCGCCAGGGCAATAACCTGGAGGCCCAGAAGAAGTTTGAGGCGGCGACACAGGCAGACCCGCAGTTTGCTCTCGCCTTTGCGCGATTGGCGCAGACCTATGCCAATCTGGGCTATGACAACGAGGCGGAACGCTACTCGCGGCAGGCGGTGGACCTGGGCCAGCAACTTCCGGCTGCTGAGCGATACCTGATCGAGGCCAGTAACGCTCGCATCACTAACGATAACCAAAAAGCCATCGACGCTTACGAGAATCTTGCCAAAGCTTCGCCGTATGACCCGGACATTCAGTTCGCACTGGCACAGGCCTACGAGGCGGCCAGCGATTTTGACAAAGCGCGGGAGCATTATGCCAAGGTGCTCGAGCAAGATCCGAAGTATGTGGATGCTCTGCTCGGCAGCGGACGGGTCGAGATTAAGGCGGGCAAGCCGGAAGCTGGCCTGAATTACCTCAATCGCGCCTATGACCTTTCCGTCCAGCTGGACAACCAGGAGGCGAAAGCCGCTATTCTGCAGGCCAAAGGTGTGGCCTACCGTCTGATGGACCGGCCCCAGGACGCGCTTCGCAATTATCAGGACTCGATGGAGATCAAGCGGGCCATCGGCGACCGTAGGGGCATTGCGGGCAGTCTGAACGAAATAGCCACCGCCCAAGTGATGCTGGGACAGCCCGATGCGGCAGACAAGAGCTATAACGAAGCCCTCAAGATTCGCCGGGAGATCGGCGACAAGGGCGGCATCGGCAATACCCTGATCGACCTTGCCAATCTCTATTCGGACCGGGGGAAGCTGGATCAAGCACTGAGTCTGTACAAGGAGTCGCTCCAGATCCAGCGGGACCTGCAGGACGAATCCAATCAGGCGTTGTGTCTGAATAACATCGGCACAGCATACCTTTCCAAAAGCCAATACCAGGATGCTTTGACCTACTACCAGCAGGCGCTGGCGCTGCGGCAAAAGTTAGGTGTCGCCGACGATCTAGCAGACACCGTGCGCAATGTTGCGGTCGCCAACACGAAGTTAGGGCAGTACGATGAAGCGCTGAAGGATTATCTAAAGGCCCTCGATCTCTGGCGCGACAGCGGCGACGGCAGAGGCACCGCGATGAGCGCTTACGACATGGGGACGGTTTTCTCCTATCAAGGACGCTTCGGCGCGGCCCTGAACTCGCGCCAGGACGCGCTCAAGGGTTTCCGAGAGGCAAAGGACAGCAGCGCCTGGATGGCGACCGCCTTAATCGGATATGGCGAAGCGCTGGCCCAGGTGGGCCGCGGAGACGAGGCGCAGCCATATTTCGATGAGGCCCTTACCATCGCGCGACAACTGAAAAACCCCAGCACGATGGCGGAGGTTTATTACGGAGAAGGCGAGGTAGCCACGTACCGAGGCGATTTCAAAGCGGCCCGCTCCTTTTACGAACAGGCTCTGCGATCAGCGTCCCAGGCGAAGGATGCCGAACAGAGTCTGCTGGCGCGAAACGCGCTTGCCCGCAATGACCTCAAACGGGGCGACGCGGCCGCCGCCGTTGCCAGCTTGCGCAGTCTGGCGGTGCAGGCGGAGTCGCAGGGGTTGAAATACGAATCTCTGCGCTGCCACCTCGACTTGGCGGAGGGTCTCATTATCACGAAAGCGCTCCCCCAGGCGCGGACCGAACTGGAGCGTACCCTGACCCAGACAGAGCGGCTCGGGCTGAAGTATCTGCAGGTACGCGCGGAATTCCTACTGGGGAATGATTTTCGAGCGGGTGGCAGCAGCTCTCTTGCCAATGATCACTACCGCCGGGCACTGCAACTGCTGAACGACATCGAGAAAGAGGCGGGGAACAGCCGCATCATGAAGCGAGCCGATTTTGCCGCCATTGCCGAACAGGCGAAGCGTTAAAAAAAGCCGAGCCCGCAGGCTCGGCTTCATTTATCACTACGATTTACGCGTCCTTCATTTTCCTTTCTTGATCACATTCCCCGTCAGGCTGACCTGTTGCGGACTGCCAAGCGCGTTGTCGGCGATGTTCAGGGTGGCGGTACGTGTACCCAGATCATCGGCCCAGAACACCACATAGACCTTACAACTGTTGCCCACGGACAGGGACGAGCCGCAGAAACTGAGCAGGGTGTAGTCATCCGCGTCTGAGGTGTTATCGGTGATCGAGATGCTGTTGATGGAGAGCGTGCTTGTACCAGTATTGCTGATGGTCACAGTCTTCACCAGCAAACTGAACTGGTAGACCGTGCCGAAGTTGATGCTGGAGGGTGAAATGGAGACGGTTGGCCCATTCACAGTAAGCGTGAAGCTCTGCAGCGCATCGCTGCCCACTCCGTTGCTGGCGGTGAAGGTGATGGGGAAAATTCCGTTGGCGATGGGGGTTCCGCCGAGAGTTGCCGTGCCATCGTGATTGTCGGCAAAGCTGAAACCGGCAGGCAGCGCTCCAGACTCCGTCAGGGCGGGAACCGGGAAGCCGGTTGCGGTGACTATGAAGCTACCGGGAGTTCCCACTGTGAACGTAGCGCTGGCGGCACTGGTGATGGCCGGAGGCTGATTCACCGTCAGGGTAAAGCCCTGCACGGCATCGGGGTTGACGCCGTTATGGGCGGTCAGAGTGATGCCATAGACTCCTCCCGACCCGGCAGGCGGGGTCCCCGACAACGTGGCGGTTCCGTCTCCGTTGCTGACTACGGACAGCCAAGCCGGTAGGGAAGCTCCCGAAACGGTTGAGGCCGGGAAGCCGGAGGTCATGACCGTAAAGCTGCCAAAGGTACCCACGGTGAAGACCGCACTGTTTCCGCTGAGGATAAGGGGGGCCTGGCCAATGGTGAAGTTGGAAGAATCTGAGCGGGTGTTCAGCACCGAGTCGGTGGCGTTCACGGTCAAGGTGGCGGGGCCAGTACCGCTAAAGGTCACGATATCGCCGCTGTTAACGTTCTGATTTAATCCCGGCCCAACCACGGTACCAGTGCAGCTGGTGGTCACGTTCGGCGCAGTCGGGTCAGGTGTGCAGGAAAACTCCATCGGCACTCCGCCACCCGCCGGCCAGAAGCTGCCATCCGCCGGCGAAGTGATGCTGATGGTGGGAGGCGCGGTACACCCCTGTCCGTTCGGCCCCTCGACTAGAATGAAGTCCGAGAAATTTTTCGTGCTTGAATGCGATCCGGGATCGTTGCGAGTCTGGGTGAAGTCTTCGATGATGTTGGTCCAGTCGCTTGTGCCGATCGGGGCCTTCAGCATACAGGGTCCCGTGATCGTCTCGTCCGTGTTGAAGTTGTTGAACAGATCGTATTGCAGGTCGGCACAGGAGCCACCGTCAAGGTTGCACGTCACCTCAAACTCCACGCACAGCCCGCCGGTGCCTTCGTATATGGCGCACTGATCACCCCCGTAGGGAGTGCCCTGCAGGCGCGGAGCAAAGTCTGACCGGCCGATGGGAATGGCGGTGACGGTGACCACGTCGGGATCTGCGTTGGTGTACTGCAACTTGTGGTTGTAGCTGCCAAACACGTAGTTCGTGGTCTGGGTACCCCCTCCCTGCGTCAAAGTCTGGGTGATCGTCGTTGTGGTGGTCGCCGGAGTAAACGTCCAGTTGAGAATGTCGTTGTTCTCGGTCAAGGCTCCGGTTGCGCCCGTAAAGCCCACCCACGCGGCACCGTCGTTGAGGGTCAACAGGTTCGAGAGGCTCACATTCACGGTCAGCACCGGAGATCCCGCATTGTCCAGGAAGACGCGCAATATGTTCTGGTTCCCGTCGTAGTCAATAGTGGCGGTGTGGACGTTGCCGTCTGCCAGAAGAATTCCGTTGAGACCGGCGCTGGTCACAATCCCCAACTCTGCGGGCAAGCCGCTACTGGGACAAATTGCATCGTGGTGTTGCGTGTTGGGATCGGTGCCGCAGCTCTGCACGGCGATATGGTTGGCATCAGGATCCCAGGCGTTCTGGTAGGTGTCGAATTCCACCGCCAGGCTGTTGGGGATCGCGGTCCCATTGTCACCGGGGTCTGGCACGCCATAGCCGATGGCCCCACCCGAGCCTCCGCGGGCGGCGGTTCCAAATCCCTGCCCCGCTGAGTTCTGGATCACGAAGGCGATGCCGTCGGCGGGATTCCCGGCGTGAGTGAGCTGGAACTGGAACACCGTGGTGAACCCGTTGGACACGGATTGCGGATGGGGAGATTGCGGGTCCAAGATCGACCAAGCCGTACCCGACTCGTGAGCCTGTCCGTCGATGGTCAAGCGCAGTACCTTCTGGCCATTCATGTTGGTGGCTTGACCCGCCGACCCATTCCGGGCGAGGCCAGTGACATCGCTGAAGTCCGAGAATGTGACCTGTCCAGAGGCGGTGGCTGTTAAAAGAACAGTGAAAACTAGAAAGCCGGGCAACACGAGCTTAGAGAAAGTACGATTCAAGGCGCACCTCGCAAGGTGGATTGAAACACCAGAAGACAGAACCTGAATCCGAACCGCAACGGAGTCACAGCGCGATCGGGGAAGGCCGGGAGAGTCTAGGGCCTCCGGCTGTTCAAGTCAAGACCCAATCCGCGAATTGGCCTGAAATTTCGCGGGTTCCAGAGGGAATGCCGGCAGCGCAGTCGAGGGTTGGAGTGCAAGATTTTGCACACGAAAACTGGACGCTCCCCGGGGGACCCGCGTCCCGCATGTTCATGGTTTCGCGTCGCTCGATCCTGAGATGCCCAGTTGCCGGTCGCATTCGGCGAGGCACCGCACGACATGCTTGGGCTCTTCGCGCTCACCGCTTTCCAGCTCAGCGCGCCTTTGTTTGTCCTGCCACAAGGCAAGGCTCTTCTGGCACGAGGAACGAGCTTTTTGCCAATACTGACGCCTTTCACTCGCCGGGGTACCTCGCCTTCGCGCCAGGGCGGAGTACGCGTCGCCCTGATCGGCGTAAGCCTCCGCCAGGCCCGTGCGCAGGTAGCGGTTGCCTCCCGTTCTTGGGGACATCTCCTCGAAGGTGGTTATGGCTTCCGCAAAGACCTTCAGCGAGGAGGATGGCCTGCCCAGGGCCACCAGGCCGAGGCCAATTCCGTTGTCGCTAAAGGCGAAGTTTGATTTCGCCAGGGAGTTCTTGGGGTCAGCTGCCAGGAGACTGTGAAAAATCTGGTGGGCCCGGCGGTAGGTGTCCAAGGCAGCGGCCATGTCGTTCCGGTCTCCATGGTATCCGGCAAGTCCATTGATTGCCTCGCCAAGGTATTCGCGGAGCATAGAGTTGCTGGGATTGGCCGCGGACACATCCTGCAGAATCTCGATGCTCTTGCTCTGCATTTGTACAGCTTGGCCAAGGTCCCCCTTCTGAGCCAGGCACCTGGCGATGCCGACATAATCCGCCGCCAAATGCGTGCGCAAGGGCATATTTCCTTCGCCGCCGCCCAGCGCGGCTTCGCGAATGGAAGCGGCGCGCCGGTAATCCTCCAGTGCCCCGGCGGGATCGCCGGTCTCGAACAGAAGAGAGGCGGTGAAGTAGTAGCCTCCGGCCAGTTGATCTGTGCGCGCGGGATCATGGTTGCCGGCGGCCATTTTCTGCGAGATCAGCAGCGCCTTGCGCATGGTGTCCAGAGCTTCGGAGAAATTGCCGGCAGCCTCCAGTACCTGGGCGATCCTGACATAGTTGCCGGCCAACTGCTCCTGTAACTGCTCATCATTGGGAGCGCCTGCAACCAGCGACTCTCGGAGCGCCAGCGCCTTGCGGTAGCTTTCCAGCGCTCCCGGCTTATCGCCCAAATTGGCCGCATAGGGGTATCCCAGGACATCTCCGACCCTCTCGTAGGCGGCAGCGAGCTCCTTTTGCAGGGAGACATCGCCCTTGGCTTCCTGATTGAGACTATCCAGGTATTGCAGCGCGCGGGTGACGAGCAAGCGCCTCGCAGGGGTCGAGCCGGGTAAATCCCGGATGGCATCGTGAATCTCAAACATCAGTGAGTCGGCAAGCTTGCGAACGTCGCTGAAACGTTTCTGGGCCTTGCGGGCATTCGCGTCGGCGATACGCGCCTCCCGGACTGTAGAGACCACTCCAACAATCAGGCTGAGGCCGATCAGCAAGCTGGCGGCGATTCCGATCTTGTGCCGCCGCACGAACTTGCTGAGGCGATACGGAACGGAGTCCGGCGTCGCCGTGACGGGCAGGCCCTGCAAGTGGCGACGGATGTCTTCCGCCAGTTGTTCCGCCGAGGTGTAGCGGCGCTCGGGTTCCTTGCGCAGAGCCTTGAGGACAATGTTGTCGAGGTCGCCCTTCAGCCGGCGGCGGTGCCGGGAGGAGTCAGTCGGCCTGGGGGCCGCAAGAGCGTTTCCCGGATGATTAAGATCTTGTGCTTTCATGATCGCGACACAGCGGCAGAGGGGCGGACCGGCTCTACCTCGCAGATCATTCGCGCTAGTTCCAGGGGGGTCCGCGTGCTTTCCAGATAGGGAGAGCGGCCGGTGAGCAAGCGGTAGAGCACCACGCCCAGGGAATAGATGTCGGTGGCGGTGGTGATCGGTTCCCCACGAATCTGCTCCGGGCTGGCATATTCCGGCGTCATGGGACGCGCCAGGGTGGTCGGGGTCTCCCCCGACGGATCCAGAATCTTCGCGATACCGAAATCGAGCAGCTTGGGCACGCCCTCCGCGGTCACCAGGATGTTGCCGGGCTTGATGTCGCGGTGAATCACCAGCCGTTGATGAGCGTACTGGACGGCCGCGCACACCTGGGTAAACAGCAGCAAGCGCTCGCTGATGCCAAGATCGTGCTCGTCACAGTACCGATCGATGGGCGTGCCCTCGATCAGTTCCATGACCAGGTAGGGGACGCCGTCTTCGGTGGTGCCGCCGTCATACAGGCGGGCAATATTGGGATGGTCGAGCGAAGCCAGAATTTGACGCTCCTCGCGGAAGCGCTCCAGCAAAGCCGGGGCATCCAATCCGACCCGCACCAGTTTGATGGCGACCTGCTTGTCATACTGGCCATCCGCCCGCACAGCGCGGTAAACGTCCCCCATGCCGCCGTAACCGATCCCCTCCAGGATCAGGTAAACCCCGATGCGCTGGCCGATCCGTCCCGCGCCAGACTGGG
>DATKLE010000122.1:0-6865 GCA_035542575.1 Terriglobales bacterium | reverse complement strand
GCCGAGGCCGGCGACGGTTCCATGCGTGACGCCCTCAGCATCATGGACCAGGCCATCGCGAGTTGCGGCGACACCCTCAGCGACGACGTGGTGCGCGGTCTGGTCGGCACCGTTGGCTCCGATATTCTCGAAGATGTTATGGGCGCCGTGGCCCGCAACTCCAGTGAAGACGTGCTGCGCACCATCGATCGCCTGCTGGTCGAGGGCCAGAGCGCTCAGCATTTTGCCCGCCAGATGGTGCGCTTCCTGCGCAACGCCCTGGTCGCGAAAGTTGCTGGCGGCGATTCGCCGCTCCTGCAAATTTCCTCCGACGAGCGCGCACGCGTCTCGCGCGTGGCCGAGCACTTCAGCGAAGAAGACCTTACTCGTTTCCTGCAGATCATGCTGCGCACCCACTCTGACCTTGGCTACAAGCAGGAGCAGCGCTTCCACCTGGAACTCGGACTGTTGAAACTCGTCCATGCGCAACGCCTTCTGCCCTTGGAGCAGTTGCTCAGCGGCGAAGGGGCCAAGCCGGGCTCTGCTGCGGTCCGCGGGAGCGCCGCTTCCGGAACAGCCAGGTCTGCCACGGCCCGCCCCTCGGCGGCGCCCGCGCGGTCGTCAGCTGCCGAGGCCTCGCCTTCGCGCAACGCTGCCGTTTCGCCCTTCAAGGGGCCATCCCCGTTCGAGGCCGACCGCAGCCGCAAGAGCGAGCCGAAAGCCGAAGTGCCGCCAAGTGCAGACCCGCCGGCCACACGGTCCAGCGGATATGTGGGCGACGTTGCCCTGGCAGCCACGGACGCCATTGCAGCCGTGGCCGTTGCCGATGACCCGCCGCCTGCGGTTGAAGTTGCGGAGTCGTCCACAGACGCCCTCCGCAACGGTGTCCTCGCTGCCCTCGAAGATGCCGGGCAGCAGATGCTCGCCCACAATCTGGAATCTGGGGAGTGGGCCGTGCGTGGCCACGAAGTTACCGTCAAGGTGGCGATGTCGCAGGTCATGTGCGATGTCGCCCTCGGTGAGGGCCCCAAACGCATCGTGAGCGAATCCTTGGCCAAAGCCTCCGGCAAGCCCATGAAGTTCAAGATGGTCAGCGGAGGGGCGCAGTTCGCGCCCAAACCGGCGTCTTCGGCATCGCGGCCCGCCAACGGTGCAGGCGCCCGCAGTCGCGCCATTTCTGACCCGGTGGTGCAGCGTATGCAGGAGAAGTTCGGAGCTGAGATTCGTTCTGTGATCGACCACAAGGAGCGCGGGTAGGGAACACCCCGACGATTCGGAGCGTTATGAGCGGATTCAACATGCAGGAAATGCTGGCGCAGGCGCGGCAGCAGGCCGAAAAGCTACAGGAAAAGATGCAGCAGACCGTGGTCGAGGCCTCCTCCGGCGGTGGCAGCGTCACCGTCAAGATGAACGGCCAGAAACAGGTCCTCAGTGTGGTCATCGAACCGGAAGTGGTGAAGTCCGGCGACATCGAGATGCTGCAAGACCTTGTCATGGCCGCCGTCAATGCCGCCTCGCAGAAGGTAGAGGATGCCATGAAGTCCAGTCTCGGCGGCATGTTGGGCGGGCTCGGCCTGCCCGGAATGTAAGACACAACCCGAGACGATTTCCAGAAAGGTACTACGTTGTCCCGATTTGCTGAGCCCATGGCTCACCTCATTGAAGAACTGAAGAAGCTCCCCGGCGTGGGCGGCAAGACCGCGCAGCGCTTTGCTTTTCACATCCTGCGCTCCAGCGACGAGGACGCCCAGCAGCTCGCCGACGCCATTCGCGATCTCAAAGCTAGCCTGCATCTCTGTTCGGTTTGCAACAACATCACCGACGTCGATCCCTGCGTCTACTGCACCAATCCCACCCGCAATCAGCGCCTGGTTTGCGTGATAGAGGAACCGACCAACATTGCCGCCATTGAGAAGACCCGCAACTACAACGGCGTCTATCACGTGCTGCATGGAACTCTCTCGCCCCTGCACGGCGTCGGCCCGGACCAATTGCGCATTGCCAACCTTGTCAGCCGTGTGGAGTCCGGAAGCGTGGACGAGTTGATCGTGGCCACCAATCCCACCGTCGAGGGCGAAGCCACCGCGACCTACATCTCGCGGCTGTTCAAGTTGTCCGCCGTGAAGGTCACCCGCATCGCCACCGGCGTCCCCGCCGGCAGCGACATCGAATACGCCGACGAGGTCACCATGCAGAAGGCGCTGGAGGGGCGGAGGGAACTGTAGTCCCTGCGCTCGCAGGCTATTTCCGCTTCTCCTTCAACTGGTGGCTGTCGGTCGCTTTCAGCGTCAGCCCGTAGATGCTGCGCAGCTTCTCGATCTCCTTCAAGGTGTTCTCGGAAAACGGCGCCTTGCCCTCGAAGGCATGCAGCACGATGCCCTCCAGCAAGTCGCCCAGTGTCATGTCTTTCAGTTCAGCCAGGCCCTTCAGGACCTTCAGCAGGCGTTTTTCCATGCGCACGCCGGTTTGCACGCGTTCCACCACGAGGAGGTGTTCCGTTTGTTCTTTCATGGTACAAAAATATCTATGTACCAAGATAATGTCAAGCTGATTGTATCCGGCCGCATTCGCTGCCGCCAACCCCCACACCCGCAATCGATTACAGGCCGATGCACGCCTTGTGCGTTCGCTCACAACTGCAAAGTGACGCACATCACCGACCCTGTGTGCGTTGACTTTGTACAGTGAATTTGGCGGGAGTACCGCCAACACTGCTGCCGGTGAGGGCGGCAGGCATACAAGATCGAGGAGAACAGCAATCATGGCGTACACCATCACTGATACTTGCACCAAAGACGAACTCTGCGTGGAAGCTTGCCCAACCGATTGCATCCACCCCAAGAAGGATGAGGAGAAGTTCGAGGCGGCAACCCAGTTGTACGTTGACCCCAACGGGTGCATCGACTGCGGCGCCTGCGTGCCCGTCTGCCCGACCAACTCCATCTTCCCCAACGAGGAAGTCCCGGCTGACAAGGCCGAGTTCATCGAGAAGAACGCGGCTTACTACGCGTAAAGAGCTCTTCGCGCCGGCTCGCGCGGCCCAGCCTCTTGCCGGGCCGCCCGGCGCACCGCTTCATAACTATTCATACCGGGCATAGCTGCGGCTATGCCTCTTTGTTGTGCCGGATGCACCCGTTATAATCCGGCCACATGCATTCCTCGATACCTAGTTCCTTTCCGCTCTCAAAAAAGTCTCCGGTCTGTGTGCTGCTGCTCTTCGTCTGCGTGTCGCAGGCGTTCGCCCAAAGCGCTCAGGCCCCGCAGCAGAACATCCTCCCCTACATCAAGAACGCCTGGAACACTCTCGGCCGCTCCATGAACGAGTGCTCGTCGATCGCGGACCCCAAGTTCGGTGCGGGTGCGACCTCGGTGCTGTACTTGCCCTACGGAGTGACCGCGCCTCCCGCGGTCGCGGCGCTGAGCAAGTGCGGCGTGAAAGTCGAGAACCTGCCCAAGAAGATCACCGGCTTGGGCACCATCCCGGTCGACCAGTTGAACGCTCACGGCCTGCTCTACCTTCCCAACAAGTACGTCGTGCCCGGAGGCCGCTTCAACGAGATGTACGGCTGGGACAGCTACTTCATCATCGTCGGGCTGCTCGAGGACGGCGAGCGTGACTACGCCCGCGGCATCATCGAGAACTTCTTCTACGAGATCGAGAACTACGGCGCCGTGCTCAACGCCAATCGCGCCTATTACCTCACGCGCTCGCAACCGCCCTTTCTCACCTCGATGATCATGGCCCAGTACGCCGCCGACAAAAAGGCCGGGCACGAAGACAAGAAGTGGCTCGCGAAGGCTTACGATTATGCCGTTCGCGACCACGACCTCTGGACCAGGCCTCCGAAACTTGCGGGCGACACCGGACTCGCGCGCTACTTCGACGTCGGCGAGGGCCCAGTGCCCGACATCGCCGACCATCCTGAGTACTACGCCGCCATTGCCGACTGGCTGCTGAAGCACCCCGAGGCAGAAGCGAAGTACGGCTACATCGCGCCCACGCTGGAGAAGGGAATCGGCCCCGAGCTGCAAGTGCCGCTCTGTGACAACAAGCCCTGTGCCGAGCACCACGCCGTGAAGCTCACCGCCGACTTCTACCAGGGCGACCGCGCCATGCGCGAGTCGGGATTCGATCCCTCGTTCCGCTGGGGCCCGTTCGACGGCTCCACCCATCACCACGCGCCCGTCTGCCTCAATAGCCTGCTCTACAAGGCCGAGATGGATCTCGCCCAAATGGCCGACATCCTCGGCCGCCCGCAGGACGCTAAGAAGTGGCGCGCCGCAGCCGACCATCGCAAGCAGCTCATCAACCAGTACCTGTGGAACGCCGGGAAGGGCATGTTCTTCGACTGGGACTTCACCACCGGCAAGCAGTCCACGTATGACTATGTGACCACGTTCTATCCACTCTGGGTGGGTCTGGCCACTCCCGAGCAGGCGAAGGCGGTGGTGAAGAACCTCGGCATTTTCGAGCACGAGGGTGGGCTAGCCATGAGCGACCAGCAGACCGGCGTGCAGTGGGATCTGCCGTACGGATGGGCGCCCACCAACCTGATCGCTGTGGAAGGCATGCGCCGAGCGGGGTATAACTCCGATGCCGACCGTGTCTCCGTGGAGTTCCTCGATACGATCCACAAGAACTACGAGCGCACGGGGACCATCCGGGAAAAGTACAACGTGGTGACCGGAAGCGATGAGGCTCCGGTGCTCGCCGGCTACCACGAGAACCTGATCGGGTTCGGGTGGACCAACGGGACGTTCCTGGCGCTCTACCACGCACTCCCGCCCGAACAGCAGAAGAAAGTGCTGGCGGGAACCGCGAAGCCTAACTGAGCTTGGAACCCACACAGGCGTCATCCTGAGCGAGGACGGTCGAGCCCCTGTATCATTTGTCATCCTGAGCGAGGACGGGGAGAACCATCCCCGTCCGAGTCGAAGGACCTGCTGTTCCTGTTTTGATCTTGGCCATCGCTACTCGATTCTGCCCAGGTTAACGCCCAACTGAGGGGCGCGAAGCTGGGGCGCCCGGCGTGGGACTTAGCGGGCCGTTGTTGGAGCTGTTGCGGTCGCAGCCAAGGCGCGACGCAGCCGGAGACACTAATCCTCTGGCGTCACAGATTGGTTGTAGCGGGCGGGAAGGCAAAGCGCCAGAGAAATCGTACGGCAAAAGAAACTAAAGTAACCTGGATCACAACGCGACGTCTCCTAGGTCCTAAGCCGAATTCAGGAGAGAAACACGATTGCCTTAGGGCTGCTTTTTGACCGCTGGCGGCGGTGTAGTGGGTGAGGGAGTGCCTGGAGTGGGCGCAGCCGATTTCGGTAGCACTATTGACCCATTTAGGGTGATGGTGTTTTCTTTGTCTGTGCCAGAGGGCTTTGAACCTGCAGAATCCGTAGCCTCTGAAACTGAGAACCATCCGCCAAACACCCCAGCGGAGGCCGGAGTGCATTTGTCTGGTGCCAATCCGAGGCCCGCGGCATACTGGTCATGTATATGCTTATAGAACCTAGTCTTAACAGTGAGTTTAAAGTCCGAAGACGTGTCTAACCCTACGATCTTCGCCGCTGTGCTTGCGCTGCCTGTCAACGACGATATGGCAGAAGCCACGGTGGCCAGCGTTTGATCTTGAATCTGTGCTGATCCCTCCGTTAGGGTGCCGTCGGCAGCCAACTTTCCATCAATCTGCCCTGTTCCGGCGAGGGGGCGCTTCGAATTAAGATAGAAAACTATGCTGTAGTCGACAACAGCATCAAGAGTTGCCGAGTTGGCAACCCTCGTCCAATTCCCCAGTTTCTCTTCGGCCAAAATTGAAGCCGCATCGCTTTCATTTACCGCGCTGGGGCCAGGTAACGTCACAATTTTCGTCGACCACGCGTCGAGGTCACCCGGCTGAAGAATGAATCCCTGAACGGTCTTGTCCAAGAACTCTCTCCGACTTAACACCTTTTCGATTGGGCCGAAGGCGTCCTTCCCAATCTTTTGCTCGTAGCTCAAGACATATTGGGGTTCAAGCCAGACCGTTTCCTGCTTGCACACCGCAGTCTTCGCATAGAAGGGAATGCCCTTCGGATCGCTCGACAGCGAGTTGGATTTGTACACCCGCACAGTACTTCCACATCCTGTTAGCAGAAGGCAGGCAACTGGGACGACTATCGAAGGAAGTGACATTTCATCCCCCGCGAACAAATCAGAACTTCTAGTACTCTTCCACATCTTTAGAGCAGCAACGAGGTTTTCCGCCTCAATACTGAATGGAGAGGGTGACATATTGAGACGTAAAATGCGGGGAGTCAATGGCCGAAAAGTGGAGCGAGTAGCTAATATTGCCTTCCCAAGGGTCGGCTCAACCTCGACTAGTCGGCTGTCCAGTCCCGGAACATCGTTGCAACGAGTCCCGGGACTGGACCCGAAGGTAGGGCGGGCAGCCCACATACCCCCACATTTGCCTGCCGTTGGCAAATGTGGGGTCTTTGTTCGAGCTAAAATCAATCATGCGCCAGCCTATGCCGCGTGATGCGGGAGGGTCGATTGAAATCACCGAAGGCACCGGACCGATTCGTGCGATGGTCTCCACTGGCGAGCTGCTCGAAATCTACAAATCCGACAAGACATTTCGCTTAGAAACACCTGAGACAATCGACCCCGCCAGAACGAATCCCAACGCCCCGTTTGTAGTGACACGGGTTCATGATGTGGGGACATCCAACCGCATCGTCGCCAGAGTCTTACTGCAAGCTGACCAAATTCTAACTTCCGCACTTGTAGCAGATCAGGAGAAGGTCAATTCAGTTCGGAAGCAATTGCACGCGTGCAAAGAACACCTCTTACGCTGCGAGGCTGTCGCGAACCACCTTCGTGTAAAGATGGATAAGGTTCAGGAAAGGG
>DATKLE010000121.1:0-40863 GCA_035542575.1 Terriglobales bacterium | reverse complement strand
GGGCAGCACCGTCGCGAGAATCTGGCCCGTGTACGACTTTTTCACTCGCGCCACCTGCTCGGGCGTACCTTGCGCGACCACCCGGCCGCCCTCCTCGCCGCCCTCCGGACCGAGGTCAATGATCCAATCGGCATTGCGAATCACATCGAGGTTGTGCTCGATAATAACAATGCTGTTGCCCAAATCGGTGAGCCGGTGCAGGACCTCGAGCAGCTTGCTGACATCATCGAAGTGCAGCCCCGTCGTCGGCTCGTCCAGCAGATAGAGTGTCTTGCCGGTCTGGCGCTTGCTCAACTCGCGCGCCAGCTTGATGCGCTGCGCCTCGCCCCCAGACAACGTCACCGCCGACTGTCCCAGGTGAATGTAGCCTAGTCCCACGTCCACCAGGGTTTGCAGCTTCTGCCGCACTTGGGGGATATTTTCCAGGATCGGCAGAGCGTCCGACACCGGCGTTTCCAGCAGGTCGGCGATGGAGCAGTCCTTGTACTTCACCGCCAGGGTCTCGTGGTTGTAACGCTTGCCACCGCACACCTCGCAAAGCACGTACACGTCGGGCAGGAAGTTCATCTCAATGCGGCGCTCGCCCTCGCCCTGGCAGGCTTCACAGCGTCCGCCCGACACGTTAAAGGAGAACCGGCCCGGCTTATAGCCCCGCTCGCGTGACTCCGGCAGCATGGCGTACAGATCGCGGATTTGCGCGAATACTCCGGTGTAAGTTGCCGGATTCGAGCGCGGCGTGCGCCCGATGGGCGACTGATCAATGCGAATGACCTTGTCGATGTTCTCGGCGCCCGAGATCATCTTGTGCGCGCCGGGCTCTTCACGCGAGCGATAAAGTTTCTTGGCCAGTGCCCGGTACAAAATGTCGTTCACCAGGGTGGATTTTCCCGATCCTGACACTCCGGTCACTACCGTCATCACCCCCAGGGGGAAGGTGACATCGAGGCTTTTAAGGTTATTTTCCCGGGCGCCGAGAATGGAAATCCCTGCCCCGTTCGGCTGCCGCCGCTCCGCCCGCATCTCGATCTGCGTGCGGCCCGAGATGTAGGCGCCGGTGAGCGACTCGGGAACATTCACAATCTCCTCTGGCGTACCGTGAGCTACGACCTCGCCGCCATGACGTCCCGCTCCCGGCCCCAGGTCAATCACATAATCGGCGCGGCGGATGGTTTCTTCATCATGTTCCACGACCAGCACCGTGTTGCCCAGGTTGCGCAGTTCTTCCAGCGATTGCAGCAGCCGGTTGTTGTCGCGATGATGCAGTCCGATGGAGGGCTCATCCAGCACATACAAGACGCCCCGCAGCCTGGACCCGATCTGCGTAGCCAGGCGAATCCGCTGCCCCTCGCCGCCGGAAAGCGTGGCCGCCGAGCGGTCCAGCGAGATGTAGCCCAGCCCCACCGCATTCAGAAACTGCAGGCGCTCGACAATCTCGTGTACCACGCGGCCGGCGATGATCTCTTCACGTCCCCCGAGCTTGATCCGGCTCGCCCTTTCCAGCGCGCGGACGACCGGCATCGCCGTGAACTCGGCAATGGACATGCCGTTCACTTTCACCGCCAGACTCTCCGGCCGCAGCCGCCGCCCCTTGCACGCCGGACACTCGGTCGCCGACATGTAGTCGAGCAGATATTCACGGTAGGTGTCTGAAGTGGATTCCTCCACCATTTGCTTCAAATATCCGAGAACCCCCAGAAATCCTGTCTTGCCCCTGCCCGACTCGCCGTACAGGAGCAGGCTCTGGATCTTCTCCGGAAACTTCTCAAACGGCGTCGCCAGATCGAAACCGTGTGCCGCCGCAGTAATATGCAACATGTGCTGCAGGTTCGATGAGCCCGAACCGGGCCCGAGGCCGCCGTCCAGCAGGGGCTTCGACCAATCGACGATGATCTTTGCAGGATCGAAATCGTAGCGGCTTCCCAACCCGTGGCACTCCGGGCAAGCTCCATAGGCGCTGTTGAAGGAGAACGATCTCGGCTCCAGTTGCGGCACGTTGATGCCGCAATCCGGGCAGGCCAGCCGCGCCGAATAAAGCTGCTCTTCTCCTCCTACCACCGCTACCTGCATCAGCCCGCCCGCCAGCTTCATCGCCAGCCCCACCGATAGCTCCAGGCGATGCTCGATCCCGGGCTTGACCAGCAGCCGGTCCACCACCACCTCGATGGTGTGGTTCTTCCGCTTGTCGAGCCGCAGGTCGTCGTCCAGGTTGACCAGTTCCCCGTCCACCCGCGCCCGGGTGAAGCCATGCTGCACCAGCTTCTCCATCTCTTTCTTGAACTCGCCTTTACGCCCGCGCACGATGGGCGCCAGCAGCATCACCCGGTCCTCCGGAGTCAGGGCCATCACCCGCTGTACGATTTGCTCGGCCGACTGCCGGGCTATAGCACGCCCGCACTTGGGACAATGCGGCACCCCGATGGTGGCGAACAGAAGTCGAAGGTAATCGTAAATTTCTGTGATCGTTCCCACCGTAGAGCGCGGGCTCCGGCTGGTGGTTTTCTGCTCGATGGAGATGGATGGGCTCAGTCCATCAATCGCGTCCACGTCGGGGCGTTCCATCTGGTCCAGAAACTGGCGGGCGTAGGCGGAAAGCGTCTCCACGTAGCGCCGCTGGCCCTCGGCGTAGATGGTGTCGAAGGCCAGCGAAGACTTGCCCGAACCGCTCAAGCCGGTAATCACGGTGAGGGTGTTACGGGGGATTTCCACGTCTATGTTCTTGAGGTTATGTTGGCGCGCCCCGCGCACCGAGATCTTGGTAATCGCCATGGAATCCGAAAGTAATGCCCTTCCGTAATGTGGACGGGGCCCCTGAAATGTTGGACAGTGGGAGTGCGTGCCTCTACTCACGTATCTTATTTGCTAACAGCAGCCAGCGTCAACGCGGGTAGATTGAAAGGTTCGCGCCGCGCGATCCTCACGGATCGGTGGGAGCACTCCGGAATTGCGGCTGCGGCAAGTTCACGGGAAGGCAGGTTGAGCTTGGGTAGCCTCGGGGTAGCGTTCGTTCTCTGTTCCACCGTTATGCTGGGTGTGACTCTGGGTATTCTGGCCGCCTACGGCACCGTTACCGCCATCCTCCACTTCTTCGCTCATCAGACCCGACAGGCACCCGTCGGCACCCCGATCTTGATCGAGACTCCCGCCAGCGGCGACTGACAAACCGGCCTCGGACCTCGAACCTCAGACCTCAGACAAGACTGAGTTGCGCGCGGCCGTGGCGTGTTTGGCGGAGGCTCAGGGTCGAGAGGATTCCGAGCAAAGGGACGATCGCTGTACACGAAAGCTGAGGTCTGAAGTCTGAGGTCTGGTTATTCCTGCGGCGGCTGGGGTGGCTGCCCCTGGGGAACCGGAAACCCCGGCGGCTGGGCCTGGGGTGGAGTTCCCTGCTGCTGTTGTTGTTGCAGCAGCAATTGACGCTGTTGCAGTTCACGCAGCAACTGCTCCGGACTCCTTACCCCGGGCTGGGGAGTTGGCGCTGCTTGCTGCTGCAGCGGCTCCTGCTGCTGTTGGTTCGCATCCGCATCCGGGTTCTGGTCCTGAAAGTCGTCACCGGATTGGTCCGCCTGGTCATCGGAGAAATCTGCGTCTGCGTTCGTGTCCGTCTCCTGAGGCTCCGCCGGAGGTGGCGGAGCCGCAGCCACGGGTTGGGTGTACTGAGCAACCGCGGGTTCGGCGGGACCGCCGACTCGCTGGGTCAGGATCAGCCGCACCAAGCCGTCCGGATTCGTTGTTGAGCCCAGCATCACGTAGTTGAAGTGGGATCCATTCAGCAACTCCGCCAACACCTCACGCGCTGGGCCCGGGCCGAAGTTGCCCACAACCCGCTCGGTGGCATTCGGGGGAACATCTACCGCAGCCCCAGTCTGCGCGCGCACTCCGCGCAGGATGTCACCCAGAGTGGAGTTGCGGGCCATGATCGTCAACTGGCCGCCCTTATAACTGATCTGGGGTGGAGACGCGGGCTGCTGCTCCAGGGTCAGCGGCTTTGGCGGCGGCTGGACTACCTCGACCACGGGTGTGGGTTCCGGCGCTTTGGTCGCGGACTTGGCCGCGGCGCGCCGTTCAGTCGCGAAAGCGGGCATAACGATCACCCCGCACAGCAAGAGTCCCAGCAGGTGAATCGCAACGGTAGTTTGCGCCTTTGCCATGGCCCCCCGGAATACAGCCTGACCTGCGGCATCCTGTGGGGATGAACGCCGCGTCTGTTCTGCCCAGATTGTAGCACCGGCGCGGGCTCCCGGCGCACACCCTTTGTCTCCAGACTGCAAGCACTTACGAAGCGCGAATCCGCGCTTCCTGCCCCCTGTGTGGCTTGGAGAAGAAAGTCTCTGATCTACCCATCCCTTGACATCCTGGCCAACCCAGAACGAGACTGTTGGACGCTTCGCTCCGTCTCTTGAGACTGGCTGCCGCCAGGGGCATTCAGGGAAATCCAATCTTGCAACCGACGATAGAGGTACGCATGCACCCGCTTCGCCTTGCAGCATTTATTTTGTCGCTAGCCTGCCTGGGGTCCGCCCAGGTCAGCGTTACTACTTTTCATAACGACAACAGCCGCACCGGGCAGAATACCCAAGAGACCATCCTTACCCCTGCCAATGTGAACGTGAACAGCTTCGGCAAGCTGTTCTCCCACGCGGTGGATGGCTACGTCTACGCCCAGCCGCTCTACGTGCCGAACGTCAGTATTCCAGGCAAGGGCACCCACAACGTGATCTATGTGGCAACCGAGCACGATGGAGTCTTCGCCTTCGATGCCGACAGCAATGCGGGCAGCAACGCATCCCCGCTGTGGAAGAAGAGCTTTATCAATCCGTCCCAGGGCATTACCAGCGTTTCCAGTGGGGATGTCGGCTGCGGTGATCTGGTCCCAGAAATCGGGATAACCGGGACCCCGGTCATCGACACGAGCAGCGGAACGCTCTATGTGGTGGCCAAGACCAAAGAGCACGGCCAGTTCTTCCAGCGCCTGCATGCCCTCGACATCACCACCGGCGCGGAAAAGTTCGGCGGCCCCGTGACCATCCGGGCCAGGGTCAAGGGCACCGGCGATGGCTCGGCGAACGGCTTCGTGCGCTTCGATCCCCTGCGCCACAGCCAGCGTCCGGGATTACTGCTGCAAAACGGTACCGTCTACATCGCCTGGGCTTCGCATTGCGACATCGGTCCGTACCACGGCTGGGTGATGAGCTATGACGCACAGACACTGGCCCAAAAGGCAGTATGGAACTCGACTCCCAATGCCGGGCTGGGCGGCTTCTGGGCCTCGGGAGCAGGAATCGCGGCGGACGCCGCCTTCAACCTCTTTCTTGCCAGCGGCAACGGCACCTTTGATGTAGACACTGGCGGCCGGGACTACGGCGATTCCATCGTCAAGCTGCCGCCACCGACGACCAGCCGCTTCAAAGTCTCCGATTTCTTCACGCCCTTCAATCAAGGCTCGCTGGAAAATGGAGACGTTGACCTGGGCTCCGGGGGATTACTGTTGCTGCCCGACCAGAATGGTCCACACCGGCACCTGCTGGTGCAGGCCGGCAAAGAGGGCACGATTTACCTGGTCGATCGCGACAACATGGGACAGTACAATCCCAACAACGACGATCAGATCGTGCAGCACTTGGACAGCGCGGTAGGGGGCATCTGGGCAATGCCGGCCTGGTGGAACAATAACGTCTACTTTGGCGGGTCCTTCGATTTCGTGAAGATGTTCACCTTTAACCCCACTACGGGATTGCTGTTGACGTCGCCCAGTTCGGAGTCTTCCACCTTCATCAATTATCCCGGCCCCACGCCCTCCATTTCAGCCAACGGCACCAGCAATGGGATTGCATGGGTGACGCAAACTGACGGGTCATCGGCAATCCTGCGGGCCTTCGATGCCACGAACCTGGACACCGAGCTGTATAACAGCACCCAGAGATCGGCAGACGATGCCGGGCCTGCGGTCAAGTTCTCCGTCCCCACCATCGTCAACGGCAAGGTCTACGTCCCCGCGGTCAGGAGGTTGACGGTGTACGGCCTGCTGGGCACCAGTCAAGGCACGAGGAGCGCAGACAAATAGGCACACGCCAACTCATCTTCCGCCTGGTAACCGCGACAACTCTGCGCCGCGTAGGATCAACAAGAATTGCCTCTGTATTGATGAAGCGTTTTACCTTTTTTCTGACCGCATCTCTGGCGTTTGTCCCTACGCCGTTCCTGGCCGCACAGTCCGTCGGCAAGCCATGCGTGGCGGAGCATTACCGGCTGATCGCCTTGCCCATGCGGCCAACGCGCATCAATGATTCCGGCCACGTCGCGGGGACCACTCCTTCCCGCCGCGCGGCGTTATGGTCCGAGAAGGACGGGCTCAAGCAGATCAGCCTGCCCGCCGGGTTCGAGACCGCCGAGGCCCTAGGACTCAATAACGACGGGCACGTAATCGGGGTTGCCATGAGTGCCGACTCCACCCGGCGGCATGCGTTTAGCTTCCGGGATGGCAAAGTCGCTCTGCTCTCCGGAGAGCAGTCCAAACCCAGCGCGATCAACGACAGGGGTGAGATTGCAGGCGAGTCCAGCATCTCGGGTAAAGCCGCGACCGTCCCCGTACTCTGGCGCGGCCACGAGGCCGTTGATCTTGGCGCTTGCTGTGGCGGTACCGCCACTGGAATCAATCAGGAGGGCCAGGTTGTGGGCCAGATCTACGACGCGCAGGGACTCTACCATGCTTTTCTGTGGGACCAGACGCGCGGCATCCAGAGCATCGTGCCTGGCGACGATTACTCCTCCGCGCTCGCCATCAACGATGCCGGACATGTCCTCGTGCAAGCGTTCCCGCGCATCTTGCTTTACAAAGACGGTGCGCTCACGCCGCTGGATCTGTCTGCCAGGGTCCCCAGTCAGCCCAGGGATTTCAACAACTGCGACGCGATCGTGGGTTCTTTCGGCCCCCACTCCGACGCACTGCGCGCGTTCGTATGGGAAAAGAGTTCCGGGCTTCATGATTTGAACGACCGCATTCCTCCCGGCTCCGGCTGGAAGCTGGAAGTCGCCACCGGTATCAACAATCGCGGTGAGATTGTGGGCTGGGGAGATCATAAGGGCATGGAGGATGCGGGGTTCCTTCTCGTGCCTGAGTGGTAGGAAAGGTTGCGCCCCTGAGTTTTTCCACAGCCTCGCGTCGGTCAGCAGCTTTTATCGTATCGCGATAAACCTGAAACTCGGTCCTCCCATCAGTCATCCAAAACTACTAATTACCCTCGAGAAAAGGAGCCATCATGAAACCTCGCCTGAACTCTTACGCGGTCGCGCCGGGAGCCACCAAGGCCATGCTGGGCCTGGAAGATTATCTGCATACTTGTGGCTTGGATGAAAAGCTGATCGACCTGGTCAAGCTCCGGGTCTCCCAAATCAACGGCTGCGCCTACTGCATTGACATGCATTGGAAGGATCTGCGGGCGTTGGGAGAAACCGAGCAGCGGCTGTACGGACTGGATGCCTGGGAAGAGTCCCCTTACTACAGCGAGCGCGAGCGCGCGGCCTTGCAGTGGGCGGAGGCGGTGACCCTCATCACCCAGGGACATGTTCCCGATGAGTTGTTCGAGCGCGTGCGCCAGCACTTCAGCGAGAAGGAACTGGTTGACCTTACCCTGGCAGTGACCACCATCAACGCCTGGAATCGTCTGAGCATTGCGTTCCGCGTGACCCCGGGCACCTACCACTCCAAGAAGACGGTGCAGGAACTCAAGAAGGGGGCCTGAAAGCGAAAGTCCCGTTACTGCCGGGGCGCGTAATAGCCCTTGCGAGCGCGGACCTGAAGGTCTTTCTTCAAGGCGGTAATTTGGATCGAGCGGTAGCGGCCGTCGGCATCGAAGTTGGCTGGCCGGTAGGAGACGATGTACTGGCTGCGCAATTCGTCTTCAATCGAGTTGAAGGAGTTCTTGATGTCCTTCATCTTGTATGGAAAGAAGGCGCGTCCGCCGGTGGCATCCGCGAGTTGCTCCAGGGCCCGGTCGCCACGCAGGATCAGGCCACTGTCGTCGGTGGAGATGGCGTAGATGATGACCTCGGCGCGTTGTGCCATCTCGATAGCCTGGGCCTTGCTCACTTCACTCTGGTTGTCCTCACCGTCGCTGACTACAACAATGGCGCGGCGCGAAGGATGATCGGACTGGCCCTTGATGAGCTTGTCGTGACAGGCGCGGTAGATGGCGTCGTAAAGGGCGGTGCCGCCCCCGTTGTGCAGACTGCGCACGCCCACGGAAAGCAGCTCGACGTTGTCCGTGAAGTCCTGCGTCACCTGGCTGTGGCTGTTGAAGCCCATCACGAAGGCTTTGTCGAAATTTGGGCGCAGGGTGTGCTCCAGGAAGTCCACCGCCGCCTGCTGCTCGAAGTCAAAGCGGCTGTGCACCGAGCCGCTGGTGTCCACCAACAACCCCAGTTCCAGCGGCAGATCAGTTTCGCGCCGGAAATCCACGATGGCTTGCGGCGGCTGGTGGTCGTCAAGAAAAGTGAAGTCGCTCTGGTTCAAGTTGCGGACAAACTTACCGTGCCGGTCGGTGGCGATAAACAGGACGTTGACCTCGTCCACTCGCTTCTTGATGGTCAGGACCGAATCCGGCTGGTCGGAGTCAATCGGCGAGGTGGCGACGGCCATGTTGGAGGGGTGCAGAAGAGGTGTACTCTGGGCGGCGACTGGGAGTTGCACCACCGCCAGCATCAGCGCTCCGAAACCAAGAAACCCTATGTACTTCATTCCCATCCCATCCAAGAATTTCACAGCAAACCACGGCCAGCGGCTTCCTCATCTGAATAGATGCACGTAGGGGGCCGAAAGACCCCGCCCCTAGCCGCTTTCATCTTCAGACTTTAGGGGAGGCATGCAGCAGTGCCAAGTTACAAAAGGAGCACACGTTTGGTTATGGGCACAACACGTGCTACCTCTGCTACTTACGGCGCATATCAGTGTACCTTCGTCCCGGCAAGGATGCTCGCCGTGGTTTAAGATAATTTCTTGCCCGAATGGAGGATTCATGAAGACCCTGCTGGCTCTACTCCTCACGTGTGCCCTCCTGACCCCGGCTTTTGCCGCTGACAACGAAAAGGAACAGGAGCGCGTAAAGGATTCCGGCGATGTTCTGAAGGAAATTCTGGACATCCCCGACAACATCCCCCAGGACCTGCTGGATAAAGCGGAGTGCATCATCGTTCTGCCTTCGGTCAAGAAAGGCGCCTTCGGGATCGGCGGCAGCTACGGTCGCGGCGTCATGATCTGCCGCAGCCTCCAGCACTACACCGGACCGTGGGGAGCCCCGGCCCTGTATGCGCTGGAAGGGGTCAACATCGGCTTCCAGTTGGGCGGGCAGGCCACCGACTTTGTGCTGCTGGTGATGAATCCCAAGGGAGCGCGTTCGCTGCTGGGGAGCAAAGTAAGACTGGGAGCAGACGCCTCCGCAGCCGCCGGCCCTAAAGGACGCACCGCGGAGGGCGCAACCGACGTGGTGATGAGCGCTGAGATCCTTTCCTATTCGCGCTCCAAGGGATTGTTCGCGGGCATTTCCCTGGAAGGTTCCACCCTGCGCTCGGATGGCAGCGCCAACGAGAAGCTCTACGGACAAAAGCTCAGCGCCAAGCAGATCATCCGGGAAGGCAAGGTTAAGGTTCCTGCTTGCGCCCAGGAACTGGTCGCGCTGCTGGACAAGAAGACGCCCAAGAACCTTTCCGATCCTAAGTCGCTGCAGTAGCAGTAGCGCGGTAACGCCGGCAGCCTGTCCTGCTGGCAGTCGAAGGGCCACGCCGGCTGTCGCGGGGGCGTCCCGCCCCCGCACGATCCAGGGCCTGCATCTTTTCGCATGATCAAGAAGACAAAACCTGTCACTCTCGTTCGCTGCTCCTGGGCGCGCAACTCTCTCTCTATCCGCTACCACGACGAAGAATGGGGCGTGCCTCAGCACGACGACCACCGCCTCTTCGAGTTTCTCATCCTCGAGGGCGCCCAGGCCGGCCTGAGCTGGGACACTATCTTGCGCAAAAGGGAGAGTTATCGCGCCGCCTTCAATCACTTCGATCCCCGGCGTGTCGCATGCTACGACCGCCGCAAGCTGCAGAGCCTGCTGCGAAACGCTGGCATCATCCGCAACCGGCTGAAGATCGCCTCTGCCGTACAGAACGCCAAAGCATTCCTGCGCGTGCAGGAGGAGTTCGGTTCCTTCGACCGCTACATCTGGCAATTCGTAGGGACGCCCAAGGTGAACTCGTGGCGCTCGACGAAACAAGTCCCCGCGCGCACCCGGGAGTCCGATGCCATGAGCAGAGACCTGAAGAAACGCGGATTCACTTTTGTCGGCTCGACCATCTGCTACGCCTTCATGCAGGCGGTCGGGATGGTCAACGATCATCCGATGGAGTGCTTCCGATACTCGCAGATTGCAGACGCTTGACAACCACCAGGCGGCGCCGCAGAATGCGCCGTTATCCGGTCAGGTGAGTATGCGCATCCTTTTACCTGTTTTTGTCCTCTTCTCGCTGGTTCCCGTCCTGTTCGCCGAGACCCGTTCCCACGCCCGCTCCATGGTCATCACCCGCTACGGAATCGTGGCCACCAGCCACGTGCAAGCGTCTGTCGCAGGCGCTCAGATTCTGGCTCGGGGTGGTTCCGCCGTGGATGCCGCCATCGCTGCCAATGCTGTGCTTGGCGTCACCGAGCCCATGATGAACGGGATGGGCGGAGACTTGTTTGCTATCTACTGGGACGCGAAAACCGGCAAGCTCTACGGCCTGAACTCCAGCGGCTGGGCGCCGCAGGCTCTCACGGTTGCGCACCTGAAAGCCAAGGATATTTCCCGGATGCCACAGTCGGGCGTCGATACCGTCACCGTCCCCGGCGCGGTTGCGGGATGGAACGCGCTGCACGGCCGCTTTGGGCGCCTGCCCTGGAAGGACCTCTTTCAGCCCGCCATCTCTTACGCGGAGAACGGATATCCGGTGCCGGAGATCATTCACGCCTACTGGGGAGATGCAATCGAAGCATTCGCACATGATGAGGAGGGCCGGCGCGTGTTTCTGCCCCACGGCCACGTGCCCGCCTTGGGAGAGATCTTCCAGAACCCCGACGTAGCCAGGGCACTGCGTCTGGTCGCGCAGAACGGGCCCAGCGCCTTCTACAAGGGAGAGATCGCGCAGGCCATTTTAAGTACCTCGCAGGCCTGGGGCGGGACCATGTCGGCCAGCGACCTTGCTGATTTCGCGCCCGAATGGGTGGAGCCCATTTCTACCACCTATCGCGGCTGGACCGTCTACGAACTCCCTCCCAACGGCCAGGGCATGGCTGCTCTGGAGATGCTGAACATCATGGAGACGTCGCCGCCCTCGCCCGATGGTCCGCTCGGCGTCGTCGAACTGCACAAGCGAATCGAAGCCATGAAACTAGCTTATGCTGATCTGGAGCGCTACAACGCTGATCCGCGCTTTGCCAAGGTTCCGGTGAAGGGATTGCTCTCCAAGGATTATGCCCAGCAGCGCGCCAAGCTGATCGATCCCGGCAAAGCCAACTGTGACGTGCATTACGGCGCCCCCGCCAGCGATACCACTTACCTCTCCGTCGTAGATCACGAAGGCAACATCGTCTCGCTGATCCAAAGCAACTACGATGCCTTCGGATCCGGCATCGTGGTGCGCGGCATGGGATTTGTGCTGCAGGACCGCGGCGCGCTGTTCTCGCTCGATCCCGCATCTCCCAATGTCTTGGCGGCGCGCAAGCGTCCCTTCCACACCATCATTCCCGCGTTTATGGAGAAGGGCGAGCAGCACATCGGGTTCGGCATCATGGGCGGAGCCAACCAGCCGCTGGCGCACGCCCAATTTGTCTCCAACGTGGTGGATTACGGCATGAACATCCAGGCGGCCCTGGAGACCGCCCGCTTCACCGTCAGTCCCGAGCGGGGCTGCAACATTGTGATCGAGTCACGCGTGACGCCCGCCGTGCGCGACAAGCTCTCTGCCATGGGACACGAGCTGGACGTGCAGAAAGAGTATTCCACGCGCATGGGCCGGGGACAGGCGGTCATCCACGATTCAGGAACAGAAGTGAACTACGGTGCCTCCGATCCCCGCGCCGATGGCGCGGCCGAGCCGGAGTCGCCGCCGATGTGATCTGCTTTGGCATTGGGTCATTAGGGGAGAACAGTCCGGTCGGAGAGACACTTTCGTCACCTGCCGCAGCCGGTTCAATCGCCGTAAGATGAATCATCGTCCATGCCCGGTCCACGCCCCAAGTCCAAGACTGACGAACCCGGCCCACTGAAATACTGGACCATGATCGTGTTCGAGAGTCTGGGGGTCGGGGCGCTGGTGATCATGCTCGTTCTCGCCGCAGTCCTGGTGCTGGTTGGGGTATACGTGCAGATCGTATGGCCCCTCACCGACTGGGATATGGTGTCGGTCAGCCTTGAGCCCTACCGGTCGCTTATCACCACGAGTCTTTTCTCAATCTTCCTGGCGGCGTCGGCCGCCGGCTTCTGGTTCATCAGCGGTGCGGCGTGGAGAACAGTCAAGCCGACTTCGCTCGCCCGCGGGGTGCCGCCCAAGCGTCCGCCATCACAATATCGCTCCAGGGCCTAACGCTTGATGCCCCCCACACCGTCCAACAGCAGAAGATTCGACTGCACGTCAATTACCCCATAGACAATGTGAGACCCATCCGGAGAGACGCCGAGCGTCTCGGCTTGGCGGTCGGGGTCGCTGATCAGCAGGCGCCGCGTGCTGGAAGTGTCATGGTCGGGAACAAAGTCCTGCAGGTAGATGCCGGTTACTCCGTTGCCGTCGCTGTCGATGAACGCGAGGTGTTTGCCATCCGGCATCCAGCGCACCCGGCCGATGCCGGGAGCAGCCAGCAGAGCTGCCTTAAGCTCAATCCGGGCAACTTCGGAACCGTCAGAGATGCGATGCACCGTGATGTAGGTGCCGGTGGCCCGCGGAACGCCACCGCCAATGTAGTTTGCCAGACGAACCCCTGTCGCGGTGACGTACTGTCCATCGGGCGAGGCCTCGGGCCAGTTGGTGAGCCCGGGAACGATGAGGCCCGCTTGGCTTCCATCGACGCGAATCTTCCATAGTCCCGGCTGTTTCGAGCCCGAATTGTAAATGACCCAGCCGTCGCGCGTCGCAGTGGCATTTTCGGCGTCCACTCCGTCATGACTCAACTGGCGGGCGCCGCTGCCGTCGGAATCGGCGATCCAGATCTCGAAGTTGCCACTGCGGTGCGAAGTCCAGATCAGTTTTCCATCCGGGGTAAAACCGGGGTCCCAGTCGTCTGCGGGATCATCGGTAAGGCGGCGAATCATCCCGTCCAACGGGGAAATCTCCCACAGATCAAGGTTCCCGCTGCGGTTGGAGGCGAAGACAATCCACTTCCCGTCCGGGGAAACGACGGGCTGCCGGTCGATGCTGCTTCCATGGGTCAGCCACTTCTCTTCAGAGCCTGTCGCGCTCCCATTGTGAATTGTGAGTTGGCGCAGGTTCTCCCGGCTGCTCATGCTGTCCATCACCAGGCGCCCATGACCGAGGGGTTCGACGCTGCGCACGCCCCCCGGCAGCCACAGCATGGCCTGCCCTCCGCCAGAAGGCACCTTCTGCAGCACCAGGCGGCTCGAGGAGGGGTTCACCGCCCCGACACTGCTGGCCGCCACGCTGCGCGCGTAGATGACCTCACCATTGTTTACCCAGGCGACGGCAGACAAATCTCCACCGCTGAAGGCGGGCTTTACCTCCAAGGACTGCCGGCCATCGCTACTGATCAGGTGAAAGCGGACGTTCTCCGAGGAAAGGCCCCCCACGACCGATTCCACTGCCACCCACTTCCCGTCGGGAGACCAGCGCGCCGACTGCACGAAGGAGTTGCTTCGTTCCTCGACTTTGCGCAGTTCATGAACGTTGCTTCCATCAGTATCCATCACCCAAAGGGATTCCTGGCGCACGAAGGCGATCTGCTTCCCGTCGGGAGACCAGTCGGGCGCGGTGCCTTCCGCCAGTCTGCGCAGTTCGCCGCCCACCAGAGTGGCGCGGCAGATCCAGAATTTCTCGCCCTCGCGGCGGGCAAAGACGATCATCGTACCGTCGGGCGAGAACCGCGGATTAAAATCCGGGCCGTCGGTGACCGGGGCTTCGCCGCCGCCCTGCAACTGCTTCAGCCAGACGCGCGGCTTTCCGTCTCGGGTTGAGGTGAACACCACCGAGCGCCCGTCGGGCGAGGCTGCGGGGTCCTGGTCCGCGCCCGAGAATGTCAGGTTCAGCACCTGCGGGGGCTCAGGAGGCTTGGTTGAAAACGACACGGCACCGAGGAGCAATCCTACGACCAGTCCGCCCGCCCCGATCAGGGCCGCAGGGAACCAATGTCTCGAACGCGCCACCGGGGCTGCCACACCCAGGGCGGAGCCAGTACTGGCCTCGGACAAGTGGTCGCGGACACGTTGCAAGTCACGCGCCAGGTCCCGGGTGGACGCGTAACGCTCGTCCGGTTCCTTGGCCAGGCAGCGTTCCACGATCCAGCGCAGCGGCGCCGGGATCTTCGGATTCAATTCGGCAATCGACGCAGGCTCATCCTCGATGATCGCTGCCATAGTCTGCGCCGAACTCTCCCGCTGAAATGGCCGCTTGCCAGTGAGCATCTCGTAGAGCACGGTGCCCATCGCAAATTGATCACTGCGGAAGTCCACAACCGCGGCGCGCGCCTGTTCCGGCGACATGTAGCCGACGGTCCCCAGCACCATGCCCGGGTGGGTCACCGGGATCACCGCCGTCGCCGTTGCCCCGGCAATCTCGGTCGCCGGGCTCATCAGCTTGGCCAAACCGAAATCCAATATCTTCACCAGCCCGTCACCGGTGATCATGATGTTTTCCGGCTTCAGGTCACGGTGAACGATGCCGGCGGAGTGCGCCTTGGCCAATCCGTCGGCTACCTGCGCGGCAATGCCCAGAGCCTTCTTCAGCGGCAGCGGGCCGGCGTCAATGGCATCGCGCAGAGTTTTGCCATCCACAAACTCCATGGCCAGGTAGGAAGTGCCGTCCTGCCGCCCAATGTCGTGGATGGTGACGATGTTGGGGTGATTGAGGGCAGATGCCGCGCGCGCCTCCTGCTCAAAACGTTGCAGTCGCGCCTCATCGCTGGAGTATTGCGCTCCCAGCACCTTGAGCGCCACCGGGCGCTCCAATCGGCTGTCGCGGGCGCGGTACACCTCCCCCATGCCGCCGGCGCCCAAAGGACCGACGATCTCGTAGGAACCGATTTTCGCGCCGACGGTAAGCCGCATCGAAGGCAGTGCCAGTGGCGCAGATTATACCCAAAGCAGGGTTCGGACGACAGGTTGGGCGTCGCGTGGACTTGCTTCAGAAAAGGTCCCCCGGTGCGGGGTGCCGTCGCACCGGGGGCATCAGAACAACGCCTTACGGCAGGTAGTAGCGGAAGGAGGTCAGGAACATGTTTTCCGTGGCTTGCGGTTCGCCACCGGTGCCCGACCAGGCATTGCGCACAATATAGGAGTACTGGGAACCAAATTGCACCGTCCCCATCGGGCCCTTGTAGAAGCGATACCAGAACCCAGTGCTGCCCTCGAAGATAGCGCGAGTATCGCCGGTGCAGTTGCTCCCCAGCGACCCGGGCGAGAATCCTCCCGACCCCGGCAGTGGTTCGGTGCCGCAACTGGAGTTAACAAAGAACGGCGAACCGTAGCCCACGCCGACGCCCGCCGATTTCAGATATGCGGTGCGGCCCGCATATTCGCCGCCGCCGTTGAAGTAGACATCGAACTTCGGATAGTGAAATTCGATCGTGCCCAGCCCCTGGTAGCTCCGGATCAACGCCAGCTTGCCGTCCGCATGGACAGTCGTATCCGGCAATCCCGCGGTGCCGTAGCGGCCAACGCCATTGCCCGCCAGGAAGTGCACTCCCAGATCAAGCTTCTTGTTCAGCACCGAGCCGCGGGCGTTGACGCCAAAGCCACCCCCCACCTTGTTGTCGTTGAAAGCTCCGGCCGCCGAAGGTCCGGTTACCCCGGAGCAAGTGGTTTCCGTATCCACCAGCGCACAGGGGAACACCCGGTCGCGGAACTGGCTGACAAGCCCGAAGATCTCGTAGTGCCCCCAACCCGGCGGCTGGAAGGCCAGCTTGAATACCATGTCTGGGCCGGAATTGAACGAGTAGCTGCCATTAAACGCGTTGTACAGGCCACCACCGTTGCCCAGGCTGCCAATCAGGAAGTTGGCCGAGGCCCCATGCGCGGTAAACGTCGTCTGCGGGTTTTCCACGGAGAACCCGAACCAGACCTTGTTATTGAAGTTCTTGGTTACGCGGAAACCGTATTGGCGCGCCCAGCTGAACCCAATGGTGTACTGCGGGTCAATGGTCATGGGCAAAGCTTCGGTCCGGTTATCCATACCGCTCTTGGTTTCCGTTACCAGGCTCCACATCTGTCCGCCGGTAAATGTCCAACCGCTGTTCAGAGCGGCCTGACCCCAGGCCTGCCGTTGCCGCATGGTGTAGCTGTTACTTTCGTTGTTATTGGAGGTAACGCCGGCCGAGAGGAAGTCAGCCTCCACGTAGCCGCTGATCTTGGCGCTCTTGATCTTGCCTTCGGCCAGCAGGGCCACGCGCGACTGCCTGCCTGACCCGAAAAACTCAGAGATGTTGTTCTGCGAAGCGCCGTCGAAGGGGATGCCGTTGAACGGTGTGTTGATGTCGGCCGCCAGCGCTTTCTGCCGCCACACGGTTTCTGCCGCCAGGAATCCCCCCGGCGTGATAGTAATGCCCTTGACGTGTATGGCCAGCGGGCTCCCGATCTCGCTGATGCTCTTCTGCGTCTCCTGTATGGTCGCAGCTGTGGCAGCCGAGTTCTGCTTGATGTCAGTGACATCGGTGCGCAGATCCGTGACCGCCTGGGCCTGCTGAGCGGCCTGCGAAGCCGCAGCCTCAGCTTTGCTCTGCGCTTCCGTGGCCGCGCTCTGGCTTTGATCCAGCCGCTGCTGCAGTTGCTGCAACACCTGGTCGCGGCTGCGCACCTCCTGCATGAGTTGCTGGATCTGTTTCTGTTGCGCGTCCAGGGCTTGCTTCATTTCCTGGAGTTCGGAACTCGCTGTGGTCGAGGCTCGCTTGGCAGTTTTTGTACTGGTCTTTTTTGCTGTGCCTGCGCTTGTACCCTGCCCCGCCGGCGCCGCAAACGCGCTTGTCGTCATCATCAAAGACAGCGCAAATGCTATAGCTTGCTTCATTTTTCCTCCCCATCATTGATGAACGTACACTTCCACCTGTTGGCCAAATCAACTGCGGACCGGAAAATGATTGTCCAGCCTTGGAACTGACGAAAATACAGGCGATCCCGGCAGCGATTGTTAAAGTCAGATGAATTCTCCATGAATAAATGGTTACTGCCGGCGAGGAATAATTGGAGAGAACGGCAGAAGATTCGCTCATGCCCCGCTGCGCGTACCTCATGCTCGTGGCAAGGGCCTCGGGCAAGAGCTGAATCTGGATCGTTTGCGCCCGCTCGACGGAGATGTGCCGCTGCTTACCTTGCGTGCCATCTACTTTATTTTCAACGACTTCCCAAGCGAGATTCGTTTGATCGCTGTTTTACCCGCGGTGCATTGCCGGCCGCTGGGCCCTGCCCCACAGTAGCTCACGGAAGCCCCAAGGAGGGAGTAATGGCGAGCCCAATGATTGACTTCTGCGAGCAGGAGAACCCCAGGGTGCTGGAGGAGTTGCGGCAGGCGAGGTTCAAACAAGCCAACCGAGTGCAACAGAGTTTTCTGGCGGCGGTGGAGAAGCGGACGCTGGTATGGATGGCCGAACGCACGCCCGCGTGGATCAACTCGGATCATCTGACAGTGCTGGGCTTCATCGCGCAGGTGATGGCCGGGGTTAGCTACGCCCTCGCGCGGAGCAACCGGTATTGGCTGCTGGCTGGGATTGGGTTCCTGGCGTTGAATTGGCTCGGCGACAGTCTGGACGGAACGCTGGCCCGAGTGCGGCAGCGGCAGCGCCCGAGGTACGGGTTTTACGTAGATCACATCATTGACAGCTTCGGCGCGCTGGCGCTGATGGGCGGCCTGGCGCTATCGGGATACATGCATCCTTATGTTGCGATCGGACTGCTGGTGGTGTTTCTGCTGCTTTCGATCCAGTCGTACCTCGCGGCCTACGCCCTGGGAGAATTCCGGCTTTCGTTCTGGCGGTTTGGGCCTACAGAGCTGCGCCTGCTGCTGGTTGTGGGCAACCTGGCGCTACTGCGCTGGCCGATGGTGCTGAAGGGGCACTATCGCCTGTTTGACGTGGGAGGAGTGATCGGATTCGTGGGAATGTCGGTAATGCTGTTCTTCTTCACGGCCCGGAACATTTACCGGCTGTACTTGGAGGAGCCTATCCCATGAAATCAACCGGTGATGCCTGGGGCACGACCGGTGTGCGCTGGCTGAAGTTCAACTTCGTCGGCGGCCTCGGCATCGGCGTGCAGCTCCTCGTACTGGCGGTGCTCAAGAGCGGCTTGCATCTCGGCTACCTGATTGCGACTGCGCTCGCGGTGGAGGCAGCGGTGGTGCACAACTTTGTTTGGCACGAACGCTTCACCTGGGCGGATCGGGAGGCGGCGTCGAGGTTGGCGCGCTTTCTCAAGTTCAATCTGACGACGGGGATGTTCTCGATTCTTGGAAATCTGTTGCTCATGAAGCTGCTGGTGGGGGTGGCAAGTCTCAATTACCTGGTGGCGAACATCATCACGATCGCCGCATGTTCGCTGGTAAATTTCGTGGTGAGCGACAGCTTTGTCTTTGCGGTTGGGTCCGAGGTTTGCCGGTGGCCGCGAATTTCGGGAACTCCTCCAGACAGGGACACGTAACTATCAGTGTCAAGTGCGGGGATTTCGGGACGGATCGCCTGGGATCTCGGCACTAGACGCTCGAGGGTGCGCACCGTCGTGATTAAAGCTTGGCTGCCCGGCTAGTCCCCGTGATCATGCCCGTGCATCTGCCGCTCCACCGACCAGATGTCTTCGGGCTTCTGCTCGAAAGGATAGACGTGCACCATCCAGCCGAAGATTTGGGGAACGAACCGGCCGCCGGCGGCGTCACACTCTTCTTTCGTGCTGATGGAGCCTCTTAATCCGAACTTCGCGTTGGGCCCCCACATCTCTCTCTTCTTGTCCTGGGGCGGCACACACATGTTGACGTGAGCGTGCCACTGGGCCACGCTCAGCGGAATGCGCGAGTTCAGTTCATCCTCGCTGGCGTTCTTGGGCGCCGTGTACATCACACCGATCAGCTTGTAATCGTCGCCATGCCTCTCGTAGAGCAGCGAGGTGGGGTGATCCGGGTTGAAGTGCATCGCCGCTTCAAAGGCGTACCAGTAGTTGGTGAAGTGATACTGCTTCTGCGGCAGGTTGGGCAGGAAGATTTTGTAGCCGTCGGCCAGGGCGACTTTGTAATCTCTGTAACGTTCGGCTGCTTTGCGGGCGGCTTCCACTACCTGGTTGGCTTTGTCTTGGTCCCCAGGTTGGGTCTCGCGAAGGGCCGTCATCTTCATATGCGGGCCCATGTCCATGTGGTGGCTTTCCATGGACTGCATGGCGTGAGCGCTGCTGTCGCTGCCCATACCGGGCATCTCGTGCATGTCGGACGCGTTGGCGTCGTGTCCGGAAATGTCCATATTCGACATGTCGCCGTGCGATTCTTGTGCCTGTCCCCACGCGAGCGACGACAACAATACAGCCAGCCCGAAGCTGAGCAGTCGTTTCCTCATGGCAATCCCCCCACAACCTACGATGTTATTAACCCTGAAGGAACCGCGTTGTTTCTGCAAGAAGAGAGAAGTTACCCAGGGTTACGGGGGTAATGGAATACCAACCTCCACTGAGTGGCAGGACGGATAATTGAAAAGCGCACGACTTTCAGTCGTGCCGCCTTCTGGGGTTATACGTCGGCTTCAGCCGCCGAGGTAAGCCTTTGGCCAGAAGCGATCCGGGATGTCGCCTGGCCCAGCCCAGTCGCGGACAGCACCTGCTCTGCCGCGTCCGTCCCGGAGCGAACGCAATCCGGAACCCCGATTCCCCGGTATCCGTTGCCCGCCAGGGAGAGACCGGGGAGTTGCTGGCGCAGCCGTTCGATTCGCTCCAGGCATTCGAGATGGCCTACTCCGTACTGCGCCATGGCGCCTTTCCATTTATACAGACGCGTAAAGGTCGGCTCGGTGGCGAGGCCGATGATTTGACGAAGTTCGTCACGAACGATCCGCAGAATGTCCTCGTCGGGAGCTTGCAGGATCTGCTCGTTGCGCGCGCCGCCGGCAAAACAGCGGAGCAAAGCGCGGTCCTCGGGCGCGCGGTGCGGAAACTTGTTGTGAACGAACGTGGCAGCGAGCATCTGCTTGCCTTCGCTCCGGGGGACGAGGAAGCCGAACCCCGGCGGCAGTGCCCGGCGCACCTGCTGGTCATAACCCAGGGTGATGGTAATCGAAGAGGTGTATTGGATACCGTTCAGTTCGGATGCTAGCTCGTCGCTTGCGCCTTGCAGAAGCGCGGCGGCGGCGGGCGCGGGCGTGGCAACAATCACGGCGTTGAAGTGATCGGACTGATAGCCGGCGGAGAGCAGCCAGCCTGCAGCCTGCGGCTGAATGGACTGCACTGGCGTGCTGGTCCGGATGGCAGTTGGGGAGAGATGCGCGACGACGGCATCCACCAACTGCTGCATTCCGTTTTTCAGCGAGGTGAACAGCGGGCGCGCCTGCGAGCTCCGTCCTGCCGGCAGTTTCCTGCGCGCAGCCAGCATGGCGCGGCCCAGGCTTCCATGTTGGGCTTCCATCTCCGCAAAGCGCGGAAGCACCGCTCGCACACTCAGTTCGGCAGCCTCACCACCGTACACCCCCGACAGCAGCGGATCGGCCAGCCGGTCCACCATCTCCGATCCATAGTGGCGCTGTACCATGGAAGCGACAGTTTCGTCGGCCTCACCCCGATGGGGAGGATGGAACCACTCGCGTGCCATCCGCAACTTCGTGCCCAGAGAAAACAGCGGAGAAAAGACCGTGGGAAGGATCTTGGTCGGCACCATGAACATCAGGCCGTCAGGAATGGCGACGAGTCTTCCTCTCACCAGGATGTAGGTCTTGCGATCGGCGTCATTGGAACCGATGAGCTGATCGCCCAGTCCAACCTGGCGGCACAGATCGGCGGCCCACGGTTTTTCGCTGAGGAAGGAATCGGGGCCGGCCTCGACCAGACAGCCATCCACGCGGTCGGTGACTAAAACGCCCCCCAGCCGCGGGCTGGATTCAAAGACCACGTATTCCAGCGGAACGCCGGCGCGGCGTCTCTCTTCAAGCGCGAAGGCGGCGGAAAGTCCGGAGATCCCGCTGCCGATGATGGCGATGCGCTTCATTGTCCTTTGTGCGGTGCCGCCCGCTGCGTGCTTACGAAGATCGCGCTCCCTGCATTAGCCGCGATCTGGCGATGTCGGCGAGCGCTGCCGCCAGCAGGGGCGAAGCGTTCAGCGACTCAGCCCGCCACAGGCGCATGCCTTCCTTCTCCGCAAACTGTTTGAAGCCAATGTCAATGTCATACAGTACTTCGACATGGTCGCAGAGAAATCCTATGGGCTGAATAAATACACCGTGGTGACCGTTTTCCTTCAGACCGCGAATAGTGTCTTCGACCGTAGGGCCAAGCCACGCTCCGCCCGACATGCCCTGGCTCTGGAAGGCAAAAGACCAATCCTGGGCGGCGAGAACTGCTTCGCGGGCCACCAGCGTCGCCGTCTCTTTGGCCTGGGCTTCATACGGGTCACCCTCCACGATGGTGCGCTCAGGGACGCTGTGCGCGGTAAAGATGATCGGCACCTTCGCTCCCATTTCGCGGCGCGCGCGCTCCCACCCCTCCTGCAATCTTTCGGCAAAAGCCTTGATCAGCAACGGATGATCGTGCCAGGACTCGACGAAATCCGTCGCAAACGAAACGCCGCTTGCACCGGTCAGAGCGGCGCGGTAAAGACCGACGCTGGTGCGCGAGTTCTGCGGCGCCAGGCAGATGGCAACCGCGCGCTCGATGCCGTCAGAAGTCATCTTGCGGACGGCGTCGGCGATGAAGGGCTTCCAGTTGCGCATGGCGACGTACACCGGCAATCCCAGTTCGCGGGACAGCAGTTCTCCCTGCTTCAAGGTCAACTCGGTGAGCGGAGACTTCCCAATAAGCCCATAGCGGTGCTTCACTTCCTGGACCACCTGCGGCGGGAGCGGGCGTCCGCCGGTTACCTGCAACAGGAAGTCGGGGACCTCGTCTACCGAATCCGGGCTGCCATGGGCGAGCAAGAGGACTGCGGTCTTCACGGTTTGGGATGCTGGGGCCAATATCCTCTCGCGCTCAAACGCTTCCTGTCGCGTGTTTGATAAGAAAATCAGTTGCCGGTTGTCAGTTCTCGGTTCTCAGTCGAAATTCCCGGACGAATTGGGCCAGCGCCTTCACATTGTCCACCGGCGTTTCCGGCAGAATGCCATGACCTAAATTAAAGATGTGCCCGGGCCGGCCCCCGGCGCGGCGCAATATGTCCTGCGCGCGCGACTTGAGTTCCTTCCAGTCGGCGAACAGCAGAACCGGATCGAGGTTGCCCTGCACCGCCCCCGAACCCAGGCTGCGCCAGCCTTCATCGAGGGGAATGCGCCAGTCGAGGCCAATCACCTCCGCTCCGGTTTCCTTCATGGAAGACAGAAGTGTGGCGCTGTCGGTGCCGAAATAGATAATGGGCACTCCGGTCCTTTGCAAAAGCCTCACCAGCTCCGTAGTGCGAGACAACACATAACGACGATAGTCCTCCACGCTGAGGCAGCCGACCCAACTGTCGAAAATCTGAATGGCGTCGGCGCCGGCGTGCGCCTGCTCGGCAGCATAGGCCGAGACCACTGTCACCAGCTTGCGCATCAGTTCGTCCCAGGCGGCGGGCGAGGAGTACATCATCTTTTTGGTGTGAACGTAATTGCGCGAGCCGCCGCCCTCGATCATGTAGCTGGCCAGGGTGAAGGGCGCGCCGCAGAATCCAATTACGGGCATGCTCGTTCCAAAATGCTTGCAGACCAGGCGAACGGCGTCGGACACGTAGCCGAGGTCGGCGGCACGGTCGGTGCGGAGGTGGGTTACATCTGCCTGCGCGCGCACCGGCTTGGCGATCACAGGGCCTTCCCCGGCGGCGAAGTGGAACGGCAACCCCATCACTTCCAAGGGCAGGAGGAGATCGGCGAAGATGATGGCCGCATCTACCGCGAGCGCTTCCGCGGCTGTAATGGTGACCTCGGCGGCGATCTCCGGCTTCTTGCAGATTTCCATCAGCGAATACTGCTTGCGGACGGCCCGATACTCCGCCATGTAGCGCCCCGCCTGGCGCATGAACCAGACCGGTGTCCGGTCAACGGGCTGCGCCCTGCAGGCCTTCACGAAGCGGGATTCCGGGGCGGACATGAATTTCTAAATGTAGCATTTTTCGCACTTTGGAGGCGGTCCGGCCGGCACCGAGCCCGCTGGCGCGCCTGCCCTTGTGAGTAGAGGTGGTACCAAGAGAGTATCTGCAGGCCGGCACGGCATCGGCCTATGATTTCCTGAAACCAATGTGGAGGTGCCGGGATGGCAGCGAGCCAGGTGGTTCTCTATTTTGACAAGCAGGAAGACGCCCTGCTCTTCACCCTGGCTGCCAGCTCGGTGATTTCAGAAGACGGGCCGGTCCGTAACAACGCAGCTTTGGCCAAGATCGCCCAGGAAATCTCCAAGGCCAGCCGAATCACCACTGAAGGTGTGCTCGACCCCGCGGGCCCCAGCCAGCCCCTGCCCGGACAGCGCCAGTAGGAGTGCGCCGCACAACGCAAGCGTAGACCGGCTTGACAGCCTGCAAGACCCCCAGCTCCGGGCTTGCAGGAATCTCGACAAACCAGCACAATGGCGTCCCGCAGGCCTGGAGTCAATCCTTCAACGGAGGATCGCCGATGAAACTTCGCACGGTCAGCTTGGCCTTGCTCTTGCTTCTCTCCATCACCGCCGTCGCTGCGGATTCCGACCGCAAGCACATTGTCTTGCGCAAGTCCGCCCCCGCAAACACCCTGCCTTTCAGCGAAGGTGTCCTTGTGGGCAATACTCTCTACTTAGGGGGGCACATCGGCCTCGACCCCAAAACCGGCAAGCCCGGCGCCACTCCCGAGGACGAAGCCAGGCTGGTCATGGACGGCATCAAACAAACGGTCGAAACCGCGGGCATGACCATGGATGATCTGGTCTCCGTGCAGGTCTTCTGTTCCGACGTCGCCAACTATGACGCCTTCAACGCGGTGTACCGCACCTACTTCCACGGAGAGTATCCAGCCCGCGCCTTTCTCGGTTCGGGCAAGCTGCTCTTCGGCGCCAGATACGAGGTAATGGGAATCGCGGTGAAGGGAACAAAGTAACTTCTGAGCAACGGGACTCGGCAGCTACGGCGCATTCAATCTCGCCCTAGATCTCGGGTGGCGCAGCACGTCCCAGTTTGCCGGAAAGTATCTGACTTTGGGTGGCGCAGCGCTTGAGCGCTACGGTAACTGAGGTGTTTTCTCTAACGGCTTCAACCGCATGGTGTGAGGTTGGAGGCGCGGGTCGGAATCGAACCGACGTATAAAGGTTTTGCAGACCTCTCCCTTACCACTTGGGTACCGCGCCCTGCCCTTAAATTAGCGTCCCGCGCAGAAAAAGTCCACGCCCTGCCTGCGGATGCCCGGAAAACGCAAAAAGCCCGCGCTGGGCGCTGGGCTTCCGGCAAATTCTGGAGCGGGAGACGGGATTTGAACCCGCGACTTCGACCTTGGCAAGGTCGCACTCTACCGCTGAGTTACTCCCGCTCAGCGAACTCGATTATAAACAACCCCGCTGCGCCCCGGCAATGCTGCCCGCCGAGCCGCTTTGGCTGCAATCCGGACGTCCAGCCGCAGTCAGCTAATACTTCGACTCGGTTCCGGCCTTCTGCATGCGCTCATTGGCCTTGGCCGTGATCTGGTTGCGCACGTCCCACAGATCCTTATAGAAGAGGTGCTCCATGCGCTGGTGCAGCACCTCGACCGGCGTCCCCATCGTACCCACCACGCCGCCGCCAATGATCCGCTGCGCCAGCTTCAGGTGGTGGAAGCGAAACAGCTGCACACGTTCATCAAAATCGAGCAGCCGCTCGGCCACGTCATGCAATCCGAAGAACTCCTCGTGCCGGCGGTATACGTCGTCCACGCTGAGGTTCGCCTGATGCAGGCGGGCGTGGAATGCCTCTCCCAGGCGGGGTCCGATATGCAGCAGGCCCAGGAACCCGGGCGAATCGAGTCCGCTGCCGTGTCCCAGCCCGGCACGGATGATGTGGTATTCGTACGGCGTGATCGTTTCCAGAACGTGCAGCACGGCAATGGGGTAATCCAGCATCTGGTTGGCCCGCCGCAGCAGCCGCCCCGCGTTGCCGTAGTCCCCGTCGGCAATGTGGCCGCGCGCCCGCTCCAATTCCCATGCTGCCCCCTTCAACAACAACTCCGAGCTCTGGTGCACCACCTGGAAGGTCAGCTCATCTTTGTGCGACAACTCCTCGGGACGCTTCTGCAGAGACAGCAAATCATCCGTGCGCAGGTAGCGCTCATAATCGGATGCGCCCTTCCCGGGCAGGATCGGTTTTCTCAGATCATCCATGATGGCCACCCCGGGGAAAAATTCTTGATTGCTGATGGTTGATTTGAAGACCGCTTCGTCTGCTTTTCAATCAGCAATTAAAGATCAACCATCAGCCATGCTCGGTATGCGGGTTCCACTGCGGGTCCTGTTCCGGCGCCACAATCTGGCCATCGCGCAGGTGAATCATGCGGTCGCCGTAGCTGGCGGCTTCCGGATTGTGCGTGATCATAAGCACCGTCTGCCTCAGCTCGCGGTTGGACTGCCGCAGCATGTTCAGCACGATTTCCGAGTTCTTCGTATCCAGATTGCCGGTGGGTTCATCGGCCAGCACAATGGCCGGCTTGTTGATCAGCGCCCGGGCCAGCGCCACCCGCTGCTGCTCGCCTCCGGAAAGCTCTGCGGGACGGTGGCGCAGGCGCTGCGTCAGTCCCAGCAGCCCCACAATCTTGTCAAAGTACGCCCTGTCGTGGTTCCCATTGGGCCCCGCGATATCACGCGCAATCTCGATGTTGGAGCGGGCGTCCAGCGTGGGCAGCAGGTTGAACTTCTGGAACACGAAGCCGATCTTGCGCTTGCGCATGCGCGTGCGCTCGGCGTCGGAGAGCTGCGCGAAGTCGTCTCCGTCAATGGTGACGTGTCCGGAGTCGGCGCGGGTCAGTCCGCCAAGGAGATAAAACAGCGTGGACTTGCCGCTTCCCGACGGCCCCACCACGCTGACGAACTCGCCTTTCTGCACGTGGAATGAGACGCCGCGCAACGCGTGTACTTCCACTTTGCCCACGTGGTAGGTCTTGCACAGCTCCACGGCTTCGATAATGGTGCCCATCCAAAGCATCGATATTACACGAAGCCCGGGGGCGCGTGGGGCGGGTTTTGTGCTGCGTTCAAGCCACGCTGGTCTGGCTCGGAATGCGGGGAGAGAGGGCGCGCTTGGGTCCGCGCTTGCGCACCAGCAGCAGGCGGATGCGCTCCAGCAGGTCCGCGGGGGCGTACATCCCTTTGGCCAGGAAAACATCGGCCCGCGTGTCGCGGTCGTAGATCTTCACTTTGCCGGAGAGCAGAATAGTCGGCGTCTGCGGCGACAATTCTTTGATCTCGTCAATCAGCTTGGTGCCATCCAGGCCGGGCATGATGAGATCGGTGAGCACCAGATCCACTCCGCCCTGGCGGAAGCGGCACAGCGCTTCCTCGCCACTGGTGCAGGCCACCACCCGATAACCGCGGGTTTCCAGCATGATTTTGCGGATGGAGAGCGCCTGCTCGTTGTCGTCAACACAGAGGATCGTTCGCTTCGGTTTCATTCCATTTCCGAACTGGCGACGGACGGGACTCCATCCTGCGCCGGGGGACGCCGAAAAGTTTTTCTGACCTGGAGAATTCAGAGCGAGATGCATGCTAGCGGCTCCGCGACTTTGTGTAAAGTGCCGCCGATGTTAATGGGAAGTTGGCCCCATTGAAAATTTACGCCGCTTGTGCTTGCCAGGCTTCTGCGCCGGAATCGCGCGCCCGCAGTTTAGAAAAAAACTTCCCCTCGCAGGACCTCCACCACATTTCCACCGACACGCACATTAACCACTCGGTCATCGGTCCTGGCGGCGCGCACGAAAATGCGGCTGGGCCGGCGCATTTCTATCCCCTGCTCGATGAGCACCCGCTCGTCGGGTTGTGCCACTCCATGCGCCACCATCCACGCCGCGGCGCATCCCGCCGCCGAGCCGGTGGCCGGGTCCTCTCCGTTGTAGAACATCATGCGGGCGTGCAGGCGGGCTGTGGGATCTACGGTCTCCCGCGTCACGAAGTAGAAAAATTTTCCGCCGGAACGTTCCAGGTATTGCGTTGAGGCTTTCAGGTCCACCTGCAGGTCGCGCATGATCTCCAGCCCCCGCAGCGGAACCATGGTGAACGCCAGACCGGTGGAAACCGTCTGGATGGGCAGTGAAGGATCAATGTCGCCGTCACGCAATCCGGCGGCCCGTACCACCGCTTCGCGGTCATGCAACGGACCGAACATCGGGTCCACCTGGGTCATCTCCCCAAACGTCGGCTGTCCGGGTGCGTCCTCGAAGCGCACCGGCACCCGGCCGGCGTTCAAGTCGAGCACCACCTCGCTCGCGCCGCTTGTGCCGCGCAACGCGAATGCCGTTCCCAGCGTGGGATGCCCCGCGAACGGCAGCTCTTCTGCCACCGTGAAAATCCGCACCCGCACACCGTGCTGGCGCTCGCTGGCCGCGTCGCGCGGCAGAATGAAGGTGGTCTCCGAGAGGTTCATCTCCCGAGCCAGGGCCTGCATCTGCTGATCGCTGAGTCCCCGCCCATCAGGAAACACGGCCAGGGAATTGCCCTCCAGGGGCTGCGAGGTGAACACATCCAGCTGCACAAAAGGAAACCGCCGACGTTCGTTTGCCATGCCGGTTCATTGTATCGCCAGGACCCGCAAGTCCCGGCGTCCTTCCCCGCAGTCGGAATCATGAGCACTGAGGCCCCAAACAAGGATTCCACAAGCACGACCGAACTGCGCCCGTGGTTTGACTCAATTTCTTCCGCCCGCGTATCCTGACAAATGTGCGCATCCGCTCCATGCCGAGCATCATCTGTTGCTGTAGGCAGGCACTGGAGTTTGGGTAGCGCGGCTCTTCTTTAAGACGAATTCCGCGCCGATAAGGTTAGACTTCTTTTCGAGCAAACGCTTATCCATTCGCAGTTTTCTAGATGATCCCCGGAGGCTTCCGGGTACAAAACGCATTTATCCGGTCAGGAGAAACATCATGAGTGCTTTACCCGTAACTCCGGCTGTGACGGCAACCGCGCCGCAAGTCCTTCGCATCAACGACATCGCGCCCGACTTCACCGCTGAGACCACCCAAGGCACCATCCACTTTCACGAATGGATCGGCGACGGCTGGGCCATCCTGTTCTCCCACCCGAAAGACTTTACGCCGGTGTGCACCACCGAACTCGGCTACATGGCGGGGCTGCAGCCCGAATTCGCCAAACGCAACTGCAAGATCATCGGGCTGAGCGTGGATCCGGTGGGCAATCACAGCAAGTGGGCGGCGGATATCGAAGAGACCCAGGGCCACAAGGTGAACTACCCGATGATCGGCGACCCCGAGTTGAAGATCGCCAAGCTGTACAACATGCTGCCGGCCGGAAGCGGGAGCAGCTCGGAGGGACGCACCGCCGCGGACAATGCCACTGTGCGAACGGTCTTCCTGATCGGCCCCGACAAGAAGATCAAGGCGATGCTCATCTACCCGATGAGCACGGGTCGCAACTTCGACGAGGTGCTGCGCCTCCTGGATTCCGTCCAACTCACCGCCCGGCACAAGATAGCCACCCCGGTGAACTGGAAGCCAGGCGGGGATGTCATCATTGCGCCCGCGATGTCGAACGAGGAGGCCAAGCAGATATACCCCGGCGGCTGGAAGACGCTCAAGCCGTATCTGCGCATCGTCCCGCAACCGAAGTAGGTTCTCCGTGGCGCGGAAGCTGCGGCGATTGAGGCTGGTGAGGCGGACGGGTATTTTTCACTCTTGAGGAAGGCGCGGTGTTCATGCCGCCGAATGTAGCGAGCAAAACTGGCAGCTTGTCGGCTGGGCAATCTCACATTCTGGACATTGCTGCCGTCCGGGTTTGACCTCGCTTATTGTTGTAGTAGATATTGAGGGGGAATGGACGCTGAGCAGACCATTGCCGACATCGAGTGGTTAGAGCACATCTTCTCCGTGCCGGACACCAGACCCCTGACCGCAAGCGATCTGTCGGCTGCGAATCGAAGGCACGATGAGACAAACGCACATAGCCCGTGGTTTCGGCTCTGGCAGCGGTATGGCGTCTGTTGCCGACCTGAGCCTCCGGTAATCCGACCGCGGGAAATGGAGAGCTAGACCTGCGCGGGAGTTCGAATGCACATCCATTGAGGCCGTACGTCGACCTGCGAAATGGGGACCCCCGTCACCGCGAACCAACCAAGCCATAATACGGGGTATGCACACCCTCGCAGATGACCCCGCCCAATCCTCCGTTGTCTTAGGTCGCGATGTTGAGCGAGACCACGAGCCATCGGGCCCGCGCATCCGGCGCCCGCTTTGCGGCTGGTCGCCCCGCGAGGACGGGTGAACCTCCAAGCAGTCGCTCTCCCAATTGCGATCGCGACCCGGAGCCCTGTTCTCGGATTCATTGTGGGGCTCCACGTCGAACCGCATCCAACCCCTGACCTTGACCCAGCGACCCAGCAGCTTGTCGCGACGAGACCGCGTTGACCAGCCCACTCCTTGAGCAGCCACGGTTGCCTGTCAGCGTGGCGGACGCGAGTACACGATCGCTTTTGCCGGATGGAGGCGGTGCAGGGCATCAGGCAGTTCCCAAAACGGGTCATGAAGGCTGTTCAACTATCGAACATGCACTTGACTAATAAACAAGTCAGTTCTACCGTTAGGGTGGCGCATTGGGGGTGGGCTATGTATTGTCCCTATTGCGCGGTGGATTACACGCCTGAAGAACCATGCTTCTGCTTCCCACCGCCCCCAATGAAGGAAACCTCGGCTTCCAAGCCAAAGGCAAAGGGTCCGTGGGGCGAAGCTGCAGAAGGCTGGTCCTCCGAGTCGGATCTCACCGCAGAGTGTCTAACAGAACCGGTCCCGGCCGGGGCCTGCTTGGCCAAGTCGCCGTCTCTGCAGGCCCCGACTGCGGCACACAATGTCAAACGACCGTGGGGCGAGGCTGCACCCGACTGGTCGTTTGACGCACCTGTCAGTTCAAGATTTCCAGACCCCGTCAGAGTAGAAGACTGCGTTCCGAGGTCGCGCTCACGAAAGCGGGTCGCGCAATCGAATGCGAGAGTCGTGGGCCCGTGGGGCGACGCTGGCGCGTTTTGGTCGTTAGGGCCAGACACCACCAGCGTACCAATACCAGAGTCGCTCACAGTCAGAGCCTGCTATTGCCGCGTATTGCTCCCTCTCCAGCGGACAGGCGTTATAGCGGTACGGGCGACGGTCCCATGGGGCGAAGCTGACGAGGCCTGGTCTTTGGAGTCGGACGTCACCTCCGAAAAGGTCACAAAACCCCCCTGAACACACACCCACAACTTGGGCGCTAGTTAGTCTCGCGTGCATGGATTTCGCCAACGCTCCGTCTCTCCGTTGGTAATGCACAGTCCCTGTCAGCAGATTTTCATTGAGAAGCTGGAGGAGGAATTATGGCTACCGCAACGGTCACGCTGCCCGGGATCAAGATTTCTCCGGGCGACTATATCGATGAAGTGATGACTCAGGTGAAGGCGAAGAACCCCGCCGAACCCGAATTTCACCAGGCGGTTCAAGAAGTGCTGGACTCTCTGCGGCTGGTGCTGCCGAGACATCCCGAATACCAGTCCGCGCGGCTTCTGGAACGCATCGTGGAGCCGGAGCGGGTTGTAATGTTCCGCGTACCTTGGTTCGACGATCATGGCCAGATGCAGGTCAATCGCGGCTTCCGCATCCATATGAACAGCGCGATCGGGCCTTACAAGGGCGGTCTGCGCTTCCATCCCAGCGTCACGCTCGGCATCTTAAAGTTCCTGGCCTTTGAACAGGTCTTTAAGAACTCCCTGACTGGCCTCATGATGGGAGGTGCTAAAGGCGGCTCAGACTTCGATCCCAAGGGTAAGAGTGACAACGAGGTCATGCGCTTCTGCCAGAGCTTCATGACCGAGTTGTTCCGCTACATTGGGCCGGACACTGATGTCCCGGCAGGCGACATCGGGGTTGGCGGAAGGGAGATCGGCTTCCTTTTTGGCCAGTACAAGCGCCTCAAGAACGAGTTCGTGGGCGTGTTGACCGGCAAGGGCCTGAACTGGGGCGGTTCGCTCATCCGCCCGGAGGCGACGGGATACGGTTGTGTGTACTTCGCCGCCGAAATGCTGAAGAGCAAGAAGGATTCGCTCGAAGGCAAGCTGTGTCTGGTGTCCGGAAGCGGCAATGTTTCCCAGTACACGGTGGAGAAGCTGCTCGATCTGGGAGCGAAGCCGATTACGCTCTCCGATTCCAACGGTGTCATCTTCGATCCGGATGGCATCGACCGGGAGAAGCTGGCCTGGGTCATCGAGCTCAAGAATGTGCGGCGTGGCCGCATCCGTGATTATGCCGACCATTACAAGAAAGCGGTCTTCATGCCCACGGATGTCAAGCTGGACCACAATCCGCTGTGGAACATTAAAGCGGACTGTGCGTTCCCGAGTGCCACGCAGAACGAAGTCAACGCAAAAGACGCAGCCAACCTCATCAAGAATGGCATCAAGGTCGTCGCCGAAGGCGCGAATATGCCGAGCACGGCCGAAGCCACCAAGGCCTTCCTGGATGCCAAGATCCTCTATGGACCGGCCAAGGCGGCGAACGCTGGCGGCGTTGCTACCTCCGGCCTGGAGATGGCGCAGAACAGCATGCGGTTGGCCTGGAGCCGGGAAGAAGTGGACAAGCGGCTGCACGGCATTATGGCCACTATCCACAAGATCTGCTTCGAGACAGCAGAAACCTATGGCACTCCGGGGAACCTCGTCAATGGCGCCAACATTGGCGGATTCATCAAGGTTGCCAATTCGATGCTGGACCAGGGACTGGTCTAAGGTCGCTGTCCGGCTATGAATAAGAGTTTGCGGGGTGGGCCGTTCCACCCCGCATTTTTGCCGGTCGGGATCAGTTATGCCTGTAGTGCAGAAGCCGGTGGACGCGACAATCGACGGGGAGAGGCTCTTTGAGCGCTTCGACGATCTGATGCCCTTCCGGGTGCAGAACATCCTGCTGGTGTCCAACCTCTATGATTCTTTCATTCTGCGGGAGGATGGCAGGCTCAACGAGCTTCTGATCGGCGAATCTCTTGAACTTGATCTTCAGCACGTACCCGGCATCACCCAAGTCTCCACCGGGGCAGAGGCGCTGACCCTGGCGCGCGCACAGCCGCGCTTCAACCTGCTCATCACGAACCTTCAAGTCGGGGACATGGATGCGGCAACATTGGCGCGCGAGGTCCGAAGCGCCGGACTCGACGTCCCGGTGGTTGTCCTCGCCTACGATTATCGTGAAGTCAAGAGCTTTGTAGCCCGGCATCCGGTCACTGAAATCGACCGCATCTTCTTGTGGCAGGGTACTCCGCGCATTCTGATCGCAATGGTTCAGTACATCGAGGACAAGCGCAATGTGTCGCACGACACTGAAGCGATGGGTGTGCCGGTCATTCTCGTCGTCGAGGACAATATTCGCTATTACTCCTCATTCCTGCCGGTCATGTACACCGAGCTCATCACGCAGTCACGCCGGGTCATCCGCGAAGGCATCAACGTGGCCCACAAACTGGTACGGTTGAGGGCGCGACCCAGGATTCTGCTGTGCACCAACTACGAAGACGCTGCCCAAGATGCGATGAAGTACCGGGACTATCTCCTGGGCATCGTATCGGACGTGGAATTCCCCCGTGGCGGTGAGCTAACGTCCGAAGCCGGATTCGATTTGGCGCGCATGGTTCACGAGATAGTTCCCGATGTTCCCATCGTGCTGCAATCCAGCCGAACACAGTTCATGCCCCTCGCACAACAGGAAGGATTTTCGTTTCTGCGCAAGCGCTCGCCCACTTTCCTCGGTGATCTGCGGCACATCCTTACAGAACAGTTCGCCTTTGGTGATTTCGTCTTCCGTCTGCCGCATGGTGCTGAGGTGGGCCGCGCCAGCGATCTGAACGATCTGGAAGCGGTGCTGCATACCGTCCCGGCAGACAGCATCGCCTACCATGCCGAGAGAAACCACTTCTCCCACTGGCTGATGGCGAGAACGGAGTTTGCCCTGGCGCAGAAACTCAGGCCTCGCAAGGTTTCCGATTTCGCGAGCTATGAAGACTTGCGACGCAGCCTGATTAACTCCATCGACGAGTACAAGCGTGAGCAGAGCGAACAGCTGATTGGAGATTTTTCCGCAGCCACGTTCAAGCCCAGCGATGGCTTCTTCCTGCGCATTGGCGGCGGCTCTTTGGGGGGCAAGGCACGCGGCCTGGCTTTCGCGCGCCATCTGCTCAACCGGCACAGGATGACGCGCCGCTTTCACGGGGCGCGGATTGCGGTGCCACCAGCCGTCGTACTGGCTACCGATGTCTTCGACCACTTTCTCGCCGAAAACAACCTGCTTGAGTTCGCCCTGCAGAGTTGCGATGAAGCGGACATAGAACAGCGCTTCCTGGCAGCCTCGCTCCCGGCCCATGCATGCGAAGCGCTGCTGCAATTCCTGGAACAAGTCCATTACCCCCTGGCGGTGCGCTCTTCCAGCTTGCTGGAGGACTCGCACTACCTGCCTTTTACCGGTGTATACGAAACCTTCATGCTGGCCAATCAGAACCCCGACATTCACCTTCGCCTGGAGCAGCTCATGGAGGCGATAAAACGCGTCTATGCTTCCACCTTCAGCCGACATGCGAAGGCGTACCTGAGAGCCACGCCCTATCGTTTGGAAGAGGAGAAGATGGCAGTCATCCTCCAGCAGATCGTGGGCACGAAACACGGCCGGCGATTCTATCCGGATCTCTCCGGGGTGGTGCGATCACATAACTTTTATCCGGTCCACCCGATGAGTCCTGAAGACGGAATCGCGGCTGTAGCGTTGGGGCTAGGCCGAGCCGTCATTGACGGTGGCAAGTGTCTGCTGTTTTGTCCCTCGTATCCTCAGCACCTTGTCCAGTTCTCTGTCGTGGAGGACATGGTGGCAAACTCTCAGTCGGAGTTCTGGGCGCTTGATCTCGAACAGAATGGCCGCCACCGGGCCCTCTCTGCTCTGCGTGAAGTGCCATTCAAGCTCGATGTGGCAGAGGCCGACGGAACCTTGGGCGTGCTGGCCTCGACGTACTCCGCTGACAATCACGCCGTCTATGACGGCGTCAGCAGGCCTGGCATCCGCCTGGTGAGCTTTGCCGGTGTTCTCAAACACGGTATTTTTCCTTTGGCGTCAATTCTCAAGCAGCTCATGAGAATCAGCGCAGACGCACTGGGACAACCGGTAGAAATCGAGTTCGCCGTACGCCTCGGGAACCGGCCGGAGGAAATGGCTGAGTTTGGGTTTCTCCAGATCCGGCCGTTGGTGCTGTCCGGTGAAGCTGAGGAGGTTCGCCTAGAAGATGTGGATCCTAACCGGCTGGTTTGCCAAAGCGCAAAAGTGCTGGGCAACGGCCGCATTGATGATTTACGCGATGTCGTCGTGGTCGACTTTCATCGCTTTGAACGGGCTCGCAGTCAGGAGGTGGCCAGAGAGGTCTCCCGCCTGAACGCCAAGTTGAGCGAGCGCGGCACCCCGTATCTGCTGATCGGTGTCGGCCGGTGGGGGTCCAACGATCCCTGGCTCGGAATCCCGGTGACCTGGGACGAGGTGGCAGGCGCCCGCGTGATCGTCGAGGCCGGCTTCCGCGATCTGCGCGTCACACCTTCCCAAGGCAGTCACTTCTTTCAAAACCTCACCGCCTTCCAGATCGGCTATTTCACCGTCAACCCCGACGCCAAAGACGGTTTTATCGACTGGCAGTGGCTCCGCGCGCAACCCGTGGCTGAGGAACGGGATTGCGTGCGCCATCTGCGCTTTGACACCCCCCTGCTGGTCATCATGCATGGCAAGGCAGGCCGCGGCCTGATATTCAAGCCAGAGGCTTGACGGATTTCTTCCTGCCGAGTTTCAGGCGCTTGAGGGACAGCATGCGCGGGGACACAGTTTTGCCGAGCCCGTGTATTGCCTTGGGCGAACCCCTTACAGGCACGTGATCTTGATCACTGACGCATACCAGCGGCTGTTTAATCATATTTATATGCCTGTCGATGCAATTAGCAGGACCGAATGGGCACTGCGCGAGCGTGTCAAAGAATTGACCTGCCTGTACGGAATCGCTCGCGTAACGCAACCGCCCGGCTTAGCACTCAGCGATGCATTGCAGGCCATTGTGGAACTGCTTCCCCCAGCCTGGCAATATCCGGAGATTGCCTGCGCGAGAATCGTCTTCGACAATCACAGTTACACCACGCCGGGGTTCGGGGCGGGAATACATTGCCAGGCCGCAGACATCATGGTGAGTGGCCATCGGCGCGGATTGGTCGAGGTGGTGTATACCCAGGAAGTGCCGGTGGCCTCGGAGCCCCCGTTCCTGGAAGAGGAGCGCAGCCTGATCAACATGGTGGCACGCGAAATCGCCATTTTGATCGAGCGTTGCGAAGCCGAGGAGACCAAGGCAAAACTCCAGGAGCAGCTCCGGCACGCAGACCGCCTTGCGACCCTCGGACAGCTCGCCGCAGGAGTGGCTCACGAAATTAACGAACCGCTCGCCAACATCCTGGGGTTCGCACAACTGGCGCGTAAGGCTTCGCAATTGCCGAAGCAGTCCGCCGATGACCTGGAGAAAATCGTCAAGAATTGCCTGTTTGCACGTGAAATCATTCATGAGCTGCTGACTTTCGCCCGCCAGATGACGCCCGAAATGACCCGCGTCAAGCTGAACCAGGTAGTAACCGGCGGACTTTATTTCCTGGAATCGCGCTGCGCCAAAGCCGGCATCGAGGTAATCCGCACCCTGGATCCACATATGCCGGAAATCCTCGCCGATAGCTCTCAGCTACAGCAGGTCGTGGTGAACCTGGTCGTTAATGCTGTCCAAGCCATGCCTAATGGCGGCAAGTTAGCGATCGAAACTCGCGCCACCGGAGACCACGTCCTGCTCATCGTTCGAGATACGGGCAGCGGCATGCCAGAGGCTGTGCTGAAGAACCTGTTCACCCCGTTCTTCACGACCAAGGACATCGACCAGGGCACCGGGCTTGGCTTAGCAGTGGTGCACGGGATCATCTCCTCCCACGGCGGCACGATTCGGGTAGAAAGCAAAGTCGGAAAGGGAACACGCTTCGAGATCCAATTGCCGGTGAGTGGTCCTGCGCGGGTACAGGGGGGGCGTAATGGCTGACGACAACGAACAAATCCTGATCGTGGATGATGCTCAGGACACGGTTGAAATCCTCCGGCGGACGCTCCAGTCTGAGGGCTATCGCGTATTTTCGGCTCCCGACGTGACCAGGGCGATCGATATTCTACGGCAGACTCCGTTCGATTTGGTGATCACCGATTACAAGATGCCGAAGGTCAGCGGCATGGAATTAGTCAAGCACGTCCGCGAGAACTTCAAGGATACCGAAATTGTGATGATCACCGGTTACCCCTCCATCGACGGTGCCATCGGTGCTGTGAAGGCAGGCGCGGCGGAGTATCTACCCAAACCGTTTACTGACCACGAGCTGCTGTCGGCGGTACGCGGTGTCTTAGGCAAGCTGCGAATCCGACGCACGGCACAGACCCAAACCTATCGGTCGCAGGCGCCACAGGGTTTCATCGGTGACTCTCCAGCTATGAAGCAGATTTTCCGGGAAGTGGCTAAAGCGGCGCCAACTTCGGCGACCGTGCTGATTACCGGCGAGAGCGGCACCGGCAAAGAACTGATCGCCCGAGCGATTCATTACAGCAGCCCGCGCGCTGCGGCCCCTTTCGTGCCGGTGAACTGCTCGGCAATTCCCGAGACACTCCTGGAAAGCGAACTGTTTGGCTACGTCAAAGGAGCATTCACCGGCGCCAACGAGAGTCGTGCCGGCTTTTTTCAGACTGCGGACGGCGGCACTATCTTTCTGGATGAGATCAGCGCCACCAGCCCCTCCACCCAAGTCAAGCTGCTCCGGGTATTGCAGGAACGCGAAGTTTGCATGGTCGGCTCCACCCGCCCCCGCAAGGTCGATATCAGGGTCCTGGCCGCAACCAACAAAGACCTGCCCCGCCTGGTGGAGAAACAGGTTTTCCGCGAAGATCTGTATTTTCGCCTCAATGTCATCACCATCGCCCTTCCGCCATTGCGAGAGAGGGGGGACGATGTGCTGCTTTTGATCCAGCACTTTGCCCGCAAGTTCGCAGGCGAACTCGGCAAGCGCCTACCCCAATTCTCCGATCAGGCGCTGCATGTGTTGCGGAACTACCATTGGCCGGGCAATGTTCGTGAACTGGAAAACGTCATGCAGCGCCTCGTCGTCATGACTGACACCGATACGATTGAAGTTGCGGACCTGCCCTCGCTCATGCGTTTCTCTGCGCTACGCGGAACCGGATTCAATCGCACCCTTGCCGAGGTGGAAGCTGAATACATTCACAATGTGCTCGACAGTGTCGGCGGCAACCGCACGCGCGCGGCAGAGATTCTTGGCATCGATCGAAAAACCTTGCGCGAGAAGTTGAAAGTTGATGTAGAGGTGACATCCCCGTGACGGCCCCTCGGCGGGGAATTTCTCCCCAGTGGCACTGATCTCCCCGTCTTCTGCTCGATCTGTTCGCACTGCTCAAGCCTTGTCCCACTTTCATTCTCCCCGTCGTTGCGCATGTGCTTGAGGACATTCAGCTTAGGTGCACCTTTCCGCAAAGTCACACGATTCCGGCCGGCACGCTGAGTGGCATGCAAGGTGCTGCCCCAGTTATGGGCGCGTGCTGGTGGTCGCCACACGATGAGTGCCCGAAATTCATGTCAGGGAGAGAACGGTCATGTTGCCCAACCGCAAACACACAGTCGTCAGACAAGGTGGTTCGAAGAGAGCAAAGACGCCACAGACTCAGCGTCGAGAACTCTCGGCGGAACGTGATTGTTCCAGTACCGAGCGGGGACTCTGCATGAATTGTGATGTGCGTGATACCTGCACCTTTACTAAGCCGGAAGGCGGGGTCTGGTTCTGCGAGGAGTACCAATAAGCACAAATGCAGTGCACGCAATAGCGCGGCAAGTGGCTTACGGTCCTACTTAGAAGAGGAGACGCTGAACTGAATGTCAGAAAAGACAAATGGCAAGACTCATGGCAAGAGCAACGGCAAGAGTAACGGCCACGGCGGTCTGCGACGTGCCGCGGATTTCGATTGGACGGAACTGGGCGAGCGGATTCGGCAGTGGCGGCTTGCGCGAGGCATGAATCAACAGCAACTCGCTGAAGCTTCCGGACTGACGCAGTCAGGTTTGTACCGGCTGGAAAAGGGTCAGACGAATCCGCAGCTCACCACGCTGCAGCAGATCGCATCGGCACTCCAGTGCTCGGTCCGTGAGCTGCTGTGTGGCAAGTGCGACTCAGATTCCTACTTCGCCGCGGTTGTCCAGCGGGTGAAGAGGATTGTCGAATCCGAAGACGATGCTGCGCGGCAGATTTTAGAAGGCGGTCTCAACGGAGCCGAGTTGCTGCTGGAACGAAGTCAGCAAGACCGACTTCTGAACGGCGAGGGTGCATTCCAGAGTCGCGAAAACCGCCGCAGCCTCCGCCAGTAGTTTGAATTCTCGCAGTCGCAGTATCCCGTCACATCCTTCCGAAGGTATCTCCCTGGCTACAGGCAGACGCCTAGCGCGCTCGTCTCGGCAGTGAAATTGCAACACACACTTGCCGAGATGGGGAATCCCCGCCATGGAGGTATGCGATGGAATACGCGGAACTCTTGAACGTAGTGGCCGAGGGAAGAAAGCCGGCCTGCGAACTGCCTCTTCGGCCCGACACCATCCATGCAGCAGGACTGCTCGGGCTGGAAATCCGATGTTCAGTCAGAAACGCCGGACTATTCAGCCGGTCCGACCGCTTAGCCAGCGAATTTTTCGAAGGTGCGACGGATTATTTTGCCGACCTACTACCCGAGAGCGTTCTCCGCGAATACGCCCAGATGGTGCGGTCCGATCACCCGGCTGAAGCCGTAAGAATTATTCGTTGGCACATGGCTGGAATGTACGGCTGGAGTCCCGGCTTTGCCGCCTGTCATGTCATTATCGGACTTCTCTTCGGCTACCCTCGCTGCTGCATCCGCTACTTCCTTGAAAACCTTTCTCGTGACGTAGCGACCGGCAGGAAGCAGGCACCACAGCAAGGCAAGGGATTCGAATATCTGCGCTGCGAAAAGTGCCGTCGCGAGGACATTCAAGCTGCGTGGTGTAACTCGCATAATTCAACCGACGTCGCACAGACGGCCGGGTTCCACGGCCAATTCGATACCGCCATGCGGCGATGTTGCGAGAAGCTGCGCAAGGAGCGGGAAGACGTCATTGAATTATTGAAAAGAGCGGATGCGCGGGCCCATGATGTCCTGCGCTTTTGCCTCGCGCAAGCAGTGGCTCTCTCTGCGGTCGCCAATGGCATTTCAGCCAAGGCCATATATCTTTTCGGGTCATGTGCAAAAGGCGAAGCTGGGCCAGGGTCGGATATCGATATGCTGGTCTTGACCGATGAGATGCACAAGACACCAAAGATCCTGGATGCGATTGCGAAGGCCCTGGCCCGCTACTATGGCGAACTTCTGCCTGCGTTGCCATCCTTGCTGTTGGATTACAAGCTTGCGACGAGCAAAGATCTGGCCGAGGGAGCGAATTTCACGGCCTGTATCACGAATGTGCACGAGCCCTCAATCCAGTTGTGGTCCGACGCGATGAATGCGTGATCTTCTGGTAGAACCTGCCTGCCCGGCAGGTTCTTGAATTGTGAGCGTGGGGTTTTCAGATAGGCGCGAGTATGAATCAACAGCAACTCGCGGAAGCGTCCGGTCTGACGCAGTCGGGCTGTACTGGCTCGAGACGTCCTCCGCTTGCGGTCGGGCCCGTAGTATCTTAGGTAGAAGCTCGATCCCCTCAGCCAGATCGAGCCGGCCTGGGGCTTGCGCTTCCTTCGTTTCTCCAGCCCAAGTATTATCGAGAACGAATCGAGAAGTAAGCGGCACCGAGAGGGGGGGTACAACGTCTCACCCAAGGGGCTCGGAATGAGGGGCTTGCAAACGGACGCGGAAGCGCATGGGGTCCGGTGACTCTCCCGGTCTTCAAAAGCGGCGCTTCCTTGCGGTCTCGTGTGTTTTCAACGGTTTACCTGTACCATGACTGCCCGTAAGTGGGTGCAATCGGGCGTAAATGGGACCAATTATGCAACAGAATATGCAACAGAAATCTGCGCCGATGTGGACAGCTACCCGCATCCTTAGACCAAGCAACCGCCGGGTAGGGGAACCGCAATCCCTGGGTTCGACGTGGGTTCTTCTCATTGCAGCGTTGTCCCACTGTACGTCAGAACCCGAAGTTCCACAATGATGGTTTTGCCCGGGCTTCCCCGCACGTAAACCGCGGATCGGACGTTGACAAGCAGTCGTGCCCGGATCACGATTCCACAAAGGGA
>DATKLE010000120.1:0-4354 GCA_035542575.1 Terriglobales bacterium | reverse complement strand
CGAGAAGCCGAAGAAGAAATAGACAAGCGGAGGGCGGCCTCTCTTGGCACGGGAACAGAAAACTTCAGCCGCCGCGGGTTTGAAGCATCGTCGCGGCTGGTTCTCCCGGTGACGGTAGCGCTGTTTTGACCTGCCCATTGTGGTAGGCTGGAGTGGCCCAACCCGGAGCCAGTGACCATATGTAAACTCTCCTAGCGGCTTGGTGGGAGTTCACATATCTCATAGGAACCACATTTCGGGGAACGGTGGCGGAGGATTTCGAGCAATGTTTCTATTGTAGCTGGCAGAAGCCGAAGACTGGCCTTGCCGCAGTCCTCCGCCTTGAATCCTGCCGTACGCCAAATCCCTTAAGCCACCGCATGGTGTGGTGGGAGGCGATTGACGCACATGGCTCTTTCATCCTATACTTACTAGTATTCAAAGCGAGTTCTTATCAGAGAAATAGCAGTGATAATTCCACGAGGACCGGCGGAAGGAACGGAAAGAAACTAAAGAAGCAACGTCCCGTTTGGCGGCTGGGTTCTCCCGGGGGTGTGGCGCGGCCTGCGGCCTGATCCGCCGGCGACCCCCAAAAGCAAATTCCTATCACCTCCTGGCGGCGCTGCGCGCAGGTGGCATGAAGCGGAGTCTCTATCTTTTCCCTTTTGGCATCCATAAGGAAATGAACGCGCCCGCCTTGATGGAAAAATACAAGCAGGGGCCGCAGGGAGGTCGATGCTTCCGACCCGCCAACCCAGAAGGCGCGCCACGCAGGCCGCTCGCGGAGCAATCCACGATCAAAAAACCGGAATCAAAAACACTTTGGTTAATCTAAGTTCAAGTATCTCTAGGGACGCTCTCTATGGCGTACGTGCCAGGCCACGAGGCTGATGTCTTCATCAGCTACGCGCATGCCGATGATTTCGGCTGGATCGAAAGGCTCAAGCGCGAATTGGAGCGCGCTCTCATCTGGAAGCTCCGCGCCAGTACCAAGCCCGAGATCTTTTTTGACGGTGAAGATCTCCGTGCAGGGCGTGTGTTCGACCGCGACATTCCCGAGTGCCTGAAGGCCACGAGATTCTTTCTGGCGATCATAACGCAGCGTTATAACACCAGTACCTACTGCCGGCACAAAGAGCTGGCGCATTTCCTCAAGTACAGCCCTCCAGAGTCCGGACGCACCATCCAGATTCAACTGGACTTGTCAGCCTTGCTTCCGTTGCCGCAATCGTTGGCAGTGGCGTTCGCAACCGCTAAAGGCCCGTTCAATCCAGGCAGCGAGGAGTACAAGGACAGTCTCCGGCGCGTCTATGAGCCGATCGTGCACGAACTGGACAAGCTCTACGCGCAATCGAAGATGGTTTTCCTGGCTTGGCCCGCTGACGCGGACCTGCAAAAGGAGCGAGCGCATCTTCAGTCGGAAATCGAAGGACGAGGGCTGCGGATTTACCCCGAAGCGATCGCAGAGTATCAAGACGACATTCGCCTCCGAGACGCACTGCAGGAATCCGCGGCCAGCGTGCACTTCTTCGGAACCGGAACCGACAATTTCGCAGATCGGCAGTTCCGCCTCGCGGTTCAAGTTCGCAGGCCAACCATCGTTGCCTCGCGCGAACGCGCTGAGCACCGCAGAGGTCCCGTAGGGTCCCCCGCGCCAATTTGGCTTGATCAGGGCAACCCGACCATTGCCCTCGCCAATGCGCTTGATACGGTATTGGGCCGCAGTCGGCGCGAGGAGCGGAACCTCGGCGCCGGGCTCGGCAAGACGCCCCTGTTTCTGGTGTTCAAGCCGGATGTGGACCACACCCTGGGTCTCCGCCTGCGGCAGCGAATCGTGACTCGCGGCCCGTTCGAGGTGCTCGAGCCGAGACGCGACTCACCGGCCGGCGCCCGCTACGAAGAGCTGTCCCGCGCCCGAGCCGCCGTGCTGTGCTGGGAAAAAGCGGGCAAGGACTGGATTGACAGCGAATGGGACGCCCTCAATAGCGCCACCGTAAGTGGCCAGTTGTACGACATGCGACGAGCCATCTACCTGAAATTGGCGGATCCCGCGCGCCGCATCGAGCCGATTGAGGGTGAACGAATCCTGCAGTCGGATGCAGAACTCGACTGCTTTCTCAGCGAACTGCAGCCAAAGGCGGAAGGAGCAGTCGCATGAGCCCTCCGCCCACATCGGTCGCGATTCGAGATCCGTATCCCGGCCTGCGGCCTTTTGACGTTGAGGAGTTTGAGAGCTTCTTCGGGCGCGATCGGCAAATCGACGAACTGCTTAGCCGCCTGCGGGACCATCGCTTTGTGGGCGTCGTAGGCCTATCCGGATCGGGCAAATCGTCGCTGGTACGGGCCGGCTTGATCCATAGGTTGCAGGTCGGCCACCTTACCAGCGCGGGATCGCGCTGGCACGTTGCGCTCTTTCGCCCGGGCTCTCAACCCATCGAGGCGCTGGCCGCGGCTCTGGATGAAATCCTCGGCAAGCTTCCCGATCGGGCGACGGGGCTTCGCAAGAGCACCCAGGAACTTCTTCACTCGACTCGCGCCGGACGCAGTCCCAGGGAGAACCTGCTCGTGGTGGTGGACCAGTTTGAAGAGATCTTCCGCTTCCAGCGCGACAAGCTGCTGAGCGACCGCGATGCCGCTCATTTCGTTGACCTGCTTCTGGCCGCCGAGCAAGATCTCTCGCCGGACTACCGCGTCTATGTCGTGCTCACCATGCGCACCGACTACCTGGGCGATTGCGCCCAGTTCGGGGGTTTGCCGGAGGCTTTGAATCGCAGCCAGTACCTGGTTCCGCGGTTGACGCAGGAGCAGAGGCGTGAGGCGATTGAAGGACCGGCGGCGCTGGTGGACACCGAAATTGCTTCCGACGTTCCGCAGGCCTTGTTGGTGGAATCGGCTGAAGGCCGCGACACCTTGCCGCTGCTTCAGCACGCACTGATGCGCTTATGGGAGAGGCGCGAGCCATGCCCCGCAGGTGGTTGGCAGATCACTTTGGCGCATTACCAGATCTTGGGCGGCATGGCTCAGGCCCTGAACGACCATGCTAATGACGTGCTCGAGAAGCTACCGCCAGAAAAACAGCACCTCGCGAAGAAGATCTTCCAGGAATTGACGGAGGTGGGCCAGGGCCGGGACCAGCGTCGGCCGATGCGGCTGAGTGAATTGGCACAGCGGACGAGCGCGACCCTGCCAGATGTCACGGCTGTAGTCGAGCATTTCTTGGCGGCGAGTTTTCTGACTTCCCCCGACCGCGGGCGCGCGCAGGACTGGGAAGCAGACATCTCTCACGAAAGCCTCATCCGCCAATGGGAGACGCTAAGGAACTGGGCTGTGGAAGAAGCCCAGGACCGCGACGACTACCTCTATTTCGCCAAGCGCGTAGAGCGCGGCGGTGAGCTATTGACGGGCGCAGACCTGGCCCTTGCCCTGCAATGGCGCGACCGGGAGCATAGCCCGGAGTGGGCCAAGCGTTACGGGGGCGACTTTGCGGCTACCCTCGCACTCATTGAGCGGAGCCGAATAGAGCAGGAGCGGCAACGCGAGGCAGCAGCACAGGAGCAACAACGGTCGGAAGAAGAAGAAAGACGGAGAGAGGTGGAGAGGCTGCGCTTGCGCCGTATGAAGATAGTGGTTACGCTCTCTTCCATCGTGTGTATTATAATGATGAGCATGCTTATCATGACCTACAGATTTTCCCAACAGGCTGCAGTGGCGACGCGCGCCTCCAAGGCCAGGGAGTTGGCCGCATTGGCATTAGCGGGCCTCAGTGAGAACCCGGAGCGGAGCATTCTTCTGGGCATACTGGCAGTGAAGGCTACGCTTCGATTCGGGGAAGCCACTGTGCCTGCCGCATGGGATGCCCTCCAGCGAGCGATTCTGTCCTTGCCTGTGCATCTGACCTTGCGCGGCCACTCGGGCTCGGTGCTTGGCGTGGCCTATAGTCCCGATGGCAAGCGCCTGGCTACGTGCAGTCAGGACGGAAAGGTCAAGGTGTGGGACGCGGGCAGCGGGCAGGAGTTGCTGACCCTGCGCGGCCACTTGGGCTCGGTGCTTGGCGTGGCCTTTAGCCCCGATGGCACGCGCCTCGCCACCGCCAGTGAGGACGGAACGGTCAAGGTGTGGGACGCGGGCAGCGGGCAGGAGTTGCTGACCCTGCGCGGCCACTTGGGCTCGGTGCTTGGCGTGGCCTATAGCCCCGATGGCACGCGCCTCGCCACCGCCAGTCAGGACGGAACGGTCAAGGTGTGGGACGCGGGCAGCGGGAAGACCTTGCTGACCTTGCGCGGCCACTCGGGCTCGGTGCTTGGCGTGGCCTATAGTCCCGATGGCAAGCGCCTGGCTACGTGCAGTCAGGACGGAAAGGTCAAGGTGTGGGACG
>DATKLE010000119.1:0-4361 GCA_035542575.1 Terriglobales bacterium | reverse complement strand
ACTTCCTTCGCCAGCAGTTCGGAACAAAAAGAATTCGACCCGGTCGCCCGTTGGAAGAGCGAACTCACGCCCGAGGAATTGCGGGGTCTTGAATCGGCCGTCGGCCCGCTCCTGCTGGAATTGGGCTATCCGCTCGCCAGTGCCAAGGGCACGAGCGGGACGAGCGCTGACTACACCGCGAGGCGGTTGCGGGCTTGCTTCCCAATGTTCTTCCGCTCAAAATTGTGGCTCAAGTCGCACACTCCACTGCGCCGTCTTACGGGAACAGAGCTGCTCCGCGAAAATCTCTAGACCCGGAGTAGTTTGTCGAAAGGGAGACCGAACGGAAGTCCCGTCTCGGTAGTCCCGCTAAGATGCTGCGCCGACTGGCGAAATAACCGTCAATTTGCGCAGTTTGGCGAGGGTGCTAGCAGCCCGCCCAGCCCCCGCATTCCGACCTAACTGAACCGGCAATCCTGCCGCTTCCTGTGTTACTCTCCAGACACGAGTTAGTGCGATTTCCGTGGCGCCCAGCCGCATCCGAGAATTGCGCGAGCGGCGTGCGGCCGCTTCGGAAATGCCCTTCCCATCTGGGTTAGCCTGTACGCGGCTCTGCTGGGTAATCAGGAGACTTGGACATGACCGCGACGCTTGACGCCACGCGCTCCCTCCCCCACCTCGACGCTCTGGAAGCCGAGAGTATTCACATCCTCAGAGAAGTAGTGGCCGAATCGGCGCGGCCCGCCATGCTTTATTCCATCGGCAAAGACTCTTCGGTCATGCTGCGTCTCGCCCAGAAGGCGTTTTATCCGGGGAAGATACCGTTCCCTCTGGTGCACGTGGACACGGGTTTTAAGTTCCGCGAAATGATTGAGTTCCGCGATAAGATCTGCAAGCAGCTCGGAGTGCAGTTGATCGCTCACACCAATTGGGAAGCCAAAGAAGCCGGCGCCAACCCGTTTCAGTTGGGGACCACCCGCTGCTGCGCCCTGTTGAAGACCAAGGCCCTGCTGGACGCGCTCAGTGCCCACGGGATCGACGCCGCCATCGGCGGCGCCCGCCGCGACGAGGAAAAGTCGCGCGCCAAGGAGAGGGTCTTCTCTCTTCGCGACTCTCTGGGTCAGTGGGACCCCAAGAATCAACGGCCGGAATTCTGGAACCTCTACAACAATCGGGTTGAAGCCGGCCAGAGCATGCGCATCTTCCCGCTCTCGAACTGGACGGAGCTGGATGTTTGGGAGTACATCCACCGCGAAAGTATCCCTGTTGTTCCGCTGTATTTCGCCAAAGAGCGTGAGATGCTAATTCGCGGGAATACCCTCATCCCACTGGACTACCCGATTGACCTTATGCCGGGAGAAAAGCCGCAACGCGTAATGTGCCGCATGCGCTCCCTGGGTTGCACCTATTGCACAGGCGCCATCCGCTCAACCGCCGCCACCGTGCCGGATATAATCGAGGAGCTCAAGTTCTTCCGACGTTCTGAGCGCGAAAACCGCGTCATCGATCATGACCAGGAAGGCTCCATGGAACTGAAGAAGAGGGAGGGGTATTTTTGAGCGTGGTTGGGGAAGAACGGGACCTGCTTCGATTCTTGACGGCCGGCAGTGTGGATGATGGAAAGTCCACGCTGATTGGGCGGCTGCTGTACGAGTCCAACGGCATCTATGAGGACCAGTTGTCCTCGGTGCGGAAGGCCTCCTCTGCTAAGAATGTGGAACTTGACCTGTCGTTGCTCACCGACGGTCTGCGGGCCGAGCGCGAGCAGGGCATCACCATTGACGTTGCTTACCGCTATTTCGCCTCTCCGCGCCGGAAGTTCATCATTGCTGATACACCCGGCCATGAACAGTACACGCGCAACATGGCCACGGGCGCTTCCACCGCGGAAGTGGCGTTGATTCTGGTCGATGCCCGCAAGGGGGTGCTGAATCAGACCCGCCGCCACACGCTCATTGCCTGGTTGCTCGGCATCCGACGCATGATCGTTGTCATCAACAAGATGGACCTTGTGGATTACGACGACAAGGTCTTCCACGCCATTCGCGACGAGTTTGCTCAGTTCACTGACCAGCTGCGCAGCACGGAATTCGAATTCATTCCTTTGAGCGCCCTGAACGGCGAGAATGTCATTCGCTGCAATGGAGGTATTCCCTGGTATCAGGGGCCGACCCTTCTGGAGCGTCTGGAAACGATTCCCACCACGCCCGAGCTGAACCAGCACTTCAGATTTGCGGTCCAGAGCGTCATCCGTCCTAATCAGGACTTTCGAGGCTACGCCGGCCAGGTTGGGTCCGGCAGGGTGAAACTCGGGCAGGAGGTCGTCGCCCTCCCCTCCGGCCAACGCACCACGATCAGGGAAATTCTCCTCTACGACCGCAATCTGCCGGAAGCCTTCCCGCCGCAATCCGTGGTGCTGACCACGACCGACCATATTGACCTGGGCCGGGGTGACATGCTGGTTTCACCCGACCAGATGCCCACCGTCTCAACTAAGATCTCGGCCAACCTTATCTGGATGTCGCAGTCGCCTCTCCGCCGCGACGCCCGCTATCTCATCAAGCACACCACCAAGGTTCTGTGCGGCAGGATCAGCCGCCTGAATCACAAGATTGACATCAATACGCTGAACAGGGTCGAGGCTGACAGTTTGCAGTTCAACGAAATCGGCGAAGTGCAGATTGACCTGCACAATCCCATTTTCTGCGATCCCTACGAGCGCAATCGCACCACCGGCAGCTTCATCGTCATTGACCCGCTTACCAACGACACGGTCGCGGCGGGCATGATCGTGGAGGCCGCACCGTTGCTGGCGGGCGAGGGCCTCGACGAGTCGTCGGCCGGTTCGCGGGTTGCCCAGCAGCAGGGCCTGACCGTGTGGTTTACCGGCCTGAGCGGCGCCGGCAAGACGACGATTTGCCGTGCTGTGGCGACCGAGCTGCTGGCCCACGGCCTGCAGGTGGAAGTCATCGACGGCGACATCATCCGCAACCATCTCTGCAAGGACCTGGGCTTCAGCAAGCAGGACCGCGACGAGAACATCCGCCGCATTGCCTTTGTCTCGCAGTTGCTCACCCGCAATGGTGCCATCGTTCTGGTGTCGGCCATTTCACCCTATCGGGCGGGGCGCGATGCTGCCCGCCGCTCCATTGGCAGCTTCCTGGAAGTCTATGTCAGTACCCCGCTCTCGGTGTGTGAAGTGAGAGACCCCAAGGATCTGTACCGTAAGGCGCGCTCCGGCAAAATCCACGGCTTTACTGGCATCGATGATCCCTACGAACCGCCGCTGGCGGCTGAGATCGTCTGTAATACTGACCAGGAAAGCACCAGAGAGAGTGCCTCGAAGGTGGTTTCTGCCGTCCTGCAGTATCTTTCGGCGAAAGAGTCTTCCGCCTAATCGCGGTTGCAACTCGCCTGCCGGCGAGTGCATGGGAGTTGCCTTGGATCCGGGTACGATCGCAGCGAGAATTGCAGTGGGCGTTGTCGTCGGTACGCTCGTCGGTCTGACCGGGCTGGGCGGCGGCATGTTGCTCCTCCCCCTGCTGATCTCGGTCCTCGGCGTGCCTCCTATCATGGCGGTCGGCTCCGACGCGGTCATTAATTGCCTGACCAAGGTGGGCGCCGGCACCCTGCACTGGCGGCGCGGCAACGTCAGTTGGCGCCTGGCCCTGAGTCTGGCCTCCGGCAGTTTGCCCGGCGCCATTCTGGGTGTGGGCCTGTTGGCTCGCATTCGTGCCGCCTACGGCAGCGGAGTCAATGACTTCCTGAAGTTGGTCATTGCCATTATGCTGATTGTCATTCCCATCTCCTACTATCTCAAGAAGCGCCCGGCGGATTTGGGCCCCAGTATTGAGGCCATCCGGCACTGCCACTACCATTTCGGTGTGACCCTCATCGGTTTCGTTGCCGGAATCCTGGTGGGCATTACCTCCATCGGATCGGGCAGCGTCATCCTTATGCTTCTCCTGGTGTTCTACGGCTTCGCCCCCTCGGTCATGGTCGGCACCGACATCATGCACGCTATCTTTTTGGCAGGGCTCACCGGAGCGCTGCAGTTCCGCTTGGGCAATGTCGATCTTGCCCTGGCCGCGTGCGTCCTGCTCGGCTCCGTCCCCGGCGGTTTGCTGGGCGCCTATCTCACCAAGTACCTCAACGCCCAGCGGTTCCGCCAGATGCTCTGCGCCATCCTGGTGGCCGTGGGCGCAAGAATGTTGTGGGTCTCCCTGGCGCATGCTAACTAGGTCTGCAGAAACTGAATATCTCGCGCGCATCCAGCTTGCGCTGTCCGCCGCCCAGGGCACGGTGAAGCGGTTTGCTCCCGGCACCTTCTCGGTGAAGGACCGCGGCGGGCGCGACGTCATTACGCAGGTCGATCGCGAAGT
>DATKLE010000118.1:0-49209 GCA_035542575.1 Terriglobales bacterium | reverse complement strand
CAAAACGTTCCTTCTGCCAAACCAACTGGCCAGAGGGCAGGAGCTTTAAGGTCACAACGTCGTGGGGTCGGTCGCTTAGACTGACTCCTGACGCCTGCCTCCCGACTCCTAGCTGCCAGCTCACCGCTGCTGCCCGCGCCTTTACACTCTGCCTTCCAACCTGTTACCATACTTAGCGTTACAACGGGAAAAATTGAATAATTAGACAGGAGTGCACCAGGTTAGTGCTAGCCAGAGAGCAAAAGAAATCCCTCATTGACCAGTACGGCACGCATCCCACCGACACGGGCAGTCCCGAAGTCCAAATCGCGCTGTTGAGCGAGCGCATTGGTCACTTGACGGAGCACTTCAAGACGCACCAGAAAGATCACGGTTCGCGCCGCGGTCTTCTCATGCTGGTCAGCAAGCGGCGTCGCTTGCTCGACTACCTCAAGACCTACGATTCCGAGCGCTACAAAGGCGTGGTGCAGAAACTCGGCTTGCGTAAGTAGTTGCCGCAGACCGCTTTTCCTGCAGGTCCTGTGTTCTCGGAAGAACCCTGCCATCGTGGGGATGGCAGTACCCAGAGGGAAGCCGCGAACCGTGTGTTTCCGGCCATCACTAAATCGCTCCTGGCATTCACTTATCGATCGCGCAGCCCCCTTAGTTTGCGCACTCTCCTGCCCAGAAGGAATGAATCATGAAACAAGAAGTTTCTGTTGAACTTGCCGGCGGTAAACTGCTCAGCTTCGAAACCGGAAAATTGGCCAAACAGGCGCACGGCTCCACCGTGGTCCGCATGGGGGATAACGTGGTGCTGGCCTCCGCCGTCGCCAATCCCGATCCCCGCGAGGGCATCGATTTCTTTCCCCTCACCGTGGACTACCGCGAGTACACCTATGCTGGCGGACGCATTCCCGGCGGTTTTATCAAGCGGGAAGGGCGTCCCAGCGAGCGCGAGATTCTGACGAGCCGCCAGATCGACCGGCCCATCCGCCCGCTGTTTGCCGACGGCTTTAAGTGCGAAACCCAGGTCATTGCCTTCGTGCTCTCGGCCGACACGGAGAACGATCCAGACGTCGCCGCCATTAACGCCGCCTCCTGCGCCCTGACCATCTCCGACATTCCGTTCCTTGGCCCGGTGGGCGCGGTGCGCGTGGGCCTGGTGAATGGGCAATTCATCATCAATCCAACCTACAGCGAGATGCGCGACAGCCTGCTCAACATCATGGTGGTGGGCACCGCCGACGGCATCGTGATGATCGAGTCCGGCGCCCGGGAAGTGAAGGAAGAAACCGTCGTGGACGCTATCGAGTTCGGCCACGAGCAGATCCGGAAAATCTGCGCCGCCATCAGCGACCTGCGCGCCAAAGCCGGTAAGCCCAAGCGGGAAGTAACCCCGCCGGAATTCGACCAGGCATACTACGACGACCTGAAGAAGCGGCTCGGGGAAGACCTGGCTGAGCGCCTCGATACCCAGAAACATCCCAAGGCCGAAAGCTACAACCTGGTCAAGGAACTCAAGAAGGCCCAACTGGCCACTCTGCCCGAAGACGACGAAGAAGGCCGCAGCAAGTTTGAGCACTACTACGAAGTCCTGCGCGAACGTATCTTCCGCGAACAGGTGATCGGAAAGAAGCGGCGTCCCGACGGGCGCGGCTTCGACGAGATCCGTCCCATCTGGATCGAGGTGGGAGTTCTGCCCCGTACCCACGGCTCCGCCATCTTCACCCGCGGCGAAACCCAGGCCCTGGTCACCACCACCCTGGGCACCAGCGAGGACATGCAGCGCTTGGAAGTCTTCGAAGGCGAGGCCAAGAAGCGCTTCATGCTGCACTATAACTTTCCGCCGTTTTCCGTTGGGGAAGTGGCGTTTCTGCGTGGCGCCGGCCGCCGCGAGATCGGCCATGGCGCGCTGGCGGAGCGCGCTGTTTCTGCCGCCTTGCCAACCGAGGAAAATTGGCCTTACGCGATGCGGGTAGTCTCGGACATATTGGAATCCAATGGTTCTTCTTCCATGGCGACCGTCTGCGGCGCTTCGCTGTCGCTGATGGATGCCGGAGTCCCGCTCAAGTCCCCCGTCGCCGGCGTGGCGATGGGATTAGTAAAGGAAGGGGATGAGTACGCCATCCTAACCGACATTGCCGGTGCCGAAGATCACTACGGCGATATGGACTTCAAAGTTGCCGGCACTAGGGACGGCATCACCGCGCTCCAGATGGACATCAAGGTCAGCGGCATCACTGCGCAGATCATGCGCGAGGCCCTGGCCCAGGCGCAGCGTGGCCGCCTCTTCATCCTCGGCAAGATGAACGAGGTGCTTTCCGCGCCGCGGGAGAAGGTTTCCGCCTACGCACCGCGCATTTACACCCTACAGATCCCGGTGGACAAGATTCGTGACGTCATCGGGCCCGGTGGCAAGATGATTCGCAGCATCATCGAGCAGACCGGGGTCAAGATTGATGTCGAAGACACGGGCAAGGTCAACGTGGCGTCCAACGACGAGGCTTCCGCCAACAAGGCGCTGCAGATCATTCGCGACCTGACTGCCACCGCCGAGGTGGGGAAGACCTATCTCGGCAAAGTCACGCGGTTGGCGGATTTTGGCGCATTCGTCGAAATCATTCCCGGCACCGACGGCCTGTTGCACATCAGCGAAGTCGCCGAACACCGCATCAAAGACATCCGCGACGAGCTGAAAGAGGGCGACCAGGTGCTGGTGAAGGTGCTTGCGGTCGAGGGCAACCGCATTCGCCTCTCGCGCAAAGCCATCCTCAAGGAGCAGCGCGCCAAGATGGGTGGCGGAGAGGCCGGAGCTGAAGCCCCGGCGCCGGCCATGACCATCGAAGGCGGCGGCGATTTCGAGGACGAGCCTGAACCCAACTTCAACCGCGAAGCCCCCGTCGGCGGTGACCGGGGTGGAGACCGTGGTGACCGGGGCGGAGACCGTGGTGGCCGGGGCGGGGACCGTGGTGGGCGCGGAGGACGCCATCGTCGCGGCCGCAACGGACGCGGTGGCCACGGAGGCCATGGCGGCCCCCGCCGCTAGCAGAAATTGAAAGGCCGCCACGTGCGTGGCGGCCTTTTTGCGACTGAGAACCGGGAACTGTTCAGTGACTGAGAAGGAGTTTTAAGCCCGCACCGCCGGCGCCGCCGCCCGCTTGGGCAGGATCTCCCCAATCCGCCGAATCTGTGCCCCTACCCCGCGCAGTTTTTCTTCGATGTGCTCATATCCGCGGTCAATGTGGTACACGCGGTCGATGATGGACTCGCCCTCCGCCACCAGCGCAGCCAGCACCAGCGAAGCGGAGGCCCGCAGGTCGGAGGCCAGCACCGCCGCTGCGCTCAAAGGCGTCTTGCCCCGCACGATCGCCCGCCGGCCTTCGATCTTGATGTTGGCTCCCATGCGCACCAACTCCAGCGCGTGCATGAAGCGGTTCTCGAAAATATTCTCGGTGATGATAGAAGTACCTTCGGCCTGGGTTGCCAGGGCCATGTACTGCGCCTGCATGTCGGTAGCAAACCCCGGATACTCCTCGGTCACAACGTCCGCGGCCCGCAAGGGCCCGTCGCCGATCACCCGCACCGACTCCGCCGTGTGTGCCGTCTTTACGCCCACTTCCTGCAGCTTCTGCAACAGCGCGCCCAGGTGACGGGGATCGCATGCGGCAACATTGATGTCTCCCCCGGTGAGCGCCCCCGCCAGGATGAACGTGCCGGCCTCGATGCGGTCAGGGATGATGCGGTGCCGTGCGCCGTGCAGCTTGCTCACTCCTTGCACTCGGATCGTCGGGGAACCCGCGCCTGCGATGCGCGCCCCCATTTTGTTCAGCAAGGCAGCAAGGTCCGCAACTTCGGGTTCGCGGGCGCAGTTCTGCATGACCGTCTCGCCTTCGGCCAGCGTCGCTGCCATCAGAAGATCTTCCGTACCTGTGACCGTAATCTTGTCGAAGACAATCTCGGCGCCGCGCAACCTGTGAGCGCGCGCTTCGACATAGCCATGCTCCTGGGTGATTTCTGCGCCCAAGCGTTCCAGTCCTTTGATGTGCAGATCAATGGGCCGCGCACCGATGGCGCACCCACCGGGCAGCGACACCCGAGCCCGCCCGCATCGCGCCACCAGCGGCCCCAGCACCAGAGTGGAGGCGCGCATGGTCTTCACTAATTCGTAGGATGCTTCGGGCGAAGTCAGATTGCGGCAGCAGATCGTGGTGCGGTGCTGCGCGCGGCCGTATCCCAGTTCGACCTCGGCTCCCATCTCAGCCAGCAGCTTGCGCGTGGTTTCGATGTCGCGCACCTGGGGTATGTTTTCCAAGACGATGGGTTCTTCGGTAAGCAGGGCCGCCGCCATCGCCGGCAGGGCGGCGTTCTTGGCCCCGCTGACGCGAACTGTCCCCAGCAGCGGATTGCCGCCACGAATGACGAACTTGTCCATATCGAAATAAGTGCCTAAGTAAGCCCCACGATTTTATCCGATCCGTGGCGCCTCCCTATTCTAGCGAGGTTGAGGCGAGGGCGCGGCGGGAATTGCCCATCGCAACCGACCTTTAGGCCAAGGCCGTGCGGGATGAGAGGCAGTTCTCCGATCCTGCTTCCCGGTTTCAGTCAGCATTACAAGCTGCGGGCGGCGGCGATCGCCTGGCGCACGTTCCCCCCGACTGCTTTCAATGCCCGCGCGGCTTCCCTCCGCTTCACTCCGGTCTCCAGCATAACCAGCGCCACGGGAACCCGGTTTCCCGCTGCCTTGAGCGCCTTCTGGGCAACGCGACGGCCTACCCCCGCCGCCTGTTGCACGATGCTTACCCCGCGCTCCACCAGCTTTTCGTTCTTGAGATGCACGTTGACCATCAGGTTACCGTAAACGTAGCCCAACCGCGTCATGGCGCCAGTGGAAAGCATGTTGAGCACCATCTTCTGTGCTGTGCCTGCCTTCATGCGGGAGGATCCCGAGAGTACCTCAGGGCCGACGTCGGTCACGATGGCCAGATCGGCCGCCTTTTCCAGCGGGGAATTGCGGCTGCCGGTTACCGCGATCGTCTTGGCCTGGTGCCGGCGGGCATACCGGAGCGCAGCCACGGTAAATGGGGTCCGGCCGCTGGCGGCGATTCCGATCACCACGTCATTCTTGCCGGGCTTCTTCTTGGCGAGTTGGCGCTCCCCGAGTTTGCGAGAGTCCTCGTTGGCTTCGAGCGCCGTGCCCAGCGCCCTCGCGCCCCCGGCAATCACGAACTGCACGGTCCTGGGGTTGACATTGAAGGTAGGCGGGCATTCCACCGCGTCAAGCGCCGCAATCCGGCCGCTGGTCCCGGCGCCGACATAAATCAAGCGCCCACCCTTTTGCAACGCGGCCACAATCAAGTCGATGGTCCGTGCGATCTGCGGCAGGGCAGGGCTGACCGCACCCGCCACCCTCGCATCCTCGGCGTTGATGATGCGCGCAATATCCACGGACGACTTGCGATCGAGGTCCGCTGAGGCGCGATTGCTGCGCTCGGTCGGCAAGCGCTTCAAATCCCGCCGCTGCTTTCGCGCAATGCTCACGGGCTGGCCTCCAGCGCTTCGATCACGGCGTCGTGAAACGCAGGCCGCACTTCCTTAATGCCCTGGTTGCGAGTGTCGGGCCAGGTGCGATTGGTAAGCAAGGTCACCGAGAGCTGCCGCGCGGGATCCATCCACAACGATGTTCCCGTATAGCCGAGGTGCCCGAAGGAGGACGCAGAAAAGTATTTCCCCGATTGTGAAGGCGAGGACGGCGTGTCCCACCCCAGCGCGCGAGATGTGCCCACCGGGCCCGGCTCGCGACTTGTGAACAGCGCCAGCGTTTCGGCGCGCAGGATCGGCCGCCCCCCGTTGAGCATGGCATGGGCAAAGGTCGCAACGTCCTCCGCCGTGGCAAACAAACCGGCGTGGCCGGCGACGCCACCCAGCACGCCGGCGTTTTCATCCTGCACCTCACCCTGAATCACGCGATGGCGAAAGGTGACGTCATCTACAGTGGGAGGAATGGAGAGCCTCAGCGCCGATTCTGGATTGAAGGTCGTGTGCGTCATCCCCAACGGTCCAAAGATCTCCCGCTGGCAGAAGCGGTCCAGGCGTTCATCGGCGATGCGTTCCAGTGCCGTACCCAGAATGATAAAGCCGATGTCGCTGTACTCCGCCCGTGTCCCGGGATCGGCCACCAGCGGAGTCGCAAAAGCCGCTGCCAGAAGATCTTCGCGACTTTGCGCTCGCAGGAACAGCTTCTCGTACGCCGGCAGACCGGAAGAGTGGGCGAGCAACTGGTGAAGCGTGACTTCTCGGCGGCGGTTATCGCCGGCAGCAAACTCCGGCGCGACGGCAGCGACGGGCATTTCCAGATCAAGCAAGCCGCGCTCGTACAGGATCATGGCCATGGTAGTTGTGGCCACTACCTTGGAAACCGATGCCAGATCGAAGATGGTCGCCGTGGTGACCTCGGGCGCGGAAGCTTCGTAGGTAAGGCGGCCCACCGCTTTCAGGGCGATCAGATTTCCGTCGCAGGTAATCGCCACGGAGGCGGCCGGAAAGGCGTGCCCGGCCACCGCTTGCCGCAGCACGTCGAATGCCCGCTGGAAAACGATCTCCTGCTGCTGGTAGGCAGGGGTGGGGAAGTGCGCGGTGCCCGTGGCGGCATTCCGGGAAAACGGATCTTCAGGCAAGGGTTTAGTGTGCTCGATGTCCGGGTTATAGCAAAGTTCTACCCGCGCGTAAACGGTACCGATAGCATACGCGGCACCCCTTACTTGAGTTTCTTGAGGAAGCTCCGGTCGTTTGTGTAAAGTCAGGATATCCGCACAAGCCAGGCCAACCTCGCGAACCCCCGTCTGCGCCGACACTGGCGCTGGGCGCTCGCCCTGCTGCTTTCCGTGATGATCACGCCGTTACCCACGCTGGCCGCCAAGACCGCCGGAGGCAACAGCTTGGCTGTCCTCGACTCCATCGTGCAGCAGGCCATTCACGACGGCCAGATCCCTGGGGCGGTGGTGCTGGTCTGGCACAACGGCCAGGTCATTTACAGCAAGGCCTTCGGCCACCGATCGCTTGAGCCTCGCCGCGAGATCATGACTCTGGACACGGTCTTCGATATCGCCTCGCTCACCAAGGTGGTCGCCACCACCACGGCGGTCATGCAACTGGTGGACCACGGCCGAATCCGCCTCAACGATCCCGTAGCCAAGTACATCCCTGAATTTGCGCAAAACGGCAAAGAGGACGTGACCGTGCGCGAACTGCTCACCCACTACTCCGGACTGCGCCCCGACCTCGATTTGGACCAGCCCTGGCAGGGTCGCGAGACCGCCTTGCGCATGGCGTATGCGGAGACCCCGGTATATCCCCCGGGCTCGCGTTTCTTATACAGCGATACCAACTTCATCGTGCTGGGGGCGCTGGTAGAGCAGGTTTCGGGAACTACCCTCGACAAGTATTGCCAGACCCATATTTTCGCCCCGTTGAACATGACGCGCACCCGCTTTCTGCCCCCGGCAACCTGGCTGCCGAAGATTGCGCCCACTGAATTCGACGAGCACGACAAGATGTTGCGTGGCGTGGTACACGACCCTACGGCGCGCCGCATGGGCGGCGTGGCCGGCAATGCGGGCCTGTTTTCTACCGCTGACGATCTCTCCAAGTTCGCGCAGGCTCTGCTGAACGGGAGCGGCATTCTCCCGCCGCCGGCGGTGGAGAAAATGACCACACCGCAGCAACCGCCCACTTCCCAGGAATTGCGCGGGTTTGGCTGGGACATTGATTCTCCCCTTTCCAGCAGCCGCGGCGAACTGTTGCCGGTGGGGTCTTTCGGACACACCGGCTTCACCGGAACTTCGCTTTGGATCGATCCAACCACGCGCACCTACATCATCGTTCTCGCCAACGCGGTCCATCCGCGCGGGAAGGGAAGTGCTGTCGCCTTGCGTTCCAAGCTGGCCACGGCCGTGGCTGCGGCTCTTCCGCTAACGGTCAGCGAGAAGGAAGAGCTGCGCTGGAAGAGCATCACCGGATACAACGAGGCCCAGACGGCTGCCCGGCGGCTTGGGGTGCGCAATGGGGAAGTGCAGGCCGGAATCGACGTGCTTGAGGCGCACCAGTTCGACGTAGTCCGCGGGGCGAATGCAAAGAAGCGAATCGGCGTGCTGACCAACCAGACAGGGGTGGATTCGCAGGGGCAACGCACGATTGATGTGCTGGCCCACGCCCCGGGAGTCTCGCTGGACGCCATCTTCAGCCCGGAGCACGGCGTCACCGGAACCCTGGACACGACCAACATCGGCAATTCGCGGGATGCCGCCACCGGCGTCCCCGTGTACAGCGTCTACGGCGGGAGCGATGCCGCCCGCAGGCCACCGCTCGACGTGCTCAAGACGCTGGATGCGATTGTCATTGACATCCAGGACGCGGGGGTCCGCTTCTACACCTACGAAACCACGCTGGGATACTTCCTGGAAGCCGCCGCCCAGGCCGGGGTCGAGATCGTCGTGCTCGACCGCCCCAACCCGATCACCGGTTCCTTTGTGCAAGGCCCGATTTCCGATCCCGGACGCGAAAGCTTCGTCAATTACATGCCCGAACCGATGCGCCACGGCATGACCATGGGCGAGTTGGCGCAGATGTTCAACGCCGAGCGCCACCTCAACGCCCGGCTCAAGGTCGTTCCCATGGAGGGCTGGATGCGCGGCGACTGGTTCGACTCCACCGGACTGGAGTGGATCAGCCCCTCGCCCAACCTGCGAAGTTTGACCGCGGCTACCCTATATCCCGGCGTCGGCCTGGTGGAGGGCACGAACGTCTCCGTCGGACGAGGGACCGATACGCCCTTTGAACTGCTGGGTGCGCCCTGGATCAACGGACATCAACTCGCCGAATACTTGAACGCCAGAAATATCTCCGGGGTACGCTTCGTTGCGGCCAGCTTCACGCCCAGCGCCTCGCGGTACCAGGGTGAGACGTGCAGGGGTGTGAACTTCCTTGTGCTCGACCGCAATGCCCTGGATGCCCCGGAACTCGGCATCGAGCTGGCCGCCGCCCTCCACAAGCTCTATCCCGAACAGTTCCACATGGAGAAGATGATTGACCTGCTGCTGAATCAATCCACCTACGATGCTCTCGCCCGAGGCGAGGATCCCCGCCGCATCGCCGAAGAGTGGCTCGAGCCCCTGCAGAAATTCCAGCAACTCCGCCAGAAATATCTGCTCTACAAGTAAAGCTGCCCAAGCCAGAACTGAGAACCGGGAACTGAGAACTGCCGCTTGTCCAAAAATCCCGCGGGTCCTCCGGTACCTGGGGCGGCATAGCCACTGCGCCGGGCGTGCACCCGGCGGCTGGGATTCGCTAGAATGGTCTGCCGCGCCCCGGGCCGCTCAGGAGTGTGCAACCCGATGAAAGCTGCCAAGCCAAGTCCGCAGTCCCCCGTCCCGTTCTACCGTTGCGCCGGTCCCAACTGCGGAACCCTGAAGGGATCCACTGACCGCTGGTGGCTCATGTGGACCTCCTTCGGCGAACTGAACCGGCCGGTGTTGTATCTGTGTCCTTGGGACGAGGAGGTGGCGCAGCGCGAAGGCACACTCCACGTCTGTGGCGAGCTGTGCGCCCAGAAGCTGCAGTCGCAATTCATGGGCAACGTGCGGGAGAGCCAGCTGCGACGGAGCGGTGGCTAGGTCCCGGAGAGCCGAAAGGCAAATCAAAGACCCCAGTTTCCAGAGGCCCTTCCAAAATAACCTTTCGTACCGCAGGCTGCATCTAATCCCGCGTCGGATCACCTTTTGCGCGCGGCCGTTCTATACTGTGATGATTCCGGAAGGTGGTAGGGGAGGGTTTCCATGCGTTCGGTAATGACCGTGCTGCTGCTCAGCGCGCTGGCAATAGCTCAATCCGCTCCCGGCGCCCAGCCGAGCGCTCAGCCCGCGCCGGCGGCGTCTACGGGGGCGGAGAACCGACTCACCATCCCCGCTGGCACCAAGGTTCCTCTGGCGCTCAAACATGCCATCTCCACCAAGAGCGCCAAGGAAGGCGATCCGGTCTATGCCGAGACCACGTTTCCTGTGGTGCTGAACGACCGGGTCCTGATTCCCGCCGGCACCTACGTGCAGGGAAAAATCAGCAGCGTGAAGCGTGCCGGACGCATCAAAGGGCGCGCCGAGGTCCTCATGCACTTCACCACCTTGATCTATCCCAGCGGCTACACCGTGATGCTTCCCGGCTCGGTCGAGAACGCGCCCGGAGTGGACAACGCTTCAGTGAAAGATGAGGAGGGCACCATCCGGGGAGACAGCCAGACGGGAGAGAAAGTGGGCACCGTTGCTGGTTCGGCCGGAACCGGCGCGGTGATCGGCGGCCTCAGCCACGGAGGCAAGGGGGCCGCTATCGGCGCCGGCGTGGGCGGCGCAGTGGGTAGCGCGATTGCCCTGCTGTCGCGGGGCAATGACGTGAAACTGGACGCCGGCACCACCGTGGAGATGGTCATCCAGCGGCCCATTCTCCTGGACGCCAGCCGCGTTCCGACCGGCGTGAAGTAGCGCGGCAGTGCTGTCCCATGGCTAGCGCAGCGTGAACATGGCATTCACGTGTGCGGTCACAGTGATGCTCTGCGGACTGAACTCCTCCGTTGGCGCGGGCGCCGCCTGCGCACCCATCCTGGCCATCGGTAAGGGCGCCATCACACGCACGTTCTCGAAGGTGTCCACCGAAGCGTAGGACAATTCACCCAGCGTGCGTCCTCCGGCCCGCGCCACCGCATTGGCCGAGTCCCGCGCCCGCCGGTAGGCATCTTCCACCGCCTTGGTCTTGGCCGCATCCATGTCTTCCAGCGTGTAGTTGATGGACTGGTTCTCGGTGATATCGGCGTCCGCCAATTGCTGCAGGATCGGCGCAATCTTGGAGAAGTCCTTCAGCTTCAGCGAGACGTTGGCATTCACCCGGTACGCGACCAGTTTGCGCTTGGGGGTTTTGTAGTCGTACACCGGTTGGAGGGAAAAATAGCCGATCTCGGCCGCCTTTGGCTCAATGCCGTTCGAGCGCAGAATCTGGCGGATCTGCTCCGCCGCTTTGGAGGCTCGGTCGTACGCTCCCCGCGAGGTGTCGTCCTGCGCGGAAATGTTGAATTGCAATAGGGCCGTATCGGGATTGGCTTCGAACTTCCCATCGGCTCCCACAAATACGGTGTTGGGCTGCGCCGTCATCGTAGGACGATCCTGCCCGACGCTGGGCGATGCAGCTATCAACAGAAACATGAGGACTGCCACAAAGGTTTTCATCTGCTCTCTCCATTGCACGACGAACAGAACTTTATACGCCTCTCCTGGTATCACTGCGAGGAACGCCGCGAAGGGCAGAAATTGCGGGGAAAATTGTGCTAACAAGAAAAGAGGCGCGGGCTATCGCAACCCGCGCCTTTCTTCTTGTGGGAACCGGTCCCGCGACGCCGGGACCGTCCACGAAACCTAGCGCGACGGCACCTGTAACGGATGGTCGAGCCGCAACTCCAGGACCGTGCCCTTCTGCAGAGTCAGGTTGCGGTCGGTCAGGATTCCCGCGAGCGCGCCGGCCCCGGCGCCAATTCCGGCCCCGATGGCCGCGCCCTTGCCCCCGCCGGCGGCGGCGCCGCCGGCCGCTCCCAGACCGGCGCCCACCGCCGCCACTTCAATCTCCCGCCGCTTGCTCATGCCTTTGCGCTCGATCTCGCCTTCCGCGTCAGGCTGCTTGGCGGCATGCTCTCCGGGAACGCCGGTTACGGTGGCAATCAGCGGCATCTTGCCGTGGCCGGTATCAATCTCGTCAAAGCTGAGCAGCATACGCGCATGGAAGCCCTGTTCTACCGAACTGACGTGGCCCTTGATCTTTTTTCCGCGGGGGATCGTGGAGCCATCCGGGGCTACCAAATCCTCTGCCAGTTTCGCGCTGAAGTGTTTGCCTTGCTGCAGTCTGGTGGTATCCAGCTTGTCATTGAGCCGGATCAGGAAAGTCGTGCCCTCGGGAATGGTGCGGGGCGCGGCCGGCGTGCTGACTTCATCCGCCAGGAGCATCGTGCCGCCCAGCAACAGCCAGCCACACCACAACCAGCGAAGCGAACGTTTGCGCATATGGGTAACCTCGGTAACTACGTATTTTTCGGGACTGCCTCCTATCTCGCTTGGATGTGAGCGGGTGGGAAAATGCTGCCTTGCGGGACTATTGGGCGCGGTTTAAGGAGCTTACGAAGAGCCTTTGGCGGCGCTGGAGTAAGCGAAGCGGTAAATCTGTGAGTCGATCTCTTTCCGCAAATCTTCCCAAATGTTTTCCGGCATGGACAGAAACACACGCACCACCTCGGGATCAAATTGCCGTCCGGCCCAGTCTTGGATCTCCTTCCGAGCCGCCGCCGGAGATTGCTTGGGACGGTAAGGACGGTCCGAAGTGATGGCGTCCAGCGTGTCGGCGACCGAGAACATGCGCGCCCCCAGGGGAATCTCTTCGCCCTTGAGTCCGCGCGGATAGCCGGTGCCGTCCCAGCGCTCCTGGTGGGCATAGACGATTTCCGCGGCCTCTTGCAGGAAGGGAATCTTCTGCAGCATCTTGAAGCCGTGGTAGCAATGCTCCCGCATGATGGCAATTTCTTCCGGGCTCAAGGCGCCGGGCTTGCGCAGGATGGCGTCGGGAATGGCCATCTTGCCGATGTCGTGCAGAAACGCGCCCCGCGCAATCACCGCAATCCGTTCTCGCGTTAAGCCCATGGCCCGGGCAATCGCAATTGTGAACGCGGTGACCCGCTTGGAGTGACCCTCCGTCTCCGCGTCCTTGAGGTCGAGGGCGTCGCCCAGGGCTTCCAGAGTAATGTCATAGGACCGCTCCAGATTGGACAGTGTCTTCTCCAACTGCTCAGTCTTGGCGCGCACCCGGTGTTCCAGTTCGGTCTGATACGCCCGGTTCTCCAGCTTCAGGCGGCGGTTCTCCAGCGCCCGGCGGACCGTGGCCAGCAGTTGTTCGCGCTCGAACGGCTTCAGCAGATAGTCGTAAGCGCCGTTGCGGATGGCGGCCAATGCAACCGATATGTCGTGCACCGCGGTCACCATCACCACGGGCATGTCCGGGACTCTTTCCTTGGTGCGCTCCAGCAACCCAATCCCGTCCAGGCCGGCCATCATCAGGTCCGAAAGCATTAACTCGAACTGCTCTCCCGACTCCAGCAGGGCTAGCGCTTCCAGGCCAGACGAGGCCTGACGGCACTTGTAGTGGGCGGAGCCCAGCATGGAAGAGACAATCTCCCGGATGGCTTCTTCATCATCGACAACTAGGATGCGGTCGGCTGGCATGGGTAAGCGAAGTTTAACGCCCATTCTAGCGCAGTTCTCAGGTTCCGAAAGTAACCATTGGACAGGGGAAATCCCATTGGTAACGGGAGCCGGCGTGCTATTAAGAAGCGAGCCCTTGGTCCTTTTGGCAGCCATGAATATCTCCGTCTGGAATGCCTGGCATGCGGTCGGGGAGCTTGCCGTCCCCAAACTGATCGCACAGGAGTCGGCCATCCTGCTGGTACTGGCCGCGGCCCTGCTGGTGTTCCGCACCTTTCGCGAGCGCTACCTCCTGCTGTGGATCGTAGGCTGGCTGGCCTATTTCGTCTCCCACTGGACGCTGTACGGAGTGCAGGACGCAGCGTTTGCGCGCTACACGATCGCCGTTTCCCAGGCTGAGTTCGTGCTGGCCGTTAGTCTGTTCGCGGCCGCGGTTTTCGTCTATACCCATGCGCGCAAGTTGCTGCTGCCCCTGGCGCTGATCTCCATCACGGTCATGGGCTATGCGGTCGCGCGCGCCCTGTTGTGGCCGGACTCGATGACTTTGCGCATGGCCCTGGAAGTCGCCTATCGCTTGATCGCTTTTACCGCTGCATTCCAGGTGTTTCGCTACCGCTGGGGACGAGGCGAGATCGGTCCCTGGCTGCTAACCCTGAGCCTCTTATTGATTCACCTTGAATGGGCCCCGTTGACTGGCTCTCTGCCCCCTGGCACCAGCCTGATGGCTGATCTGTTGTTCGGCCTGAGCATGTTGCTGGTGGTCCTCGACGATTCCAAGATGCGGACCCGCCGTCTGGCGGTCGTAAATGCCCTGACCACCACCATCACGCGCGCGCAGCAGCACGGGCCCATGATGGCCACCGCCTTGGAAGAACTCAAGGCCCTGATGCGTGCCGACGCCGCCTGGTTTCGCCTGATCGAAGGCAGCAACATGGTGATCGCACAGCAGATCGGCCTGTCGGCCGAGTTCTTACGCGACCGCAGCATCGTCGCTATCGATGAAACCCAACAGCAGGTGCTGCGTGACGCCATGCCTCTGGTGGTGAAGACTTCCGCCGCCGGCGCGGAGATGCGGCCTTACCTGAAAGGAGAGGGCTTTCATCATATCGTCATGGTGCCGGTGCTGGGCAAAAAGTCCCCGATTGGCACCTTGACTCTGGGCAGCCGTCGCCGGCTCTCTTATGCCCCCGACGACGTGGAATTCCTCGCCAACAGCGCCCACCAGCTGGGGCTGGCGGTCGAGAACCTTCGCCTGGTCGAACAGATCCTGCGCTCCCATCGCCAGTGGAGCAACACCTTTGACTCCATCCAGGACTTGGTGCTGCTGCACGACTCGGAATACCGCGTCATGAAGGCCAATCTGGCCTTGTTGCAGCGCTTGGGGCAGGCGCCCGCGGACGTGATGGGCAACCCCTGCGAGTCTATGCTGCCGCACAAAGCAGGCGAATGGACCGGCTGTCCCTACTGCCGGGGTGGCGATGAAGCCTTTTACGAAGGACCCGACCCCTGCTTCGGGGGCTACGTCATGGTCTCCACCTCGACCTACACCGAGCAGGGCAGCAAGCAGAATGGCACCATCCACGTGGTGCGCGACGTCACCGAGCGCCGTCTGGCAGAGGAAAAATACCGCCTCCTGTTTGAACAGGTGCAGGAAGGGGTGTTCGTAGTTACGCCCGAGGGCAAGCTGCTGGATTGCAACGACGCCTTCCTGAACATGCTGGGCTACAGCAGCCGCGAAGAACTCATGGCCCTCAACGTCGACACAGATCTTTATACCTCGCACGAGCAGCGCGAGGCTTTTCGCCGCGAAGTCGAGCTCCACAACTACGTGCGCAACTTTGAGGTCACCCTGCGCCGCAAGGACGGCAGCCTGCTGAGCGCCATGGAGAGCAGTTTCGCCACCCGTAACTCTACCGGCAAAATCGAGCGCTACCAGGGCTTCCTGCTCGACATGACGGAGAAGAAGCGGGCGGAAGACGAAATCCGCCGCCGCAATCGCGAACTGAACGCGCTGAACGCCATGGCAGTGATCGCCACTCAGTCGTTCGACCTCGATGAGATTCTCAACCTCACCTTGCGCCAGGTCATCTCGCTCCTGGGGGCCGAAACCGGATCCATCTATCTCTCCGACGCCGACCTGACCACCTTCCGCCGCCGCGCCGGCTGGGGACAGCGCAGCGCCGACCGCGCCCGCTTCTCGGAAATCAAGTTCCCCGACGGCTTCGGCGACCTGGTGACGCGTTCCCGCACCGAAGTTCTGACTCCCGAGTACCTGCCACATCTTCCTGAACTGGTGGCTGATTTCATTCGCGCCGATGGATTGCAATCCTGGATCTGGGTCCTGCTGTGGAGCAAAGAGAAACCGATCGGCGCCATGGGCATAAGCAGCCGGGAAGCGCGCGAATATACCAGCAACGACGAAAACCTGCTGGTGGCGATCGTCCGGCAGCTGGCCACCACCATCGAGAAGGTCCGCCTCTACGAGGAGACCTGCCGCGCCTACGAAGACCTGCGCCGCACCCAGGAGCAGTTGCTGCAGAGCGAAAAGATGTCGGCGGTGGGCCAGTTGATTTCCGGCGTGGCCCACGAACTCAACAATCCGCTGACCGCGATCCTCGGCTATGCGCAGCTGCTGGAAAGCGAAGGCCTGCAGGACCGCGCCTCCGATTTCGTGCGCAAGCTCTTCAAGCAGGCCCAGCGCACCCACCGCGTGGTGCAGAATTTGCTCTCGTTTGCCCGCCAGCGCAAGCCGCAGAAGCAGCAGGTGGACATTTGCAAGGTGATAGACGAGACCCTGGCCCTGCGCGATTACGATCTCAAGGTCAACGACATCACACTGGAACGCGATCTCGCGCCGGCGCTCCCGGCGGTGACGGCCGATCCTCACCAGCTCGAGCAGGTGTTCCTCAACATCATCAACAACGCCGTGGACGCCATGCTCGAATCCGGCCAGGCCGGCAAGCTGAAAGTAAGGGTCTTCGCGCAAGACGGCCACGTGCACGCCGAGTTTCAGGACTCCGGCCCCGGCATTCAGGAACCCAATCGCATCTTCGATCCCTTTTACACCACCAAGAGCGTGGGCAAGGGCACAGGTCTCGGCCTGAGCATCTGCTACGGAATTGTCAAAGAGCATGGCGGCGATATCAGCGCCCGCAATTGCCCGGAGGGCGGCGCCATCCTGGAGGTCCGCCTGCCGGCCGCGCATCGCGCCGAAACCACGGAGAGCACAGCTCCGGCGCAGCGTCGTGAAGTGGCGATCGACGGCCGCATCCTGCTGGTGGACGACGAAGAAGCGGTGCTGGAATTCGAGCGCGACGTGCTCTCGGGCGCCGGGGCGAACGTGGTCACCTTGATGAATGCGGAAGAAGTAAAGGCCCGCATGCTGGGCGAGAAGTTCGATGCCCTCATTATCAACGGCAAGATGCCCGGGGGCTGGAGTGCCTCCGATATCTACCGCTGGCTGCAAGAAAGCTGTCCCGGCATGGAGAAACGCCTGCTTCTGACCTTCTCCAGTGTCGCCGAACCGGAGACACGCGCCTTCCTGCAGGAAAATAACGTCCCCTGCCTGGTGAAACCCTTCGAAGTCGCGGACTTGATCGCCCAGGCGCGCCGCCTGCTGCAAAAGACCATGGCCGCGAGCGCCGGTTAGGACGGCTACAGGTTCTGCTTCAGGCTCCGCGTAAACTCCCGCAACGCCTCCTCATTGCGCCGGTACCACATCCACAGCCCTAGTTTCTTTGCCTCCACCAGCCCTGCTTTGGTGAGGATCGCCATATGGTGCGAGATCGTCGGCTGAGATAGACGCACCCGCATCTCGATGTCGGATGCGCACAGGCCTACCGGCTTGCCGATCGAGCATCCCCCGCGCTCTTTCAGGGCTTGCAGAATCCGCCGACGCGTGGGATCGGCGATCGCATGTAAGATACGGTCCAGCGCCTGCTCCTGGTTGCTCATGGCAGAATAGCCATAGTACCGGAAGCGGGCCTCGGACGTTAGATCTCCGATCTCAGCTTATCGTGTCAGCCGTCAGCCGGGTCCGCAGTCCGAGGTCCGACGTCTGCATTCCAATGCTTTTTGAAGGCAAAGACCGCCGCGAACTCGAGCAGTCGATGAAGCGCGAAGGCCGGCTCCCGCCCGGCCAGTCACTCACGCTGAAGTGGCCTGTGTTGCATTACGGCTCGGTGCCGCGCTTTGATCCCGCAACTTGGGATTTGCAGGTTTATGGACTGGTAAATTCTCCGCTCCGTCTCAGCTGGCAAGACTTCAACGCCTTGCCCAAAACCCAGCGCAGCAGCGATTTTCATTGTGTCACCCGCTGGAGCCGCTTCAACAACCAGTGGGAAGGCGTTGCCTTTCGCGAACTGCTGCATCGCGTGCGTGCTAAGCCCGAGGCCGCCTACGTGCTGGTGCACGCGGAACAAGGATTCACCGCCAACGTTCCTTTGGCCGACCTCGACCGCGAAGAGGTTCTGCTGGCCACCCACCACGACGGCCAGCCCCTCACCCCCGACCACGGCTACCCCCTGCGCCTGATCGTGCCCCATCTCTATGCCTGGAAATCTGTCAAATGGGTCCGAGGCCTGGAATTCCTCGACCACGATGCGCCGGGCTTCTGGGAGCAAAACGGCTATCACATGTACGGGGATCCGTGGAAGGAACAGAGGTTTGGAGGACGGTAGCTGGGGGCTGGTAGCTGGCAGCTCTTCTTCCGCGGTTGCCAGCCACCAGCTACTTCTTCAGAATCGGATTGTACCCGTCGTTTACCAGCTTGGCCCGCATACTTTCCGCGTCTTTGATGTCCGAGAACGGGCCCACCTGGACGTGAAACAGTTTGTCCGAGGTCGAAGTGTTGCTGGCAAAGGCAGGATATTGCTTCTTCTTGAGCGCCGCCACCAGCGCCTCGGCGTCCTCCTGCTTGCTGACCGCAGCCACCTGCACGAAGTAGCCATTGGTGGGCGGAGCCATCATCGCATCGGGTGGGGCCGCCGTGCTGCCGTCCGAGGCCGCGGGGCTGGGGGCAGGTTCAGTGGCGGCGGTATCGGCGGCCGCATTGTTCGCTGCAGGCTGCGCATCCGCGTCCTTGTCCTGCACAGTCTTGTAGAACGTCAGATCGTTCGGTGTGGCACTGCTGACCGGCTTCACGGCCGAGGGCCGCACACCGGCATTCGCGGCCTGTGTGGCCGCCAGGTCAGCGCCCGCAAGCGGCTTCACCGAGCTTCGGCCCAGCGAGAATCCCATCCCAAAAAATACCGCACACAGCAGCACCAGCCCGAAGAACACAGCCAGCATCTTACCGGTGCCCAGCGTGATTTCCGTGTCCTGTGACGCCGCCATCGTTTGCTCCAAGGGTGGTCCTGTAGAGACGCCGCTTGCAGTGTCTCCTGCACCACCCATGCTTCCTAACTGCCGCCTTCCTTCTTGCCGACCAGCTTCTGGATCCCGCTAAATATGTCCACCGGAACGGGGAAAACCACGGTCGTATTCTTCTCCACGCCGATCTCCGTGAGGGTCTGCAGGTAGCGCAACTGCACGCTGACCGGCTCGGTGGCCAGCAGCTTGGCCGCATCCACCAACCGCTGCGCCGCCGAGTACTCGCCTTCGGCGTGAATGATCTTCGAACGCTTCTCGCGTTCCGCCTCCGCCTGCTTGGCCATGGCGCGCAGCATGGTCTCGGGCAGGTCCACCTGCTTGACCTCGACGTTCACCACCTTCACGCCCCAGGGCGCAGTGTGGGTGTCCAGAATGCTCTGCAGCCGCAGGTTGATTTTGTCGCGATGCGCCAGTAGTTCGTCGAGTTCCTGTTCGCCCAGCACCGAGCGCAACGTGGTCTGGGCGAACTGCGAAGTCTGGTAAACGTAATTCGAGACTTCCACGACAGCCCGTCGAGGTTCGATCACCCGCAGGAAAATCACGGCGTTGACCTTCAGGGTCACGTTATCGCGGGTGATGATGTCCTGCGGGGGGACTTCCAGCGCTTCCTGCCGCAGCGAGATACGCACCATGCGGTCCACCGGTGCGAACACCAGAATGATGCCCGGTCCCTTGGCATTCGGCAGCAAGCGGCCCAGGCGGAAGATCACGCCGCGCTCATATTCGGCCAGGATCTTGATCGAACTTAAGAGGTACAAAACGACGATGATGGCAGCGATGTACCCAAACGAGAGACCCATGACGCGCCTCCAGAACGTTCTCAGTTGCTTCTGAGGCGGATTGTATCGCAGTTTGGCGAGGGGAAGCCGTGACCAGGGTTGCCTGCGGTGGTGCGTGAATGGGCGCCCTGCACTCGTGCCTCGACGGTTTCTGCACAGCTTCGGTGTCTTACTTTGGTCGTTCGTCACAGACACACTCCACATCCGGGCGACAACATACCTCGATGTCCGGCAACGGAGGCGTTTTTTCTCCGCCCAAGATCGGGAAGGGCACGGCTTCCAGCCGTGCCGCGCGAGTCCACAATTGACCGGCTTTAGCCGCCGAGGTAAGCCTTCGAAGCCTATACGCCTGATGTCTCCACCCGGAACGTACTTTGTCACTTCCTCAACCTGGCAGCGCAGACAACTGTTCCGGGCCGAGCCATGGGCGCGCCTCTTCCTGAAGGTGCTGTATGGTTACCGGCGGCAAGGGCACTACGCTCTGCATGCGTTTGTGCTCATGCCCGAGCATTTTCATTTGTTGCTCACGCCCGTGATAACGCTGGAACGGGCGCTGCAATTGATCAAGGGGGGATTCTCCCATGCAGCCGGTCAGGAATTCGTGAAGAACATGGAAATCTGGCAGCGAGGGTTTACCGATCACCGCATACGAGACGTTGCCGATTTCGAGACTCATCGCGACTACATCCACCGGAACCCGGTGGAGCGCGGACTGGTGGCGGAGGCGAACCAGTATCGGTATTGTTCCGCGTATGCGGGATTCAGGTTGGATGAGTGGCCTGGACGCCTGTCCGAGCGGTCGGGCCAAGGTCAAAGGCCCACCTCGGCGGCTAAAGCCGATCTGCTATTGGCAACTGGCCGGCACGACTGAAGTCGTGCCCTTCCCGGTTCGCACGCTTTCCGAATTCAGGTCACCGCTCGAAAGCGACCGTTCCAAAGCCCACTTCTGCGCGTGCGACGTCAAGCCGACGTCGTCGCGGGTGTCCTCTGCACCGACGATACGGGTTCGACTTGCAATTGCAGGCCATCGACTCGGCGCACAATGACCGTCTGCCCGGCCGAGACGGGTGACGATGCGACTGCGTCCCACAGTTCACCATGCACGAAGACCTTCCCTTGCGGGCTCAGAGCGCTCTGTGCCTGCCCGATCTCACCCACCAACCCCTGCGCGCCCGTGACGATTTTGTTGCGCCGGGCTTTGAGCGCGATGCCCATGAGAAAGACGGTGATGATACCCAACGGAATGCTGACGGCCAGCGCGGTCAGAAGGTGAACCCGCATCTCCGGGATGGGAGCGTCCACCAGCAACAACCCGCCCAATACCATCGTGGCGATTCCGCCGATGGCCAGCACTCCGTGCGTGGCAAACTTGGCCTCCAGCGCGAACAGGACAAACGAGGTCAGGATCAGCACGATCGCCGCGAACCGCACCGGCAGCAGATTAAGGGCGAATACCGCCAGCAGGATGAAAATCACGCCCACGGTTCCGGGGACGACGGCCCCGGGGTGGTTGAACTCCGCGTACAGCGCCAGCGCCCCGATAGCCAGCAGGATGAACGCGATGTTGGGATCCATGATGAAGGCCAGGATGCGCTGCTTTAAGGTCATCTCGAAGGGGCGAACAGGCTGTCCCTCCAGGTTAAGTTTGACCGTCTCACCGCTGAACCGTTTTACCGGCTTGCCCTGGAGCTGCTTGAACAGGTCCTCCTCGCTGGACGCCACGTAATCGATCAGGTGCTGGGACAGCGCCTCCTGGTCGGTGAACGACTTCGACTGCCGCACCGCGCTTTCGGCGACTTCCAGATTTCGCCCCCGCTTGGACACCACCGAGCGCATCAGCGCGGCCGCGTCATTCTCCATCTTCTGCTTCATCACATCATCAATCTTGCCACCGGTGATGGTGACCGGATGCGCCGCGCCGGTGTTGGTCCCCGGCGCCATGGCGGCCACGTCCGCGCTCTCCAGGATGAAAAACCCGGCCGACGCCGCCCGGCTCCCGCTCGGGGTTACATAGATGATCACTGGAACTTTGGCCGCGAGCAGTTTCTCGATGATGTCGCGCGTCGAATCCAGCAGCCCGCCCGGAGTGTTCAACTCGATCAGCAACGCCTGGTCCCCGCTCCGTTCCGCCTCCGTGATCGCCCGCCCGATGTACTCATCGGTGACGGGCTGGATGGTGTCGTTCACCACGATCTTCAGCACCTCGGCAGAGCAGGGAAGGGACACTACACACAAAATCAGTCCGGCTAGCACGCCGGAAAGCATGCGCGACAAGATAAACGTTTTCATCGGTTCGGCAGCGGCTGCGCTTTCTCCGCCAGCTTGGCTGCAACGGCGCGCTGCAAGGCCAGCGCCTGGGGGTTGGAAGGCTCCAGACGGAGGGCCCGGTCCACGTTGGCAGCGGCCTCCTCAGTTCTATTGTCTCTCAAATCCAGCCGCGCCAGTACCAGCAAGGGCTCGGCAAGTGGCCGCAGGCGCAAGGCCGCCTCGGCTTCCGCGCGCGCCCCGGCGGCGTCCTCGTTCGCCTCCAACACGCGCGCCAGGCCGGCGTGGGCCCCCGCGTTCGACGGATCCAGCGTCAACGCCTCGCGAAACTCTCTCTCCGCCTCGGCCACAAAACCCTGGGCCAGCAGTTCATGTCCACGATCGGCGTGAAACTGGCCGTGCGTCTGCGGATCGTTCTTCTCCAGGCGTTGCTCCGCCACGGCATCAATTTTCAGCACCAATTGCCGGAACGTGCTTTCTTCGTAGTTGAGCCGGATGCGCTCCAGAGGAATCCTGCCAGTGGGCGGCGCACCGCCCTGGGCGCGGCTAGTGGCGTTTCCCGCAATCGTCCCCAGCAGCGCCTTGGCCTCCGTGTCACCGGGACGCAGCGACAGAGTCTCGCGCAGCCGCCGCGAGGCGCCGGCAAAGTCCCCGGCCCGGTAGAGCGACACCGCCAGATTGAAGCGGTAGTCGGCGTCGTCGGGATCGGCCTCGACCGCCTTTTGGAAGTACTCCGCCGCCCTTTTTTCCCCGTGCCGCGCGCTGGCCACCCCCAGGTTGTTGTAAACCTCAGCCAGTGGCAGGCGCGCCGCGACAAACTCAAACGCCGACTCCGCGCCCTCGTAATCGCCCTGGTAGTAAGCCGCTAGTCCCAGATAGAAATTTGCCTCCCGCGCCTCCGGCGCCTCGCGTGAAACCCTTCCCAGAGAGGCCACTGCCTGGCCGTATTGCCGCTCACGGTAGTAAGTCTTTCCCAATTGCAGCAAAGCCTCCTGGTACTGTGGGTTCAGGCGCACAGCTTCGCGAAAGCGCCGGACCTGCTCCTCTTCGGTCGGCGCAATGATGCCGCGCACGTAGTTCTCGAAAGCGTCAAGCCGGACAGCGGGCGCCGACCCCACATAAGCCGAACGCGTTGTCCCCCAATCCGGACGTAGCTCATGCAACAGGTCCCAGGCAAGCGCCGTCTGGATGTCTATCAATTCCACCAGCGGTCCCGACTCGTGTACTTCCGGCAGCAAGCGCAGACCCCGCATGTCCAGCAGCCGTGCCGCGGCGCTGAAGGTTCGCCCGTCAAAGTCGTAGCTGCCCAGCAGCACATAATCCACGTCCATTTGCTCGGCGATGCGGTAGGTGGTGGCGCGTGAGGGATGGACATCGTTGGGGATGCCCAACCGGTCATAGGCGCGCAAGCGGTCTTCACGGCTCAACACATACAGTGTTGGTGAGGCCAGCCGCCCTTGCAGCAACTCGGGAAATGATTCTCCGATCCACTCCAGCCCTGGAGCCTTGGAGTGGTTCTCAAACGGAATTACCACGAGGGTTTGCCCAGTCGGAGCGGGACCTGCGAATGCGGCGAGGGACAGGGCCAGAACAACCAGCGGCGCAGTAAGGCGAAGCAATCTCAAGACAAGTCGATTATAGCGGCTCGGCTTGGCGAAGCTGCAATTACGACAGGGCACACGGCAGTCAAGGCTTCCTTGCTTACGGGAATATCTTCGTGCGGCCTGGAAGAGGAGTGCAAAATATTGCAGTCAGGCCGGGGCCCTGGTCGGAATCAACAATAACTGCCACTAGTAGTAATGCTTGTTTTGCAGTAAGGTTCTCAACCGGTCGGCGGTTGCCTTCACAAGGGGAAGGGCTGAAAGGCTCCGGCCGCTTCTGCCCGCCCAGTCTCAGGTTTCATTGCGGATTCATTCGACCCAGCCCAAAAGGAGAACCTCACCGATGAAGAAATACTCAATCCTGTTGTTGGCGCTTGTGGTCATTGCAGGCGCCAGTTTTGCCGGCGCGCAGACCCAGAAGGGGACCATCATCGTCCCTGAGTCGAGCCAGGTCCGGATGGAAAACCTGCTCGGTCTTAGCGCGCGCACCACCCATCTGATTTACCAGCCCATCAACCCTGATTCCAGCACGCCGTTGGGCGAGACCCCGGCGTCATTGGGTTGCGTCTACGGCATAGTGAAGAACCCCTTGCCGGGATGCCCCAAGAAAACTTCCACCGACAATCCCAGAGGAGGCAGCGCGGTCATTGTCATCGTCGACGCCTTTGACTACCCGACGGCGGCAGCCGACCTGGCCACCTTTTCCAGTACCTTCGGTCTGCCCGCACCCAAGTTCCACGTCCTCTTTGCCGATGGTAAGCCGACGCAGGATTGTGGATGGAACGAGGAAGCGGCCCTCGACATTGAGTGGGCGCATGCCATGGCCCCCAATGCCACCATCGTGCTGATGGAGGCCAAGACCAACGGCACGAACGATCTTTTTCGCGCGGTGGATAAGGCAAACCGCTTAGTCGCCGCTCACGGCGGCAAAGGCGAAGTCTCCATGAGTTGGGGCTACGGCAGCGACTTCAGCGGCGAAACCGCCCTGGACGCGCACTTCATGCAGTCCGGTGTGGTTTACTTTGCCTCCAGCGGCGACGCCGGTGGCATCGCCCAGTATCCCAGCACGTCGCCGTTTGTAGTTTCGGTCGGAGGCACCCGGGTGAATCGCGACAGCCAAGGCAACTTCACCAACGAGACCGCCTGGAGTGGCAGCGGCGGCGGAACCAGCACCATCGAACCCCGGCCCGCGTTCCAGGACGCGATTCAGAACATTGTGGGCAATTTTCGCGGCACGCCTGACTTCTCCTACGATGGCGATCCCTTCAGTGGAGTGTCGGTCTACATCACCGCGCCGGGATGCAATCTCCAATGGGCCATCTTTGGCGGCACCAGTGTGGGTACCCCCGCGCTGGCCGGGGTCGTTAACGCCACCCGTTCGTTCAACAGCAGCAGCCAGGCAGAGAACACAGAGATCTACAGCAACCTTGGCAACGCAGCCGACTTCACCGACATCACCTCCGGAACTTGCGGCAGCAAGACCTCAGTGCCGGGATGGGATTTCTGTACCGGGGTCGGAACCAACAAGGGCAGAGCCGGCAAGTAGGCTGCCAGCTTCCTCCTGACTCGGGCCGCCGTGCCGCAGGCATGGCGGCCTTCTTCTTACTGACGCCTGACCCTCACGCCCGGCGCCGGGTTTCGCTCGAGGTGTTCTCTGCCTGCAACTCTTCCCAACCCGGCAATCGGGTATCGCCGGTGATCAGCCGCGCGCCACGTTCGTAGGTAAAGTACGACCACGCCCACTGCAGCAGGACGAAAAGTCGGTTGCGAAACCCAATCAGGAAAAATATGTGGACGAACAACCACGACAGCCAGGCGATGAAACCCGAAATGTGGATCTTGCCGAACTGCGCGACGGCGGCCGCGCGCCCGATGGTTGCCAGACTGCCCTTGTCGAAGTAGTGGAACGGCCGGCGCGCTTCATGCCGCAAATCCCGAGCGATGTTGTCCGCGGCCGCCCCGCCTTCCTGGATCGCGACCGGGGCTACTCCCGGCAGCATCTTGCCGTGCTCGTCCGTTAGGGAAGCCAGATCGCCGATGACGAAGACTTCGGGATGCCCCGGAATGCTCAGGTCGGGATTGACCAGCACCCGCCCGGCGCGATCCACGGGTGTCCCCAGTTTTTTCCCCAGCGGGGAAGCAGCAACCCCCGCAGCCCACAGCGTCACCGCCGCCGGCAGCCGGCTTTGTCCCATCCAGACCGCCGCCGGCTCCACGTTGGTGACCATCGCCGAAGTATGCACTTCCACCCCCAGGTGACGAAGCTGTTCCTCGGCGCTGCGGGACAGGTCCTCCGGATAAGTGGGCAAAAGCCGGGGCCCGCCTTCCAGCAGGATGATGCGGGTGCGCTTGGGGTCGATGGAAATGAACTCATCGGCCAGGACGCGGCGCGCGATCTCCGCCAGCGTGCCCGCCAGTTCCACGCCCGTGGGTCCGCCGCCCACCACCACGAAGTTCAAAGGCATTTGCCCTTCGCCACTGGCCGCCTGCCGTTCCGCCAGTTCAAAGGCCAACAGCACTCTCCGCCGGATTTCCAGCGCATCCTCAATGGTTTTCAGTCCCGGAGCGAAGGGCACCCACTCATCATGGCCGAAGTAGGCATGGCTCGCCCCCGCTGCCACAATCAGGTAGTCGTAAGGGATCTCCAGAGCGGGGAGCTTCACCAGCCGGCGCTGCAGATCGAAGTCCTGCACTTCGCCCAGCAGCACTTCCACATTGCGCCGCCCGCGCACGATCCAGCGGATGGGCGCGGCAATCTCTCCCGGCGACAGCCCGGCGGTGGCCACCTGGTAAAGCAAAGGCTGGAAGGTGTGATGATTCTTCCGGTCAATCAGCGTGACTCGGACCGGGTAGCGGGCCAGGCGGCGCGCCGCCTGCAACCCACCGAATCCCGCGCCCACCACCGCTACCCGCCGAGTTTCCTTGCTCTCCATACCTGCGCTCCTATAGCATTTTCCTAGGGCCAACCAGTTGAAGCCCCGCATCTATTCAGGTAGTTGAGCCTTAGTTAGTAGATTCCTTCCATGGCCAGCGAGTCGAAAAGTTTTCCTCCTGCAATACTCTCCCGTGGTGAGACGTTGTCCGCTGCGGCGGCGTGGCTGCAAATCGCGGTGGCTTACGCCTTCATCATGGCAGCCGTGTGGACGCCCGACGGTCCCCTGAAGCTGGCCTGGATGAGCCTGGCCGCGGTCTGCATTCTGCTGTTCACGGTTGGCGGCGGCTATTCGATTCGCCAACTCGGGATCGGGATGCCAACCGCCACCGCCACAGTCCACATTTTGACTGCTGGAGTCGTCTTGGCCGCAGCCGTTCCCCTGGTAGCCCGGTTGCTGCACCAGGATCTGGGCCCGGTTCGCGCGTTTTCCTGGCACAGCGTCTGGCAGTACTTCGTCTGGGCGCTGCTGCAGCAGTTTATTCTGCAATCATTCTTTTATCTGCGCTTCGAGTCGCTCCTGGGCAGCCGCCGCGCCGTACTCATCGCCGCCGCCATATTCGCCGCCGCGCACATTCCCAGCCCGGTGCTGACCTGCATCACTTTTCTCGGCGGTCTGTTCTTCTGTGAGATGTTTCGCCGCTACCGCAACATCGTGCCCCTGGGTGCGGTGCATGCCTTGCTCGGCATGATGGTGGCTACCAGCTTCTCCGATGCCATCCTCCACCACATGCACGTCGGCATCGGGTACCTCTCCTTTCACCCGTGATTCACGTGTCACAGCCCGCATTCGGGTAACATGACGGCGAGGACTCCGCGCCAACGTGGGATCCTTGCTCCTTGGGACCAATCATGTGAGCTTCCTTTGGGGAAGAACCGGGAAGGGCACGACTTCAGTCGTGCCTCATCGTGCTGCTTCACAGATCGGCTTTAGCCGCTGAGGTAAGCCGTTGAACTTCTGGGGACAAAAAAGACCAGGGCAAGACCCTAATGAGACCAATGCCCGGTCCCTGCCTCCCGCCTGGATTCGCTTTCTTCTCCCTTCCGCGACCGACCTCATTTTCCTGGTCCTCTTGTTCACCCTGACCTGCGGCGCACTCGCACCCAAGCTGCTGGGCGACGCCGGCACCGGCTGGCACATCCGCAACGGCGAACAAATGCTTCAAACGCGCTCCATCCCGCGCACCGACTCGTTCTCCTCCACCATGCACGGGCGTCCCTGGTACGCCTGGGAATGGCTCTTCGACCTCGCCATTGCCGGCATTCACCGCTGGATGGGGTTGAACGGCGTGGTCTTGGTCACCGCCTTGGTGATCGCCGCGGCGTTCGCCTTGCTGTTCCGCTTCACCTTGGAGCGTGGCGGAAGCCTCCCAGTTACCGTCATCCTGGTGGTGCTTTCGCTTGGGGCCTCCATGATTCATCTTTTTGCCCGCCCCCACGTCCTGAGCTGGCTGTTTGCCCTGATCTGGTTCCGCCTGCTGGATGTATCCGAAAACGCCACCGGGAAGCGCCGCTTGTTCTGGTTGCCCGTCCTCATGCTGCTCTGGGCCAATGTCCACGGGGGATTTCTGCTGGGCTTTGCTCTGCTCAGCCTGTACCTGGCTGGAGGCGCAATTGAGTACTTCACCCGCCCTCCCGTGGGGACGCAGCCTGTTGCCTCTCCGGCGGAGAGCCGGCAGACGATTGCCAACCGCCTGAAGCATCTCTTCACGATCACCGTACTCGCGCTCCTGGCCGGCCTGGTGAACCCCTACGGCTACAAACTCTATGTCCACGTTTATCAATATCTAACGAACAGCTTCTTGATGAACCATATCGACGAGTTTCTCTCGCCGAATTTTCACGGCGTGGCCCAGCAATGTTTCGCCGCTCTCCTGCTGATTACCATCCTGGCGCTCGCCAGCGCCCGCGCCAGGCCCCGGCCCACCCATCTGCTGGTGATCATCTTCGCGGCCTACAGCGGCCTTTACGCCTCGCGCAACCTGCCAACGTCTTCGATGCTACTGACCCTGATCGTGGGTCCTGTCCTGTCGCAAACGATGGCCGAGAACGTCGGGCTGCCGCCCGGCATGCAACGCCTCTTCTCCCGCCTGCGTGCCTTCTCCGAGCGCATGCGCAACCTGGAGTTCTCCTTCTCCGGCCACCTCTGGCCCATTGCACTGGTCATCCTCGGACTGGCTGTTTGCCTGCACCACGGCCGCCTGGGCCAGCGCCAGATCATGAACGCGCATTTCGACGCCAAGCGTTTCCCCGTGCAAGCGGCGGACGTGATCGCGCAGCGAGGCATCCGCAACCCCATCTTCGCCCCCGACTACTGGGGTGGCTACCTGATCTACCGCCTCTACCCCCAGACTCAGGTGGTCGTAGATGACCGCCACGACTTGTACGGCGAGCAATTCTTAAAGTATTACTTGAGGGTTATCCGCGTCGCCCCCGGCTGGGACAAAGTGCTCGACGAGAAGAGGATCACCTGCGTACTTGTCCCGGCAGACTCGTCTCTGGCCAACATCTTGAAAGAAACAGCGGGATGGCGGACTACCCATGAAGATAAGGTCGCACTCCTGTTCCAGCGGACCGAATAGGAGCTTGATCGCAGGCCCTGGGTTGGTTAGTCACTTCGTCCAAAAAGGGTGGACACTGTTGGATATGCTTCGTTCGCGGGTTATGGGTGAAATCGCGATGTTACGACAACTCACGCGACGGTTGAGAACGCTTCCCTGTGGAGACGGACTCTGTCCTTTTTTCTGATGGCAGTGGGCGGCTCATATCGGTGCCAGAGGTGGCGCTCTCGTCCTGCGCTGGGCCATTTCTCGAACGCGTGACGAGCCTCTCTTTATGATTGCTGCGGTATCGACCTGGGGGCCGTCCGAACTCACGCTTGAATGCCCGGTTGAAAGCTGCCTCCGACTCATACCCGACGTCGCTGGCGATTTCTGCGACACCTCGCGATGTCCTTTCCAGGGATCGCGCGGCCAATTGAAGCCTCCAGCGCGTCAAGTACGCCATCGGCGGTTCCGAAAGATATCGGGTGAACCGCTCCACCAAAGCTGATCGTGAAATGCCCACCTCGTCAGCAAGACTCGCGATCGTCCACGGGTGGGCGACGCGGCGATGCATCAAGCCCAGGCTTTTGCCCACGATCGGATCGCGCGCCCCCGTCAGCCAACCCCTTTGCCCTTCGGGCAATGCGGCAACGTAACGCCGTAACGTGTCAACGAACAAGGCCTCCGAGAGCTTCGCAAGCATGGCTTCACTGCCTACGCGTCCCGAAATCGCTTCTTCGACCAAGTGCAGAATGGAACTCTCCAACCACTGCCCGGATCGGTCTGTCCGGATGTTGACCTTAAAGACAGGTGGCAGGCCGTTCAGTATGGGCCGGCTGATGTGGGGGTCACAAGTCATGTATCCACAAACGAAACGTGAAGTCTCGCCGCCGCCGCCGGCGTGCAAAGGGCTCAAATCGCGCGCCATGATCTTGTTATTGATGCCGTAGTCAGCGAATGGCCGCTTCGCTCCCTTACTGCTCATATGATGTGCATCCCCATTCGGGAAGATGACAACATCCCCGGACTCGAGCTCGAGGGCTTTCCCATCCGCCATTTCGACAACGGCACTGCCATCCACCACCAGATGGTAGAGCAAGAAATGCGCCGCTCCGGGAGCGAGCGTATCTGCCACCGACATTTGTTTCGAGGCAGGAACGGAAAATCCCCAAGGCGCCGAGAATTCAGCGTTGAAGAACACCGCGCCGTTCAGCTTGACCCCGCTCAAGATTTCGGAGAATGCGTCCATTCTATCTAGCGGACTCTCTGCAAAGTTAGCTGGTCTCCGCGCAAAGGAATCTGCGCCCGCAAGCCGTTCGAGCAAATCAAAGCGACGCTCGGGCATGGTCGTTTGCGTAGAGTCGCCGCATGATTGTAGCCCTGATGCGGATCAATGCCAATCGGGAGATCACGAAATGAGTCTCAAAATGATGGGAACGAACACGGCCCCAAATGGAGCCGCGAAGAATCCGAATCAAGCCTTATGGGAAAAAGGCGACTTTACCGAGATCGCCGCTTTCATGCGGCAGTCCGGAGAGGCGGTTGTAGAGTCCCTTGGCGTTACGCCGCCGCTACGCGCGTTGGACCTCGGCTGCGGAGACGGCACGACCGCACTCCCGCTAGCCTGTCTGGGCGCCGATGTAACGGGAGTCGATATCGCCCGGAACCTTGTGAAAGCCGGCAACAAGCGCGCAGCGGAGGCAGGCCTTAATCGGCTGAGATTTCATGAGGGCGATGCTTGCAATCTGGAAGGAGTCGACGACGATTCGTTTGAATTGACCCTCTCCGTGTTCGGCGCGATGTTCGCACCCAAGCCCTTCGACGTCGCCAAAGAGATGGTGAGGGTCACCAAACCGGGCGGCCAAATCGTAATGGGCAACTGGATACCCAACGATCCGACGTTCGTGTCGCAGTTGCTCAGAATAAGTTCGGCATTCACGCCTCCGCCTCCGGAAGGGTTCGTCAGCCCGATGACTTGGGGTGTGGAAGGTCACATCACCGAACGCTTTAGCCGGGCCGGAGTACCGAAGGAGAACGTCTCCATGATGACGGACACGTACTACTTCGCGCATTCCGAGAAAAGCCCGACCGAGTTCATCGAGCTGTTCGAAAAGTTCTATGGACCGACCATGAATGCCGTCGATGCCGCTCGAAATAGCGGAAGAGAAGAGGAACTACACAAGCAGCTCGTGGAATTAGCGAACGTCCAGAACAAGAGTAAGGCCGGCACGTTCATCCCTGCCACCTTCATGCGGGTCACCGTCAAGGTCTAAATAAAAGGAGATTTCTACAATGTCAATGTTGCATCCCGATCCCACTTTCTATCCTTCACCAAAGATGGCCATGCAAGCTTCGCCAGAACGCCTTGCTTACGTAGCCCTGCTCAACGACGGCAAAAATGGAAAGCACGACAGTATGGGCGTCATCGATCTGGATCCCACTTCGCCCGCGTATGGCCGAATGGTTGGCCAAGTGGACTTTGGCCGTGGTGATAATGAGCTGCATCACTTCGGCTGGAATGCGTGCAGCGCGTGTCTCTGCCCGCAGGCCCCGCACCCGCACATGGAACGCCGCTACCTAATCGTCCCGGGCATCGGGTCATCCCGGATTTACATCCTGGATACGAAGCCGAATCCCCGGCAGCCGAAAATCGTGAAGGTGATCGAGCCTGAAGAGTTCGTAAAGAAGACCGGCTACACGGCGCCTCACACATTCCATTGTGGACCGGACGCCATCTACGGGAGTGCACTCGGATCGGCTAGCGGAGAGGGCCCCGGAGGCATTTTCCTCATGGACGCGAACACATTTGAGCTGAAGGGGCCTTGGGAGAAGGATCGTGGCCCACAGCAACTGGCTTACGATTTCTGGTGGCACCTGGGACACGACACGATGATTACGTCCGAATGGGGCACGCCGAACATGGTAAAAGACGGCGTCAACCCGGAGTTGCTGCTGGCTGGCAAGTACGGCCACAAGATTCATGTCTGGGACCTGGACAAGCGCCGTCATCTGCAGGAAATTGACCTGGGCGCAGAGCAACAATGGGTGCTCGAGCTACGTCCGTCTCACGATCCCAATAAGACCTACGGCTTCGTTAGCGTGGGCGTTTCGCTCAAAGACCTTTCATCGTCGATCTGGATGTGGTATCGGGAAGAAGGCGGTAAGAACGGTAAATGGGCAATCCGCAAAGTGATTGAAATCCCCGCCGAGCCGGCTGACCCGGGAAAGCTCCCGCCATTGCTGAAGGGTTTCAAAGCGGTGCCGCCGCTGGTAACCGACATCAACCTGTCGCTCGACGACCGCTTCCTCTACGTTTCATGCTGGGGGACCGGCGAGTTCATCCAGTATGACGTCTCCGATCCGGCCAACCCGAGGAAGACAGGCTCGGTCCATCTCGGCGGGATTGTACGCCGTGCAGCTCACCCGAACAAGCCAGAGCAGGCACTCAACGGCGGCCCACAGATGGTGGAGATCAGTCGCGACGGCAAGCGTGTCTATTTCACCAACTCGCTTTACTCGCCATGGGACGAGCAGATCTATCCCGACGGTTTGAAGAGTTGGATGGTGAAGCTCGACGTGGACCCCAAGGGCGGAATAGAACTCGATGAGAAATTCTTCGTGGAATTCGACGGTCTTCGAGCGCACCAAGTACGGCTGGATGGTGGAGATGCCTCATCAGATTCCTACTGCTACTCGGAGGGAAAATGATGCACGCTGAGATGGGCTCGACGGCGCTGTGGCTGATGCTGCTCCTCGGTGCTTACCACGGAGTTAATCCCGGGATGGGGTGGCTCTTCGCGGTGGCACTGGGGATGCAGGAGCAGAGAGGGAGTGCAGTCGCAAAATCGCTCGTCCCGATCGCGCTTGGCCACGCGCTGGCCATTGGCAGCGTAGTGATGGTTGCTGCGTTTCTCGGCAGGGCGCTTCCGCTGCTGAGCATTCGCTACTCCGTTGCCGCCCTCTTGGTTGGTCTCGGAATCTTTAGCCTGGTGCGTCACTGGCACCCGCGGTGGGTCCGCATGCGCGTGGGTTTCCGAGACCTTACAGCATGGTCGTTTCTAATGGCCTCCGCACACGGCGCAGGTTTGATGGTGTTGCCGGTCTTGCTGGGCAGCAGCACGGTCGAAGCACAAGCCGATATGGCCGGCCACAGTCCTATGTCTTCGACCGCGTCCCCTTTAGCTGGCGTGCTCGCGACGGGAATCCATACAGTCGGTTATCTTGCCGTCACAGGGCTGGTCGCGTGGGCGTTCTATCGTAAGCTCGGCCTCGCTCTTCTCCGTAAGACTTGGTTCAATTTCAACTTGGTCTGGGGGGCAGCGCTCGTGGGTACCGGTTTGTTCACCCTGCTTACATAAACTATTTTCTGGATTCCGCACGGATTTCGGGCAATTCGGAAGTTAACTGTTGAAATCAGCGATTAGACGCAATATAAAAAGACGCCCACTTTTGCGGTAGGTTGAGATGGTTTGCAGCACCAACCTAGCGAAAAGGAGCGCCTTTATGAGTCAGGAGAAGTATATCGGCATGGACGTTCATCAGGCCACCATTTCGGTTGCCGTGATGGATGCGGAGGGCAGGTTGATCATGGAATGCCTGCTGGAGACCAAGGCGGCCACGATCGTCGAGTTCATCCAAGGATTGCAGGGAACTCTGTGGCTGACCTTCGAGGAAGGAACGTCCGCTGCCTGGTTACACGACCTTCTGCAACCCCAGGTCAGCCGGCTGGTGGTCTGCGATCCCAGAAAGAACGCTCTTTTGAAGGATGGCAGCAAGAGTGACCGGATCGACGCGCGCAAGCTGGCTGAGCTGTTACGCACCCACCAACTGAAGCCGGTTTACCACGGCGAGCATGGGGTCCGCACCTTGAAAGAACTGGGGCGCAGCTATCTGACCCTCACCCAAGATGTCACGCGGGTGATGAATCGGATCAAAGCCCTGTACCGCAGCTGGGCCATCCCCTGTAGCGGCTCCACGGTCTACGCTCCTCGCCATCGCGCACAGTGGTTGGCCAAGATTGTGGAACCAGGGGTCCGGGTGCGAGCCCAACGGCTTTATCAGCAACTGGATGGGTTACAACCGGTGCGCCTGCAAGCGCGACTGGAGCTACTGCGGGAAAGCCACAAGCATCCTGCCGTGAAGTTACTGCGTCAGATTCCTTCGATCGGCCCGATCCGGGCTGCCCTGCTGGTGGCATTGCTGCAGACCCCGCATCGTTTCCGTACCAAGCGGCAGCTTTGGGCCTACAGTGGTTTCGCGGTGGAAACTCACGATAGTGGCGAGTACCGCTACGTGCGCGGCAAACTGCAACGCAACCGCGAGCGCATCACGGTGCACGGGCTGAGTAACAACTACAACAAGGATCTGAAGAATCTGTTCAAAGGGGCGGCCATCTCGGCCAGCACCCGTCCTGGTCCCCTCCGTGACTTCTATGTTGCTCTGCTGGAGAAAGGGATGCGGCCGACCATGGCCCGTCTCACCCTGGCGCGAAAGATTGTCACGATCACTTTAACCATGTGGAAGAAAGGAGTGGGCTTCGACCCTACACAGTTGCATCGGCAAGCAGTTTGAGCATCTCTGAGGAACAGGCATCTCCATCTCTGAGGACTCTCACGGGTGGTGGTCGGGTTCTGCAGATGCTCGGTTCGAGGGTGAGTATCAGTCAATGAGATCGGCCGCGTGTGCTTTTCGGCACCGAGTCACCCATTACACGCTATGCCCCCTCGGAGAACCAGAAATAGCCATAGGCCACGAGCCTCGGATAGAACCATGGTTGACCGCGAGCGAACACTCTGGCTTGCCGCGTCTTTCGAACTCGATGACGTTGCCACCGTCAGCCGGGAACCTTATGAGAATGGACAACACCAAACTTCATCAGGGAAACGAACTACAGTGGGCTGGATCTCGAGAAAGAAATCTCGACTCCGGTCGAGGTGGAGCTTTTTTCTTGACATCCCTTTTTATAGAACTCACTGACCCGGTTGTTGACTTGGTTTTGGGTGTAAGTGCTGCTGTTGAAAAACTCCCAATTAGAAGTAAAGGGGCGTGCCACAACGGTTTCGTTTTGTCCCATTTGACCAGAGCCGAGCTAAGGCATTGAAGCTGTTCGCGCTGGCTGTGCCGAAACCACCTCATTGGCCCATTGGGCCCAAGGCTTCCCGTCTCAAATGATTCGGCTGGATTGTGAAGGAGAAGTGCATCGAGGGTACGTTCGGATGGTTGCAGGCCCCCGCAACCAACCTCGTTGTATTTCTTCCCTTATCCTTCGTTCGCCTCATTCAGCGTGAATTCCCAGCCGCAGGAGCGGTTTGCGGGCGCATCGGGTGGGCAATGGAGGCAGGCGGTCGAGATTCGCGGGTCAACGGTACGGGCGAAGGTCGAAAACTCAACCGTCCCCACCGGCTTGCAGGGAAAATCGGGCAGGCCCTTGCGTCGGCGCGCCTCCTGCACCTGGCAACGGTCCATGTAGAAGCGCAACCGGCCGTCATGCCACTCGCTGTGTTGCTCGTTGATCAGGCCGTACATGCGCAGCCCGAGGGCTTTTTCGAGCGCCTCCAGACCTCCGCCGGAGGGGATGCCGAATGTGCTCATGATGCGACGGGCCTCCACGGCCGCGAACTGTGCCCAGGCCTGGGTGTCCAGGCGGATGGCCTCTTCCAGGCCGTGCTGCTGCTCCGCCGCGAGGAACCAGCATCCGTCATGCGCCAACCAGTTCCTGGCGAACATCTCCAGGGTCTTCAGCAGATCTTCTCGACTCATGTGCTCAAACTGATTCATAGCTTAGCTCCGCCATGGGAATCCTCCTGCGTGGCGCGCCCATGATAGAACTGGCGTCTCTGGTCAACAAATAAATCCATTTGGACAGTGTTTGTTACAGGAAAAAAGGAGGCCGCCCGGGGATGGCCAGCGCGTTCCCGGCCTATAACCCCATACGGGGCATACGGGTCAGCGTGACCGAGGTCACAGCGCCATGCCGGGGGACAGGAGCAATATGAAAATGAATTGCAATTTCACCTAAGGGACTAGACCTCGTGCGACCGGACGCTGAAAGCCCCACTTCCCCCGGGCAAGCCCTGACCTCCTTGGATCGGGCGCCTCGCTCGGCGTGGGTGGAGGTCATCGAGGCGCCTCGCGGGCGTCGCGCCTCACAGCGCCTGGCGTGGCTGGGCGTCTGCGTGAATGAAAGAATGCGCGTGCTGAGCACTGCTCCTTTAGGTGGTCCAGTACTGGTGGAGGTGGGAGGCTCCACGGTTGCGATTGGACGATCTTTGGCAAGCCGGATCACGGTTCGGCTGATCGGCAGCACCCACAGCGGAGAGATTCCTTGATTTCTGTGCCTGTTCCACAGCATGTCTTATCCGATTCGCGGAATGGCCTATGCCCGCGGACCATTGTTCTGATCGGCCAGCCCAACTGTGGCAAGAGCACAATCTTCAATCATGTGGTGGGATACCGTTCGGAGACTGCCAATTTCCCCGGCAGCACGGTTGAGATAGCACAGGGTCAGATACGTCTCAACGGCTGCATCTCGCAACTCCTGGATCTGCCCGGGATCTACTCCCTGACCTCTTCCAACCCTGCGGAAGCCGCAGCCAAGCAGTTCCTGCTGGATTCCGCCGTGGACCTGATCATCAACGTAATCGACGCTTCGCTGCTGAGCCGGAGCCTTGAACTGACCCTGGAGCTGCGGGAGTTGGGTCTGCCCATGCTGGTCTGTCTCAACATGGTGGACGATGCCGAGAGGAAGGGCATCTCGATTTCCGCGGAGAGGCTGTCTAGCCGGCTGGGGCTGCCAGTGCTGGCGACCGTGGCCTCGCGTGGCCAGGGGATACGCGAACTCTTCGCTCATGCCATGGCCGGCAAAACCCGGCAGCTGCCTGCGTCCCCACGATGGAGCCGCGACGTGGAGACTGCAATCGGCGAGATCGAGTTGTCGCTTTCGGTGGACCACCAGCAATCCAACCTGCCAGCCCGCTTCGTCGCGGTGAAACTGCTCGAGGCCGACGATGATCTGGCAGCGATGGTGAAACCAGCGATGCGAAGCATCGCCGAAGATGCGCGCCGCCGACTGGAAATCCGGCGCGGCAGAAACGCCGAATCCGTGATCATGGCGGAGCGCCACGACGAAGCCATGCGCACCTGCGAGGAGGTTGCGACCGTGGGGCGTCCGCGCGCGGATGCCCGCGCCGCGATTGACCGTCTGCTCACCCATCCGGTTTGGGGCTACGTGTTCCTGGTCGGTATCTTCGTCGGCTTGTTCTGGGGTGTTTTTGGCGTGGGCGCGGCGCTGGAGAAGGTGCTGCAACCGGCTTTCGCGGCGGGTTCGGGGCGGTTGTCAGCATGGTTGGGACGCGGCACTGTTTCGGAGGTTCTGGTGCGCGGCCTCTGGGACGGGTTCGCGGGTGGCGCCACCATTGTTCTGCCCTACCTAGTGCCATTTCTTTTCGGCTTGGCGTTTCTCGAGGACGTCGGCTATCTGCCGCGGGTGGCCTACTTGATGGACGGCCTCCTGCACCGCATCGGCCTGCATGGAACTTCGGTATTGCCCTTCGTCCTGGGTTATGGCTGCAGCGTTCCTGCCTGTATGGCCACGCGCATTCTGCCCTCGAAGCGGGACCGTTTCATCGCCAGCGTGCTGGCGACGCTTGTGCCGTGTGCGGCGCGGTCCAATGTCATCTTCGCCCTGGTGGCTTTCTATTTGGGGCCGGGCTGGGCACTGGGAGTATTCGCATTCAACGGACTGGTAGTGGTCCTGTCAGGATGGATTCTCACTCGCATTTGGCCGGAGGTCAGTCCGGGCATGGTTCTGGAGGTGCCACGCTACCAGATCCCCTCGGCCAAGGTCATGACGCGCAAGGTGTGGTTCCGCCTGCGGGAGTTCATCGTCCTGAGTTGGCCACTGCTGATCGGTGGCAGTGTAGTGTTGGGCATGGCAGAGCATTGGCATTGGGACCGCTCGATCAACCTGACGCTCTCGCCGCTGACCGGATTGCTTGGCCTGCCGCTGGCGGTGGGCACGACGCTGGTATTTGGCCTGTTGCGCAAGGAGCTGTCCATGATCATGCTGGTCCAGGCGCTCGGGACCACAGCCATCGGCCAGGCGATGACGGCCAGCCAGATTCTGGTGTTCACGATTTTCATCACCTTCTACATCCCTTGCCTGGCGACGATCGCGACACTCGTAAAAGAGATCGGCCGCAAGATGACGGCGGTCGCCCTGGGCTACTCTTTCGTAGTGGCGACGTTGCTGGCCGTGGCGACGCGGCTAGTTTTCTCCGTCTTGAGATAGCTCGGCGGACACAGAATGCCCTCCGTTGCTTTTGTGCGTGGCCTGTGGCAGAATTCGCCGCATCTTCGCGACCGCTGATTCAGGCTGATCAGGCGTCCGGTCGTTTAACCATTCCACAAGAAAAGGCGGCGCGTCAGGGAGGGCCTATGAGTACCTCGCCTGCTGCCATTCCCAATCAGCAGCCCGCGTCGCCAAACTCGACTTCGCACTCTAGTTTCTCTGCATTCGCGACCCGCTTCGTGGACTGGTGGTGGGTGGACGTTCCCTGCAAGCTGCGTCAATGGTCAACCTTGCTGTGGGCCGCGTGGTCGGATGGCATCTACCTGACCGCCTGGCCGCGGGTGGCCACGGTCCTGGTATTCGCAGTCTTTCTCTTCGGTTTCGTCGAGGGCAACACGCACTGGAGCTACCGAACCATTGTCGGATCGAACGGCTTCGCGGGCAATGTATTGGCTCCATCGGCGACCGCCAACAACTGGGGCGGGCCGACGCGCCTGGTGTTCGCGGAAAACCTGGTTCTGCTCCTGGTTGCGGTGGGCGTTGGATCGCTAAGCGCGAATCTCGGGCTGACGCTGGTACTGGGCTACGCGCTAGGCGACATTTTCTTTCTGGGAGCCAGACCCTCCAACTTCCGTTACGACGACGTGATCGCAATATGGATCGTTGCTTTCGATCAGAAGACCTATCACGGAGAAACTGGCTGGGGCGCTGCCGGCCTCAAGAAGGGTTCGCGGATCACCATACTCTACAATCCGGAAAACCCCGCCAGAAGCCATCCGCTGCACGGCTTCCTCTTCTACTCCTTTCGCTAAACGCGGGGAACTTCCGGCGCGTCATCTGAGACTCACGGTTCTATCTGGTGGGCCTGCTTAGATCGTAACGCCCACGAACTACTGGCCAAACGAGGCAACTGCAGCGTCGTCTTCTTCGAACACCTCGAAGAGGTCCAGCACCCCCACCAGGCGGAGAATCTGCACGGCGAACTTGGAGGGATTGACCAGCTTGACCGCGCCACCCCGCTGCTTGGCCGACGCCATGGCCTTCACCAGCACCCCTACCCCGCTGGAATCGATCATGGGGACTTCGGCCAAGTTCACCACCAGCCATGGGTTGTTGGAGGCCATGGCATTGTCCACCGCGTCGCGGAAGCTATCCACCGCGAGGCCCAGCCGCAGGGGACCGCGAAGCTGAATCAGGTGAATGTTGCCTCGTCTTAGGACGTTGATTTCCACTCAGGGGCCTCCTGACAGGCGCAGAAACGGGTTCCAAATCGGTACAACCACATCTTGACAGGCACTGGGCCGTTAGTTAGAGTTTCGCGCTCAAGTTACGGGAGCGGCTGTAAAATTGCAAGTGCGCTCCCTTTGCGCTTAGACGGGTATCCGGGGCAATAGCCCCGGGGAGGAGAGGCCCCGCCTTATGGCGATCCACAGGCCCGATTCCGCCGACGTCTCCCGAAAATTACTCGCCGATTTCCTGCGCGAGCTTGAGGTGCGCCCGCGCTGCATGATCCTGGCTCAGTGGGTACTGGACCTGTGGCCCGGTGGCGCGGCAGTCATCTATCTGATAGAGGACCAGGAATCCCCACAGTGGACTGCTAAGGCAGTAGCGGGCGAGATCCAGGCGGAAGACGAGGCCGTGCCATTCGAGGCAGGCACCTTGGGCCTGCTGGCGGAGCGGAGGAAGCCTCTGCTCTTTGCCGGAAGAGAGTTGGCACGGGAACAGTACGCCCATCTGCACGTGCGAAAGACCCTGGTGTCGCTGGCGTATGTGCCGATCATGGTGGAAGACGTCCTGATCGGCGCCTTGGAGGCCGCCAGCTTCGACCGTCCCATCAGTCAGGATGACCTCGTTGTGCTGGAAGACATCGGGGGCTACGCCGGCCCCGGACTTTCCGGCGCCCTCGAATACGAGCGTGAGCGCAGCACCCAGCTGCAGTCTATCTCGCGTCTGACCCAGTTGTATGACCTCGAGAAGGTTTTCAACTCGATCCTGGAAATGGACGACCTGCTGCCCATTGTCGCTTCCAAGTTTCGGGAAGTTTTCGAAGCGCAAGCGGTGAATTTGTGGCTGGTAAAGGACCAGAATGAGCTGCTGCTCATGAATCAGGAGGGCGTGGATCCGACCGTCGAAGTTGGCGCGCTGCAGAAGAGTGGGGAGGGGATTGCCGCCGGCGTCTCCGATTCGGGAGAACCCTCGCTTATCAGTGACCCGGAAGACGGGGCCCTGCAGAAGCGGAACCATGGGATCGAAGAAGGAGGCATTTTTTCGCTGATGGCAGCGCCCCTGGTGGCGCAGGAGGCGCAGGTCGGCGTGGTGGAAGTGATCAACCGACTTGATGGCCGACCTTTTGACGACGACGACTTGTTCCTGCTGGCGGCGGTTTGCGAAACGGCGGCCGGGGCGCTGCACAATGCCAGCCTGGTGCAGGCCGAGCGGAAGGTCGAAATCCTGGAAACTCTGGTCACCGTCAGCAAAGAGATCACTTCCACCTTGAACCTCGACAGTGTCCTGCAGACTGTAGTCAATGGCACCAAAGCCGTGGTGCCTTACGATCGCGCGGCCATCGCGCTGGAGCAGCGGGGCAAGCTGCAGGTCAGAGCGGTCTCCGATCTGCAGGAGATCCGGCCCGGCGATGCCGACGTAGCCCGCCTCCGGGACCTGTTGGAATGGGCGGCAGTAGCCGACGACGAAATCCACATAACCCAGCACGGCGACAGCATCGACACGGAGCGCGAGGAAACCCAAGCCAAGTTCGCGGAATACTTCAACAGCAGCGGCATGCACGCGTTCTACGCCATACCTCTGATTGATGATCAGGGACGGGTGGGCATGCTGTCGTTCGAAAGCGCGGATCCCGACTTCCTGACCGAAGCCCACCTCGAGATGATCCGGGTGCTGGCGGCGCAGGTCACTGTGGCGGTTCGCAATGCCGAACTCTATCGCGAGGTGCCCTTCATCGGTGTCCTGGAACCGATCCTGCAGAAGAAGAGAAAATTCCTGGCTCTGGAAAAGCGGCGTCGGAGGATGCTGGTGGGTGTGGCGCTCGCCGTGGTCGTATTTCTCGCCGTCTTTCCCCTGCCCCTGCGCGTGCAGGGAAACGCAACCGTGGCGCCGCAGAGCGCTGCCCTGGTCCAGCCGGATGTGGAGGGCGTGGTGCGCTCGGTTTATGTGAAAGAAGGCGACGCGGTGAAGGCGGGGACGGTGCTGGCAGACCTGCAGGATTGGGACTACCGCTCCGCGTTGGCCGCAGCCGAAGCCAAGCACAGTGCGGCGCAAGCCGAGATGAACCGAGCTTTGGCGGCGAATGATGGAAGCGAAGCCGGCGTGCAGCGGGTGCAGGCGGAGTACTGGGCGGCGGAGGTGCAACGAGCGCGGCAGCGCCTGGAGGCCACACACCTTCGCTCTCCAATCGAAGGGATCGTGGCCACGCCCTACCTGGAGACCTTCGTAGGCCGGCACCTGGACAAGGGCGATACTTTGGCGCAAGTCATCAACACTTCCGCTGCCCTCGTGGACGTATCCATCGATCAGGAGGAAGTGGTCCTGCTTAAAGCCGGGGAGACCGCCTCAATCAAGCTGGAAAGCTTCCCGACCCGAACCTTCAAGGGAAAGGTCGCCATAGTCAGCCCCGCGAGTCAACCGCAGGCGGATAGCCGCGTGTTCTTTGCCCGGGTCAATGTGTTCAACCCGCAGGGCGTGATTCGCGCCGGGATGCAGGGGCAGGGGAAAGTTTGGGCGGGCTGGCGACCCGCAGGATACGTGCTGCTGCGCCGTCCGGCCATGTGGATCTGGGGCAAGCTCTGGTCGTGGTTCGGATGGTGACATTGGTCCGCGGCTGAAAAGGAGTCTTAGCCATGCGTCGCATGTGGGTTGTCATCGCCCTGGTGGCGTTAGTCGCAACTTGCGGGTGCGGCAGTTCCCAATCGGGTGCCGGTACCGGGGCCAAGGTGCTGGCGGCCGCCGAGGCGGCCCCTCCGGCCCCCACCGCGCCTGCAAGCCAGGATCGTGCCGGGGAGGTGATTACATCCTCGGGCCCGATCGTCGTCGAAAACCAGTTGGACGTCGCGGCCTTGCGCGATGGGGTGGTCAGCCAGATCCTCGCGGACACGGGGAAGATGGTGCGCAAGGGGGAGCCTCTGGCCCGGCTGGACGACCGCCAACCAGTGGCGGATCACGAGGCTGCTCAGGCCAAGCTGCGGGCGATTGACGCCGATGTGAAGAACTGGGAAGCCGACGTGAAGGTGCTGGAAGCAGACTTGAACCGCGCCCGCAAGATGTGGGATGCCCAACTCATCACCAAAGAACAGCTGGATCATGCCGAGTTCAAAGTGGTCGCGGATCGCTATGAACTGGAGCGGGAGCGGCAAAACTACGCCAATCAGCAAGACATCATACACTCGCTGGAACTGGAGCTGGAGAAGACGCGCATCGCCGCGCCGTTCGAAGGAGTGGTGGCCCGCCGCTACGTCCGGCTCGGCCAAAGAGTCGCCTCCGGAGACCGCCTGTTCTGGGTGACGGCGACCGCTCCGCTGCGCGTAAGGTTCACCTTGCCGGAACGCTACGCCGGCACGGTTCGAACTGGTGAAAGCATCGAAGTCACCTCGATCGACAGCCCGGATGCAAAACATGAGGCGAAGGTGATCCAGATCAGCCCAGTGGTAGATCCCTCCAGTGGAACCATCGAAGTGCTGGCGGAGATCACTGGGCGTGCCGCCGATTTGCGGCCCGGGATGACTGCGAATGTCCGCATCGTGAGACCGCGATGAACATTGTCCGCGCTCTCGACGTTGCTCTTCCTGAACTGCACGCTCAGAGAAAACTGCAGCTGCTTCCCAAGGTGGAGCGGTCGCTGATTGCCCGTGAGCACCTGGAGGGGGGGCTGCCCACCTTCATCGTGATGAAGCCGAAGGCGGACTGCTACTACCGGCTCACGCCCGACGAGTGGACAGCGTTGCAGCTGTTCAATGGCCAGCGCTCCTGCTCGGAGATTGCCGAGCAGTTCCAGGAAGAAACCGGCAAAGTCTGCTCTGAGGACGATATCCGGATGTTTGCCCGCTCCCTGGCGGACACGAGCCTGGTCGAACGCGCCCGCGTGGACGCGAATGTAACCTTGTCGGAGGAGCTCAAGAAGCAGAGAGAGAAGCGCCGTACCCGCAAATGGGGTGACCTGTCCGAGGTCACCATCCTGTCCTACGATCCCAACGAATTCTTGAACAAGACCTATCCCTACGTCCGCTTTTTCTATTCCACCTGGTTCAACCTGGTGGCCATTGTGATGATGGGTATCATGACGGCCATCTTCATTACTCACTGGAGCGAGATTTGGCACGACACCTTCGAATACTACATGGTCACAAACAAGACGTTTGTGGACTTCATGGAGGTATGGATTCTGTTCACCATGGCAGCCTTCTTCCACGAGAGCGCTCATGGCATGACATGCAAGCACTTCGGCGCCGGCGTGCACAGCCAGGGATTCTTATTAATGTATCTTCTGCCTTGTTTTTTTAACGACAGCAGCGAAGTCTGGGTGTACGGCGGACGATGGGAGCGCATTGTGACCGCCATTGCCGGTATCTGGATCGAGTTGATCTTCTGCTCCGTGGTGACGCTGGTGTGGTGGGCGACGACGCCGGGCATGTGGATCCATGACATTGCCTACAAGCTCATCCTGATTACAGGGATCGGCGTGGTCATCCTTAATGTCAATCCCCTGGTCAGGCTGGACGGGTACTTCATCTTTACGGAACTGATCGGCATTGGGGACCTGAAGGAACGTTCAACCTTCTACGTCTCGAGCTGGGTGAAGAAGCACCTGTTCCGGTTGCCGGTGGAGGTTGAACCGCTGCCTTCGAGACGCAAGCTGCTGTTCGTCACCTACGCGCTGCTTTCCGGCGCTTACAGTTACTTGCTGCTCTTCGCCGTCGTTCAGCTCCTCTACCGGGTTGCCCTCAAGTACTCGCCCGAATGGGCCTGGGTTCTCGCGCTATGGTTAACGTATAAGATCTTCCGGTCACGCATTAAAGCATTTGGGAGGTTTCTCAAAGTGGTTTACCTCGACAAAAAAGAGCGCTTAAGAATGTGGCTGACGCCTGGACGACTGGTGACGGTGTCGGCGGGCGTCCTGGCGATTCTGTTCGCTCTGTTGTGGCCCGACTTTGTCCAGGGAAGATTCGTCATCGAGCCCAGCCAGCGGGCAGTGATTCGAGCGGAAGTGCCCGGGCAGGTGAACCAGGTGATGGCAAGGGAGGGCGAACTGGTCTCCGCCGGGAGCCCGCTGGTTCAGCTGCGCAATCTCAGCCTGGAGTCGGAGGCTGCCCGGAACAGCGCCGACCTGCGGCTGGCCAGCGCGCGTGCGACCGAGGCTCAGCTGCGGTATGCGGCATTCGGGGTCGCCGAACGCGAGCGGCAGCGCCTTGCGGAACGCAACCGCGTTCTCAACGATCAGGTGGCCAAGCTGAATGTAACCAGCCCCCTCGCAGGCGTGGTGGTCACCCCACGCTTCCAGGATCTGCTGGGTACGGAACTGCAAGCGGGCGCGGAAGTCGCGGAGGTGGACAATCTGGCAACAGTGCTGGCGCGAATCTACGTACCCGAGGTGGCATTGCGCGATGTGCGACCGGGAGCGCGTGCCCAGCTACGCCTCGATTCCTCTTTTGGCGTGATCTCGGGTTCCGTGGCCGCTATCGCGCCGGCTCCCGCGCTTCTGCCGGATGGGCTCATCGAACAGGCAAAGGCTTACGAGGGTTTTCGCCAGCCGCAGTACTACGTGGCAACCGTAGTCTTGAAAGGGGGTGGCTCGCTGCGCGCAGGAATGTCGGGAACCGGAAAAATCTTCGTCCAGCGCCGCAGCCTGGCGGGTTATGTCTGGCGTTCGCTTCGCGACGCGGTGGAGCGCAAGTTCTGGTGAAAAACGCAGGGGCTGAGAGCTAATCTCAACCCCTTGAGTGCAGGTGCAGGTTTTCCTGGAGATGCCCTACAGGAACGATTTCTTGGTCTTGGCGAATCCGGACGCGGTCTTGGCAAAGCCGGATGCGGTCTTGGCAAAGCCGGACGCGGTCCTGGCAAAGCCGGATGCGGTCTTTCCGAATCCCGACTTTGTCTTAGCGAACCCGGAGGCAGTCTTCGCGAATCCGGACGCGGTCTTACTGTGGATTCCGGCCCGAGTGGTGGCCGCATGCAACCCGGCACGCTTGGTGGTACCCAGGCTGGGCTCCACTGTCGACTTCGCCAGCACCGCCTTCTTCGCCGCTGCCCGATTACTGATCAACGACTTCTTCTGAATTGCCATACTCTTCTCCCTCGGATTGTCGGTTTTCTGCTGGGTTGAACCTCTCACCCAGCCTCGCCTTGAGACCTAGCAATGGCCTTGCCAAACTCGACTTGGAGTCGGCCAAATTGATCGATGTCATGAATTTCAACAAGATAAGAATTGCTGAATGAGCGGGTGAAGCCGGACGCTGAAGCCGTTTCCTGTTCTTGGGTCAAAAATTGACCCTAAAAGGGTCAATTCTTAACCCTGGAGGCGATGTTTGCGGCAAAGGTACTTCATTTTCTGCGGATTGATGTGCAGCAGGGCCGCTGCCGCCACCTTTTTCCCCTCGGTGCGGCGTAAGGCGGCCTGCAGATATGCCACTTCGATCCGGTCCATCTCCTCGTCGAACGAAATTCCTTCCTCGGGGATCAGCAGAGACTCCTGCCGGGTGGTACTGGTGTACAGGATCTGACGGGGCAGGTGCTTTGCGGTGATGACCTCGCCCGGCGCCATCAACACCAATCGCTGCACCACGTTTTCGAGCTCGCGAACATTTCCCGGCCAGGGGTAGTCTTCCAGCATCTCCAGCACATCGGCATCCACCTGTTTCAGCAGCAGGCGGTTGGCGCTGCAGTAGAGGCGGAGGAAATGATCGACGAGGAGCGGGATGTCTCCCTCCCGCTCGCGTAGGGGAGGCAGAAAGATGGGCACCACATGGACCCGGTAGTACAAGTCTTCGCGGAAGCGGCCGGCGTGCACCGCCTCCTCCAGGTCCTCATTGGTGGCGGTGATCAGCCGGAAATCGATTTTCTTGGGAACATTGCTGCCGATACGCTGCAGCGTGTGCTGTTCCAGCACGCGCAGGAACTTGCTTTGCAACGCGAGATCCAACGTGCCAATCTCATCCAGGAACAGGGTGCCGCCGTGGGCCAATTCGATCTGACCGGGGCGTGCCCCGTAAGCCCCGGTGAATGAGCCCTTCTCATGGCCAAACAGCTCCGACTCAATCAGCGTTTCCGGCAGCGCCGCACAATTGACGCTCACAAACGGCTTGTCGCGCCTGGGGCTGTTGGCCACGATGGCGTGCGCCACCAGTTCCTTGCCGGTGCCGCTTTCACCGCGGATCATCACGGTGGTCTTCCCCTCCGCTACCCGCATCACCGCTTCGAAGACCAGGCGCATGGCTTCGCTGGCGCCGATCAGGCCGCAAAAGGAGTACCGGCTGAGGGCCTGCTCACGCAGCCTGCGGTTGTCCACGGACTCGCGCCGTCTCTCCAGGGATTCCCTCAGCTGCTTGTGCAGCTCGCTGCGAGCGGAGGGAATGACCAGAAAGTCGTCCGCATCGGCTTGTTCCACCTTGCCGCGAAGCACCTTGCTGCGGGACCGGCTGAGCGCCAGGACCATCGCTTCCTCGTTGGTTTGACGAATCTCCGGGATGCTGCCCAGCACCTGCTCGTTGGAATCCCCACCGGTGTCGAGATCCAGAACGACGGCTTCTGCTGCGATTTCCCCGAGCCGGGGCAGCAGTTGCTCGCAGGTCTCCACCGGGGTGATATGAAAGCGGGAACGGAGGGATTCCTGCATCAGGAGCAGCAGCGCTTCATCGCTGGTCACCACGGCGATGCGGGGCAAGGAAGCGCGAGAGGTGTTGTTTCCCGGCATGGGCTTGCCTTGTGGGCAGTTTCAACAGAAGCCGCACTGGCTTACACGAGCTCCAGAGCGAAATTCCACCCCATTATAGGTCAAATTTTGACCCTTGGGACTTTCGTCGCAGCTCGATCTCCAAAATCAGGCAGGCGGGCCGGTGTGCTACTCTGCGAGCCCGGTCGTCTTTCACTCCGAAAGGTTTATCCAAGAGTTGCAGCCTCGCTACTGTCCGCTGCGTCTCCCAGGAGCGCAGGAAAGCAGTTTTAGCCTCTCCGCGTACACCATGGCGTGACCCTTGTCACTGACACCCCTCTGCACCGGGCAGACGATTATCTAGGAGATCGGGCCACGGGGCTGCCGAGGTAGGTGCCCAACCTCGATCTTGCGCGGGCTAACCTGCAGATGGTCAGGCCGCGTAAAACAAAGCAGGTACAGGCGTTTGACTCGAGTTGGAGGCACGACATCGCAGCTCCGGAGAGTTGCGGCTGCGAAGCAAGTTGGCGCCCGGGTCATCTTTGGATCTTGAGCAGCCAGATCGCCTGAAAATTCACCTCGGGCGCCAGGATCGGACAAGCCGATGGGTAACCCGCCTTCCTTTGAGGAGCTTAGCGCGAATTTCGACTGGTCTGTCGCCGAGCGCGAGCTGGGCTATCGCCCGGGTGAGCCAATCAATATTGGTTGGATGTGCAGCGACCGGCTCTGCCGCCTGGGCTTGGCAAGTAAGCTTGCCTTGCATTGGGAGGACTATCAGGGCAACCAGAAGCGGTTCACCTTTGATGACCAGCGCGTTCTGTCCAACACCATAGCCCACTTCCTGTGCGAACTCGACATCCAGCCCGGTGAGCGAGTGTGCCTGTTCATGGACCGGGTGCCCGAGCTGTACATCGGGTTTCTGGGCATCCTGAAGACAGGAGCAGTCGCCCAGCCGCTGTTCTCCGCTTTTGGCGACGAGTCGTTGTTCGTGCGGCTGGAGAACGCCAGGACCTCGGCCATCATAACGCAGAAGAAACACCTTTATAAAGTCCGCAAGATCCGCGAGCAGCTGCCCAATTTGAGGCACATCATCGTGGTGGATGCGGCGGAATCGGCGCTGCAGGCGCGCGAAGTGTCTTTCCAGATGGATCAGGCCCGCCGGGTTGACGAGTTTGCGGTCTACCCCACGACCGCCGAGTCGCCGTCGGTCCTACACTACACCTCGGGCACGACCGGCCAGCCCAAGGGGGCGCAACACGTTCACTATTCGATTATTGCGCAGCACCTCACTGCCAAATGGGTGTTGGACCTGCGGCCCGACGACATCTACTGGTGCAACGCAGATCCCGGGTGGGTGACGGGAACGTCGTACGGCATCATCGGTCCGTGGTCGAACGGCATTACGCAGGTAGTGCTCGACTCCGGCTTCAACGCCGAGCGCTGGTACGAGTTCATGGAAAAGCATCGCGTGACGGTCTGGTATTCGGCACCCACAGCCATTCGCCTGCTGATGAAGGAAGGAATCGAGATCATCGGGCGGCACGACTTGTCCAGCCTGCGCTACCTGGCCAGCGTGGGCGAACCGCTCAACGCCGAGGCGGTCACCTGGTCGCAGAAGGTGTTCGGCAAGCCGTTCCACGACACCTTCTGGCAGACGGAAACCGGCTGCATCGTGATCACTAATTTCCCCGGAATGCCGGTCAAACCGGGTTCCATGGGGAGGCCGTTTCCCGGAATTACCGCGACGGTGCTGAACCCGAAGACCTATGAGCCGGTGAACCAACCCGGCGTGGCCGGACTGATTGCGCTGCGTCCGGGCTGGCCCTCGCAAGTCCGCGGCTACTGGAACAACGAGGTGGGCTTCAAAGCGAAGTTCAAGAATGGCTGGTATCTGTGTGGCGACCGCGCCTCGATCGACGCCGACGGCTACTTCTGGTTCATGGGGCGGGACGACGACGTCATCAATACCGGTGGGCACCTGGTCGGCCCGTTCGAAATTGAATCAGCTCTCCTGGGATGTCCGTCGGTCGCGGAGTCGGCGGCCGTAGCCAAGCCCGATCCGGTGAACATGGAAGTGGTCAAGGCATACGTAACTCTGAAGAAGGGCTTCACGCCGTCAGATGATCTTGAGCTGGAGATCATGAACCACATTCGCAAGCGGCTGTCGCCGCTGGCCATGCCGCAGGAGATTGAGTTCGTGGACTCGCTGCCCAAGACCCGCAGCGGCAAGATCGTGCGCCGCATCCTGCGCTGCAAGGAGTTCCATGAACCGGTGGGAGACCTGTCCACCATC
>DATKLE010000117.1:0-4135 GCA_035542575.1 Terriglobales bacterium | reverse complement strand
CTGCGACCGCCGGAGTTTTCGACCTTCTTGAGACTTAAGACCTGAGACCCAGAACCCGAGACCTGATGCATGCATCTTCAGTTCGGACGGTACACCATGTTCACCAGTCGCTGCACTTCCTCCAGGTAAGCCTCCATCTCGAAGGTGAAGCGCTCCCAATCGAGTTTCTGAAGATCGGGGCAAGCTTCGAGAAGCACCTTGAATGCGGGTTGCTGGTGGAAATCGACTTCGCGATCTTCCGGGTAGCCGTATCCGATGCCGCTCATGCGGCACAACAGGTCCGCCAATGCGACCAGGGCGACCAGGACACGATGTTGGTCCGCCTTTTCCGGTTCGTGATGCCCGCTGATGACCGCGACCAGGTCGGGCGGCATGTGCCACTTCTCGGCGAGAATCTTGCCGACCTCCGAGTGTTCAATTCCGAGCGACGCGATTTCGGCTTCCGCCAGCGGAATGTGTTGGGTCGCGGCGGCGCGGAAGGCTTCGGCGAATTCCTGGGGCGCAACCCAGAAACTCATGACCACGCCGAAGTCATGGAGTAAGCCGGCGAGGTATGCCTTGTCGGGATCGGGATAGCCGACCAGTCGCGCGAAATGGCGGCTGGCCAGAGCGACCCCCAGAGCGTGCTCCCAGAACAGGGTTGGATCGATGGGACAGTCGGCCGGAGTGAGCTTCAAAAGGCTGCACGAGGTGGTGATCTCGCGCATGCGGCGCATTCCGAGGCTGACAACTGCTCCGCGCACGGTTTCGACGGGCTGCCAGCGGCCAAACAGCGGCGAATTGGCGAGCTGCAAACACTGGGCCGCGAGAGATTCATCGTGGCTGATCAGGCGAGCCACTTCATTCAGCTGCAACGAGTCGATCGGCTGCTGAAGATAGTTGAGCAGCGGGGCGATCACGACCGGCAAGCTGGGGAGTTTGTCGACCGCCTCCAGTTTCTTGAGCAATTCCTCTCTCGTCATGGCTATGATCGCTTTCCTCCCGCGGTGGGGGCAGTTTTCGCGTACCCGGTGGCCGACGGAAAGTGCACTAACTTGAATTGGTCACTCACTCCATACAGCGATTCGGAATGCCCGAGAAAAAAATAACCGTGGGGCTGCAGGCCGCTGAAGAAGTGTTGAATGACCCGGCGCTTGGACGCGACATCGAAGTAGATCAACACGTTGGCGCAGAAGATCAGGTCCATGCCTTTCATGAACAGCATGCGGGCATCGTCGAGTAGGTTGAGCCGCGAGATGGAGACCAGGCTCTTGACTTCCGGCGTAACCTGCAGCCTATCCTCCACCGGGACAAAATACTTTTGGCGATAGTAGGGCGACAGGTTGCGAATGCTGTAGTCGCCGTAAATCCCGGCCTTGGCGTGCTCGACCGAGCGCTCATTCAGATCGGTGGCCTGTATTTCGAAAGTCCACCCCTTGAACAGCCCATTGCTGGCTTCGAGCAGCATGATGGCCAGCGTGTAGGGTTCTTCCCCCGTGGAGCACCCGGCGCTCCAGATGCGCAATTTCTTGATGGGGATGTTGGCGCGCGCTTCGACGATGCGGGGCCAGACGATGGTTTTCAGCGCGTCCAGTTGAGGCTGGTTGCGGAAGAAGCAGGTCTCGCCGATCGTGACTTCGTTGAGCAGCTTCACCATCTCTTCGCGGCCGGAGATGGGATGGTTCAGGCGATCAAGATACTCGCGGACGCCAGGTACCTGAAGCACGACCATGCGGCGGCGGCAACGGTCCTCGAGCAGGCGAAGCTTGTTGTCTGGCTGGAAAATTCCGGCCGCCTTGTAAATCAGATCGCGGATCCGCAACAAGTGCGAATCCGGTGCGGCCGCAACCAGGCTCGGTGCTGGCGGTGCAGTACTCATGAAGATATTCCTTTAAGGAAGCTGGCCTGCACTCCACCCTGTTTTTGGCTGGCGGTTTCTGTCATGATTCCCAGGCTGCTGTGGGCGGCGACACTTTTGTGGTGTGAAAACACCAAGACCGGCCCGTACCTTTCCGGTTCATCGGCATGGCTGGGGTGGACTTTATGGTTGAGCGGAACTCTGGGTACATCTCCTTGCGTGTTGGTTTCGGGGCACTGGCTTGCAACCCTCACGCGCTCCTCACTATTCTCTGATGATGAGCCACGGCCCGGAAACCCTGCTCCTGGACCTGTTCGCCATCTTCCTTGCCGCCAAGCTGATGGGCGAACTACTGGAGCGCGTTCGCGTTCCCGCCGTGCTGGGCGAGATCCTGGCGGGAGTGGCCCTCGGGCCATACGCCCTGGGATGGATCCACCCCTCCGACACGATCACTTCGCTCGCCGAAATAGGCGCAATCTTCGTGCTCTTCAACGCAGGCCTTGAAACCAGTTCGGGCGACCTGATCCGGGTGGGAAAGACCGCTCTATTGGTCGCGTTGGCGGGTGTCTTCTTTCCCTTTCTTCTTGGCTTCGGTTACATGAAACTCATCGGAGACCTCACCACCGAGTCAGTCTTCGTGGGCGCAGCCATGGTCGCTACGAGCGTGGGGATTACCGCGCGCGTCCTGGCCGACCTGGACGTTCTTTCGTCGGAGCTGGCAAAAATCATCATGGGCGCGGCGGTGTTCGACGACATCCTGGGCATGGTGATGCTGGCGGTCGTGGCGGGATTGGCTGACACCGGCGGGGTGGAGTGGGTCCATCTCGGGGTCCTCGTGGTGGAGGCTGCCGCCTTCGCACTGTTCATGATTCTGGTCGCGCCCCACATCGTGCGCAAGATGCACGCCGGCGTCGAACGGCTTTCCACCAGGAATGCGCCTTTGCTGGTCGCGCTGGCCATCTGCTTGTTGCTGTCGTGGGTGGCCGCCCGCATCGGAATGGCCGGCATCATCGGCGCGTTTTTCGCGGGATTGATGTTCGCCGACCTGGCGCCGCGCTGGAACCTGCTTCCCAAAGCCCATGCGATTAATGAATTCCTCGCGCCTTTCTTTTTCTTCTCGATCGGTGCGCACCTCAATCTCAAGTTGTTCACCGGCGGTGTGCTGAAGACCGCGCTCGTGATCACGGCACTGGCCATCGTTTCCAAGGTAGTGGGCTGCGGTTTGCCGGTTGCGAAGAGAGGCTGGCACACCATTCTCGGCGTCGGCGTCGGCATGATGCCTCGCGGCGAAGTGGCGCTGATCGTTGCCCTGGCCGGGTTGAACGCGCAGATCGTATCGGAATCCAATTTCGCCATCGTCGTGTTCATGACCGCCGTGACCACCATCCTCGCGCCTCCCATTCTTCGTTACGTGCTTCGCGAAGAGCGCGAGGCGGCCGCTTCATCGCGATGAGATCGTGCGCTTGTCGCGGAGGTTTAGCCCGCGGCGCATTTATAATTCGCCTTTCCATTTAAGGAGCTCTCATGAAACTGGATGGGCGGGTTGCGCTGGTCACCGGGGCGTCGCAGGGGATCGGTCACGCCTGCGCACTGAATCTGGCACGGCATGGCGCAGCCGTGGCGCTGGCGGCGCGCAATCAGCAGAAGTTGGAGGAACTGGCAGAGCAACTCAGAGCCGCCGGGGGCAAGGCGGCAGTGATCGTGATGGACGTGGCGGATGAAGAGCAGATCAAGACGGGAGTGAAGGCGGCGATCGTCGAGTTCGGGAAGATCGACATTCTGGTGAACAATGCCGGCATCACTCGCGACCAGCTGGTGATGCGGATGAAGCGCGCCGACTGGGACGCCGTCCTCAACACCAACCTGACTTCCGCCTACCTGACCATCCAGCAGGTGATCGGCTCCATGCTGAAGCAGCGTTGGGGGAGAATCATCAATATCACCAGCATTTTCGGACAGACGGGACAGGTCGGGCAGGCGAATTATGCGGCGTCGAAAGCGGGCCTGATCGGTTTAACGATGGCCATGGCGCGGGAGGTGGCATCGCGCAACATTACGGTCAATGCGGTGGCGCCGGGCTTCATCGAGACGGGAATGACCGCGGGGCTCAATGAAGAGCTGAAGCAGACGGCGCTGAAGATGATTCCGCTGGGGCGGGTGGGGGCGCCGGACGATGTGGCGAATGCGGTTTCCTTCCTGGCCTCGGACGAGGCGGCCTACATCACCGGGCACGTGCTCAACGTGAATGGCGGGATGCTGATGGGCTGAGGGCGGCCCTCAGCAAAGCGCAACGCATCT
>DATKLE010000116.1:0-40629 GCA_035542575.1 Terriglobales bacterium | reverse complement strand
GCACAGCTCGTCCGTGGGCTTCTCCATCCGCTTGATGTTTTCCATGTGCTTCTGGGCATAGCGGAGGTCCTTCTCGAACTTCCCATAGAACTCGGCGAGGGCGTTGGTCCACGTCTCCTTGCCCTCTTCGATCTCGTCGAGTTCCTCCTCCAGCCGCGCGGTGTACTGCACATCGAAAATGTCGGGAAAGTTCTCTACCAGGAGATCGGTGACCACCAGCCCGATCTCCGTAGGCACAAACTTCCCTCCCAGCTTCTGCACGTACTGCCGCTCCTGGATGGTGCTCAGGATCGCGGCATAGGTCGAGGGCCGGCCGATACCGCGCTCTTCCAGTTCCTTCACCAGCGAAGCCTCGTTGTAGCGCGGCGGAGGCTCCGTGAAGTGCTGCTCCGGATTCAGGCTCTTCAGGGTTAGTTTCTGGCCCGGCTCCAGCGGCGGCAGCTTGTGCTTCAGTTCCTCTTCTTCTTCGTCCTTCCCTTCCTTAGACTCTTCGTACACCTTGAGGAAACCGTCGAACTTCAGCACCGAACCGGTCACCCGGAACCAGAACGCGTCATTGCCGGACTTGGCGTCAATGTCCACGGTGGTCTGGTCGAATACCGCCGGCATAATCTGCGACGCCACAAAGCGCTGCCAGATCAGCTTGTACACCTTGTACTCGTCTTCTTTCAGATACTGCTTGATCTGGTCGGGATGGCGCACCACCGAGGTCGGGCGAATGGCCTCGTGCGCCGCCTGCGCCTCCTTCTTCTCTTTGTAGGTATTCGGCGCCTCCGGCAGGTACGAACCGCCATACTGCGACTTGATGTACTCGCGCACCTCGGCCAGCGCCTCGTTCGAGACCCGGGTCGAATCGGTACGCATGTAGGTGATCAGACCGACCAGTCCCTCTTCGCCCAGTTCCACGCCCTCATAGAGGCGCTGCGCGATCATCATGGTGCGCTTCACGCTAAAGCGCAGCTTGCGCGAGGCATCCTGCTGCAATTTGCTGGTGGTGAACGGTGGAGTGGCGTTGCGCCGGCGCTCCTTCTTCTCCACCGTGCGGACGATCCACTCGGCCTTCTCCAGCGCCGCACGGATCTTCTCCGCTTCCTCGCCGTTGGGTATTTCGATCTTCTCGTCACCCTTGCCCAGGAACCGCGCATCGAAGGCCGGAGGCTTGCTGGCCGCCAGATGCGCGTCAATCGTCCAGTACTCCTGCTTGACGAACGCCTTGATCTCGCGTTCGCGCTCGACGATCAGCCGCAGGGCCACCGTCTGCACCCGGCCCGCGGACAGGCCGCGCCGCACTTTGTCCCAGAGCAGCGGCGAGACCTGATATCCCACCAGGCGGTCGAGCACGCGCCGCGCCTGCTGCGCATCTACCAGGTGGCGGTCAATATCGCGCGGATGTTCAAACGCCTCCTGCACTGCGCGCTTGGTGATCTCGTTGAAGGTCACGCGACGGATGCGCTCCTGCTCCTCATCTTTCTTCTTCTTTTTCTTCTTGCCCTTGGAGCCGTCCCCTAGTTCTTCCGCCAAGTGCGCGGCAATGGCCTCGCCTTCGCGATCCGGGTCGGGGGCCAGGAAGATCGTCTCGGCCGACGACGCCAGCTTCTTCAACCGGGCTACCACCTTCTCTTTGCCGGGAATGACGATGTAGTCGGTCTCGAAGTCCTTATTGACATCCACGCCCAGGGTGCTCTTGGGCAGATCCTTGACGTGCCCCAGCGAGGCCTCGACCGTGAAGCCTTTGCCGAGATATTTCTGGATGGTCTTCGCCTTGGCTGGCGACTCTACAATGACTAAGCCTTTGGACAATGTTCCCTCAGATGGACTGTCTATTGAGTATCGAAACTAGCACGAAGTTGCAAGTTTTGCGAAGGGGCTACTGGCTACTGGCCTCTAGCTGCTGGCAAACAAAGACCCATGACGGGCCTAATGCGACATTGGCCGCACGCGTTGCACCAGTGAGGTCAGCATCCTCTGGACCTGCATGAGTTCCCGCTCAAGCGCCCGATGATTAGCGTTCGAGAGCAGTTGCAAGTCCCGCGCGAGCAAAAGCTGGTATTCCAATTCGCTGGCTGATCCGCGAGCGATCTGCAGGAACCGAGTCAATTCCCCGTCTGAGCGCCGGCCACACCCTTCTGCGATGTTGGCTCCAATCGAAGCTGCCGAACGGCGAATCTGGCTGGTCAGACCGTAAAGCTCTTCCCGGGGAAAATCGCGGGTGATCTGATAGACGTTAAGGGTCACCTCATGCGCCTTGGCCCAAACCCTCAGCTCCTTGAAATCCTTCACACATTCCAGCTTTCCCCCACATCACTCCATTGGCCCCTGAAACCGAGCAGCCAACGGCTCCACGATTCTATTCAACGATACCGAGTCTTGCTTGCCAGTAGCCAGTAGCCAGCAGCTAGAAGCTTTTCACGAAATTCTTGCCGGGCAGTTGCCTGACCTTGCCCGCCAGTTCGAGTTCAAAGAGGGCAGCAAACATTTCCGACGATGACAATTCCGGCTCCAGTTTCTCCACGATCTCATCAATCTGCGTGGCCTCGTCCGCTTTCAACACCCGCAAGATTTTCCGCTCATGCGGCCCCAGTTCTTCGTCCCCGAATAGAGATGCAGTCTGCCCCGTCTGCGATTCAACCCCCTCCGCCGGGGTCAGCGCAAGCCGAACGTCCGCCGGGAGTTCCTCCCACACATCGTCCCAGGTCGCCACCAGCTTGGCGCCTTGTTTTATCAGCGTATTCGGGCCCCAGGAATTCTTGTTGGTGACGTTGCCGGGGACGGCGTATACGTCGCGTCCCTGCTCCAACGCGCAGCGGGCTGTGATGCGGGTACCGCTGTATTCGGCGGCTTCCACCACCAGCACACCCAAAGCAAGACCACTGATAATGCGGTTCCTGATAGGAAAATTCTGGGGTGCCGAGAAGGTGCTTAGCGGAAACTCCGACACCAAGGCTCCCCCCAGCGCCAGCATCTGCTCCGTGAGCCGCGTATTCTCCTTGGGATAGATCACGTCAATGCCAGTGCCGAGCACGGCTACAGTCTTGCCTTTGCCGGCAATCGCACCGCGATGTCCCTCGGTATCCACGCCGCGTGCCAGGCCGCTGAAAATCACCAAGCCACGTGCCGCCAGGTCGCACGCCAGCCGCTCGGCCATCCCCGTACCATACGGCGTGGGATGACGGGTACCGATCACCGCAATTCCCGGCTGGGACAGCGCAGCCACATTCCCGCGCACGTACAGCACCAGTGGCGGATCGTAGATCTGCTTGAGGTGGGACGGATAGGCCGGATCCTCGAAGGAAATGATTTGTACTTCACCCGCGCGCGCCAACTCGTCCTGCGCCAGTTCCAGCGACCGCCCGGTGCCCAGCGCTTGGGCGGCGGTCGCGGGAATTCCCGTCGCTTCCAGCTCCGTGAGCGATGCCTGGAACACCGCCTGCACGTTGCCAAAATGCTCGACCAGGTGCCGCGCCTTGGTGGGACCCAGGCCCGGCGTCAGCGTCAACGCCAGCCACTCCAGCGCGTGCGCTTCGCCGGTTTTGGGCCGGCGACACTACAACCTCCGCCACGCAAACCTCCCTGGAGTCCTATCGCGGACTGTGACAAATCGCCAGTCTGGCTGTCAAGGTAAGCCGACACACGGCTTTGTTAGAATCGAACATTAGGCATGAGACGCCTGCGCATCTCCGCCATTTCTTATCTCAACACCGCGCCCCTGATGTGGGACTTCGAGCACGGCAGCGCCGGCTCAGCCTTCGACATCTCCTACACGCTGCCCGCGCAATGTGCCGCTGCCCTGCGCGAGGGATCGGCGGACATCGGCATCATTCCCGCCGCCGCTTACGCGACCATCCCTGGCCTGGTGATCCTTCCCGGGGTTGCCATTGCCTCGCGGCGCGCCGTCCGCTCCATTCTGCTGGTCAGCAAACTTCCGCTGGAAAGGGTCCGCACCGTTGCCCTCGACACTTCCTCGATGACATCGGTGGCGCTGACCAAGATATTGTTCGCGAAGCTGTGGGGCGGGAAACAGACCTTCACGGCCATGGCCCCTGATCTCAAGCAGATGCTAGCGCAGTGTGACGCGGGTCTGGTCATTGGAGACCCCGCGCTGAAGGTGGACCGCTCGCAATACCGGACGTACGACCTTGGGTCCGAGTGGCAGCGCTGGACGGGCAAGCCGTTCGTCTATGCCTTTTGGGCGGTGCGGCAGGACGCCCTTGCGGACACATCACTGGATCTGGCCGCCATCTTTCAGCAATCGCGCGACCACGGCCTCGAGCGGGAAAACCTCGACCAGATTGTGCGCGAGTGGGCGCCTCGCCTGGGCCTGCGGGAGACTGAAGTAAGGAACTATCTCACCGAAAACATCCACTATTACCTCGATCCCCCGTGCCTCGACGGCCAGCAGCTTTTCTACCGCCACGCCCGCGAATGCGGGGCGTTGCCGGCGGCGCCGCGCCTGCGCTTCCTCGACGTGGAGAGGGCTGCGGTCAGCTAGACTCATAAGCCGTGTTCGGGAGGGCACGGCTTCAGCCGTGCCGCAGCCCAAGGACACTTGGGCTCTCAGCTCCTGAGTCGAACGGCTGCTTGTGTCATCTAGTGCAGTGAGTTTGCGGCGTCTCGAACAGCAGCGAAAAGAGTCCTGTTTGCACTCACAAAGGTCAGGTAGTCGTTGTCAGCTAGGTACGACTCTGGACGAATCCATTCCATCTGTCTCCAAAACAGGGTGGCGAGATCATTCATTTCTGGAATATGCAAGGCGAAGCAATAGTTCACAAAAACGCGTACCTGTCCCTGCTCTTCCGGCACCTCAAAAATATTCTCTTCAAGATGGCTTGTACCCAAGTCAGTAGGGTTAGCGAAGACGTACCATTCGTCCCAGCCCGCTCGCGGCAAATTCTCGACGGCCTGAACTTTCGGGCTGTACGCAATATTGCCTCGACTTTCCCAACCAGCAGCCTTCTCCGTCTCGTTAGGTATGAGCACACCACTGTCAATAGAAGTGATCGCAACGTATTTGCCCAGCACAATTTCCGGGCAGATTTGCAAGAGATCCAGTTGGGGGTGGTCGATGGCAAGCCATTCATAGAGGCCTTGCGACCCAAATCTGAGCATGGGATGGATTGTACGAAGCCTGTAGCGGTTGTAAACAGCAACTACACAACTCGTGGTACAAACCCGCCTTTGAGCAATCCCCTCCCCTCCGCTAGAATTAACCCCAGCAGTGGTGTGAGACCAGAATGTCCCTGACCAAAGCCCAGGCCCTCGACCTTTTCCGCTCCGATGACCTCATCGGCATCGGCATGGAAGCCGACGCCGTGCGCCGCAAGCTCCATCCCGAGGGCGTGGTCACCTACATCATTGACCGCAATATCAACTACACCAACTACTGCACCGAATACTGCACCTTTTGCGCCTTCTATCGTCCGCTGAAGGGTCCCAAGGCCAAAGAGGGCTACATCCTCGACTTCGACACCATCTACGACAAGATTCGCGAGACCGTCGAGCTGGGCGGCACCGGCGTGCTTATGCAGGGAGGCCTGCATCCCGATCTCAAGATCGCCTGGCACGAGCAGATGCTCGGCGGCATCAAGCAGCGCTTTCCCAAAGTGCATCTGCACTGCTACTCGGCCTCGGAGATCATCGCCATCGCCGAGTACAGCGGCCTGACCATTCGTGACACAATTGCCCGGCTGCGCGACGCCGGCCTCGACTCCATTCCGGGCGGGGGCGCCGAGATTTTGGACGACGAAGTCCGCTACAAGATCGCCCGCCTCAAGTGCCTGACCGACGACTGGCTCAACGTTCACCGCACCGCCCATCAGCTCGGCATGCGCACCACCGCGACCATGATGTTCGGCGTCGGCGAAAGCTACCAGCACCGCATCAACCACTTCCAGCGCCTCTACGATCTCCAGGCCGAAACCGGAGGCTTCACCGCCTTCATCCCCTGGAGCTTCCAGCCTGCCAACACCGCTCTGGGCGGCCGCCACTGGGACGAAGCCACCGCGGTCGAATACCTGAAAGTGCTGGCGATCTCACGGATGTATCTCTCGAACTTCCTCAACGTCCAGTCGAGCTGGGTGACGCAAGGCCTGAAAGTGTGCCAGCTGGGGCTGCGCTTCGGCGGAAACGACGTTGGCTCAGTGATGCTGGAGGAAAACGTGGTCCGCGCCGCCGGGGTCACCAACTGCACCACCGAAGAAGAACTCCGGCGCATCATCCGCGACGCCGGCTTCAAGCCCGCCCAGCGCGACACATTGTATCGGACGTACTTCCTGAACTGAGCCTGCTGTCGTCCCTCCGGTGGTATTTCGGTGCACGCCGTCTAAGTTGTTTTCCCGTCGTGGCTTACCGTTTTTCCCTGATCGGCAGTTGAACCTGGTTTCAGGTACAATAGCTGTTTCAGGCCAAGTGGTTTTCGCTCACAGAAGAGGAGTGTCTCGTTCGGCGTGGCCTTTTCGTCCTATACCCTTGCCCTTTTTCTCGCCCCGCACGGCATCACGCAATACGTGCGCCAGCACTTCCTCGACACCACCTTCAAGGGCCTGTATCAGGTCAATGCCTTCGACCTGGCGCTGCTGATCCCCTACTTCATCGTCCTCATTTTGTTGGCCTCTTACGGCGTGCACCGCTACATCCTTGTCTACCTTTATTACAAGCACAAGGACAGGCGCACCACGGCCCCGGTGGGACACTTTGCCGATCTGCCGCGGGTCACGGTTCAGCTTCCCATCTTTAATGAACAGTTCGTCGTGGAACGGCTGGTGGATGCCATTTGCCGCCTCGACTACCCGCTGGACAAGCTCGACATTCAAGTTCTCGACGACTCCACGGACGAAACCGTGGCCGTGGCCCGTGGCGCCGTCGAATACTACGCCTCCCGCGGATTCCCCATCACCTATCACCACCGCAGCAACCGCGAAGGTTACAAAGCGGGCGCGCTGGCGGCTGGCCTGAAGACCGCCAAGGGCGAATTCGTTGCCATTTTCGACGCCGACTTCGTTCCCCCAGCCGATTTCTTGATACGCACCATCCACCACTTCACCGATCCCAGGATCGGCATGGTGCAAACGCGCTGGACGCACATCAACCGCAATTATTCATTCCTTACCGAAGTCGAAGCCATTCTGCTCGACGGGCACTTTGTGTTGGAACATTCCGGCCGCGCCCGCAGCAATGTCTTCTTCAACTTCAACGGAACCGCCGGAGTGTGGCGGCGGACGGCAATCGACGAGGCCGGAGGCTGGGAGCACGACACCCTCACCGAGGACACCGACCTCTCCTACCGCGCCCAGCTCAAGGGTTGGAAATTTGTTTATTTGCAGGATGTCGAGTGTCCCGCCGAGCTCCCGGTGGAGATGACCGCTTTCAAGACCCAGCAGGCACGCTGGGCCAAGGGCTTGATTCAGACCAGCAAGAAGATTCTGCCCCGTGTGTTCCGGAGCAAGCAACCCTTCCACGTCAAGCTGGAAGCCTGGTATCACCTCACCGCCAATCTCAGCTATCCGCTGATGATTGTGCTGTCGGTGTTGCTGCTGCCGGCCATGATCATCCGCTTCTACCAGGGCTGGTTCCAGATGCTTTACATTGATCTGCCCCTGTTTCTGGCCTCGACGTTTTCCATTTCCAGCTTTTACCTGGTGTCGCAGCGGGAACTGTTTCCCAAGAAGTGGCCCCGCGCCCTGCTTTACCTTCCCTTCCTGATGGCGCTCGGCATTGGTCTCACCATCACCAACACTCGCGCCGTGCTGGAAGCTCTGCTGGGCCGGCAATCCGCTTTCGCCCGCACTCCCAAGTACCGCGTGGAATCGAAGAAGGACAAAGTGCGCGCCAGCGCCTACCGCCGCCGCCTGGGCTGGGTGCCCTGGATCGAACTGCTGATCGGGGGATACTTCGCCCTCACTGTGTACTACGCGGTGGACAACGAAAATTACATCACCGTTCCCTTCCTGATCTTGTTCGTGATTGGCTATTGGTACACCGGGCTCATGTCCCTGCTGCAAGGCCGTTTCGCGGGACTCTCCCTAAGCGCCACCACTCACAGCAAACCCTTCCCCGTCGGCATTTAGAGTTCGCTCCCACAAGACGCTGGTACGATCAGGACGTCAGCAGAGCTTGGACAGCTCAGGGTGTTGGCGGAAGGGTCAGCGTGGCGCCAGCATTGATATCCGGAACTGAGCCCTCGGGCTCGCGCATCCCGTTGCCGCGCAACCCCGGCGATGTGGTGCTTGCGGCGGGCAGTTCAATACGGAAGCTGGCTACGCCGTCCGGGCGGCTCTGGCAGAAAATTTTTCCGCCGTGCTCCTGGATGACGCCATAGCACGCGCTCAGACCCGGCTCGGCTGCATGGCCCCCAGGGCGGCTGCCATCGGAGCGATCGAAAACCCTTTCGAGATGTTGCCCCGCCGACCCCTCGTCGGAGAACTCCAGCACTACCAGATCCTTACTCCGCATCGTACGCACGGTCAGAGTTCCATCGCCCTCGGGGTTTGCGGTCAGAGTGTTGTTGGCAATGTGCAGGCAAACCTGCAACAGTTGATTGGAATCACCGAGGATGGGCGGCAATTCATCCGCCAATTGCGTTTCGACCTGTACATTGCGAGCCGCCAGTTGCGGCTGACAGAGTTTGATGGCGGTGTGCGCCAGGGCGTTTACGTCCAGCAACATCTTCTCGGCCGGACCTTGCCTGGCAAAACTGAGCAGGCTGGAGACGAGAGCCTTCGTGCGCCGGACCTGATGGCCGATTTTTTCCGCCAGGGCCTGCGGCTCCCCATCCAGCGGCATGCTAGCCAGTAGTTCGGAATAGCCCAGCATGGCGGTGAGGGGATTGTTTAGTTCGTGGGCGGCACCGCCCACCAGTTGGCCGAGCGACGCCAGTTTCTCCGACTGTACCAGTTGCGCCTGCACCCGTCGCAGATCCTCAAACGACTCCTGCGAGGTGCGCAGCAGACGCAGCAGTTCGTGGTCGAGCAGGTATTGCTTGAGGAAGACCATCGCTCCCATCGCCATCATGGCGCCCAGAGTTACCGTAAGCCGGAATGTGCGAATCGCGGATGGAGCCTGCTGGTCAAACACCGACCAGGCGGCAAACAGGGGAAGTGAAGAGACGGCAATCATCCCCAGTCGCGCCACCCAGACCCCGTGGCTGCCGGAGTTCCGCGAAGCCTGCGGTTTCGGGGAACGCTCCAGGGCCAGCAACCCAACTCCGGTGACCCAGGCCATGGAGGCCGCCAAAGGCACGTCGTAGAGACTTCCGGTGTAATAGACGTTTTTCTCGATCGCCCAGTTGGCCAGGTAGGAGCTGAGCGCATAGGTGAAACTGGCGCCGAACCAGTGGGCATACACCGTCCTCCACGAGCCCTGGCTGCGCGCCCAGACCACCGCCAGGCCGCTGAGGAATGCCATTTTCTCCGTCAGATAGAGGACGTTAAGGTTGTGTTCGTAAGTGGTCGCGTTGCTGCTGGCATACTGCCAGGGAATGACCGCGTACAAATAAAGATAGATCCACCAAATGAGCAGCAGCGTGAAATCCAAGGCGCCCAGCCGCGCGGTGCGATGATCCTGATCGAGGTGCGGTTGCAACGCCAGCGCTGCCATCATGGGAACAATGTGGAGGAAGAGGACGACGTCGCCCCAGAAAGGATTGGGGACATCCTTGCGCAGAAAGATTTCAAAGTAGTTCCACAGCAGCTGGTAGGCAAGCCAGGAGGCCATTCCCAGCATCATGAGCGCCCAGAACAGCCGCGTGCGCCCACGGTTCGCCAACACGTTGGGCAGGAAGGAAAGGGTCCCGGAAAGCAACAGTATGCATTGGGTGATGTCGCTGAGCGCAATCAGGGCAAAGCTGGGACGCAGGATCAGCGACGCCCCGGCCTGTGCGAACACCAAAGCGGAGGCCGCCACGATCCACGTCTTGGAGCGGTCAGACACAAGAACTCGTGGAGCAATTTTAGACAGGAAACCGGGCCGAGGAATGTTACCTAGGTAATGCACGCGGCGTCGCGCCCGGCTGGCGAAGAGCGTTTTGTGGTTAACATCAGGCGCACTGCCTGGACTAACTAGGTCCGCGCAAGTTTGGCCCGCTGCTCTCGCTTGGTGCGATAATAAGCGTGCCATCACCTTGTTGTGTGGGCGAACTCGATTGTCACTCCGCGCACTACCATATCGCTTCCTGTGGAGATTACGGGCCCCGGTGGGCCCAGGCGAGGTCCGCCGCATTGAACGCTGGCTGGCCAGCGCCCGGGTTTTCCTTGCCATCGCCGCCCTGTTCACCATCTGGATGAATCCGGGCGAGATCTCGTATTCCCCGTGGGCCTACTGGCTGCTGGGCTTCTACATCGTTCACGGAGTGGCGATCATGTTGTTGCTGCGTTTGCGGCAACAGTCCACCGCCTCATTTCGCCTTCTGGTCCACTGTGCGGACATCGTCTGGCCGGCGTTGATTTGCAGCTTCACCGTCGGCGAGGGCAGTCCCTTCTTCCTGTTTTTTGTGTTTGTACTGGCCGCCGCAGCCTACCGGTGGGGCATGTGGGAGACCGCCGGCACGGCCACCGCGGCGGTGCTCTTGCTGTGGTTCGAGAGCCTCGCCTTCGACCTGGGACTTGCCGGTTGGATAGACAGTGTTCTGGCCCGCCACAACCTGCCGCTGCTGCGCCTGGATGTCGTCGATTTCGAGCCCAAACATCTCCTGCTGCGCTCCGCCTATCTGCTGGTCATAGGCCTGCTGCTGGGCTATCTGGCCGAGCAGCAAAAGCAACTTCGTGCTGAGAAGGCGGTGATTGCCCGCGTGCTGGGCAGAGCTCGGGTTGAAGCCGGCCTGACCGGGACCCTGCAGGATATTGTCAGCGAAATGTTGTCCATGTACGGCGCGCGGCGCGCGTTGCTGGCTTCTCAGGAATCCAATAGCCACCGCATATTCGTCGGGGAAGTGGATACCGCTGCGCAAGAGGAATCCGGCTTCCGCTGGCGGGACTCTGCCGCGCACGACCGGGAGACCTATCTCTACGAGTCCCCGGCGCAGATGTCGTATGCATGGCGCAGCGACGGCGACGGGGCGGAGACGCTCAAAGTATTGGCCTTGGACGAGGCCGGAACGAAACTGCGGAATGTTTCTCCGGCGTCGTTGAAGGCTCTGGCCCAGCAGCATGCCTTCCACAGCGTGATGACGGTGTCCTTTGTCTTTGGACACGAATGGTGGGGGCGCATTTTTCTTCTTGATCCTGCGCTCACCGGCGACATTGAGGAAGAACTGCGCTTTTTGCAGGAACTGGTGCGGCAGGTTGGCCCGGCGGTCTACAACGTGTACTTGCTGCGCCGCCTGCGCATGCGTGCCGGTGCGGTTGAGCGCGCCCGCTTCGCGCGTGAACTGCATGATGGCGCCGTACAGTCGCTGATTGCGGTGGAGATGCAGGTTGACGTATTGCGGCGGCAGTCGGCCGGCAACTCGGGCCCGCTGACCCACGAACTGAGCCGCATCCAGGGCTTGTTGCGGGAGGAGGTTTTGAAACTGCGGGAACTGATGCAGCAGATGAAGTCGCTGGAAGTGGACTCCCGAAAACTGCTGCCCTTCCTAGGCGACACGGTCGAGCGCTTCCAGCGCGAAACTGGCATCTCCGCCCGCTTTGTTTCGCAGCTGGAAGAACTGAATATGCCGCCGCAGGTCTGCCGGGAAATTGCCCGCATCGTGCAGGAGGGGCTGGTCAACGTGCGCAAGCACAGCCAGGCGCGACAAGTGCTGGTGCGGCTGGGGTGTAAGGACGGTCACTGGAGCGTCATCATTGAAGACGATGGCCGCGGCTTCCCCTTTTCCGGCCGCCTTTCCCAGACCGAACTGGAAAGCCAGGGCAAGGGCCCCTTGGTAATTAAGGAGCGGGTCCGTTTGATTGAAGGCGAACTCACGATAGAATCAAATCCCGGCAAAGGTTCGCGGCTCGAGATCACGGTCCCGCAGAAACGGCAGCCTGCTTATGGATAACAAACGATCGCATCCCATTCGCATTGTGATTGCCGATGACCACCCCATCTTTCGCGACGGCCTGCGGCGCTTGCTGGAGGCCGAACCCGACCTCAAGGTGGTCGGCGAAGCCTGTGATGGCGCAGAAGCTGTGCAGCTGGCGCGGCAACTCAAGCCCGACATCCTGCTGCTCGATCTGGCCATGCCCCGGCATCCCGGCCTGGAGGCGCTGCGTGAAATGAGCACGGGTACCGGCCAGAACGGAGTCCGCGTCATCCTGCTGACGGCCGCCGCTGAGAAAAACCAGATTGTCGAAGCCTTGCAACTGGGCGCGCGCGGCGTGGTGCTGAAGGATTCCGCTACCCAACTGCTGCTGAAAAGTATTCACACGGTGATGTCCGGAGAGTACTGGGTGGGCCGGGAAAGCGTCTCCAACCTGGTGCAATACCTGCGCACTCTGGTGCAGTCCTCCGGGGAGGAAGCCCGCCAGAAAAAATTCGGCCTTACCCCTCGCGAACTGGAGATCGTGTCGGCGGTGGTTGCCGGCTACTCCAACAAGGAGATCGCGGAGTACTTCAAGATCAGCGAGGACACCGTCAAACACCATCTCAGCAACATCTTCGACAAGCTGGGAGTTTCCACACGCCTGGAATTGGCGCTATTCGCGGTGAACCAATCGCTGCCCCTGAGAAGCATCGCGTAGAAATCGTCACATTGGACAGCTCGTATCGCTCTAGGTCAGGTACAGCCGTCCGTGGCTGAGCTTGTGCTGTAGGTTGGCAGCAAGTTGGTCGATATCGGTAGGTGCGATGTTGAGGGCCATGCGGTCCGCGAGGAAAGGTGTGCGGTTGCTGCCCACGGCGTCGCGGCGCACCTGCACCAGCAACCCTTGTACCGCGCTGGGATCAAACTTCTGCGGCGACATGTGCACGATTTCGCTCAGTGTGCCCCCCACACTCAGCGGCTCGCGATAAGGACGCTCGCTGGTCATGGCATCGAAGGTGTCGGCCAGGCCTATGATGCGCACCGGCATGGGAACATCTTCCATCACTAGCCCGTCCGGATAGCCGGAACCGTCGCCGCGTTCGTGGTGCCAGCGCACGATCTCCGGGATGCGCGGCCAGGGAAACTGGACGCCGCTGACGATCTGGTGACCCACCACGGTGTGGTCAGCCATCTCGCGGAACTCTTCCGGGTCGAGAGCAGTCGGCTTGCCAAAGAGGCGCTTGTCCACCGCGACCTTGCCGATATCGTGCAGATAGCCGGCCGAGCGCAGCGCCGCCACGTCGGCGGGATCCATGCCCATGGCTTCGCCGATCGCCCCGGCATAGCGTCCCACACGCAGCGAGTGCCCGTGAATATTGACATGCTTCACGTCAATAGCGGCCGCGAAAGCCTCCAGCGCGGTATCGTAGAAGCCATGCAGCGAGGCCAGCAGCCGTAGGTTCTCCGTCACCCGTTGCGCCAGGGTCTGGCTCAGGGTGTGATTGTTCACACTGAGGGCGATGTAGCTGCACAGCAACTCGAGCGCGTCCAGTTCGTCGTCTTCGTAGAGAGCGTCACCCCCGCGGCGTCCCAGGGCGACCACGCCCACCAGCTTGCCCGCTACCTTCAGGGGTGCAATGCACTTGAACAGTTCGGGAGCGACGTTGCCATTGGAGCTCAGAAAGACATCGGAGGAGCCGGGATTCAGAACGATCGGCCCCCGCGCTGAGCTCAGGGCATGCACATGCTTGGGCAACAGCGGGACCACCGCCGGCTCCGGCATCAGCGCGAACCCTTCGCTGGCGATTGAGGTGAGCAAGGACGGCTTATCGCTGAAGGTAAACAGCACGGCTTCGCGCGCGCCCGCCGCCTGCAGCAGAGCGGACACCATGGCACGGGCGGTCTGCGGAAACTCGCGCTCCGCCGTCATCTCGGGGCCGAGATCGGAAAGCGCTTCCACCGTTCGCAACAGCCGCCGCAAATTGTTTTTCTGCACGGCCACTCGTCAGTGGGCGCAGAAACCCCAGAGCAAGAAAAGAGTACCACGCGTTGAAACCAGGACGTGGACCGGCGTGTTGGTTAGTTTGGTGCCGAGATTCCGGCAGCAACCAGCAATCGGCACTTGGCACTTAGCAATGGGCCGAGGGGTCAAGTGCCAATTGCTATGTGCTAATTGCTGCTCTCAGAAGTATTCCCGCAACTGTGGAAAGCTGTCCACCACCAGCAAGCGCCTAGGCGCTTGGGCGGCGGCTACCTCTTCGTGCTCCAGAATCCAGGTGTTGCCGTGTGGCACAAAAACCGCATTCAGTCCGGCCGCCAGCGCGGGATTGATGTCGGACTTGGGGCTGTTCCCGATCATCCAGGTGGAATCGCTCTCCAGTCCGTACTTGGAGACTACGTCCTGATAAGTCTCTACATCCTTTTCCGCGACAATCTCCACCGCCGAGAAATATTCCTCCAGCCCCGAGCGCTCGACTTTCCCGGTCTGCTCCGGCACCGCACCTTTGGTCATCAGGATGAGGTGATGGCGCTCAGAGAGATACTGCACCGTCTCGGGCACACCGCTCAGGAATTCGACCGGATGCTCGGCGATGGTGTGGGCAAATCCGTTGATGGTTTCGCGCAGCGCGGGCGTAAGCGGTTCCACCGCCAGGCGCTCAAAGGTCTGCGCCAGGGCATGGGCGAAGCTGTGCAAGCCGTAGCCGTGGGTGAGGATGCACTCCCGCTCCACGTCATTCAGCACCTCTCGCACCTGCTCGGGCGAGTATTCGTGGTGATTCAGAAAAGAGATGAAGTTGGCGATGGCGCGCTCGAAATAGATATTGTTCTCCCAGAGCGTGTCATCGGCGTCAATGAGCAGCGTCTGTGCGCCGTCGGAATCGGATTCCTGCCACATCAGAGAACATCATAGACGCAGAACCTGTGGATTCGCGAGATTCCATGCCCGACAGGGTCGTTTACAAACTTCGCGAGACCATACTGCACTTTGCGGTTAAAGCGTTTGATTTTGTCCTCGAGGCGCAGGAATCCTGGACTGCAGACTTCGCAAAGGCAGCGGCAAAGAGCGCAAAGACCTGCTTAACTTGCGACATCGCCTGCTCCGGGCGCGTCTGAGCGCTCTGCTAAAATCATTGCCGATGAAATTCTCCTCCTCATTGATTCCTTTGTTTCTTTTTCTATCTTTGACGGTTTCTCTTGCTCCGACCCAAACGGATCGCAAGTTGATGACCGGATCTGCCGCCAAGGGCGCCGACTCCGCCGGGATCTACGTCGTGCCCGATCTCACCGAGCGCCTTGCCCGCTGGCAGGTGGTGCGAATGCCGTTCCGCTCCGCCGGCCTGACCGCTCGCGAGGTGAAAATGGTCCACAAACTGGTGGACGCCTCCCGCCGCCTGGAAGAAATCTTCTGGCGGCAGACCGATCCCGACGGCCTGACTCTCTATCAGTCCCTGGAAGCGAGCAAGAATCCGCGAGACGAGAAGCTGCGGCGCTATCTGTGGATCAATGGTTCACGTTTCGACCTGATCCACGAGAATAAGCCGTTCGTCGGCCACACGCCGCTGCCCCCCGGCCGCGGTTTTTATCCCCAGGGGCTCACCCGCGCACAGATCGAGCAGTACGTGAAAGACCACCCCGACAAGAAGGACGAGATCTACAGCCCCACCACGGTAGTGCGTTGGCACGGCGACGAACTCGAAGGACTCCCCTATCACATCGCCTACCGCTCCTTTCTCGAACCGGCTGCGCAGGACCTGCGCGAGGCAGCAGCGCTGAGCGACGACAAGGCCTTTGCCGACTTCCTCCGCCTGCGGGCCGACGCCCTTTTGAGCGACGATTATTTCAAGAGTGACCTGGCGTGGCTCGACCTGAAAAATCCCAAGTTCGACGTGATTTTCGCTCCCTACGAAACCTACTCGGACGACCTGCTCGGGGTGAAAGCAACTTACGGCGCGGCCGTACTGATTCGGAATAAGGAGGAAAGCAGGAAACTGGCGCTGTTTGCCAAATACGTGGCTGACATTCAGGAGGCGCTGCCGCTGGCGCCGGAGGACCGGCCATCGCAGCGCGGCCTGGAAACGCCGATGGAGGTGATGGACTCCCCCTACCGCTCCGGCGACTTGCGTCACGGCTACCAGGCCGTGGCCGACAATCTGCCCAATGATCCGCGCGTTCACGAGCAGAAGGGCAGCAAGAAGATTTTTTTCAAGAACTTCATGGACGCTCGCGTGGAGTACGTGATCCTCCCGCTCGCCCGCCGCATGATGCCTCCGGAGCAGGCTGCCCAGGCCTCCAATGAGGGCTACCTGTATGGCACCATCCTGCACGAGATGGCGCACGGACTTGGACCGGCATTCGCCCGCACGGCCGCAGGCAAGATGCCCATTCGCGAAGCCATCGGCCCCATCTATAGCGGACTGGAGGAATCCAAGGCCGACGTGGTTGGGATGTTTGGATTAAAGTGGCTGGTGGACCACGGCGTCCTGCCTCGCAACAAGCTGCAGGGCTACTACGCTTCCTACGTTGCCGACATATTCCGCACCGTGCGTTTCGGAACCGGCGAAGCCCATGGCCAGGCTGAAATGATGGAGTTCAACTACCTGCTGGAGCATGGAGCGATCAAGCGGGAATCGTCGGGCAAGTATGCTATCGACTACGCCCGCATACCCGACGTGATCGCCGATCTCGCCAAGGAACTGCTTGACATCGAGGCCAAGGGAGACCGCCAGCGTGCGGAAGAGTGGTTCAAGAAATATGACGTGATGCCGGCGGAATTGCAGACGGGCTTGAAGAAAGCGTCCACTGTGCCGGTTGATGTTGATCCCGTCTTCTCGTTTGCAGAGAAAGTGCGGTGAAAACTCTGGGCCTTAAGGTCCTGGGGAATTCGGTCAGCACCCAAACAATCGTAGCCAGCAACCCTCACACAAAGTCCACTCGCGCCGCACGCGGAATAATCCCCGCCTTGTGGCCCATGTCGAGTAGTCTCCGCACCGCTTCCCGGCCGTCGGGGCCGTAGTCGAGAGTCCGCTCATTCACGTACATGCCGACGAACTTGTCGGCCAGCTGCGGGTCGAGGTCGCGGGCAAATTGCATGGCGTAGGCCAGCGCCTCTTCGCGGTGGTCGAGCGCGTACTGGATGCTCTCGCGCAAGGCGCCGCCAACACTTGACATCAACTCCGGCCCCAGGCTGCGACGAATCGCATTCCCCCCCAGCGGTAGCGGCAGGCCGGTCACCCTGTGCCACCAGCGGCCCAGATCAACGATGCGGTGCAATCCTGCCTTGGTGTAGGTCAACTGGCCTTCATGAATGATGAGCCCAGCCTCGTACTGGCCGGCCAGCACCTGGGGGATGATCTGATCGAACGGCACAACCTCCGTTTCAATCCCTGGCGCAAACAGTTGCAGCACCAGATACGCAGTCGTCAGCTTGCCCGGGATGGCAATGCGTTTCCGCTTGATTTCGCCCAACGAGAATGCACGTGTGGCCACGATCATGGGCCCGTAGCCGTCACCCACGCTGCCCCCGCTGGGCAGCAGCGCGTAATGGTCCTGAATATAGGGATACGCGTGAAAAGAAATCGCCGTCACATCGTAAACGCCATCGCCCTCGCGGGCCGCGCGGTTCAGGGTCTCGATATCACACAAGGTATGGGTGAAGCGCAGACCGGCAACACGCACCTTGTTGGTCGCCAGACCGTAGAACATGAAAGCATCGTCGGAGTCGGGACTGTGGGCCACGGTGATTTCCCGAGCCGCGGCGGACGTCGCACTGCGCTTGGAGTCCATGCCTTCTGCGGAGGGGCCCTGCGAAGAAATCTTTCCCTGGGGCGTGCCGATCGTGCTCATGCCTGGGCCTTGAACGTGCGCCGCCAGCCGGTGGCGATCGCGGCGGCCAACATCACTTTAATGACTTCGGCAAATACGAACCAGTAAAGCCCGAAGCGCACGGCCTGAGCGAAGGAATGCGTGAGAATCGCCAGCCAGGAGAGGCCGCCGGCGAACAATACGACCTCCGCCAGCATTGCAGCGGTCGCGGCGCGCGCGAAGCTCATCTTGCCCTGCTCCGTGATCCAGCCTGCAACCGCGGCCACAAAGGGATATGCCAGGAGGAATCCCCCGGTCGGACCCAGCAACTGGGCAACCCCGCCAGCCCCGGTGGGATTGAAAACCGGCATCCCCGAAGCCCCCTCGACCAGATAAAGCACTAGTGCCGCAAAACCGCGCCGTCTGCCCAACGTCAGGCCCACCAGCAGCACCCCAAAGTTCTGCAGAGTCAGGGGCACGGGCGTGAAGGGAAGCGGCAGCGTGACCCGGGCACACAAGGCCACAAACAGGCTGGCGCCCACGACCAGCGCTGCCTGCTGCACCCAATTGAGAGCGCGATCATGATTGCCAAGGATGTCTACATCGGGTTTTGTCACGGAACGTTCCTCACTTGTTACCACTGGTATCGCAGCGCTTACACACCGCCTGTTTCGTGTTCGTGCTCCACCTCTTCGGCAGCCCTGGAGGCAGCATCTACCTTCATGTGGCGGCGCACACGAAGATAGAAGGCGATGCCCGCCCACAGCACCGCCCCAGTGCTGACGGCCAGAATCAAGAACCACCACAGCATCCGCACGATGTTCTTAGAATATCAAAAGGCCGCACGACGTGCCGTGGGTCTGACCATTCAAGACTCCGCCAGACCGCACGGGGTGGGTCGGGCTCCCGCCCTCGTCACTGACTTCCTCCACCTTTCAACATCCGGTCAAAAAACTCCGCCGTCGCCGTGTATGCCTTGATCCAGCTCTTCCACATCAGGAACCCGTGGATCTCGTCCGGGAAGACCAACTCCTCAAAGCGCACGTGCGCCTCCCGCAGGCGCTGCGCCAGATCCACCGTCTGCCCGAAGGGAACGTTGCGATCGTCATCTCCCTGGATCAGCAGCACGGGCGACTTCCACGTGGCGATTGAAGCGTCCGGCGACGACTCGAACGCCAGCTTCTCTGCTTCCTTGGCATCGGGAGCCTCCGGATGGTTTTCCCACCGTGGCAGGAACACCGACCAGTCGTGCACTCCGTGCATATCTACTCCCGCCGCGAAGAGATCGGAGTTGCGCGCCAGTCCCAGCGCCGTCAGAAAGCCGCCGTAAGACCCACCCCACAGTCCGATCCTTTTCGCATCCACGATAGACAGAGTTCGCAGATACTTCGCTCCCGCGAGGACGTCCTTATATTCCGATGCTCCCCGCCAGCACGCATTGGCCGGTTCGCGAAACGCCCTTCCGTACATGATGCCCAGCCGGTAATTCACCGACAGCACCACGTAACCCTGACTGGCCAGGTACTCATTCATGGCATAGGCATAGTGGTAGTAATCCATGTAGTGAAAACCGAGGACCATCTGCCGGATGGGCCCGCCGTGCATGAAGATCAGCGCCGGCCCTGCCTGGTTGCGTCCCACAGGCACAAATAGCTGCCCGTGAATCTCGAGCCCATCCTCACTCTTGAAAATTACCTGCTTCGGAGTCACCAGCTGCTTGGCAGGAAAATCTGGCGGCAGCGCGGATGCCGCAATCATCTCCCTGCCCTGCGCGGTAATCCGGTAGGGCATCGCCGGGCTGGTTGCCGCCGAACCCAGGCATACCACCTGCCCGCCCTGCCCGGTTTCTACGGGATTCCACTCGATGGTCTCGCCCCGCGTCAGCGCCTGTGGCTTGTCTCCTTCCAGGCCAACCCGCCAGATGTGCCGGCGATCCACATCGTCCTGGTTTGAGGAGTAGAGCACCGAGTGCCGGTCCGCGCTGAGCGCCACATCCTCCACCTCAAACTTCCCGGGTGTCAGCAGAGTGGGCGTGCCGCCTGCCGCCGGCATGGAGTACAGATGGTTCCATCCGTCTTGTTCCGAAGCAAAAAGAAGCCGGTCGTTGCTGGGAAAGTTGAACGAGACGTCAGCAGTCAGCTCCGGGAAAGAATCATTCGCCGTCTCTCCGCTGTGCCAAATCTCCTTTCCCTCACCGCTGGCCGCATCCGCCACCCAGATCGCCCACGGCGTAGGCCGCTCCGGAATCAGCGGCAGTTTCTCTCGAACCCCCGGCAGACGCACAAATACGATCCGCCGCCCGTCCGGAGACCAGCGTGGCATCACATCGCGATCCGCGCTCGGCGCTAGATAGCGCACGTTGTCCCGCCCGAAATCGTAGATTGCGATGAAGCTGTGATCTCCACGATCGCTGACGAATGCGATCTGCCGTCCATCCGGAGACCATCTCGGACTAAAGTTGTTGCCCCGCAGGCCGGTGAGTTGATGCGCCGGAGTCGCACCTGAGACCGGCGCAACCCACAGTTGCTTCCTCGCCGCCCATACCGCAAACTGCCCATCGGGCGAGAGTTCCACATCCTCGCAGCCTTCTTCAGGGCATCCCATTTCGCCCAGCAGGCGCGGCGCTCCCCCGCCTACGTCCACTGCCCACACTTGCTGCTTCCGTTCCCACACCCCACTCGTTGGATCGGCCACCCGCCCCGATTCATTGAGTTCGCTGCCGCGCACATACACCAGCGTGCGCCCATCCGGCGTGATGCGCAGGCTGGCCAGCGGCTCCCCGTCGTCGCCGGCGTACTGCGTCACCTGGTGTGCCGCGAAGTCGGGAGTGTCCGCGACCCAGACGTTGCGCGCGCCCTCGGCATCGAAAATCCACGCCACGCGACCACTGCGCGAAGCCGCCACCAGATTCGAGGGGAAAGGCGAGCTCATCACCTGCTCCAGCGTGAAGCTGGCCGCCGAGGCTGCCGCACCCAGGCAAATCACCACTGCCAGGGCGCCTGCCATGAAGAAACTTCGCCCGCCGAGAAACTTCCGCTCGTTTTTCATAAGAGGCAAAGCCTACCCCAACCCCGCGCGCTTTGCCAACAATGAACCGGCGCATCCCGTGCGGGAGGGCAGCATCCACAACTTTGCGCGCTTCCACTGCAGAAACTATAATGCCCGGTACCGCTGAAACAGCCGTTTCTCTCGCCGTGCCTGCCCTGAACTGTGTCCGCTTCTTACTAAAGGGAGGAAAGAATGCGCCGTCTCGCTCTAGTGCTCTCATTGCTGTTCGGCTGCGTCCCGCTTTTGGCCACCACGCCCGACGAAACTCCTTTCCTGGCCGGCTATTCCGCCGCCTCCGCCCGCAGTGAGCGCGAATGGGAGACCAAATTTCGCCCCATTCCCACCCAGCAGAACCTGCGCGACTACATGCAGCGCCTCTCCGCTCGGCCTCATCACGTCGGCTCCCCCTACGACAAGGAAAACGCCGACTGGATCATGTCCAAGTTCAAAGAGTGGGGCCTTGACGCTCACATGGAAACCTTCGACGTCCTCTTCCCCACGCCCAAGGTGCGCGTCGTCGAGCTGGTTGAACCCACTAAGTTCGCGGCCAAGCTGCAAGAGCCTCCGGTCGCTGTCGATCCCACTTCCAACCAGCAGGCCGAGCAGCTTCCGACGTACAACGCCTACTCCGCTGACGGCGACGTTACCGCCCCGCTGGTGTACGTGAACTACGGCATCCCCGAAGACTACGAAAAGCTCGAACGCATGGGCATCTCAGTGAAAGGCGCTATTGTCATCGCGCGCTACCTGCATTCCTGGCGGGGAATCAAGCCCAAAGTCGCCGCTGAGCACGGCGCCATCGGCTGCATCATCTACTCCGATCCCTACGACGACGGCTACTTCCAGGGCGACGTCTTTCCCGAAGGCGCTTTTCGCCCGCGCGATGGCGTGCAGCGCGGCAGCGTCATGGATATGCCCATCTACCCCGGCGACCCGCTCACTCCCGGCGTCGGCGCGACGAAAGACGCCAAGCGGCTCGATCTGAAAGACGTCAAGACCCTCACCCGGATTCCGGTGCTGCCCATTTCCTATTCCGATGCCCAGCCCCTGCTGGCCGCATTGAAAGGCCCCGTCGCCCCTGACGATTGGCGCGGTTCCCTCGGGCAGACCTACCACATCGGCCCCGGCCCTGCCAAAGTTCATCTCAAAGTCGAGTCCAACTGGGACATCAAGACTATCCGCGATCTCATCGTGAAAATCCCGGGCTCTACTTATCCCGATGAGTGGATCATCCGCGGCAACCACTACGACGCCTGGGTCAACGGCGCCGAAGACCCCATCTCTGGCGCCAATGCCTTGATGGAAGAAGCTCGCGCCCTCAGCGAACTGCTCAAGCAGGGATGGAAGCCCAAGCGCACCATCATCTATTGCGTCTGGGACGGCGAAGAGCCCGGCCTGCTCGGCTCCACCGAATGGGCGGAAGAACACGCCGACGAACTCCGCCAGCACGCCGCCGTCTACATCAACACCGATTCCAACGGACGCGGCTTTCTCTTCGCCCAGGGATCGCACACGCTGGAGAAGTTCCTCAACGGCGTCACCCGCGAGATCCAGGATCCCGAGAAGAACATTTCGATCGGGAAGCGCCGCGAACTCAGGCAGATCGCCGACGCCAAGACCAACGAAGAGCGCCAGGAGATCCGCAAGCGCGCCGACTTCCGCATCGGCGCACTGGGCTCCGGCTCAGACTACACGGTGTTCCTCGACCACCTCGGCATCGCCTCCCTGAACCTGGGCTTCGGCGGCGAGAGCGACGGCGGAATCTATCACTCCATCTACGATGACTTCTACTGGTACACCCACTTCGGCGATCCCGACTTCAGCTACGGACGGACCCTGGCCCAGACCGTGGGCACCGCCGTGCTGAGGCTGGCTGACGCGGACGTCCTGCCCTACGACTTCACCGACTTCGCGGACACCATCCACCGATACGTTGACGAGTTGGAGAAGCTGCTCAAAGACAAGCAGGAAGAAGTCCGCGAACAAAACCAGGAACTGGAAGAAGGCGTCTTCTCCGCCACCGCCGATCCCAAGCAGACCTATGTCCCACCGCAAAAAGAGGAGGTGCCGCCGCACCTCAACTTCGCTCCCCTGGAAAACGCCCGCGACGCCCTCACCCGCAGCGCCGAGCGCTACCAGAAGGCCTTTGACCAGGCGACGAAAGACGGCAACCTGGCGCTGAGCCAGGCGTCCATTCAATCGCTCAACGCGCAGTTATTGCAGAGCGAAAGAAAACTCACAAACGCCGGTGGCCTCCCCGGACGCCCCTGGTTCCAGCACCTGATCTACGCCCCCGGCCTGTACACGGGCTACGGCGTGAAGACCATTCCCGGAGTGCGCGAGGCGATCGAGCAGAAAAGGTGGAAAGAAGCAGATGAGCAGGTCGTGCGAGCAGCAGCCGTCCTGCAGGACGAAGCGACGTTAATTGAGAAGGCTGCACAGGCCCTGGAGTCAGGACAATAACCCGGTTGCCCCACCCTTCGCGATTTTCGAAGGGTGGGCAGCTTTACTGTGGCGCACGGTCGTATTTCGCGAGTTCTGCCGCCCTGCCACGAAGCTTCATCTCCACCGATTTCCGTTCATTGACCAGTACCGGCCCAGCTTCACCCATCTTGTAATGCCGAAAACTGCTCCACATCCATTGCTCGGGATCAACTACTAGCCCACGCTTCACCGGATTCCGGTGCATGTACCGCAGCTTTTCTACTCGCTTCCGCTCACCCCAGACCACAAAGTCATAAAACCGCCGCTGCCAAACCTCGCCACCGTGTAACTCTGGCTCCAACCGTAACAACCGCCGCACAAACCGTTGCTTCAGCACCTGCATCAAGACCGACGGATCTCCCCGCTCGGGCTCATCGATCAGCAGGTGGACGTGCTCCGGCATGACTACATACCCGATCACCACAAAAGAATACCTGCGCCGTACCTCCTCCAGAATCTCCAGGAACAGATCTCGTCGCGTCGAGTTGCCCAAAAGCGGCAGCCTCTTGTAGCAACTAAAAGTGATGAAGTGCACGTAGCCTTCACCGTAATATCGCTTTAAGCCAGTGGTCACATCAGGATGGTACCTACTCTCGAATTAAAGTGCGCTGTGATGAGTAACCCTGCCCACCCTTCGAACACCGCGAAGGGTGGGGCAACCGGGTTTATACTTGCCGCGCGGATAGGGTGGGCCAGCCGCCCTACGTGCATCTACTCCTCCACCGTCCGCTTCAACTGGCCGCAGGCCGCGTAAATGTCTCTTCCTCGGGGACGGCGGATGAAGGTTGGCACTCCGGCCGACACTAGAATCTTCTGGAACTGCAATACTCTCTCTTCTTCCGGCGTGCGGAAGGATATCCCCGGGCCGGGGTTGAGGGCGATCAGGTTGACTTTCGCTCTCACCCCGCGGATCAGGTCCACGACCTCGCGGGCGTTCTGGGCAGAGTCGTTCACGTCATCCAGCAGCACGTACTCAAAGGTCAGCCGCTCCCGGTTTCGCAGAGGAAAATCGCGCGCCGCCGCCATCAGCTTTTCCAGGTTCCACTTGCGGTTGAGCGGCATCAGCCGCGTGCGCAGCTCGTCATTCGACGCATTCAGCGAGATGGCCAGCTTCGGCCGCACCGGTTCCGCGCCAAATTCGTAAATGCGCGGCACAATGCCCGCCGTTGAGACCGTCATGCGCGACTCCGGAATCCCTACGCCCTCCACCAGCAGCCGCACCGCTTTTACAAAGTTGTCGTAGTTGAGGAAGGGTTCGCCCATCCCCATGAACACCAGGTTCACCCGCTCCTCCGGGGGAGAGACGCGCTGATGGTTCAGCACCGCGCAGACCTGTCCGACGATCTCTCCAGCGGTGAGGTTGCGCTTCACGCCCAGGAGCGCGGTCAGGCAAAACTGGCAATCGACCGCGCAGCCCACTTGGCTGGACACGCAAACCGTCGCTCGATCCCACCCGCGCCCAGGCCTTTCCAACTCGCCGGCTTCGCTGCCGTCGCCGGCCTCGCCGCCGTCGCCCTCCGGCATCCACACGGTCTCCACGCTCTGCCCGTCGGCAAATGCCACCAGGTAGCGCACCGTGCCATCCACCGCCACAAACTTCTTCTCGATGTCCGGCAGCCCCACCGTGAATCCCTTTTGTCCAAGTTCCCGGCGGAACTCCTGGGGCAGCGTAGAAATCTGTTCCGCCGACTCCACGCGGTCGCCATACAGAGCCTCAAACAGTTGCCGGGCCCGATACGGCGGCTCCCCCGCCTCCTCCACTAGCGACGAAAGCTCTTGAAGGCTAAGACCGAGGAGTGCGCTTTGTTTGGCTTCTGGCATACATCTAAACAAGTGTGGGCTGCCGCAATCGATTCTAGAGCATTATTGGCGTGCGGACGTTGCCCCGCCAGACTGCGGGATGGCCCCGTAAGTCAATGATTATAAATGAGTAACGATCTGTTAGCGCGCCTTCGCCGGCTGTGTAACAATAATTCAAGCGCCGAGCCCGCCCCTTACCGGGCCTGTTGGGGAAGTAGCCATGGTTGAAGAACTCCGCAACATCCAGCGCGAAGTCTTGCCCAATGGGCTGACGATCATCACCGAGGAAATGCAGCACATCCGTTCGGTCTCCATCGGAATCTGGGTCAAAACCGGATCGCGCGACGAGGACCTGCAATGGAATGGCATCTCGCATTTCATCGAGCACATGGTCTTCAAGGGCACCAAGCACCGCACCGCCGAGGACATCGCCCGCCAGGTGGACTCCATCGGCGGCAACATGGACGCCTTCACCGCCAAGGAGTGTATCTGTTTCAACGTGAAAGTACTCGATGAGCACTTGCCCATCGCCATGGACGTTCTTGGCGACCTGGTGCTCAACCCGGTGTTCGATGTGCAGGACATCGGCCGGGAGCGCGGCGTCATTCTCGAAGAAATTAAGATGGACGAAGATAATCCCGACTACCTCGTCCACGAAATCTTCACCCAGAACTTCTGGAAAGACCACCCGCTGGGCAAGCCCATCCTCGGGACCAAAGAGACCGTCAAGCGCTTCGACCGCGATCCGGTGCTCGACTTCTACGGCCCGCGCTTTGCTCCCGGAAATCTCATCGTTTGCGCCGCGGGCAATCTGAAGCATGCGCAGTTCGTGGAGGTCGTCGCCAGGCACTTCCAGCACATCAAGCCGGTCAAGAACGGCTTCCACAGCCCGCAGCCCAAGATCGTTCCGCGCATTATCATGCGCAACAAAAAGGCTCTGGAGCAGGTGCAGATTTGCGTGGGCGTGCCTTCCCACCCTATCGCGCATGAGGGCCGTCACGCCTCTTACATTCTCAACACGCTGCTGGGAGGCGGCATGAGCTCCCGCCTCTTCCAGAACATCCGCGAGCGCCAGGGGCTGGCCTACGCCATCTACAGCGACCTGAGCCCGTATCGCGACACCGGCTGTCTGTCTGTATACGCCGGCACCTCCCGCGAATCGGCTATCAAGGTGGTGCAGTGCATTGTCTCAGAGTTCAGCAAGCTCAAGGCGGAGCCCGTTTCCGACGAGGAGCTGCGCCGCTCCAAGGACCAGTTAAAGGGCAGCCTGATGCTCTCGTTGGAATCTTCCACGGCCCGCATGTCGAACCTGGCCCGCCAGGAAATGTACTTCGATCGCTTTTACGGGCTGGATGAGCTGATTGAGAAGATTGAAGCTGTCACGGCGCCGGAACTGCAGAAGCTGGCCAACGAATTCTTCCGCACCGAGTCCATTGCGGTCACCGTTCTCGGCAATCTGCATGACGTGAAACTGACCCGCGAACAGCTCGCCTGTTAATCGTCGCCACGACCTACACTGCCGCCCATGTGCTCCTGAGAACCCTCCGCGACGTGGCTCACATACTGGCCCAGACAGCGAACACAAGGCACGTAGCCTTCTCTGATCGCCTGGCTGGCGGTCATCATGCGGGGATTGTCTGTCTGGTGCACAAGCGTACATCCCTTAATGTGGAACAATCTTGAATGTTCGCTCACGATCACCTGCAGGTCAGCGGGAATTTCCCGTCCCCGTTGCGCCATCACTGATTTCGCCCGCGGTGGATGCGCTCTCCAGGCCAGCACGAGGCTGCCAGCTACTAAGGCCACAGAGGCCACTGCGACCAGCCACCCGTACCCAGAACCCCGTTGTGTATTCATATTGTCCGCCACCTCGGCCAGGTTCCCGGCCGTCAAGGGCTACTGCGGCCTGTACTCAGGATTCTTCTTCCAGCCGGTCAGCATGGACATGAAATTGTTCCAGCCATGCAAAATCACCATCACCAGATGACCAGAGACGAAAGCCAGCATTGCCCACATCACGGCAAAATGCCAGACCCGGGCCAGGTGAAACCCGCCCATCAGCCACGCCAGCCAGGAGAACTGCACCGGCTTCCACACCGCGAAGCCGGTGGCGACCGATAGAATGCCCAGCACAACAGCTGAGGTGTAGGCCAGCTTCTGCAGCGGATTGTAGGTGTCCTGCGCCGGCGGTTTAGGCCCGAAGAAGAAATAATGCCGCGCCATCGGCCACACGCCGCGCACATCCCGCGGCACCAACAGCACCTGCCGGTAATTGCCGCTGAACACCTGATACCCCAGATAGAAGATTCCCGTTGCCAGGTAAATCCACACGAAGGTCAGGTGCCACTGCAGCCCGCCACCCAGCCAGCCGCCCAGGGCAAATGCCTTGGGCCAGTTCAGCAAGTCTTTTTCCGGAATCTTGGCCCCAAAACTGGGGAATGCGCGAAAGATCTGCAGCCCGCTCCCCACCATCACAAACAGCGCCACCGCGTTCACCCAATGACAGAACCGCACCGGCCAGGGATGCTCGTACACCGCCGGCGTCAACTCGCCGGATTTCGCGGATTCGATCTCCAGTACTGCGTCCGCCATGTCGTTTCTCAACCCAATCGGACCCAGAGGCATCCTGAGTCCGGCGTCAGCCGGGCGAAGTACCCGGCACGCTCCATCGACAGACCCAAGCCCCTACAGCCCGTAGAACTCCGAGTACCCCTGGTCCTCCCAATACCCGCCGGACTTCTCAATGATGTGGGTCACCTTCAGGTCCGTCAGATACTTTGCCTGCTTGTATCCAATCTTGGTGGGAACCGTCAGCCGTACTGGAGCTCCGTGCTCCCGCGTCAGCGGCTGATCGTACATCTCGTAGCAGAGCAGCGTCTGCGGATGCATTGCGGTGGCCATGTCCAGCGACTCGTAATAATCATCCGCACAGTGCACCGCCACAAAACGCGCCGCCGGATCAGCCCCCACCAGTTTCAAGAACTCCGAAAGGCGCGTGCCCCCAAAGCGCCCAATCACATCCCACCCCTCGACGCACACATGGCGCGTGTTCTGCCGGATCTTGGGCAACGCCTGTATCTGCGCCAGCGTGTAGTCTCCCGGCTTCTGTACCTCGCCGCTCACGGTCAGCGTCCAGTTTTCGAGATCCACCTCGGGATCGTCCACGTCGTAGTCGTTGATCGGAAACCGTTCAAATGGAGTCAATTCGGAATCGGCAAAGGTCGCAGCCAGATGATGCTTCCGGAAGATCACCCGCGAGGCCCAGTCGCTGAAACCCAGTCCTGCCTCCAACAGCGGCTCCTGCAATTTGGGGATGGCGAAGGCGCCCAGCGCGAGCACCGGCGTCAGCTTGAGCAACTCCCGCCGATTCATCCGCTTGAAACTGCGCTCGTTGGTGCGTGAAGGCATGGCTGATTCCGATGGGATGCGGAATGAAACCGAAAGTTACCACAGAAGACACGCTTTTGCATGGCTGCAGGATCGTTTCCTGTTGCCACCAGGGAACTGAGAACCGGCAACTAACAACTGGTCCTATGATCTGAATCAGGATTCTGCACCCTCCTGCTCGTTACATCCGTAATCTTCGGCGAGTCTGACCGCTGCGCTACCCTGCGGGTGGAAAGAAGATTCGCAAGGAGGCAGACTTTGGCATCGCCGGCAATGGCACCCATCGCGTCCGCAGAAACCCGCAACAGACTTTGCCAGCGCTACCAGCAGGCCTACTCCAGCGCGGCTACCATCATCGGCTTGGGCAACTTGATCAAATTCACCTCGGTGGCCATCGGCGCAATCGTTGTCATCGCAGGATTTCTCCAGGCAACCGATGCCGGATACGGCCCGCTTCTGCTGAGCGGAGCGCTGGTCGCAGGCCTGGCCATCGCCGGCGGAGGCTGGATCTCCGCCATGGTCATCCAGGCCCAGGGCCAGATCATCCGCTCCCTGCTTGATACTGTCGTAAACACCTCTCCCTTGCTGGACAACTCCTCAAAGGCCCAATTCTTAGGCTCACCGGAGACGCAATCGGGATTGATCGTGCGGCATGGAGCTGGCTTCTAAGCAACCAAATTCTTGGCCCGGTGCCCAAAACGGGACTGCGGCCACGGGCCAAGGCGAAACAGCCGCAGGCTCATGAACGTAATGTGCTGATTCAAATAGGCTTATAGTCTCAGGTGGACCCCTTGCACGCCGATAGGAATCGGGTTTAGCATCAAATTAACGGGGTGGGGATATGCGTTGTTGGCGGTGGCTTCCGGTTCTGCTCTTGGGGCTCACACTGGGGAACGCAGTTGCCCAGTCGCCTGCGGTTGCGAACTCAGTCGTGCCAGTGGGCCTCCTGGTGATCCAGCCAACCCGCCTTCCTCAGTCTTTGCAACAATTTGAAGGTCAGGATGTCTTCCTGCCCATCGCCTATGGCACCGGTTTCGTCGTAAGCGAGGATGGTTATGTAGTCACTGCCCTGCACGTGGTTCGCAAGGCGCAGAGCCGGCTGCCCGAAATCCAAGCCTCGGGTAAGCAGCTGGTAGTCTGTCTAAACCAGCCTGTGCAACCATATGAATGCAAAGCGGTCGAACTGGTCAGCACCGACGACGGCAACGACTTGGCGATACTGAAGATCAAGAGTCAGAAAACCACCGAGACCCTGCGTGCCCTGCCCCTGACCCCGGAAAGACCAATGCAAGACACCGAAGTCTGGGCCGCCGGCTATCCGGAGCGTGAGGCTGGAAAGCTGGTCGTGGCCTCCGGCAGATTTGCCAGCGGAAACCTGGCGTCGGATAACCGCCTTGACGGGGACGCTGCGAACAACCCCTCTCGCACATTGTGGTTCGCGACAATGACGGCCGAGAGCGGGGAGAGCGGCGCGCCCGTCTATCTGCGCGACGGTTCGGTCATCGGCATGGTAGTCACCCGCTCCGACACCCAGGCGATCACCGGCTTCGTCCCCGCCCGGCATGTGATTGATCTCCTGGCCCGCAGCGGGGTATTAAATCAGGCGGCCAACAACCCGCCAAGAGTGGTAGCCGGCCCCTAGTCATCTGCACAGGGGCTTCTTAGCGGGGCGCCCCCAGAGGGACGCCTATTTCTCGCGCTGCCTGCGCGACGTGGGGCTATCTTGGGGGCAGCACTCCCTGCACCGTGACCACTATCAATTCACTGCAGCAAACGTGAGTTGCACCACATACCAATCCGCCCCGGGGCGCGGTTCATCGTCGAAGTCGATGATGGTCGTATATTCGTTGCCCGCGCTGGGATACTGATAAACCGTGAGCGATTGCCGACCCTGAATCACTTCAAACTCCGTGAGCTGATATTCAGAAGGCAGTGGAACGTCCAGCGGCAGAACGGAAGAATCTACCTCCAGGTTGTTGCACCTGGAATTATCGGGCGGGCACTTATAGGGTGCGAGCCAATTGATCGACAACGCCACATCCGGATCGGAGGTCGCCATGACCAGGCCAGTTGGGACGTTCGCCCTGGATTTGCTCGAAGGCAAAGAACCCATGTGGTGCCAGCGGATATCAGCGGGGGTGATGTAGAAGAGATCGCGTCCTTCGATCCAGGCCGTGACGGTGAGCTTCGCAAGACTGCTGTCATCGTTCGTGGTTTGTGCGATGGCAGGCGACGGCAGCAAGAGTAGAACAGCGAGCCCAGCACCTTAAGCAGTTTCATGGTCTCCCCCCCGACGCGTTGCACGCAATAACAAATGGGTTCTTTCTCTCGCCCGCTGCCGCTGATCAACTCACCAGAGAGCAGCTCGGTGGTGGCGGTTTCAGGTTTGCCCTGCGACAACTCGGCGCTCTTCCTGAGCACCGGATCTGGCAACCGATTCAGGGCTCGGGGACTTCACTCCCTCGCTCGCGCGAGGCTTCGCTTTGTTGACTGCTAAGGGCGTCTCGGGGGATGCGCTCCAGGGTTCTGGGGGGACCGGGAGAGGAGCGTACGATTCTCGTATAGATCAATAGTGACGCTTCTGTCTGTGACTTCGGGCACGGGCTCCGGTGACTCCGATTTTAGCCCGAGGCCGTGAACCAGTCCCCGGAAACACCTACGATAGCGGGCGTTGACTCAGTGATTTCCCGCACCCGAGTCCTGTGCTGGATGCTTCATTCTTGTAAATCAATAATTACAAAGGCTTGACAAGGAAATCCGCGATGCATGAACATTCCCGGCCGCAATCGCATCTAATCAATTAATTGAGCCCGCACCGTCGCGGTGACAAACGAGGGCGCGGGCTGCGGTTGGATCGGAGGATGGCTATGGCAAAGGTGATTGAGTTCTACATTCCCTCGCGCTTTCACAAGAAAGTGAAATGGGTCCCGCAGGATTTGCGCGGGAAAGTGATCGAGTTCCCGGCCGAAGTGAGAAAGTCAGCCTGAACAGAAAAAGGCGACCAGCAACAAGGCGCCCGGCGGGAAACCGGGCGCCTTGTCATTTTAGTCTGCGGGATGCGGGCGGGGTGGAACCGTCTGCGGCCGCACCACCCACTCGCCTTCGGCGACGTAACCGCGCTGGTCGTACGAATGTCCGGTGGCCAATCCGAGCACGAACCAGCCCAGCGCCAGCGCGCCCAAGGCAAACACACTGTCTCCGATCATGCGCAACCAGCGCAGCCGCTCCATGAGCGGCGTCTGCATGAACTCCGCCGAGCGGGCGTACCAGGTGCCGTACTCCACCGACGCCCAGGCCTGCATCAGGCCGATCGGCAGCAGGCTGATCAGCACCATTAACGCCAACCCGACGTTAATACACCAGAACGCCACCCACAGCGGGCCGTTCTTCCACGCCATCCCCGGGCGCAGCGCCCGCAGGCAGAACAGCATCAGCCCCAGACCCAGAATGCCGTACACCCCGAACAGCGCCGTATGCCCGTGTACCGGCGTGGTGTTGAGCCCTTGCATGTAGTAGAGCGCGATCGGCGGATTGATCAGGAAGCCGAACAGTCCTGCCCCGACAAAATTCCAGAACGCCACCGCCACAAAGAAGTAGATTGGCCACTTGTACGCCGTCAGCCACACGTGCTGCTCGCGCGCCCGCGCCAGGCGGATGTTCTCCCAGGCTTCAAATCCGATCAGCACTAGGGGCACGACTTCCAGCGCGCTGAACACCGCCCCCAAGCCCAGCACCACGTCCGGGGTTCCCGCAAAGTAAAGATGATGGAAGGTTCCAATAATTCCGCCCGACAGAAACACGACCGTCGAGAACATCACCGCGCGGGTGGCGGTTTCCACCGAGAGCAGTTTCAGCCGAGTCAGCAGAAATGCGATGACCACCGTGGCAAACACCTCAAAAAATCCTTCCACCCACAGGTGAACCACCCACCAACGCCAATATTCGGCGGTCACCAGGTTGGCGCGCTGCCCGTACATCAACCCGGCGCCGTAGAACAAAGGAATGGCGATGCTTGACAGCAGAAACATCAGCAGCAGCGAGTGGTTGTTGTCCTTCTTGAGCAGCGCGGGCTTCAGACCGCGCCACATCAAAAACAGCCAGAACACCAGTCCGATGAAAAGCAGGATCTGCCAGAAGCGGCCCAGATCCACGTATTCGTAGCCTTGCGTGCCGAACCAAAACCATAGGTTGCCCAGCTTGTGCTGGATGCTCATCCACTCGCCAGCCAGCGAACCGGCCACCACAATGAGCAAAGCCACAAACAGCGCATTCACTCCGAGCCTCTGCCCCCTGGGCTCCACTCCGCTCACCGCCGGTGCCATATACAACCCAGTGGCCAGCCACGACGTGGCAATCCAGAACAATCCCATTTGCAGATGCCAGGTGCGGGTCACGCTGTAGGGCAGCCAGCGATCCAGCGGAATGCCATAGAAGCCCGACCCCTCGACTCCGTAGTGCGCGGTAATCGCGCCTAACGCCACCTGCACCACCCAAAGCGCGGCCACGACCCAGAAGAACTTAACGGTGGCGCGCTGCGAAGGCGTAGGCTTCAACCCCAGCAACGGGTCCCTCTCCGGGAGCAGTTCCTCAGCCACTGTCCGCGGTTGCGAGGCGAAATACCACACCATCCCGCCGATGCCCGCCAGCAGCAGCACAAAGCTGATCACGCTCCACACGATCGCCCCGCCCGTGGGCTGGTTGCCGACCAGCGGCTCGTGCGGCCAGTTCTGGGTGTAGCTCACGTTCCCGCCCGGCCGGTCGGTGGAGGCCGCCCAGGCTGTCCACCAAAAAAACGCACTCAGGGCGCGCAGTTTGGCCGGATCGCTGAGCGCATTTTTTGGGATGGCATACTCATCACGGCCATTGCTGAAGACGTCTGCGTAGTATCGGCTCAAGGCATCAAAGGCTTCGGCGCGAACCGGATCCAGCGTGACGGTTCCGGTGGCTTGATCATAGGTGTTGCGGCGCATCATCAGCTGCAACCGTTCCCGCAGGCTGGCCTGCTGCTCCGGCGTGAGCGTCGCGTAGCTGGCTGCGCCGGAATCATGCGCCCATCGGTCCAGAATGATCACGCATTCCCGGTGCAGCCAGTCGGCGGTCCAGTCGGGTGCCACATAAGAGCCGTGCCCCCAGATGGTGCCGACTTCCTGTCCGCCGATGGATTGCCATGCGCCCTGGCCATCCTGGATGGTGCCGCCGTCAAGCACCACCTGGCCGTCGGAAGTAACGACGCGGGCCGGAATGGGCGGCGCGCTGTTCAGCACCTTCACTCCCACGCCGCCCAGAACCGCAAAGGAAATTACCAGGACGAGCCACAACGCAATCCAGAGTTTCCTGTAGGACATGAAAACGCACCCCTCTATGTATGAGTTACTTCGTTCTATTTTGATTGTCGTGCCACGATATATTACACCGGTGCGGGTCCGGTGGGACGGCTGGCGAATGTGCACAGCAGATTCACCGCGAAGATTGTGACCGCTCCCATCTCAGTGATCGCCGAGGCTTTCAGCCAAGGCCACGCCCAGCCGGCGAAGCCTTGATAGGCAAGGATCTCAAAAGTTACTCGCAGCAGGCACCCTGCCGTCAACAGCAGCAATCCGACGAACATTAACCTGGCGCTGAACAGCAGCCGCATGCCGGAAAATGCGGGCAGCACTCTTTGCCCAATGCAGAAAACCATGGTGGCCAGGAATCCAACAGTCAACGCATGGCGGGAAGCCCCCCATATTCCCAGCGGATGAGGGGAGAACGCGGCCCACATTCCCAGTAACGCCGCCACCATCGCCCACAGATAGGCCAAGCGCACAAAAACCGGGAAGCTGTGGTGCACACCCTTGACTTTGGCGGATTGCTGGGGCGCTTCGAACAGCCGCAGTGCCACGCAGGCTGTCAGCATGCCGGCCAGCAGCACGGCCGCCGTCATCGCCATCCAGCCGGCGAGGGCCGCCAGCACTCCAAGCAAATTCAACGCGGCCGCCCCCAGCAGCGTCCGCTCGCGCACCGGCCGCAGTCCCAGAAACACGGGCAGCCATTTGGCGCTGAATCCCCAGACGAAAGGCACCAGGAATCCCCAGGTAGAAAGCACCAGGTAGCGCTGATCAAATTCTGGCGGAAACGCCGGGGTTACGCCGCGCACCGCAAGGTACAGGCCCGCCCCCAGGTTCAGCAGCAGATTCAGCAGCAATCCCAGCGATGCAGCCGCTACGACCAGCACCCAGCGTTGCGGCTGGTCGGATGGCTTCGCCCGATGACCGGATACGGCAGCGAAGAAAATTAAGAAGGCAGCCAGTTCCAACGCTCCCGAGAGCGGCAGCGTCCATCGCCAATGCCATTGGTACACGTTGCTGACCCAGCGCATCGCCACGCCGGTCGTCCACAGGGCCCAGCAAGTCCAAGGAATAAACAAGGCAAAGGGATCGCTGCGCCGCAGCTTGGGAATGGAGTAAAAGCCGATGCCCAGAATGAAGCTTCCGATCCAGCCGAAAATCTGGGCGTGCCCATGGGCCTGAATCCAGGCAGGCGTTACCGAGTCCGCAGCGTGCCGCGCGCTGATGGCCAGCAGGTTCCAGACTCCCAGGAACGTGCCCGGCAACAGCATGAAAAACAGACCGCTGGTGATGTAAACCACCACCAGGCGCGAGAGAGCCGTCTCCCGCTCCCGCGTAACTTCGAAGATCTCCTCCGTCGTAAGCGGCCGTCCCTGTTGTCTCTCCGACCGTGTTGCCAGCACCGGCATCGTCTTCCTGATTCTCCTCAGTGGGACTCTTCCATCGCCACCGCGCGCGGGAAGAGGACGTTGTTCTCCAGATGAATGTGCTGGTGCAGGTCGGCTTCAAACGCTTCCAACGCCTGGTAGAGCGTGCGGTAGCTGACGCAGCCGTCGTCCGGTACGGCGTAGCCGCGGCTGGCCTCGCGCATGGCGCGCAGAGCCTCGCCGGCGGAGTCGTGTTCTCCCATCATCATGTGCACCGGGTTCTGCACGCTGCCGAAGGGCGGCGGCAGCACCGGCTCTTTCTCCAACACCGCCTCTTCCATGCGCACGATGTAGGGGAACAGCACCATCTCCTCCTTCATCATGTGCATGGTGAGCTCCTGGGAGAGCCCCCGGAAAGTTCCCTGAATCGTCGCCAGCTCAGGATGATTTTTCCCGTGCACGGAGCAGACCTTGACCAGCAAGGCCTGCAGCCTGCCGATTTCCTCGCGCGTGTACTTGTGATGGGTGTGCACGATGTGTTCCACCAGGTCCGCCAGCAGTTCGGAGGACCAGTCATGCTGGGGCTCCACCGCGGGCTGGCCCGCTTTCGCCAAGGCGTCCAGAACCTGCGCAATGGGCAGCTTGGCCGCGCTGCAGGCCTCCTCCAGCGACTTTCCCCCGCCACAGCAATAGTCGATGCCCAGCTTCTCGAATACTCGAGTGGCGTCGGGAATTTCCAGCGCCATTTCACGCACGGTTTTTTCCACGGCAATGGTCATGCTCTTCTCCCCGGCGGCCCTGATCGGGTACGCCTTGCACTTCTTCAAGCTAAAACAGGGAAACAAGGGTGCCGATGACTTTTGTCACGGGCGATCACAACTGCAGAAAGGAGTTACTCGGAGCCGGCCAGTTCGGCTTCCAGGGCCTTCAGGTTGGAGATCGTTACGCTGCGTCCGTCGATCTGGATGAGCCCTTCTGACTGGAAGCGGCTCAAATTGCGCGAAACCAGTTCACGTACCGTGCCGATCTGTGCGGCCAACTCCTGGTTGCTGGCCGGCAGAGTCACCTCCACACCCCCGCCAGCCCGCTTGCCTTCTTTCTGCGCCACCCGCAATAAGAATGATGCCAGGCGGTGCCGCACCGTAGTAAACGAAAGCTCTTCGATAATGCCCACCAATCGCCGCAATCGCGCCCCTACCACCCGCAAGACCTTCAGCGCGACCTGGGGATGGGTCAGGCACAACGCCTGAAAATCCTGCTTGCTTACGAACAGCAGCGTGGCATCCTCCACCGCCGCCACCGAGGCGGGATAATTTCCGCCGTCGAAAACCGGGAGTTCCGCCACCGAGCTTCCCGGGCCATCCACGCTCAGCACCTGCTCGCGTCCGCCAGCCGAGCTCTTGAAGATGCGAATGTGCCCCGATTCCACCACGTACAGCCCGGAGCACGGTTCGCCCTCGCTGAAGACAATTTCGCCTGCGTTGTAGCGCCGCGGCACCGCCCGTTGCGACAAAAAGTTCAGCTCGGTTTCGCTGAGACCGGAAAAGATCGCCACCCTGGACAGAGTGGCCGCGGCGTGGTTGCTCCTGGTATCCAACACACACGGTATTGTACCGGAGCGCTATCGGGAATACGGGCTCGGCCGGCGCAGGGCTGTCAGCCCGCCAAACCATCCGCTGCGTTCATAGCTGGGGCGGCTGGGAGCCGGACGAAACGGGATCACTTTGCCCCGCTGGTGCGGAGGAATCCATGTCACGATTCGGCGAAACCTGGCAGGAACATAAAACGCAATCACCCGTGCCATTACTTCTACTCCAATCCAAACAAACGCGCCGCCGCTAAGGAAGTACCGCCGGCGTTTCTGCTTTCTTTTCGTTCCCGTTCTTCATGCGGGGCTGGTACACGCAGAACGGCTCCTCATCCAGGTAATCGCCGGTCGCGGCAAACGCCCGCGCCCGGCAGCCCATGCAGATGTTGCGGAACTCGCAGCAACCGCACTTCCCTTTCAGATTGCTGGTGTCGCGCAGCTGGTTGAACACTGCCGAGCTCTCCCAGATATCCGCAAACTTTTCTTTCCGCAGATCGCCGGCGATCACCGGCAGATATCCGCAGGGATAGACCTCGCCCTCATGCGAGATGAAGCACACGCCCGTGCCCGCCAGGCAGCCCTTGGTCATGGCGCTCATGTCGGAAGGATGTCCACCCGGATGCCCCCCGGGATGCCCCGTCCCGTTCGGCTTGAACGAGATTCCCGTGGAGCCGGGCATGATCATCTCGGTCGGACCGATGCTCGCCGGATCGGCCGCGGCCAGGACGCGCGACGCCGCCTCCGCCGCCTTCCGCTCGGCGACGCGCCGCTGGCGCACCACGCGGAAATAATGCGGTGCACAGGTGGCTTTCAACTCGATCCCGCCCTCCAGCGACCGGTCGTAGAACCAGTTCAGCATCTCCTCGTACTCTTCGGGAGCAACCATCTGCTCGGCGGCAATGTCCACGCCGCATCCCACCGGCACCAGCAGGAAAGTGTGCAGGGCGTCTGCGCCTAGAGATTTTGCCAGTTCCAGCACCTGCGGCAGCTGGCGCGCGTTGTGCCGGGCGATGGTCATGTTGATCTGCACCGACATGCCCAGGGCCTTCAAATTGCGCAAGCCATACACCGCCGCATCGAACGCGCCAGGAATGCCGCGAAAAGTGTCATGCGTGAGGGCGTCGGAGCCGTCCAGGCTGATGGAAACCCGCTTCACCCCGGAGTCCACGATCATGCGCGCCACGTCTTTGGTGACCAGCGTGCCGTTGGTGGCCAGCGCCACCCGCAGGCCTTTGTCGGTGGCATAGCGCGCCAGCTGAAAAATGTCGGAGCGGTACAGGGGTTCGCCGCCGCTCAGCACCAGGATGGGATTGGCCGCTTCCGCGATTTGATCAATGATGCCCAACGCGGTGCGGGTGTTCAGGTCGGCGGGAGAACTCAGCTCCGTGGCGCTGGCCCGGCAGTGAATGCAGCGCAGGTTGCAACCCTTGGTGACTTCCCAGAAAATCAGACGGGGCTTGCTGTCCCCGCTATGATTGGCATGATTCCCGTTGCCACTTGCCGAAGCCATGCGCGGCCTCCTTCGCACTTCGCCTGGGGAATTGGCTGTTCACCCCTGCTGTCACGATAGAGAAACCATGACCGCGAGGCCGTGACTGGTGTCACGCGGAATTGTGACGCCGGTCACTCCGCTCAAGCGCATGAAAATGTGATCCTTGCACCCATCATTTTTCAGTACAATCGGCTGTCCTGGTTTGCGATGCTGTGAGCCGTCGAAGGGACTGCAATGGCAACAGGTGACCATGGGATGATCAATCCCGGTGATCGGCGGGCCGCGCCGCTGCCGCGCCGGCGTTTTGTGGAGGTCTTGCTGGGCAGCGGATTTGTGGCCACGGCGGCGGCTTTTCTCTATCCCGTCTTTCGCTATCTGATCCCTCCCAAGACAGCGGATCTGGGTGGGGACTCGGTGGTGGCCGGGCACGTGGGCGAGTTGAAGCCGAACAGCGGCAAGATCTTTCGCTTTGGGAATCGTCCCGGATTATTGATTCGCACCGCTGACGGCCAGTACCGCGCCCTGTCGGCCACCTGCACCCACCTTTCCTGCACGGTGCAGTATCGTGCAGACCTGCATGAAGTCTGGTGCGCCTGTCACAACGGCTTGTACGACTTGAATGGCCGCAACATTTCCGGGCCTCCGCCGCGCCCGTTGGAAAGCTATGAGGTGCAGGTTCGCGGCGAGGACATCTATGTGAGGCGCCGCCGCGAAGCCTGAGAATGAACCTCCTCACCAACCTGCGCCAGTGGCTGGATGAACGCCTCGAGTGGGACGACCTGATCGCTCCCCTGCGGGAAAAAACGGTTCCCCTTCACCGGCTCTCCTATTGGTACTTCCTGGGGGGCATCACCCTGTTTCTGTTTGTCATCCAGGTGCTGACCGGGATTCTGCTGCTTCTGTACTACCGGCCCGGAGCCAACGAAGCCTTTGAGAGCGTGCAGTACATCATGACCCAGGTGAAGTTCGGGTGGCTGATTCGCTCGGTGCACTCGTGGTCCGCCAATCTGATGATCTTCACCGCCTTCGCCCACATGTTCAGCGTGCTGTTCCTCAAGGCCTACCGCAAGCCGCGGGAACTCACCTGGGTGAGCGGAGTCATCCTGCTGTTTCTGGTCATGGGATTCGGCTTCAGCGGCTACCTGCTACCGTGGAACACTTTGGCCTTCTTCGCCACTAAGGTCGGCACCGACATTGCCGGACAAGTTCCGGTCATCGGCCGGCCCATCATGATCTTCCTCCGCGGTGGCGAGGAGGTCACCGGCGCGACCCTGACCCGTTTTTTCGGTTTCCACGTTGCCGTCCTCCCTGGCCTCGCGACCCTCCTGCTTCTCGTGCACCTGTTGCTGGTGCAGCGCCAAGGCATCAGCGTGCCTCCGAAGCAGGAGATGGAGTGGGCCGCAAACCCGTCCGCCAGGCGCGAAATGAAGTTTTTTCCCAACTTCATGCTGCGCGAACTGATGGCCTGGTACGTAGCCCTCGGCGTGCTCGGGGCCCTGGCGGCAATTTCTCCGTGGAACCTGGGCGTCAAGGCAGATCCCTTTAGCTCGGCACCCGCGGGTATCAAGCCGGAGTGGTACTTCCTGTTTATGTTCCAGACACTCAAGCTGATTCCTTCCAAGGTGTGGTTCATTGATGGGGAGGTCTTGGGCGTAGTGGCCTTCGGCTTGATCGGTCTATTCTGGCTTCTGCTACCGTTCTTCGAGAGCGATCAGCCCTCGCGAACCAAGCGCTGGATTACTGGAGTTGCAATCTTTGCCCTGGCCTACGTGGCAGGGATGAGTGTTTATGGCCATTTTGCAAAATAGAACTCGGCGCGGTGCCCGGTTGCTCCTTTCCGCCACCTTCCTGGTGCTCGCAGCGAGCCTCGGCCATGCACAGGCCAAGAACTCGTGCCTGGATTGCCACTCCACGCTGCCTGATCCCTACGGAGTCAGCCAGGAGAAGTTCAGCCAGGATATTCACGCGCAGAAAGGCTTGACCTGCGCCAGCTGCCATGGGGGTGATCCCACGAGCGACGATGCCGATCAGGCCATGAGCCGCAAAGCGGGATGGAAGGGTAAGGTTGATCGCAAGGACATACCAAAGTTGTGCGGAGGCTGCCACTCCGATCCCGCTTACATGCGGCGCTACGATCCGACTCTGCGTACCGACCAGCTCAGCCAATACGTGACCAGCGTGCACGGCAAGCGACTGGCCGCCGGCGACACCAAGGTCGCCGTCTGTACCGACTGTCACAGCGTCCATGACCTGCGCGCGCCTGGCGATCCCCGCTCCACGGTGAATCCGGTCAACGTAGCCACGACTTGTTCGCGCTGCCACGCGGACGCCGCCTACATGAGCAGCTACAAAATCCCGACCAACCAGTTTGCCGATTACAGCCAGAGCGTCCACCACGACGC
>DATKLE010000115.1:0-9384 GCA_035542575.1 Terriglobales bacterium | reverse complement strand
AGATCGTCGGCGTGCTCGCGGGCCGCTTCAACAGCACCGATCCGGCGAAGATCCGAGAAGACGTCACTGCGTTTCTGGAAGCCCTGCAGCAGAAGCGCATCGTGGACTACTGATGATTCCCAATCCCCTGGCGCTCATCGCGGAGATTACCCATCGCTGTCCGCTGCACTGCGTCTACTGTTCCAATCCCATCGAGATGGCTGCCGCAAGGCTGGAGCTTGCAACTGAAGACTGGCTGCGGGTTTTTCAGCAGGCGGCGCGGCTTGGAATTCTGCACCTTCATCTGACCGGCGGCGAGCCGCTGGCACGGTTGGACCTGAAAGAGCTGATCGAGGGCGCGCACGCCGCGGGCCTCTACAGCAACCTGATCACATCCGGAATCGGCCTGTCCGAAGCTCGCCTAAAGGCTTTGGTGGACGCCGGCCTCGACCACATTCAGTTGAGCTTCCAGGATGCGCGCGAGGAAACGGCCAACTGGATTGCCGGCGCCAAGGCCCATGCGCATAAAGTCGCCCTTGCCGCTGCGATCCGCAAGCATCCGGTAGCGTTCACGGTAAACCTGGTCGTGCACCGCCAGAACCTGGACCATCTCGAAGAGATGATCGCCTTCATCGAGCAGCTTCAACCCGAGCGCGTCGAGATCGCTCACGCCCAGTACTACGGCTGGGCCTTGAAGAACCGTGCCACCCTGATGCCCACGCGCGGGCAACTGGACAGCTGTTTGCGAATCGTCGAGGCGGCCCAGCACAGGCTCTCCGGGCGAATGCGGATTGATTGCGTGGTGCCGGACTACTACGCACGCTATCCCAAAGCCTGCATGGGCGGCTGGGGACGGCGCCTGCTGCTGATCGATCCCGCGGGCCAGGTGCTGCCGTGCCACGCGGCTGGAGTCATTCCGGGCATGCGGTTCGACAATGTGCGCGAGCATGCGCTCGATTGGATCTGGAGAGAATCGTCCGCCTTCCAGCGCTTCCGTGGGCAAGACTGGATGCCGGAGCCCTGCCGGAGTTGCGACCGGCGCAGCGAGGATTTCGGCGGCTGCCGCTGCCAGGCCTTCCTGTTGACCGGCGACGCCACCGCCACCGATCCGGTGTGCTCGCTAGCGCCCATGCATCACCTGGTCGAAAATGCACGCCAGTCCCGCGCGGGAGAGCCTGCAGTGTGGTTCTACCGGCCCAATCCGGAGTAAGTGGGTACCGTTCTGCAAGGGCTTCAATCAGCCGCGAAGCGCCGCAAGAATGCAGCCCGGGGCGCAAGCCCCGGGGATCTTGCGAAGGCACAACCGAGCCCCAACGGAGCGAAAGAGAAGCTGCCGACCTCCGGCACAAGAATGGGCAGCAGTTTCCTGCTGCCCGGTCCGGCCTCTCGCTACCCAATCGGCGAGAATAGCACGAGGGTCCTCGGCACCTGCAGGAACCCGCTCTCGAAATCAATGCCGAAGCGCGAGAAACCGCCGACGCTCCATACATTGGTGGTTCCCGGCAGAGCGAAGATTCCGTTCAACTGCTGCGCCAGACCCCGGGTCGGGCTGGGAATGATCGTCCACCCGTTGCCGTCGAAGTGCTCCACCAGCGTGGTATGCTGGCCGCCGGTCGAAGCATTCTCAAAGAAGCCTGCGGCATAGAGATCACTTCCCGAAACCGCAGTTACGCTCCGGAGGGTGTTGAGATCTCCGCGTGCCTGACCTTGATTCGGGCTCGCCACGACCGTCCATTGGGAGCCATCCCAGTGCTCGATCAGGGTCAAAGTGGTCTGCGCCCCGGCATCCGCGATAAAGCCGACTGCAGTGACGTCCTTCGCGGAGACGGCCTGCACGCTGAGCAGCGTGTTCTGATTGAGGACTAACTTGGGCAGCGGGTTGGGGCTGGGAACCACGGTCCAATGGACGCCATCAAAATGCTCGGTCAGGGTCTGGACCGAAGTGGTGGGTTGGTCCAGCGAAATTCCGACCGCCCAAAGATCGGTAGCGGAATTGGCCGTCACCGAAAAAAGAACGTTGCCTGTGCTGCTGGCATTGGGGCTCGGCACCACGCTCCATGCCGTACCATTCCAGTGCTCGACCAGGGTCAGGACCGCTCCGTTTGAAGCGGGTTGATAACCAACCGCGTAGATGTCATTCGACGCCAACGCCACGATGCCGTTCAGGGCGGCGTTGTCGTTGGTGTTTAAGGCGGGCGTGCGTACCGGCGTCCAGCGCGTACCGTCCCAGTGCAGCGCCAGCGGCTTGAGCAGCGTCTGGCAGCTGAAGAAGAAGCCCACCGCCCACACGTCATTGGGGGCGACGGCGGCCACCGCGTTCAGAAAATTGCCCGTGGTGCCCTGGCAATGGGAGCCGGGATTCGGGCTGGGCACGGTGCGCCAGCGGGTTCCGTCCCAGTGCATCGTGAGGGTCCGTGAATCGTTGAGGTTGTTGTCGTTCTGATAGCCCACCGCCCAGGCATCGCTCGGGGAAAGCGCCGTCACCGCATTGAGCGTGTTCCCTTGCGCATTGGGGCTGGGGCTGTTCTGGATCGTGAAGATGGAGGTTTGAGCAAAGGATTGGCCTGCCCAGGTCAGTATGGCCAGCAGGATTGCGACAATGGCCGTGCCGCGAATCTGAAACTGTCGTTCACAAAACGTCGTGTAGTTCAAGGTTTTGCTCTCCAGGATGAAAAGTCTCGGACGGAGGTAAAACTAGCGGTCGCTCATGCAGGGGTTTGTCTGCAACTTGTAAAAAGATTGTCAACATTGGGTTTAGAGTCACTTTGACGAAGGAATCTGGTAGTAAGCTTGATTCGTCGTTAGGCCCCTCGGTCCCAAAAGCCAACATTGACGGAGCGCCGATGATTAGACTAGAAGGAACCCGGGATTTAGCCCCGCAGCGGATCCCGATGAACCCACGTGAAGATCGTTCGTACCCTGATCCAGGGGCGACCACCATGGAACGCATTCTTGTTGTCGAAGATGACCGCGCGGTGCAGCGGGCGCTCAAGCGCCTGTTTGAGACCGAGGGCTTTGCGGTGGAGATCAGCGCCGACGGCAAGTCAGCCTTGGAGGCCTTCCGCACCACCGCCCCATCCGCCATCGTGCTCGACCTGCGTCTTCCCGCCATGTCGGGCCGGGACGTGTGTCGCGAAATCAAGCAGCAATCGCCCTCCCTGCCGATCATCGTCCTGAGCGCGACCAGCGACGTGTCCGACAAAGTGCTGCTGTTGGAGCTCGGCGCCGATGACTATGTGACTAAGCCTTTCAGCCCGCGCGAGCTCTTGGCCAGGGTGCGGGCCGCTTTGCGGCGCAACGTCCGCACCGGCGTCGGCGAGGTCTTTGCGTTTGCCGGGATCTCGGTGGACTTCACCAAAATGGAAGTGACCCGCGACGGCGAGCCCGTGGGGCTCACCGCCCAGGAGTTCAAGACTTTGAAATTCCTGGTGCAGAATGCGGAGCGCGTCATCTCCCGCGATGAGCTGCTTAATGAAGTCTGGGGTTACCAGAATTACCCCTCCACCCGCACCGTGGACAACCACATCCTGAAATTGCGCCAGAAGCTGGAGAAAGATCCCGCCAATCCGATACACTTCCGCACCGTCCACGGGATGGGTTACAAATTTGTGCGTTGATACAGCAATGGGCTGGGCGGAAAGAGCCCCGCTTTTCGCATCAAGCGCGAGAGATGGGGCACCGGAGCAGGATTTTGGGCCAAGGAAGGAGCGAGCATGGTGAAACTTCGGATGCGGACCAAGTTCCTGCTCTCCATGCTGTTGATCTCCGCCGGACTCACCTCCACCAGCCTTCTGCTGGTCCGCCGCAGCGTGCAGGCGCAGGTCAGGAACTCCCTGTTCGCCGACCTGCGTAACTCGGTCTCCACTTTCCAGAATTTCCAGAGGGAACGCGAGCTCACCCTTACTCACTCGGCGGAGTTACTCGCCGACCTGCCCAACCTGCGCGCGCTCATGACCACGCAGGACGAGGCGACCATTCAGGACGCCTCCAACGATTTGTGGGGCCTCGCGGGCACCGACCTCTTTGTGCTGGCCGACCGTACCGGGCGAGTGGTTGCCCTGCATGCGGCATCGCCGGGCTTTACCCGCACCATGGCCCAGGACGCGCTGGGCGCTTCCCTGAGTGAGGACGGCCCCGGGCACTGGTGGTTCGGCGCCAACCATCTTTACGAGGGTTTTCTCAGGCCCATCTACTTTGGTCCTGCCAAAGACAATCGCTTGCTCGGCTTCCTAGTCATCGGTTATGAGATCGACGACAGGGTGGCTTCGCAAGTGAGCCGGATCGCGGCCAGCCAGGTTGCCTTCTATTACGGGGACACGATCGTCCGCAGCACTCTTAGCCCGGAGCACGAGGCCGAGCTGACGCGGCTGCACGCGCTTCGCGCCGCGTCCACGGCGGCCCAGCCCGAGCAGGTGCAATTGGGCGAGGAACGTTTTCTAGGCACCTCAGTGGAACTGTCTCCGGAGAGAAATCCCTCCGTGCGCCTGAGCGTCCTCAAATCCTACGATCAGGCAACCGCCTTCCTCGACAGTTTGAACCGGCTCCTGCTGGCTCTGGGGCTGGCCGCGGTGGTTGGAGGCAGCGCCCTGGTCTTCTTCATCTCCCACACCTTTACCCGCCCTTTGGGCAATCTGGTGGCGGGAGTCCGCGCCCTGGAGACCGGCGATTTCACCTATGCGCTGGATGCGCAGGGCGGCGATGAGGTGGCAGAGGTCACCGGCGCCTTCGACCGTATGCGCAACAGCCTGCTCAAAACTCAGCGGGAACTGCTGGAAGCGGAACGCCTGGCCACCATTGGACGCATGGCCAGTTCCATCTCCCATGATCTGCGCCATTCCCTGGCTGCCATCGTGGCCAATGCGGAATTCCTCTGCGAAAGCCGCCTGACCTCCGAGCAGCGTGAGGACCTGTACCACGAGGTTCGGGTCGCGGTGAACCAGATGACCGACCTGATCGACTCGCTTCTGGAGTTTTCCCGCACCCGCGAGTCCCTGCGTCCCACCTATGGCAGCGTCAAAGAAACCGTGGAACGCGTCGTCCATAACATCCGGGCCCATCCTGAATTTCACACCGTCCAGATTGCGGTGAACCAAACCGGCAGCAGCATCGGCTGGTTTGACCCCAAGAAGCTGGAGCGCGCCCTCTTTAATCTCCTGCTTAACGCCTGCGAGTCGGTCACCGGCAATACGGGACGCATTGACATCGACTTGGCCGAAATTCCTGGCGGCGTAGAGATTCGGGTCGCCGACAACGGCCATGGCATTCCCGAATCCATTCGGGGCAAGCTCTTTGAGCCCTTTGTTAGCTATGGCAAGGAGAACGGTACGGGTCTGGGTTTGACCGTGGTGCAGAAGATTGTTCAGGACCATGGGGGTGACGTCGCGGTAGAAAAGACGTCCAACGAAGGGACGGTTTTCCGCCTGGTGCTTCCGCTCGCCTCATCTTCGAACGGCGCTGCAGAAAGCCGCAGCGAAGGCAAGGCGCCACCAACCCTGGTTCGGACAAAGCGGGCCCAATCGGAGTAGGATTTCCCAGAATGTGGCCGGGCCGACCCAGGCTGCGGCCTTCGGGGTTCACGGAAACGGCATAGATTCAGTACTTCCATAGTCTTCTTCGGGAGGCGCCTTGTGAAGCAGGGGAATGGTTTGTCTGGTTGCATTCGGGCATCCGGCACGCTGGGATTGCTTCTGCTCGCCTTCAGTGTTCGCGCGTGGGCGCAGCCAGCCAGCCCGCCGCCCCCACAGCAGGACTCCCTGGTCGCTGCCATCCAGGAACTGCAGCAGCAAGTCCACGAACTGCGCGCTGCGGTGGCGGAGATACGCGCGGAGTCCGACCAGTACCGGGCGGAAACCTCGGAGCTGCGGCGTGAGTTGCAAGCTACGCGCAATCAGTTGGCGGCAGCCCCCGCAACGTTGTCAGCGTCAAGCTCGTATTCCGCGTCTCCCGCTGCGGCCTCCGCCGGCAAATCGTTGGAGGACCGCGTGGCCGCTTTGGAGGACTCCACCCAACTGCTCGGCAGCAAAGTGGACGACCAGTACCAGACCAAAGTCGAGAGTGCCTCCAAGTACAAGCTGCGGCTCTCCGGCATCGTGCTGTTGAACCTGTTCAGCAATCGCGGCGTGACCGACAATCAGGACGTTCCCAACTGGGCCGATCACCCCGCTCCGTTCGAGCCCAAAGGCAACTTCGGCGCCACCATGCGGCAATCCGAGCTTGGGGTGGAGGTATTTGGCCCCCGCCTGGCGGGCGCCCGCACCAGCGGCAACGTGCAGCTGGATTTCTCCGGCGGATTTCCGGCCACTGAGAACGGTGTGAATTTCGGGATCGCCCGCCTGCGCATCGCCAGCATGCGTCTGGATTGGGACCATACTTCTATCGTGGCCGGGCAGGACAACCTGTTCGTGTCCCCCCTCTCTCCTACCTCTTTTGCCTCGCTCGCAGTCCCAGAGTTCGCGTACGCGGGAAACCTCTGGGGATGGATTCCGCAGGTGCGCGTCGAACACCGCTTCGATCTCTCCAGCAATCAGAGCATCAGTCTGCAGGGCGGCATCGTGGACAATCTCACCGGAGAGCAACCTTACAACCCCTTTAACCGCCAGCCCCAGGCCGGTGAAAGCTCGAGCCAGCCCGGCTTCGGAGTGCGAGTGGCCTGGACGCGGAACATCTTCGGGCGAAACCTGACTCTGGGTGGGGCGGGCTACTACAGCCGTCAGGACTGGGGCTTTAACCGCCACGTTGACGGGTGGGCGGGCATGACGGACTGGGAAATCCCACTGGCTCCGCGGCTGACCCTCTCGGGAGAGTTCTATCGCGGACTGTCCGTGGGTGGACTAGGTGGCGCCATCGGGCGTAGCGTCTTGTTTAATGCAAATCCCCTGCGGCCCAATTCCCAGTTGCGTGCGCTTGATTCTATCGGCGGTTGGTCGCAGTTGAAAGTAAAGGCCACCGATAAACTGGAGTTCAACGGCGGCTTCGGTCTGGATAATCCCTTCGCCGAGGATCTCCGCCCCTTCGCCGCAGGTCAGAACTACTTTGGTTCCCTCTCCCAGAATCGCGGCGCCATGATCAACTTCATTTACCGGCCCCGGTCGAACCTGCTCTTGTCCACGGAATACCGGCACTTGACGACCTACGCCATTGACACCGGCAGTTGGTCCGCCGACCATGTGAACCTGATGATGGGGATCCTCTTCTGAGATGACATCAGCCCTTCAATGCCGCCGCTGGTTGTGCTTTCTGCTGCTTTGCGCCGGGTTGGCTTGTGCCCAGGAGGTCAGCGTCACCGCGCACGTGGCCCTGGTAAGCAACCAGAAGTCGAGCCGTACGCCCAAACCCGGAAACGTCGTCCTTTGGCTGACCCCCATTGCCAGCGCGGCTGAGACCAGGCCTCAGCCTTCGCAACCCCTCCGCCTGGTGCAGCACAACAAGAGCTTCGAACCCCACGTCCTGGTCGTCCCGGTTGGTTCGATGGTCGAGTTTCCCAATCGCGATCCCTTCTTCCACAATGTCTTTTCTCTGTTCGAGGGCAAGCGCTTCGACCTTGGCCTATACGAGGCCGGCAGCACCCGCAACGTGCGCTTCGACAAGCCCGGCGTCTCCTACATCTTCTGCAATATTCATGCCGAGATGAGCGCCGTCGTGATTGCCCTCGATACTCCTTATTACGGAATCTCCAACCCACGCGGTGAAGTGGTTATCCCCCATGTGCCTGTCGGCCGCTACACCCTGGGCGTCTGGTACGAAGAAGCTCTGCCCGAGACATTGAAGACCCTGACACGTGAGGTCACGGTATCGGAGGGCGATTCCACGCTCGGAACGTTGCGCCTTGCCGCCGCCAGTCTGCCTCAGACCCACAAGAACAAATACGGCCGCGATTACGATCCCCCAACCCCCGTGGAAAGCCCGGTGTACCAGCGCCCTTGACACCGGCTCGGTGTTTACAAATAAATGACAAATTCATGAAATCGCGGTGACAACTGCCCTGGTTTGATGGCCTAGTCTTTCATCAATCGAACGGGTGCCGCTGCTGGCCCGTTCTCAAATGATTGGTCCCGGGACCTCAGTTAATTGAGTTCTTGATTGTTTGGGCGAACCGGCCCGGCAAGCAGTACTGCCAGCCGAGACCTCTCGGCTGGCACGGTCCGGTTCCTTTGGCTCGGTACGCGGCCTTTATGAACCGATATTCTTCTCTCTCCTAACTATGCCGTAAGGCATCGGCCAGCTGCCGAGCTGGCCTTTTTTTATGCGTAATCGCTCCTTTGTGTCCTCCGTGTCCACTGTGGTTCGTATTCTCCGGTCTTCCTCGCGGAACCCCTCCCTGTCCGCTGCGTCCTCCGTGGTTAGCTCCGTTTCCCCGTGCCGGTTGTCTGATCGTGCCCGTAGTATTCGTAAGCCGACATGGGCTTCTCGCCGCCTTTCTTCCACATCCGCTTGTCCGCTTCCAGCTTGCCCAGTACTCGAGCCATCTCGCGGATATGGATGGCGACTGCGCCGCAGCAGGCGCCGATGTAGTTGATGCCCAGCTCGCGGGCACGCGCGGCATAGTCGCCCATCTCCTTCCGCGTGAGCTGCAAAGGATCGAGCCCGTAGGGAAACTCCGGCAGGCTGGTGAAGTCGGGTTTGTCCTTGGGCGTGCGATAGGCCACCGGCTGGCAGGCGAGATACCCGGATACGGCCTTCCTCATCTGTTCCATCGGGCCCAGCATGTGTTCCGGCGGACGCAGACAATTCATCCCAACAATATCTGCGCCCGCATCCAGCAGCGTCTTGGCAGCGTCGGCGGCGTTCTTGCCCTCCGCGGTTTCATCCTTGTTTTCAAAGCAAATTGTGACCATTACCGGCAAACCAGTCTTCTTGCCCCGCTCCACAGCCAGCAGCGCCTCCCCCAGCCACGAAAAAGTTTCTCCGATGATGAAATCCACCCCTTCCTCGACCTGCACCGCTAGCTGCTCGTCGAAGGTCTCGCGCACGCGATCGGCGGCGGACGGGCTGTCAGGCTCATACATCCAGGTCAGACTCAGGTTGCCGGCGACGAGACAGCGGTCGCCAGCGACCTCGCGCGCAATTCGCACCGCGGCGCGGTTCAAGTCCTCCAACCGGTTCTCAAGTCCGACCGTAGCCAGCTTGTCGCGACTCGCATAGAAGGTCAGCGCTTGTAGGACATCGGCTCCCGCCTCGCGGAACTCGATATGCAATTCCCGCAGCGCATCGGGATAGGTCAGCACTACCTCCGGCGTGAAGGGCCCCGCCCGCACCCAGCCCCGCTTTTCCAGTTCGAGCAGATAACCGCCGTCGCCCAGGACCGGGCCCTCTTTCAGGCGCTCCAGAATGCCTTTCTTCTTCATAAGTGCTCCTTGTTCAGTTGCAAACGCTGGCGTCATCCTGCGCGGCCTTCCAGCCGCCAAG
>DATKLE010000114.1:0-5872 GCA_035542575.1 Terriglobales bacterium | reverse complement strand
GTGAACTGGGATCTGATTCCCCAGTCCGCGATTGCCAACCTGGATTTGATTCCCGGTTCCAACCCGTTGTTCGGGCTCAACACCCTGGGCGGCGCCCTGTCGATTCGCACCAAGAGCGGCTTCAGCCATCCCGGCACGCGGACCGAAATCCTGGGCGGTTCCTTCGGACGCAAGTCCTTCGAGTTCGAGCATGGCGGATCGAAAGACCAGTTCGACTGGTTCATCACCGGTAATATCTTCGAGCAGGACGGCTGGCGTGATCACTCCCACAGCAACGTGCACCAACTTTTCGCAAAGGTCGGCTGGGAGAACGAAACCACCGACGTCGATCTCACCTACACCTTCGCCAAGAACAAGCTGACCGGAAACGGGCCGCTGCCGGAAAGCATGCTGCAAACCGATCGCTCCGCCGTCTACACCTATCCGGACATCACCGAACCGGATCTGAATTTCTTGAATCTGCGCGTCAGTCACCAGTTCACGCCGGATTGGCTGCTGGCGGGCAATGCCTATTACCGCGGCAACACGATCGATACCTTCAACGGCGATGTCGCGGAGGACTGCGAGCAGTTCGAAACCTTCGCCGAATGCCGGGACGAGGTCGGGAAATCGATTCCCTCCGCGGTCAGTCGCCAGTCGCGCAGCAACGAAGATGGTACCGGCGCGCAGCTCCAGTTGAACTATCTGGGCGATGTGTTCGATCTGGAGAATAAATTCACTTTTGGAACCAGCTACGATTACGGACACACCGATTTCAAGCAGTCCGAACAGGAAGCGGGCTTCACTTCGAATCGCGGCACCACGGCGGTCGGGGAGCCTGAACCCCTGACCCAGGCGCGTACGACCAATCAGTACCTCGGTATCTTCGCCACCGACACCCTGTCCCCCACGCCCTGGCTGCACCTCAACGCATCGGGTCGCTGGAACCAGGCGGAGATCGATCTGTCCGGTTTCGGCACCGAGGAAGATACGGGCGAACGCACCTCACTGGCCGGTCATCATATCTTCAACCGCTTCAACCCTTCAGCCGGCTTCACGCTGCAACCGCTGGACGCCTTATCCGTGCAGGGCGGCCCGGTCAAGGACCTGACCTTCTACTTCAACTACAACGAGGGTTTCCGCGTGCCCACGCCGGTGGAACTGACCTGCGCCGACCCCGAGGCACCCTGTTCCCTGCCCAACAGCTTCATCGCCGATCCGCCGCTGAAGCCGGTGGTATCGAACACCTTTGAAGTGGGCTTGCGCGGCAAGCTCGGCGAGGCGGTGCGCTGGACCACGGCCCTCTACCACACGGTACTCGACAACGATATCCTGTTCACCAATGTCGGCGGCGGATTGACGCGCGGATTTTTCGAGAATGTAGGCAAGACCCTGCGGCAAGGCGCGGAGGTGGGCCTGCAGGGCAACCTCGGCGGCTTCAACTGGTATGCCAACTACAGCTTCATCAACGCCACCTACGAGACCCACGCCACCTTGCAGAACGCCCTGGGGGCGGAAACCGTCAGTCCCGGCGACCGCATTCCCGGTATTCCGCAGCAACTCGTGAAGGTAGGCGCGGAGTACGAATTGCTGACCGGATGGTTTTTCGGCGGCGATCTGCAATACGCCTCCAGCCAGTACCTGCGCGGCGACGATGAAAACCAACGGCCGCAGGTACCCGAGTACGTGGTGGTCAATCTCCACACCCGCTACCAGGTCCACAAACATGTGGAGATCTTCGCGATGGCGAACAACGTTTTCGACACCGACTACGAGAATTTCGGGGTCGTCAACCGGAATTTCTTCACCGGTGCTCCGAAAGGCGGCACCCCTGAACGCTTCCTCGGGCCCGGCGCGCCCATCGGAGGCTGGGCCGGAGTGAGAGTGCGCTGGGATTAGTCCTCGCCGTGAGCATGAGAGCTGAACCGAAAATAAGCCTTTATCTTTTGATCGTTGAACTCCTGTGACCGTAACGCCAGAGGTATTTGTTCAGTCCAGGCGCTCACGCCTCATCAGCTTCACATTTACGCAAAGACCGACAGGCTATCTTTCGTGCAGGCTCTCGCTGGCGTGCTGAATCAAAGGACTCAGGAAATATTCGATCACCCGCCTTTTCCCGGTCTTGAATTCCACTGTCACGGCCATGCCAGGGCTCAGGTTCACGGTTTTTCCCTCAACCTGCATGGTGTTTCGCTCGGGTTGGACGCGAGCGGAATAGATCAGGCCACGCTTTTCGTCGTTGATGGCGTCGTTGGAAACCTGGGTGATTTGCCCGTGTAGGGTTCCATACTTGGTGAAGGGAAAGGTCTCGATCTTGATTTCCGCTTCCTGCCCGGGATTGACGAAGCCGATGTCCTTGTTCTCCACAAACGCTTCGATTTCCAGCGGATTGTCCTTGGGTACGATCATCATCAGGGGCTGTGCCGGGGTGACCACCCCGCCCACGGTGTGCACCGCCAACTGCTGAACCTCTCCTTCGACTGGAGCGGTCAGCTTCATGAGCTTCGCGCGGGTCTCGGCCTTGACGAGTTCCTGCCTCGCCGCCACGCTTTTCTGTTCGGCCTCGTTTAGGCTATCCAGGGTGGCGCGGCGAGTTTCCGCGATCAGCGTGGTCTTCTGATGCTTGGCTTCCTGCAAAGCCGCCATGAGCTCGTTGAGCCGGCTGCGTTGACTGGCCAGATCGGCTTCCTGTTCGATGCGTGCCTGTTCCCGTTCGAGATAGCCGTGCCTGGCGACGAAGTTTTTCTCGACCAACCCCTTGAAATCCTCCGCGCGCTGCCGCGCGATCGGGGCGGTCTGCTCCAGTTTCCTGACGATTTCCTGGGTGGAGCGCAGTTCGGCTTCACGTTTCGTCTTGTCGGCGTCGAGCTGAGCCAGTCTGGCACTTAATTCCGCATGCTCACCTTCCAGGACACGCTGTTCCTGGGCGACACGCGCACTGTCAATGCCCTCGATCCCCTCGATTTTCGGGGCCGCGCCCTGCGTGATGGCGGCCAGCAAGCCCCTCGCCCGCGCTGCTTGCAGACGTGCGGCGGTCAGATCGTTGGCCAAGCGCAGGGTGTCGGCGGTGGCGGTGGTGTCGTCCAGTTCGACCAACACGTCGCCGGGCTTGACGGGCTGGCCATCGGTAACATAAATCGCCCGGATCACGGCCGTTTCCATCGGCTGGATCACCTTGGTCCGGTCGTTCGGCACCAGCTTGCCGCTGGCGGTGGCGACGATATCGACCCAACCGAAAATCGCCCAAAGCAGCGCGCAGAAGGAAAACAGCATCAATAGCCACATGGTCGCGCGCGGGGCGGGCGACACCGGCGTCTCCTGCAAGGCCAGCGCCGCCGGAAGGAATTCCGCCTCGTGGGACAGGCGGTGAGGCGTGTCGAATTGCCTGCGCTCGCGCCAGGCGTGGCGGAAAACCACAGCGTACCTTCTCCACAAAGCAGCCACGGTGCCGAGGTGCGACCACCGGGAAACATTCACCGCTCAGCCCCCACGTTGCAGCCGGTACAGATGCGCGAACTGCCCGGTCGGCATGGCGAGCAGTTCAGCATGGCTGCCCTCCTCGACGATCTGCCCTTTGTCCATGACGACGATCCGTTGTGCATCGCGAACCGCACTAAGCCTATGGGCGATGATCAACACCGTCCTGCCCTGGCAGATGGCCTTCATGTTTTGCTGAATGATGCGTTCGGACTCGTAATCCAACGCGCTGGTCGCTTCGTCGAAGATGAGGATGCGCGGGTTGGTGATCAGGGCGCGGGCGATGGCGATCCGCTGGCGTTGGCCGCCGGAAAGCGTCGCGCCGTGTTCACCCACCATGGTGTCATAGGCCTCGGGCAATTCCAGGATGAAATCGTGAGCCCCGGCTAACCGCGCGGCCTGGATCACTGCTTCGATGGGCGCGCCGGGGTCCGCCAGCGCGATGTTCTCGCGGATGGTACGGTTGAACAACACGTTTTCCTGGAGTACCACGCCGATCTGCCGGCGTAGCGAAGACGCATCGGCCTGAGCCAGGTCGATGCCGTCCACCAGCACCCGGCCGCGTTCCGGCAGATACAGTCGCTGCACCAGCTTGGTCAGGGTGCTCTTCCCGGACCCCGAGCGCCCTACGATACCGATCACCTCGCCGGGTGCGACCTTCAGGCTGACGCTGCGCAGCACTTCGCTGCCGTCCGGACGGTAGCGGAAAACCACCTGGTCGAGCTCGATTCGCCCTTTGAGCGGCGGCAGGGTACTCTTCTGGCCGGCGAGTTCGGTGCGGGCGTTGAGGATGTCGCCCAGCCGTTGCACCGAGATACCTGACTGCTGGAAGTCGGTCCACAGGGACGCGAGCCGCATGACCGGCGTAGCCACGTGATTGGCCAGCATGTTGAAGGCCACCAATTGCCCCACCGTCAGTTCGCCGTCGATCACCAGCCGGGCGCCGAGCCACATGGTGGCGACCGTCACCAGCTTGCCAATCAGCGAGACACCGCCATGGCCCAGCGTCGACAGGGTCGATGTGCGAAAACTCGCGGCGATGTAGGCCGATAATTGATTGTCCCAATGTCGAGTCAGTTGCGGCTCGACCGCGATGGCCTTGACGGTGTCCATACCGCCGATGATCTCCACCAAAAAGGCCTGATTCTCCGCACCGCGATTGAACTTCTCGTGCAGCCGCGCGCGCAGCAGCGGGGTGATCGAAAACGAGAGCAGCAGGTAACAGGGAAGCGATGCTCCCACGATCAGCGTCAGCCAGCCGCTGTAGTAGAGCATGACAGCGAGGAACACGACGGAAAAGAACAAATCCAGCACCAGGGTGATGGCATTGCCAGTGAGGAAACTGCGGATGTTTTCTAGCTCGCGCACCCGGGCCACCGAATCGCCCACTCGCCGGGCCTGGAAGTAGGCCAGCGGCAGCGCCAGCAAATGCCGGAATAGCCTGGCACCCAGCTCGACGTCGATGCGGCTGGTTGTATGGGCGAACACGTAGCTGCGCAGCGCCGTGAGCGCCACCTCGAAAATCACCACCACCATCAGCCCGATGGCGACCACGTTCAAAGTGGTAAGGCCATGGTGCACCAGCACCTTGTCCATCACCACCTGGAAAAATAAGGGTGTCACCAGGGCGAAGAACTGCAGGACGAAGGAAACCAGCAATACCTCGCCCAGAAGTTTGCGATATTTGACGACCGCCGGAATGAACCAGCTGAAATCGAACCTGGACAGGTCGCCAACCAGCGAAGCCCGCGAGGCCAACAAGATCAGACGTTGCGTCCATCGCGAATCGAACGCCTCCACGGAGATGATTTCTGGTCTACTCGATCTGGGGTCGTGGATCAGGACACGTGCCCCGTCAGCGCGGGCGATCACACAGTAGTGCCCGTCCCGATCGACGGCGACTGCGGGCAGCGGCGTATGGCTCAATCGGGACACGTGGGTGCGCACCTGCTTGGCCTGCAGACCGAGCTTCTTTGCCGCCAACAGGATTTCGACGGAACCAAAGGGCTTACCGCTATTCTGAAACTCATGGGCCAGTTGCGCCGGATCGGCAACTAGCCCGTGAAACCGGGCGACCATGACTAGACAGGCCAAGCCGCTGTCGATCTTGCGGGATTCGGGCGCGTGTGAATCAACGCCACCGGGGGGTCCGGTGGACGCATCGGAATGGGTATCTCTCATGATGATTTAGTCCCTTAAAAGGCAGCGCCCGGCGGCCGTGAAGGGCGGACGGACACAAGGGAAAGGCATCAAACAAACTCGAACTAATGCCAGTTGGCTGCCAGCACGGGAGCCAGGGCGTCCTGATAATTCTGCGGCAAGGTGGTTTGTCCCGCGGCCGGCGGTGAGAAGGCGGCCATCGCGGACACCAGATTCTCGACCTGGGTGTCCAGCAGCGTCTTGCTGTCGGCGGTCT
>DATKLE010000113.1:0-7718 GCA_035542575.1 Terriglobales bacterium | reverse complement strand
AGGAATCCGAAGGCCACCAAGCCGAAGGCAAAGACGGGAGCCGCCACCATCAGGTTCGACAGACCCATGGTGCTCATGAAATAGCCGATCGACATGAGGGCAACCATGGTGAGTCCGAGGTAGTAGCCGGAGAAGTTGCCGGCGACGAAGCCCGACAAAATATCCAGCGAGGCTCCGCCCTCCTGCGCCGAGATCACAACTTCCTTGACGTGCCGCGACTCGGTGGAGGTGAACACCTTGACGAATTCGGGGATCACCGCACCGGCCAGCGTGCCCGCCGAGATGATCGTGGCCAGCTTCCACCACTGGGTGGTGTCGCCGCCGAGATCCGGGATAATCAGCGACGAAACGACATAGGTCAGCACGATGGAGACCGCCGAGGTGATCCACACCAGCGAGGTCAGCGGCGCTTCGAAGTTCATCTCTTTGGCATTGCCATACTTGGCCTTGGCGATGGCGCCGTTGATGAAATAAGCCGCCGCACTGGCGATCAGCATGACCACGCGCATGATGAAGATCCACACCAGCAACTGCACCTGCACCGTCGGGTTCTTCACCGCCAGCAGGATGAAGGTAATCAAGGCGACGCCAGTGACGCCGTAGGTCTCGAAGCCGTCGGCGCTGGGGCCGACCGAGTCGCCAGCGTTGTCGCCAGTGCAGTCCGCGATGACGCCGGGGTTGCGGGCGTCGTCTTCCTTGATCTTGAAGACGATTTTCATCAGGTCGGAGCCGATGTCGGCGATCTTGGTAAAGATACCGCCGGCAATACGCAGCGCCGCCGCGCCCAGCGATTCACCAATGGCAAAGCCGATAAAACAAGGACCGGCATACTCCCCCGGCACAAACAGTAGGATGATGAGCATCATCAGCAGTTCGACTGAGATCAGCATCATCCCGATGCTCATGCCCGACTCCAGCGGGATGGCGTAGCACGGATACGGCTTGCCGGGCAGGGAAGCGAACGCGGTGCGCGAGTTGGCGAAGGTGTTGACCCGGATGCCAAACCACGCCACCCCATAGCTGCCGGCCATGCCGATGATGCTGAATGCCAGGATGATGGGCAACGTCGTCGTGATGGGTTTGCCCGGCACCGGAGCCAGCCAGCCGAAGTACAGCACAATGACCACAGCAATGAACACCCACAGCAGCAGCAGGAACTTGCCCTGCGTGACCAGGTAGGTCTTGCAGGTTTCGTAGATGAGTTCCGACATCTCGCGCATGGCGCGATGCACCGGCAGGTTTTTAAGCTTGGTGTAGATCACCAGCCCGAACAGCAGGCCGAGGACGCAGAACAAAATTCCCACCAGCAGCAGTCGGTGGCCGTCGATTCCGAGAAACTGCACCGAAGAGAGGTCAGGAACTTTCAGGCTAGCTTCGCCGCCGGCTCCCTCACTGGGTTGGGCAAAAGCGGCGGCAGCACCAAGTGTCAACAGGGCAAAGGTGGCCGCAAAAGTCTTGGCAAACCGGCGTCCGTGGGACGCAAAGCGCGCGAGCCAGGTGCGCATAGGGACTCCTCCAGAAATGAGCGCTTATAGGATGACCACGTGTCTAGGGCACAGCATTCTCCGGCATTGGGCCACACGGGCGCTGTGACGTAGCGCACCGGGGCATGGCCGGGATTCCGAACACGCTTCCACTACAAGACTTTACAGGAGTGCTGAGCTTGGCCGCGTCGGATATTTGCGCCCGGCTGAGGACCCGAACACCCTGCGACCGCCGGACGCAAAGCGAGATTGTATAGCATGCCGGGGGAGGGGGGTCAAACTTCCACGTGCTCCCTAAGGTCCTTATAGCAAAGGCCTGGAACCCATCCGGGCCATCCAGAGCGGTGTGGAGATTGAGATGCTAGAGCGCCAAAAGAATTGGCAAGCCAGTGAGTCCCCGCGCTGGGGTACGGCATCTTACGCAGGGTGCCACCGACAGCGTAGTATACAAGCCCTGCGTTAGGGTGGGTTGGGGCAGACTCTGGTCGAGCATCTCTGGCTGGGCGCGTCCGGGTGGGGCGGCGCTGCAACGGATTCCACAACTCCCGTATTAGGAGGTCCAGCAATGTCCGCAGCGCACGATGCTGTCGAGGTTCGGCATGAACTCCTGGAGCGGCTGGCCGAGGCCCGCTCACGGACAGACGAAATCTTCGCGATTGTCCGGCCTGATTTTCTCTACGAGCGGCCCATTCCCGAACGTCATCGCATCATCTTCTATATCGGTCATCTCGAGGCATTCGATTGGAATCTCCTGCGCGAGCGCGCACTTGGCGTGGATTCATTTCATCCGGAATACGACCGGTTGTTCGCGTTCGGGATCGATCCCGTGGATGGTGGCTTGCCGGCGGATCAGCCATCAGATTGGCCTCGGGTGGCCGAAGTGCAGAGTTACGTCCGCCGAATTCGGCAAACGTTGGATGCGCGGCTGGCGGGTGGGCTGCTCTGCGATGACAAGCCTGTCGTCGAAGAAGGGTATCCGGCGAGCGCGCTGGTGCAAGTGGCGATTGAGCACCGGCTGATGCACGCAGAAACGCTGGCGTACATGCTGCATCAGTTACCGCTCGACCGGAAGATTCTGCAACCGCAGGCGCCTGAGATAGTGGTTTCGGGCTTGGCGCCGAAGATGATTGAGGTTCCTGCGGGCCCGGCGATGCTGGGACTTGCGCGCGGCGCTAACGGCTTTGGCTGGGACAACGAGTACGAAGCGCACAGGGTGGATGTCCCCGAGTTTGCCATCGATCAGTGCAAAGTTACCAACGGCGAATATCTGCAATTTATGGCCGCGGGGGGCTACGAGGATCGATCGCTCTGGACCGATGCCGCCTGGAATTGGAAAACTGCATGCGACCTCGGGCATACGGTGTTCTGGAGGCGTCAGGGTGACAATTGGTTCCTCCGTGCGATGTTTGAAGAGATCCCGCTTCCGCTGAACTGGCCGGTGTATGTGAGCCAGGCGGAGGCGAGCGCCTTCGCCCGCTGGGCGGGCAAGGCCCTGCCTACTGAAGCGCAGTGGCAGCGCGCGGCGTACGGAACGCCTGGCGGCGATGCACGGGCCTATCCCTGGGGCAATGCGGCCCCTAGCGCAAGACGGGGCAACTTCGATTTTCAGCGGTGGGACCCCACGCCAGTGGGAGCCTTTCCCCAGGGCGAGAGCGCGTTCGGCGTCGCCGACCTAATGGGCAATGGGTGGGAGTGGACTTCCACGGTATTTGCGCCCTTTCCCGGGTTCCGGCCGTTTTCGTTTTACTCGGGATATTCCGCGAACTTCTTTGATGGGCAGCATTACGTGATGAAGGGGGGATCGCCCCGCACCGCTGCCTGCATGCTGCGCCGCTCGTTTCGCAACTGGTTCCAACCGCACTACCAGTACGTCTATGCGGGATTCCGCTGCGTGAGGAGCAAATGAAACCACAACGGCACTTCATGTTGACGCACGCGATTACGGCTGATCCCGTGCTCGAATTCGCCGTCGAGGTCCGGGCTGGCCTGACGAAACCGGGACAGAAAGAACTTCCCTCGAAATACTTGTATGACGACGTCGGGTCGGCGCTGTTCGAAGTCATCAGTGTGCTGCCCGAGTATGGCCTAACCCGGGCGGACGAACGGCTGCTGCGACGCCATGCCTCAGACATCGTGGCTCGGCTTCCTCAGCCGGTGATGGTGGCCGAACTGGGCAGCGGCAGCGGCAAGAAGACGCGCTGGATTCTGGAAGCGCTTTGTCGCAGGCAACACACTTCCTATTGCCCGATCGAGATTTCCCCCAAGGCGCTGGCCATGTGCGCCCGTGAACTGGGCGACATTGATTCCATCAGCATAGTCGGCTTCGAGCGCGAGTATCTGGACGGACTGCTCGAGGTGGCGGCGCGGCGGTACCCGGGCCAGCACCTGCTGGTGTTGTTTCTGGGGAGCACCATCGGCAACTTTGACCGGCCCGCGGGCTTGAAGTTCCTGCGCCAGGTGCGCGGAATTCTGCAGGCGGGGGACTCGCTGCTGCTGGGAACCGATCTGGAGAAGCCGGTCCACCAGCTCATTGATGCCTACGACGACTCGGTGGGCGTGACCGCGGCGTTCAATCTGAATCTACTGGCGCGGATCAACCGGGAACTGGACGGGGATTTTGCTTTGCACCAGTTCGGACATGTCGCGAGGTTCAACCGCGAGGCGCGCAGCGTGGAGATGCATCTGCGCTCGAAGCGCAAGCAGACCGTGACGATCTCCCGGGCCGGATTCTCAGCGACTTTCCTGGATGGCGAAACTATCTGGACCGAGAGCAGTCACAAGTATTCGCCGCAGGAGATTGTCCAGCTCGCGCAGGGTGCGGGTTTCCGCTGCGAGGCGCAGTGGATCGATGAAGAGTGGCCGTTCGCGGAGAGTCTGCTGATCGCGGAGTAGCGCTGGCCCCTCGACCTCGATTCAGGGCAGGCTGCCGTGGTGGGGGCATCCCGCCCCCACATCCGAATTTACCCAGTTGATACTCCTCGTAAACTGCCCTTAGGCGCGCGCCTGCATTTTGGGAGAATGCAGGCATGATGCAGCTCAGAACCGTTTCTCCTGCCACCGTGCTTTTGCTTGCAGGCATGGCTTTCGCGCAGCCCTGCCCCAAGGTCACCTATACCACTCAGGCAGCCACTTTGAGGAAGTTGGTCACGGCTGTCAATTGCCTGGTGGGCAGCACCGAGAAAACTGAGGCTACCCCCACAGAAAACACTACGGGGCTGCAGGTGGATACCTTCCACATGGTGGGTCCTCAGCATAGCCGCAGCTACCGAAAGATTGTGGTGGTGTTGCTGGTTGTCCCCGCCGGGGAGACCACCAAGACCGCCCTGGCGACCGCGGAAAATCCGGAGGCGAAGATTGCGGCTACCGGTGGCGCCCAGTGCAAGGTCACGCTCAACCACGATAATACCGTCGATGGTCAGTGCAACCTGACCGGTGGCACGTTCTACGTCGTGTACCACAACTGATCGGGATCTCTCTTCGAGCCCAAGATCTTGGACGCCGCCAAACCGCGCTGCCTGCTGGGAGTATTCGACGCCACCATGATTGTGATGGGTGGCATCGTGGGCTCCGGTATCTTTATCAATCCCTACGTGGTGGCGCTGCGCGTCCACACGCCTTTCCTGATTCTTGGAGTATGGCTGCTGGGCGGAGTGCTGGCGCTGTTCGGCGCATTCATCTGGGCGGAACTCGCGACCCGCTTGCCAGGCGCGGGCGGGCAGTATCTCTACTTGCGTGAAGCCTACCATCCTTCCGTCGCCTTCGTTTACGGATGGGTGCTGCTGCTGGTGACGCAGACAGGCGGGATGGCTGCGGTCGCGGTCACGTTTGCGAAGTACTTTCGTGAGATCACAGGGTTCACTGCCAGCGACGGCGTGGTAGCCTCGGCGGCCCTGCTGGGCTTGACTGCTATCAACTGTGCTGGAGTGAGGGCAGGCAGTAACGTCCAGAGTGCCCTGATGCTGCTCAAGGCCGGAGCTATTGCTGCGCTTGTAGTGGTGGGCTTGGCACGAGGAGGCGGATCGGTGAACGTACTACCCGTACTCGACCGGCCGGTTTCCCTTGGGCTGATCGGGGCGATTGGCGCCGCCATGGTTCCGGTCGCCTTCGCGTATGGCGGGTGGCAGACGGCGACCTTCGTGGCCGGGGAGATGCGCGATCCGCGGCGCGATCTGTCCCGCGGCTTAGTCGCGGGCGTGCTCGGTGTGGTGGCGCTTTATCTTGCGGTCAACTTTGTTTGTGTGCGGGTGCTGGGTCCGGAGGGGCTGGCGGCAACGCGTACCCCAGCTTCGGCAGTGATGCGAGCAGCCCTCGGTGAGCGCGGGGCGCGGTGGATCGCTGTGGGCATTGCGGTCTCCACGTTGGGATTCCTCAGCCAAGGAATATTGACCGCGCCGCGGGTTTACTACGCAATGGCGCGGGACGGTCTCTTCTTTCGCAGCGTGGGCTGGCTGTCTCCGCGCACCGGGGTGCCGGTGGTGGCCATCGTGCTTCAAGGCGTGACCGCGACCGTAATTGCGCTCTCCGGACGTTATGAGCAGATTCTCAACTACGTCGTTTCGGTGGACTTCATTTCATTCGGGTTGACGGCGGCGGCGCTGTTTGTATTTCGAGCCCGGTCCGGCGCCGATGCAATTCCCGGCCTCTATTGGACGCCGGGGCATCCTTTCACCACCGGGCTGTTCGTGCTGACCTGCGCAGGAATCGTGCTCAGCACGATTGTGAGTTCTCCGGCCAACAGCGCCATCGGGCTGACCATATTGCTCGCGGGTATCCCGGTATATTTGTATTGGAGCCGTAAACCCGGGCCGGGTTCTCCTCTCCAAGAGCCATGAGACAGCGACACTCCGATTACATGCATTGGGCGAAGACCCAGAGCCAGGCGCGTTACAACCTGGCAACCAGCGGCGTGGGCGCGTTCCCCCTGCGCGAGCTTCCGGTCACGATTGATCAACTCGAAATCAATGGCGACAGCGCCTATGGCTACGCGCCGCTGCAGCGGGCGATCGCGAAAAAATGCGGAGTCGATCCCGATTGCGTGGTGGCGGCCGCCGGAACTTCCATGGCCAATCATCTGGCGATGGCGGCGCTCATTGATCCGGGCGACGAGGTGCTCATCGAACATCCTACGTACGAGTTGCTTACGTCCACCGCATTGTACTTGGGAGCGGAGATCAAGCATTTCCCGCGTAGCGAAGAGAGCGGCTACGCGGTGGATCCTGCTGCGATCCGCCGCGTGATGAGCCCGAAGACGCGGCTGATCGTGCTGACCAACCTGCACAACCCCAGCAGCGTGCTGACGCCGGACTCGGTGCTGCGCAAAGTCGGCGAACTGGCGCGCAGCGTGGGTGCGCGCGTGCTGGTGGATGAGGTCTATCTCGACGCGGTGTATGAGAACACGCCGCGGCCTTCGTATCATCTCGGGCCGGAGTTCATCGTCACCACCAGCCTGACCAAGGTGTACGGCCTGAGCGGGCTGCGCTGCGGATGGATTCTGGCCGAGCCCGACCTGGCCCGCGCCATGTGGCGGTTGAATGACCTGTTTGCCTCCATCCCGGCGCATCCGGCGGAGTTGTTGAGCGTGGTGGCCTTCGAGCATCTAGACAGGATTCGCGAGCGGGCGCGCAAGGTGGTTGAGGCCGACCGCAGGCTGCTGGGCCAGTTTCTGTCACGGTCCAAGGACGTGTGCGCCGTGCGCACGGATTTCGGAACCACGGCAGTTCTGCGGCTGCTGCAGGGGCAGGTGGAACCATTTCTTTCGCGGTTGCGGACGGAGTTCGAGACCTCGGCTGTACCGGGAAGGTTTTTTGGATTGGCGAGACATTTTCGGATTGGGATGGGCGTGGATACGGAGATGTTTGGCGAGGGTTTGCGCAGAATCGAGCGAACGCTAGCAGTCCGTGGCAGAAGTGGGATGTGCACTCTGCCATAAGGAAAATGGGAGTTGCTCTGCAGGCGGCATGACGGAGCAAGGGCGCGTGCGCTACTTGCACAAGAACCGTCATCCAAAGCCGTAAACACAGAAGCAAACTCTCCGCCGACAGGCCCTGCCAGCCGCGCGGGGTCCCTTTGCCGAACTGTTGGCGCATCACCAGTGCCAGATTGAATGCGCCCAGGTGAACCAGAACCCGCTTGAGAACATTTTCCCGGCCGCGCAGGTACACTCGCCGCATCCCGCCCGTCTCATAGGCGTGCGCGAAGCTGCGTTCCAGCAACTCTCCTCGTCGCTTCAACAAC
>DATKLE010000112.1:0-3758 GCA_035542575.1 Terriglobales bacterium | reverse complement strand
CAGGAAGCGCGTCCCGCCCCGAAAGCCATCCAGGCCCTTGCCAAGCCAGTGTGGGAAACAATCGCGTTCCAGCGAAACCTTTCGAGCCTCCGGGACAGCGGCGATGAGCTGCCGGTCGAGCACATACACGCCGGCGCTGATGAGGCCCGGGCCGGCACTTCCCTTCTCGGCAAAGCCGGTCACCATTCCCTCCGCATCGATACGGACGGCGCCGTAGCGGGCGATGTCGGGCACCTCCGTCAATCCGAGCGTTGCCGCCGCATTCCGATCGCGATGGAACTTCGCCATTGCGGCCAGATCAATTTCGCAAAAGGAGTCGCCATTCAGCACCAGCACCGGACTCGTCGCCATGAAATCGAGCGCGTTGCGCAGAGCTCCTGCTGTTCCCACGGGCTCGGGCTCTTGCGAGTACTGCAAGTGAAGACCGCGCCAGCGCTCGCCAAAGGCTTCCCGGACCTGCTCACCGAGGTGTCCGGTGCACAGGACCACCTGCTGCAAGCCGCCATCCGCCAGCTGGTCAAGCAGGTAAGCAAGGAAGCGGCGGCCGGCAACCGGCGCCAGCACCTTGGGCCGGTCGGCGACCACGGAACGCAGGCGCGTACCTAAGCCTCCCGCCAGCACGACAGCCGTCATCATCGCGCACAACTCCGCCACACCTGCAATCCGCCACCATCGAACGAGAAGTCCGCGAACTGTCCGCCCAGTTCCTCCAAGGCGCGCCGGACAGCCAGTTGCTTCCCGGTCTCGCAGTACAGCAGCAGATACCCGCCGCCGCCTGCGCCCAGTAGTTTTCCCCCGATAGTGCCCCGCTTCAGCGCCGCCTCGTACAACTCATCCGCGGGTGTGCCCTCCGTCACCTTGGGATTCATGCGCTTTTTGTTCAGATAGGCTTCGTGCAGCATGATTCCAAAGCGTTCGAGGTTGCCGGTCAACAGCGCTTCCTTCATCTCGAAGACCATTTCGTACAGGCGGTGCATGCCCTCGACGGTTTCCTTGCGGCCTTCCCGGAAGTATTGAATCTGGTCACTCACCAGGCCGAGATTGGGCCGCACCTTACCCGTGTAACAGAGGAGGAGGTGGGCTTCAAGGTCATTGAGCACCGCCGGATCAACCCGCAGGGGCGTCACCAAGACGCGGTCGCTGCGAAACTCCAGCAGGTTGAAGCCGCCAAAAGTGGTGGCGTACTGGTCCTGCTTACCTCCGGCAATCTTAAGGTCGGTGCGTTCGATCGTGTAGTTGAGTTCGGCCAGTTCGTACAGGCTGTAGGGATGGCCGTTCAGCGAGGCGACCGCCCCCAGCACGGCGGCGGTGAGAGCGGAGGATCCCCCTAGCCCGCTGCCTCGCGGCGCTTCCATCCGCACATCCAGGTCCATGCCCACCACCACGCCCACGCGATGAATGGCCGCTTTCGCCAGGTCCATGATGCCGTCATACACGGGCTGCTCGCGCATGGAGTAGCGCACCGTGTGGCCCAGGTCGAGGGAGCGGATCTCAATATCGTGATCGGCACGGGGATAAATCGTCACATGTGCGTAACGGTTGATGGTGCTCGATAAGACCGCTCCCTGGTATTTCTCGTAGTAATGCGGCAGGTCGGTGCCGCCCCCGGCAAAGCTGATGCGGAGCGGCGCCTTGGCCCGCACCAGGCGCCTGTTTGTGACGGCCGGCTGTACCTCGAACGAGCGGCTGGTGACAATCGTAGTGGGCATCTTCATCCCCTTACACGTTGCCCAGTGGACTGCGGGCGATCATCCGGTAGCCTTTGATAAGTTCGACGATGCCTGCGTCCAGGGTGCGTTTGGCTTCGTAGCCTGCCTTGCGTAGTTTTTCGTTGCTGACGATGTAGTTGCGCTTGTCGGGATCGGAGCCGATCGGGGCAAAGTCGAGATACAGCTCGGGAACGTAGGCCTTGACCTTTTTGGCCAGCTCCTCCTTGGAGAGGTTGGCCGCATCGAGTCCCACATTGTAGGCCTGCCCCACCATCGGGTCGCCCTTCTGGATGCAATGCAGGAAGCAATCGGCGACATCCCGGATGTGGACGTAGTTGCGCTTGAAGTCTTTTTCGAAGATGATCAGGTATCCCCGCTTGACGGCTTCGTACACGAAGGTGTTCACCAACAGGTCGATGCGCATGCGGGGCGACATCCCGAATACCGTCGCCAGCCGGAGCGTAATCGAGTTGGGAGTGGCGAGTATTTCGCATTCCGCCTGCGCCTTGAGGCGTCCGTACAGGCTGATCGGTTCCAGCAGGGTTTCTTCCGTGCAAAAAAGGTCGCCGCTCTGGGTTCCGTAGCCGCTGTTGGTGGTGGGAAACACCATGCGCTGGCTGCGGCTGCGCAGGCGGTTCAACATCCGGATGGCCTCCAGGTTCAGGCTGGTGGCATAGACGGGATCGCGGTCGCAACTGGGCGCGCCAACTACCGCCGCGAGCGGTATCAGCACGTCGGCCTGCTTCACCAGTCCCGCCATGATGCGCTCGTCACGCGCATCGCCGAAGATGAAGTCAAAGCGGGGATTGGCGGCCAGATGGTAAGGGCCGCTTTGCCCGTACAGTAGGTTGTCCACTACCGTAACGCTGAGGCCGGCACTTAGCAGGTGTTCCGAAAGGATCGAGCCGAGATAGCCGGCGCCACCGGTGACGAGTACGTTCACGTAATATCCCCGAAGTGAAATGTCACTTGCATTTACATGACCGTGAGAGGCCGGGCAGGTTCAGTTGGGCTTGCGGGCTATGACCCAGACGTAGTTCTGGGCAAGTTCCTCATGCGTGAATCGCTGGAACTCCGGCGCCAGCCGCATGCGCGGCAGTTTGGTGAGGGCCTTGCGGTCGAGGTGAAACCAGCTCCGCACGACCTCGAAACCCGCCTCTTTCAGCAACTCGAGGTGTTCCACCGCGCGCAATCGGTTCTCGTAGGCGATGGGGTTGATGATCCATCTATCCCACGTACGCTCCGAAAAGATCAGGTAGTCCACGCTGGTTTCACAACCCTTCCATGAGTGCATCGCGGGCTGAATGTAGTGGTAGCAGTAGGACCCGGGCCGGAGAATCCGGAACGACTCTTGCAGCAACTCCTTGAGCGTGCCCACGCGAATGTGCTCCAGAGTGGCCAGTGAGTAGTAGAAATCCACGCTCTGGTCAGCCAGGCCGGTGGCCCGCGCATCGAACGGCGCGTGGTATTCGACTTCGCCGCGTGGCTCTCCGACCAGTCGCTTCAGTTCCTCGAAAGGAGGCTCGAAGGCCAGATCAGCGTCCGTAGGGGTCATCTTGCCTTCAATCTGTTGTAGCGCCATGGCCTTCAGTTTTGGTACCGCGTGCCTGACATGGTCATACGTGTGGACGTGACGGGCACTTGTCCTCACCAGTGTCATGGCGCTGGACATGTCCCAGCCGGTGCCGAGCTCGACGCAGACCGCATTTTCCAGCGTGACGCCGGCCTGTTGCAGCAGCCACAACATGGTCAAGGTACGCGGATAGCCGAAGATGATGGGATTGCGCAGGCCACCAATTGTCCATTGCAGGACCTCGTTGATCTTCCTTCCGCCGGGGACCGCCGACGCGACTTGCTGGACGACGTACTTACCAAGCCAGAGATTGCTCATGGTAGCCCGAACGACCATCATGCCGCTGCGGAACCAGACCTTCGGCTCGCGGCATCACTGGTCACCCCATCTGCGGTGAAGGTACGTTCCATTGGCGTCCGGCTGGCGCGGGCTGCTGCAGACGTCGCAGTGAGACTGATAAACCCAGGACAACCGAA
>DATKLE010000111.1:0-29598 GCA_035542575.1 Terriglobales bacterium | reverse complement strand
CGCTCCGACCACAATGTACCAGTGCTGCCTTCCGGGGCCTGATCATCCACCAGAATGAACCAGCCCGGCAACGTGCACGGGAGTTGGTCAACACGCCAGAGTTTGCCCAAGCACAGCGGCAAAGAAAGAAGGTGGAAGCCTTGTTCGCGGAACTGAAAAATCAGATCGGATTGCGGCGCTTGCGTCTGCGGAGACTCCGGTTCGTGCGCGAGCAGTTCTTCCTGGCTGCGGTAGCTCAGAACCTCAAGCGACTGGTGCGCTTCCTCAGTCAGCCTAAAACACCGGTTCTACCGGCCACCACTTAGTCGAACGCAGACAAAACAAACCGGCAACCGCATGCTCGCAGATGAAAAGGTGTTCTGTTGAGGGACTTTTTCAACACCCACGCCGTAACTGTTGAGAAATCCTAATAGCACTCATAATCCACCGCCGGAGCCGAGGGACTCCATGCCCTCGCCCCCAAACGGGGGTTTTGAGTGTTATCGCCTGATGTCCAGTGCCGCAGCCCAGGCGTACCATTAATGATTCTGATTTCCACCGAGGAAACGGCATGGCCCTTGACGGTTGCAGATAACTAGAGGGCTGGTGGTGACCCTGTTCCATGCGTTGCTTTAATCCCGCAGGCTTTCAGAAACTCGTCGTCGTAGCTGTGCCACACTCTTCTTGCTTCGCAGTGGTGCCCCTTCGGGCAGTCGAATCTTGCGACATGCAGCGCAGCGGGATGCGTAGTTTCGTTGTCAACTTCCCGAATGTCGTAGTCGATGCTGCACTCGTCGCAAAAAACCCTGATCCAGCCTAGCTTACCGTTAAACAAAATTGGTTCCTTGGCTCCCGCCGGTCCGTATAGCTGTTTTCCCGTCATGATTGGTCTTCCTTTTGCGATCTTCGTCGCCGCATCCAGCCTGCGTACGCTGTGACCACCGTGGACGTTTTACGCGTCTCGGTTGGCAAAGTCGGAGCATGTCCGGCCCGCTCTTGATGCTTGACTACATGATACTGAAAAGTCGGCTTCCTATACCCAGTACAATTTCACTTCTCATCGAACCTTCCCGCAGCAGCAGCTAGCGCTTTCATGCCGCTTGCCAACGCGGATTCAGTCCGCTTCTTGTAGAACTGCAACGTCGTGGTCATGTGTTTGTGCCTCAGCAGTTCCTGTGCTGCTGCGTAATTCCCATTAGTCAGGTCGATGATCGCAGTGCCCGCACCACGCCTGCCTGCGTACAGGCTCTTCCACTCCAGTCCCGCCTTTTGCAAGGTAGGTCGTATCACTCTGCGAACCATTTCCTTCAAATCGGCTGGATTCCCCGCTTGGTTTGAGAACAGCCAACTCGTCAATGGCAGATCGCCATTAAACTTCTTCTGCGAAGCCTGCCGCCACAACTCCAGTGGAACTTGAACCTGCGGCAAGAGCGGCAACGTGGCAACTGATTCCAGCGTCTTCGGGGTGCCCACAATGCCACGAACGACAGCACGACGAATGTGCACTGCGTCCTGGTCGAAGTCGCCCCACTGCAAGCCAGCAATCTCGCTGGGACGCAAGCCAGTGAAGAACGACAGCGCCATAACAAGTTGGGCATCCACATGGTCAACCAGCGCACTGATGATGTTCTCCGCTTCCTCCAGCGTATAGTGAGCCGTGCCAGCGGGTGGTCTGACCTTGCCCAGAATCTTCACATCGTGCCAAGGGTTGGTCTCAAGCCTGCCTTCATTGATGGCGTGCGTGAAGATGCCACTGGCAAGGCTGCGAATATGGTTCAGCGTCCGGCGTCCCTGCGTCCGTGTCAGCCCAAGCAGGAACTGAGAGCCCACGTGTGCCCGGTACGATTGCAGTGTCATTCCCCCGAAGTGCCCCTTAAGGTGCTGTGACCAGATTTGCTTGTAGCCGTACACCGTTGCGGGCTTCATGTTCTGCTCTGCGAACGGCAAGTAACGCTGCTCCCAGAAGTCAGAGATGCGCATGTCCTCCTCGTTGGCTTGCGAAACGTTGACCTTGCGCATGAATTCATCACGGAGTAGCTTGACGGCCTTGCAGGTCGCGCTGAAGTGCTTCTCGTCCTTGTGGCACAACAGGCGAGACTTCTGCACCCGCTTCGGTTGCCCGTCTACAATCTCAGTGGTGTAATAGCGCACATGGAATGCGCCTGATGCTGACTCGAAAATGTAACCCGTCTGGTGTCGTCCCATTGGTGCCTGCCCCCCACGACCATTGTTGTGCAATATGCAACTAATATGCAATGGCACGAAGGTAACATTCGGAAGTAATTGGTTATATGCTTTACAATGTGTAGAATAGAATGTACGGAAGCGCATGGGGTCCGGTGACTCTCCCGGTCTTCAAAACCGGCGGGCGGCAGGTTTGCCTGTCGCCGGTGCGTTCGACTCGCACACGCTTCCGCCAAGCGCTATGTCCAGTTTCGAACCCCGCTGATTCCCACGTTCGCTGCGGCTACCGAGCCGAGGCTTTGACGCTAAACTCTTGTCCGGCAATGGGCGCCAGGAACGGAATGACGTAGCCCTTGACTTCGACTTTGCCCGCTCTCTTGGCCTCAACCAAAAGGTCATACTTAAACTCACCCCGGCGGAAGGCCTCGTCGCTCAAGCGGAACACCAGCATCTCGTCCTTTGAACTGCGCAACGAGATCTGCTCTGGCGACACATTCTTGACGACGAGGAGGATTTCTCCCCCTTTGTTCTCCTCGCGCTTCCCTTTGGCATCTCCCTTTTCGATGGTTTCAGGCTGCGCTTCCTCCTCGCGATTTTCCTTGAGCGGCTGGAATCCAGGAATGAGCTGGCGAGCCTGCGCAAGGTTGGTTGCAGGGAAGTTGCCCCACCGCCACTCCGGAGCCGGTATGTCCCCCGGACCATCCAAGGTAGGGAACATGATTAGGGTTTGGCCTGCTGCCAACTCGCGGTGGTTATTCCTGATGACGAATTCGCCCACCACCACAGGAAGCGCGACCATCCTCGATCCTTCCGCGATGAACAACGGTCGTGCTCCGGGCGCGGTGAGCTCTGGGATGCTGACGTAGGCGGTATCGGTAGTTTCGGCCACGATCGTCGCCGGGCGGTCTTCGAAGGCAGCGAAGGTCTTGCTGCTGTCGCCGTTGAACGGTCCGCTCACCATGCAGAGCCCGCCCTTTAAGCAGAGCGCCGCCGCGTGGAACGATTTCAGTGATGGCAGCTTCTCTGCTGGGGGTTGGGGGAAAGTCAGCGTTTTCGAAACGGAGTGAGCAGGGTTGCCGGCTTGCCGGAAGGTTATGTTCAGCCCGGAACCGCCGCGTGGAACCACCAAGCTAATTGGCCCATCGGCACGCTGTGGCTTTTCGCCCGGCGCCTCGAACCACCAGCCTGACAACCGGGACGCTTCTCCGGCGGACTCGAACGGCACCTCTATGCGCCTGACTGTGACTTCCGGCATTTCCTCATATTGCTCCGGATTTTCCGCCACGGTCCCGGATACCCGCTCACCGGGACGAAGCTGCGCCGGGAACACCAGTCCCACTTCGTACTGCCCCGTGGTGATGGGTGGGTGGACGGGAGTCGCAGGCTGCATGCGCCCGAGTTTTTGTTCCCGACGGGCCGTTTTTCGCGCGGCTTCGAGATTGTGCATCACTTCGCGGTAAGTGAACTTCTTTACCTCCTCCGCTCCACCGCTCTCCTCGCCCGCGGGACACTCGACAGCCCGGTAGTTGTGCACCGCTACAGTCCATTCCGAACAGCGATACACTCCCGTCCATGGATCGTGCGTTAATTTGTGGCCCGCGATCTGTTGGCCGGACTCGTCGAAGAGCTCGATGAATTCGCCGGTGAAGTTCGCACTCTCGTCGTAGGTGTTGTGTGTCACCCTGTGGACCTTGCCGTTGGGCCAATAGCTGGTGTCAGTTTGCTGAGCGACGTAATAGCCGGGGAGGTACTCGTAGTCCACCTTCTGCTGGAGTTTGCCGTCGGCGCCGAGGGTGCGTATCTGCGTGACTTTTTGGGCGGCGTTGTAGTCGGTTTCGATTCTTCCGCCCACCCCGTTCTTCTCCACCATGGTGTGCTGCGCCATTCCGGTGGCGGGGCTGCACAGGAGCAGCGCCGACAGTGTGAGGAACCACGACAGACGCGAAACCGGCGCGTGCTCATTCTGTGGGACGTGCAATCCCCTTGAGCAAATCAGGCGTTGATGAATTGTGGGAAGCCTTCGCTCTGGGCCGGCTTCGCAACGGACCGCGGCGTGAAGAACACCCGTTTCGCCGACTGCGATGGTTGCCCTCCGCTCAGCAGAGGTTGGAGTGTATCACGGCCACACTAGTACTACGGTTAGCCGTCTTTTCACGGGCCGCAGCCCGATCTGCCCGCCTGGGGCCTCTTTCGTTTCCACCGTTTTTCCCCCTGTAAACAATGGGGTTTCCGCACCTCGTTCAAACTTTGTGCTCAACTCCGGGCGCATACTTTTGTTTGTATTTACTACGACGCCAATAGTTGTACGGCTGTGAAACCTGTGGTCAAATGCCCGGGCGGTCAAACGAGCGTGAAGGGAGCAGCGGAAAAATCATGAATCGAGCAAGAGACATTGGAGCGTGCTCATACGCCCTGGTTGCCTTGTTGTTATGTAGCCTGCCTCTGGTCGCGCAAGACGCGGTGCGGCATGCGGTTGCATTTGGCATTTCGGCGCCCCTGGGGGATCTGGCCAAGCTGCCCCAGCCACTGCAGTACGGTTTTCATGAAGCCAATCCGGTTCACCGTGTCCCCAAGCGTTCCTTCGGACAGGTGGTGGACGCAGTGGAACAGAGCTCGCTCGCCAGCCCGGAAGCCAACTACACGATCGGAGCGAACTTCCTGGGCGTCGGCAATGGCTTCCCCAACTACAGCGTTCCTGACGCGCCTCCCGATACCACCATGGCGGTGGGCGACACCCAAATTGTCCAGTGGGTGAACGTCTCCTATACGGTCTGTCAGAAGACTTCACCCTTCACCTGTGGCCCGGCAATCTTGGGCAGCGCGCTTTGGTCAGGACTTTCGGGAAGTCCATTGTGCAAGACCCACAACAGCGGCGATATTATCGCGCAGTGGGACGTGAAGGCACATCGCTGGCTCCTGACCCAGAACGTGTTCACCTCTCCCTACGCCGTTTGCGTGGCGATCTCCACCAGCCCCGACGCCAATGGCACTTATTATCTTTATCAGTTCTCGGTCCCGGGCAACGGCTTCCCCGACTATCCCAAGTGGGGAATCTGGCCCACGGACTACGGCCAGGCGGTGAATAACTTCGGTCCAGGCGGAAGCGGCTTCGTGGGTCCTCAAGTCTGCGTCTACAACCGCAAGAAGTTGGTGAGGGGCGACCCAACAGCGGAGCAGATTTGCCACCAGTACAGCAACACAGAAGATAGCTTGCTACCGGCCGATCAGGATTCCCCCGCCAACCCCCCGGCTGGCCAGGACCACTTCTTTATCGGCAGCCTGGGCGACGTGGACAACGCGCACTTGTCCCTGTACTCGGTGCACATCAACAACCTCAATGACTGGTCGCAGGGCGCCAGCTTCACCGGCGACGGCAACTCCCAGTTGATCAGCATTGCCTCCTTCAACCCGGCGTGCGGCAACTATGGTGGAAGTTGCGTTCCGCAAAAGGGAGTCACCGACCTGGTCGACTCCCTGGGCGGTCGCTTGATGTATCGCTTCGCCTACTGGAACGACCGCAAGAAGCAGCACTGGCTGGCGAACTTTGATGTTGCCGCCTCGGGTGGCCAGAACGGCGTGCGCTGGATGGAGATCGCGGCGCCGGCAACAAAGGTGCAGGTTGGCTCGCTCAGGGTTCGCCAGCAAGGTACCTATGCTCCCGACGGGAACTGGCGGTGGATGGGTTCGATCGCCAGGGACAAGAGGGGTAACATATTGCTCGGCTACAGTGAATCCTGCGGAGATACCTGCCCCGGAGGGACGCCGATGTTCCCCTCGATCTTTGTGGCCGGCCGGGTGCCCGGCGATCCCCTGGGTACTCTGGAACCCGAGGCGCTGGTGGTGGGCGGTGCGGGTTCACAGCCGGACACCTCCAACCGCTGGGGCGACTATAGCTCCATGCGTATCGACCAGGACGGTTGTACCTTCTGGTACACCACTGAGTATTACAAGGTTACGCAAAGCTTCGACTGGAGCACGCAGATTGCTTCCGTGAAGTTCGCGAACTGCCAGTGAAGCTCGGGAAAGCCGGCGGAGCCTGAAGCTCCGCTGGGTCTCGTGACTAGCTCAGGGCATCCCGCATGCGGGGTGCCCTTTTTCTGGCTTCTATTGCGGACGACGATTACCGCCTAACGAGCGGCCCGCCTCCCCTGGCTTGAGTGTCCGATGCGCCGGGCTCCCGGCGAGTAGATCCTGAGCAACAGCCTACTGTTTCCCTGTCTGATCTGCGAGTACGGAAATCGTCGCCTGTCTCACCAACTTGACAATGACGGCAGCCCCCCAACCATACTTGCGCCGCTCTATTGAAGTGATATCACTCTGACGACTCAATGAAGAAGGCAAAGTTACGGAAGGCCTCTGCCCTGCTGCCACAAGTCTTACCGAGCGACCCTGGATCTGGTGCTGCTACGTAGCAGAAAATTACTGCTTGACAAGCTTCGCGTTGCAAGCAAGACTTACTCCCCCACTTAGTGAGGCGGACTTCGTTCACGGAAGGATGTCACCATGCGCTGCTACCCCAGCCCTCTGGCCTTGTCAATGCTTGCCGTTTGCTTCTCGCTTTCGGCCAGCGCCAACGTCATCCACGTACCTGCCGATCAGCCGACAATCCAAGCCGGAATTAATGCGGCCGCCAACGGTGACACGGTACTGGTGTCGCCCGGCACCTATAAGGAGAACATTAACTTCAATGGGAAGGCGATCACGGTAAAGAGCCAGAGCGGGCCGGCGGTGACGATCATTGACGGGCAGCAGTTGGCGCCCGTCGCGACCATGACAACGAATGAAACTCGGCAGGCCGTTCTGACCGGTTTCACCCTGCAAAACGGAAAAGGTAACTACGACGGCGGGGGGATTTTCACCAATGCTTCCCCTACGATTCGTGGAAACGTAATTACCTTGAATACCTTTTGCAGCGCGGGTGGCGGCATTGCCAGCGAAGGGGGTGGACCGCTTATTCAAAACAACATCATTCACAACAACCTTCAAGTCGGCTGTTCCGGCGGGGTTGGGGGTGGAGGCGTGGTAATCCTTGGGGGTTCCGGAGCAGAGATCATCGGGAACGTGATCGCTGACAATTCGGACTGGGTGGGTGGCGGCATCAGCATCTGGGGAACCTCTGGGCTCGTAACCATCAAGGGGAATACGATCAGCCGCAATGTGGGTGGCGGTGTTTACGTCCAGACCGGAGCCCCGGCAACCACCAACGTGATCCAGAACCTGATTGTTGGGAACGCCGGCACAGGACTTAACTGGTCGAATCCGCCCTTGCTGCTGGTCAGCAACACGATTGCCGACAACGCACCCGGGGCTTTTTACGGTGAGGCGGCGGAACTGGCTGGCGGCAGCATGGACAACACTGTGACCATCGAGAACAACCTGCTGTTCGCGACCACGAATGCCAGTGCCTTCTCTTGTACCTTTTACGATACGAACAACCTTCCGATATTCGACCACAATGATGTTTTCAGTGCTGACACTTCCGCTTACGGCGGCGTATGCCCGGATCTGACTGGTACGAATGGCAACCTCTCGGCTGATCCGTTTTTTGTGGCGCTGTTTAGTAATGACTATCATTTGCCGATGGGATCACCGGTCATCGATGTGGGAAACAATGCGGCTCCCAATCTGCCCTCCACTGACTTCGACGCCGATCCCCGAATCGTAAATTCGACGGTTGACATCGGCGCCGATGAGTATTCCCTCCCGACCACCCTGACGCTCTCCAACTACAGCCTGCGCTACGGCAGCCAGCAGGTGGGCACCAGCAGCTCGGCACAGACCGTCACCTTGACCAACAATGGAACCACCACGACGAACCTCCGGCTGGTGGCCACCGGTTCTGACTACGGGCAAACCAACAACTGCGGGGCGAGCCTAGCGGCCGGGGCCAGTTGTCAGCTCGACGTGACGTTTGCGCCAGTTGGGGGTGGAAGCCGCAACAGTGTTCTGGGAATCATCGCCAGCGCTACTGCGAATCCCCTGGTGGTAAACCTGACCGGAACCGGGCTGGCTCCCTCCGTGAACCTCTATCCGTCGTACCTCTACTTCTCCGGGCAGGTAGTAGGTACAACCGGTACGCAGCCCGCGACCTTGACCAACACTGGCCAAGCTCCGCTCACCATCTCGAGCATAGTCCTCAGCGGCGCCAGCGACTTTGGGGAGACGAACGACTGCCCGATGGCGCCTGCCACGCTAGCCGTGAGCGCCAGCTGCACAATCACGGTGACATGGACGCCACTCACCATCACCTCGGAGAGTGCCACGATCACAATTACGGACAATGCCTTTCCCAGTCCGCAGACCATTTACGCGTCAGGGACGAGTTACAGCGCAGGTATAGCGACCGTTGTCCCAAACGCGCTGACCTTTCCGGACACGCTGATCGGAAACAGCAGTCAGCCTCAGACCGTGACGCTCACCAACACCGGGACGGGAGCCCTGGGAAACATCAACATCTCCAGCTCCGGCGACTTCCAGGTAAACAGCAGCTGCCCCACCAGCCTGGCCCCAGGAGCGAGTTGCACGTTCACTGTCACGTTCACACCCACCTTCCAGGGCAATGAGTACGGCTACATCTACGTGTACAACGACAGTCCGAACTCTGGTTTCGTCTCCGCCGCAGGAATTGGGGATGCGGCCGTGCCGACCCTCATTTCCCTGTCCCCGTCCAGTATTGCGGCGGGTTCAGGCGACACATCGGTAATAATCACGGGCACGGGGTTCGTGTACTCCTCGCAGGTCCGGTTCAACGGCACGACGCTGTCCGGGTACTACAACAGCAGCACGCAATTTACCGTCACTATACCGGCAGCCGACCTGACCACCGCGGGCACGGCGCAGATCACAATGTTTACTCCTGCTCCGGGGGGAGGGACTTCGAACCCGCTGACGCTGACCATCTTCGCGCCGGTGAACTACGCATCTCAGTCAACCACCTATAGCCCACGCACCATCACGGGCACCAACTTGGACCTTTTCTACTACGGGTCAGCCCTGATCACATCGCCCTTTGCGATCCAATACGGAGGTGGCAGCTACACCAACCTCTATGTGGGTGCGGGCGGGACGATCTCGTTCTCGGGCTACTTCTCCAACGAGTACAACGACGTGATCCCGACCACACAGACCGCCACGCTGGTGGCGCCGTTCTGGGCGAACCTCTACCCCTTTGGCACGGGCAATAACAACAACGTTTTCTGGCAAGTGAACGGAACCGCACCCAACCGGGAGCTGGTGATCGAGTGGAGAAACGTGCCCTATTGCTGCTCGCCCGATGCCACTCACACGATCCGGTTCCAGGTGGTGTTCTTCGAAGGCAGCAGCAACATTCTGTTCATCTACGGCGACACGGTCTTCGGTGGCCAGTATTCCGGGAATGACAACGGTGCCACGGCGACGGTCGGCGTGCAGGTCGCATCCGGTCAAGGTACGCAATTCAGCTACAACACGGCAGCGCTCGCGAGCAAGACCGCGCTGCTCTGGTTTCCCAACATGCCAACGGTCACCCTTTCGACCAGCACCTTGGACTTTGGATACCACATGGTCGGAACTCCCAGCCTGCCGCAAAAGCTTACCCTGACAAACGGAGGGCTGGTTGCTCTCGACATCACCAGCATCACCACCGACAACGCCGATTTCACGCAGGCCAACACCTGCGGGTCGAGCGTACCGCCGGGCGGGAACTGCACGATACAGGTGAAATTCACGCCCAGTCAGCCAACCGCGGAAAGCGCCACGCTGACCATCAACGACAACGCGATCGGAGGACCACAGAAAGTTACGCTTAATGGCATCGGCGCGGTTACGCCAGTGACCGTATTTCCCATCATCCTGAATTTCGGCGGCGTCACTGTAGGAAACAGTAGTGCCTTGCCGGTCACATTGGCAAACGCATCCAACCAGAATCTGACGATTCAGCAGATCACGACTTCCCCGAGCGTTTATACGCAGAGCAACAACTGTGGAGCGTCGGTTGCGCCGGGTGCCAGCTGCACGATCAGCGTAACTTTCACTCCCACCCAGACTGGGGCCGTCAAAGGCACGCTATCGATGGCCCTGAATGGAAAGCCGCCCGTGACCAAAGTGAAGATGACAGGAACTGGGAACTAAGGGACGAGGGTGGCGACTCACTCTTTGATCACGCCGCAGGCGATGCGGTCTCCAGCATTCCCCGCGGGATCGGTCTTCATGTCATCCGGCTTGGCGTGGATCACGATCGCGGTTCCGCCATTGCTGAACAGGGAGTGGTTGTCGCTTCCGAGGTTGACGTCTTTGTTCAGGATCTTGACATCAGCTTTTCCGTTGGGGCTAACAGTGAAGTTGTTCATGTCGCCAGCGTGGTGGCCCTCGGGGTTCTCCAGCCCATGCTTCTTGCCATCGGGATTGAAATGCGGGCCGGCGGACTCCCTTCAGGGAGTGGAAACCAATGCCAACGCACCGCGCCTTGGGGAAAGCCGGCGGAGCCTGAAGCTCCGCTGGGTCTCGTGACTAGCTCAGGGCATCCCGCATGCGGGGTGCCCTTTTTCTGGCTTCTATTGCGGACGACGAACATCGCCTAACGAGCGGCCCGCCTCCCCTGGCTCGCTGCCTGTTACTTAGAACAAAGCAGCCGCGTTCTTCCTTCAGCGACATTTGTGATTTGCTCAGACAACAAGCCCTGGCCACAGCTTCTTTGGACAACGTGGGGCAGCGCTGCTGTGATAAGAACGTGATCGCTCTCGCCAACCTCGTTCCTACCGTTGCAACTGCCCGGAGCCAGCTTGGGCCTGGTCCTCCGCCCTAGCGCCGATGGCGTCGCCGGAGAGCACGATTTCCACGCGGCGGTTCTGTTGCCGGCCTTCCGGGGTGTCGTTGGAGGCGACCGGCTCACTCTTGCCCAGGCCGCGGGACACGATGGCATCGGACACGATGCCCTGCTGCACCAGATAATCGCGCACCGCTTCGGCGCGGCGTTCCGAGAGCGACTGGTTGTATTCGTCGCTGCCGATGCTGTCGGTATGGCCTTCCACTTCCAGGTGCAACCCCGGATAAGCGAGCACAATCCCGGAGACTTTGGCCAGCCGTTCGCGGGCGCCGGGCAGCAGCTCGAAGCTGCCGCTCTTGAACAGTACGTCCGACATGTTGGCGATTAAGCCGCGCGCGGTATCACGGGTTGCCAGAATGGTGTTGAGCTGCTGCAGGAGCCGGGCGCGCAGCTCCTGTTTTTCTTTCTCCGCCTGCTGGCGCAACTTTTCCGACTCCTGCGCTGCCTGCCGGGCTTTTTCGGTTTCGGCCGCCAGCGCCTGCTGTTGTGCCAGAGCTTCGGCCTTGGCTTTTTCCGCTTCTTCTCTTTGCCGCGCCGCTTCCTGGGCCGCCTGCTCCGCTTCCTGCTTCATGCGCTCGGCCTCGGCCCGGGCAGCTTCGGCCTCCGCCCGCCTCCGGGCTTCGGCTTCGGCTTCGGCGCGGGCCTTAGCCTCCCTTGCGGCGGCTTCGGCCTGGGCTTCCTCTTCGGCCTTCTGCTTCACTGCCATTACGCGGGCTTCCTCGGCGGTCTCGGTGGCTTCCTTGGCCGCGGCTTCGATCGCCGGACGACCCCGGCCCTGCCGGTAGGCGTCTTCGGCTCGGCTGAGCTGCTGATCGGCCTTGGCCAGGATGGAGGTCGCGTACTTGTCCCCCGCGGCGATATGCGCGATGCGCAGGGCGTTGCGTGCCTCAAACAACTGCATCGGAGTTCGGGAGTCAATCCCGAAAATGGCTCCCTGAATGGGAGTGTTCGTCGAAGTGTAGGTTCCACGTCCCAGGAGGCCATAGGTGGCGTCAATGGTTTCTGCCCCCATGCCCGCCTGAACCTGATTCTCCAGCACCACGATGTTTCCCGGCTGGGTCACGGCGAAGTAAGGCTCGGCGGTGACGATCATGCCAAACGTCTGCAGTCCAGTGTAGGCTTTTACCCGGCCCTTCCCCTGCTCCAGCACGACTTCTCCCAGATTCACCGCGCGGCCCTGCGGGGACACGGCCCACAGCACGTAGGTCAGGTACTCGAGACCAAATTTGCTGGCGTCCTCCATGCCCTCGAACTTGGCATCAATCTGGATGTTGGTCTTCTTGCCTTCGATCTTCGCCTCGCCCGACGCCTGCGACATCAGTTCAGTTCCCCGAAAGCCGGTCTTGATGCTGCCTCCATCCAGGCGGTAGTGCACGGCTTTGGTGGTGCGGGAGACGCTGTTCGGCTTGGCTGAAACAGCAGGTTGGGTTTGCCCAGACGACACTACGGCTGCGGCAAACAGAAGTATGGCAACAAACAGATTTTTCATGGAGATGCCCGATCTGGGGGAGCAATCCTAAGAGCGCTCTAATACCGAATATCTTCCTTCAGTCCGGCCAGAATGAAAAGAACGGGCAGTACAGGTGGGAGAGTTGTACTTTGGTCATACCTTTGACGTTTGAAACCGGGCATGATGATTCACTTTCCCGCCTGCGCCGCCAGGGCTGAGCGCGAGTGCTTCACGCCGTACATGCGCCGGTCGGCCGCCGCCAGCAGCGTTTCGGCGCTGTCGCCGTCCGCGGAATAGAAGGCGTAGCCGACGCTCAGGGAGACGGTCGCCTCGCCGCAAACCGCTCTTGCGGCCTGTGCGAGGATGGCCCGCAGACGCTCCGCGATCTCGGCCGCGGCACTTTCCCGCAGGCCCGGCACGACCACTGCAAACTCATCGCCGCCCATGCGTGCCAGATAATCACGCTCGCGGCAGGACCGCTTCACGCCTTCCGCAAAGGTTTGCAGCAGTTTGTTGCCTTTCAGGTGACCAAGGCGGTCATTGACCTGTTTGAACCCGTCGAGGTCGGCAACGATCACCGCCAGGGGCAGGCCGGCGTGACTGCAGCGCATGACTTCGCTTTCCAGGTGCAGGAATAGCGACCTCACATTGGGCAGACCGGTGAGCGGATCGGTGGTTGCTGATTCTTCTGCCTGCCGATGTTGCAGAGCATGTTCGATGGTCAGGCCTAGTTTGGAGCCAATGGCCAGCAGAATTCGTAGATGGTCTTTGGTGAATCCGTCCTGCTGCGCGCGATAGAGCGCGAGCACGGCCACCATGCCCGAGACCCCTTCCAGGGGCACGGCCAGGGCTGAGCGCAGGGTGCTGTATTTGGTGGGGTCGTTCAGATAGCCCGGCTCCACCGACGGGTTGCCGTTCAGGATGGGCTTGTTGTTTTGCGCGACCCAGCCGGACAGCCCTTCCCCAATGGGAATTTTCAAAGACGAGAACAGGCGGAAGTTGTCCCCGTTCACGTACTCCGGAACCAGCAGATTGTCCCGTCTGAGATACACCGCCATCGAGTCGTACGGCACCAGGCCCTTCAATCTCACCACCAGCATCGAGAGGGTGTCGCGCAACCCCAGGGAACGTATCTCCTGGCTTAGCTCGAAGAGCGCCTGCGACACTTGCCGAGCGGCAGCAATCTGCGCCAGGCAATCCTGGACTGGGCCCCGGTCCTGCGCCGACGGGCTTGCGGTCTCGGCGAAACCCGCTGCGGGAGACAGCCCACGCTCCACTTTTACGTCTTTTGACAGCTTGGCCGGCTTCTTCGAGGGTTCTTCGTGCGCCAGTCTTTCCAGTTCCGTATAGCGTCGTTGCAGGATCTCCACTACGCGCGGATCGAAACTCTTGCCTGCTTCCTCCGCCACCCGCGCCATCGCCTCATCCAGGGGCAAGCCCCGGCGATACTGGCGGTCGGAAGCCAACGCATCCAGACAATCCACTGCTGCCAGGATGCGCGCTCCGATCGGGATGGCCTCCCCTTTGAGTCCGCTGGGATAACCACTTCCATCCCACTTCTCATGGTGCGAACGAACGATGGGCACAACCGGATACGGGAACTCCACCTGTTCCAGAATCTCCGCCCCGATGATGGGATGGATCTTCATCTTCTCGAACTCTTCCGGAGTCAGCTTGCCGGGCTTGGAGATGATATGTTCCGGAACTGCCAGCTTACCGATGTCGTGCAACACCGAAGCAGCCCGCAGCGCCTCGGTCTCGTCCTCGCTCAAACCCAAATCCTTGGCCAGTTCCATGGCGTAAACCCGCACCCGCTGCAGATGGTCGTGGGTGGTGTGGTCCTTGGCTTCGATGGCAAGAGCCAGCGATTCAATGGTCCTGAGGTGGAGACTTGATACCTGCTCCGCATGCCGCTTCTCATCCTCAAGCTTGCCGAGGTAGAGACGATACGACCGGTAGATGAGGTACACGGGCGGCAACACCAGCAGGGACGATTGCCAACCGATGTGCCGGTTCAAGAAACTCACTACGCCGACAACGGCAGCCCCTCCCAGGTAGTACGAGAACGACCAGAAGTAGTATTCCGACCAGACCTTTAGGAGCGGCTTCCCCTCGGTCAGCCGAATGATCCCTGACATCACGAGGGTATTGAACACGAAGTAGGCGATTGCCACCGCCAGCAGCGCCAGCGGCTCTTTTCCTCCGGGGATGCGAGTGGACGCCAGCCGGTACACCCCAAAAGCAGCTGCGGTCCCCACGGGTATTTGCGAAAGGTTGAACGCGACGTGGATCGGCTTGGGATGAGACCGCCAATAGCTCTGCACCAAAACCGCGGCGAACCCAATGACCAGCGTCTCCCCAAAACTCAGCTCCAGCACCCCCAGCAGGATGAACAGGAAGTTCACCGACATGGTGCCCCGGATGCCGGGCAGCTTAATTTTCAGGGAGGAGGCCAGTAGCGCCACCACGAGGTAGCAGAAGAACTTGAGTGGGTCACTCGATTGCCAGTGCAGGACTGCAAACGCGAAGCAGCCCAGCGCCAGAAGCGCTAGGACTGCGGTCAGCAGTTTCGCACCCGCTTGGGATACTTTGAGCGACATTCCACGATTCTTGCCGAACTATCGGCAAATGTCCGGTACAAACCGAGCGCGCCCGGTTACCATCGTGTCGTTGCTTGCTTCCGGGGGCTGGTGAATGGTTTTGCGGGGGATCGCGGCATCCAAATTACGGAAGTAACACCCCACTTTGCCGCTTTTGCAGGTCGGCATAACGGACAGACTGTCTCTGCCCACGCCCGCTTGCCGTGACAATCTGTCCTGCCTCGCCGGTGGACACTCTGTATTTCACTGATTCTCAACGAACCAGCCCTGTCCCACTTCGGCATCCCAAGTGCACCTTAGCCTGTGCAACCTCACTCCATGCACTTGGCGGGAGGAGTCCCCATTATGAAGAAGCTGTTGTTAGTTCTGTTACTAGTCACAGCGATTCTGGCTCACGCTGACGGTTCCAAGCTGTCGCCCGATACACGGGCCTATTCCGCGCCGCAGATGCGCGTCCTAATCCAGTACAACAGTGCGCCTGGGCCGCTGGATCTCCAACTGATTCTGAAGTTGGCGGGTTCCATCGTGAGTCGCTTGCCGCTCATCAACGGCATCGTCGCCGACCTTCCGCTCACCAGCGTCCTTTCCCTGTCCGACCAGGCGAATGTGAAGTACATCAGCCTCGATCGTCCGGTCATTTCGACGCTGAGTAACGCGGCACCTGCAATCAATGCGCCGATGGCCTGGCAATCTGGTTACACCGGCGCAGGCATCGGGGTCGCCGTCATCGACAGTGGAATCAGCCCGCATCCCGACTTGAAGGGTGGTTTCCTCGGCCTCACCCGTGTGGTCTACAACCAGAACTTCGTTCCCGGCACCTTCACCGCCACCGACCTATACGGACACGGCACCCACATAGCGGGGCTGATCGCCGGCGATGGCGCCAGTTCTACAGGATCGCAGTATTCGAAAACCTTTGCGGGCATCGCTCCCGACGCAAGGTTGATTAACCTTCGGGTTCTCGATGCCAACGGCGCCGGGACCGATAGCGCGGTGATTGCCGCCATTTCCCAGGCCATCCTGTTGAAGCCGCTGTTTAACATCCGGGTCATCAATCTGTCGCTCGGCCGGCCGGTGTATGAGAGCTACACCCTCGACCCGGTGTGCCAGGCAGCCGAGGCCGCCTGGAAGGCCGGCATCGTGGTCGTGGTGGCTGCCGGAAACGACGGACGCTTCACCGGCACTGACGGCTATGCCACCATCAACGCCCCGGGCAATGATCCCTACGTGATCACCGTCGGCGCCATGAAGCCGATGGGAACGCCCACGCGCGCCGACGACCTGATTGCCAGCTATAGCTCGAAGGGGCCCACGGTTGTGGACCATGTCGTCAAACCGGATATCGTGGCGCCGGGAAATCTGCTGGTGTCGCTGGAAGCTCCCGGCACCCTGTATAACACGTATCCCGGCAATCGTGTACCTTACAGCTACTACGTCATTGGAGGCAGCGGCGCCCCCTCGTCTTCCTACTTCACCCTCAGCGGAACCAGTATGGCGGCCGGCGTGGTCAGCGGAGCGGTGGCCGACCTGTTGCAAGCCAGCCCTCGGCTCAATCCCGATCAGGTGAAAGCTCGGCTGATGAAGACCGCGTGGAAAACCTTCCCGGCTTACAGCAGCGTCACCGATCCCGCCACCGGCGTCACCTACACCTCGCAATACGACGTATTCACCGTCGGCGCCGGGTACGTCGATCTGCAGGCCGCGCTACAGGATTCTTCCCTACCCAGCGGCAACGCCATGTCTCCCACTGCCTACTACGATCCGCAATCCCACAACGTATTTATGGCGTTCGCCCCCTCTTCCACCTGGGGTGACTCCGCCATGTGGGGCGAATCCGCTATCTGGGGACCATCCCAGTTCGGACCGGATTCCGCCATGTGGGGCGACAGCGCCATGTGGGGCGAGGTGGCAAACACCGGATTCGCCACCATCTGGTCTGACAGCGCTATGTGGGGCGACAGTGCCATGTGGGGTGACAGCGCCATGTGGGGCGACAGCGTCCTCGGAGGAGAAAACAACTAAACGAGAGGCGCGGCTTCCCCCGCCCGCATCTCTTGCCCCTGCCAGTCGAGTTGAAACTTTTCGCCTCGCCCGACATCCATTGGGAAGTTGGCGCAAACCGCCACAGGTCTATCCATGTTCAGATTCCTCGTCCCGCTATTGATTGCCACCTGCATTTTTATGTCTGTCCGCACGTCGGTTGCATCGTCAAAGGATTCCCCAGCTACTCCCGTGTTGGTCGAGTTGTTTACCTCCGAGGGCTGCTCCAGTTGCCCGCCTGCCGACCGGTTGCTGCAGGAACTGGATAGGCAGCCGGTTGCGGGAGCGCAGTTGATCGGGCTCAGCGAGCATGTGGACTATTGGAACCACATCGGCTGGAAAGATCCGTATTCTTCCCGCTTCTTCAGCGATCGCCAGAGCGCCTACGCCGCCCACTTCGGTCTCAGCACCGTCTACACGCCCGAGATGGTGGTGGATGGCGCCGGGGAATTTGTGGGCAGCGACTCCGGCCGCGCCAGCCAGGCCTGCGGCGAAGCTCTTTCGTCCGAGAAGATTTCTGTCCGGATTTCGAGCCTGTCGGTCAACGGGCGCAACATTCAGGCCCGCGTGGAAACCGGCGCTCTTCCCGCCTCTTCCTCCCAGAGCCAGGCCGACGTCGTCGCGGTGTTGGCCCTCAACCACGCCGAGTCGCAGGTCTCCGCCGGCGAGAATTCCGGCCGCCGCCTGACGCACGTCGCAGTGGTGCAGAGCCTGACTAGAGTTGGCACCGTGGAAAAAGGCAAGCCATTCGCTCAAGACATTCGCCTGAAACTCCCTCCCGGCCGTGATCCTTCCAATCTCCGCCTGATCGCGTTCGTGCAGGAATCCGGCCCCGGCAAGGTGCTCGGCGCCGCCCTGGAGCCCGTGCAAAAGTAGAGCAACGGCTCGCCCGGCATGCGCTTACAATCATGGCCCGCCGCTTAAAGGATGGCGTTCTCCCCGGGGACGCTACTCGGCCGTATGAGATTCGCGCCCGAGTTGGCTCGCCTCAAGCCCGGGCTTCCGGTGTGATTCCTCCCCGTCTCTCCCGATACCCCTCAATAATCAGGTACAGCACGGGAATGAAGAAAAGGTTGAGCAAGGTGGACATGATCATGCCGCCGAAAACTGTGGTTCCCACCGAATGCCGCCCCTTCTCGCCGGCGCCGCTGGCCAGCACCAGCGGCACCACGCCCAGGATGAACGCAAACGAAGTCATCAGGATCGGTCGCAGCCGGATCCTGGCCGCTTCAATCGCGGCTTCCACCAGCGGCAGACCCCGCTCGCGCAACTGCTCGGCAAACTCAACGATCAGGATAGCGTTCTTGCTTGACAGCCCGACCAACATCACTAGTCCGATCTGGCAATAGACATCATTCTCCAGACCGCGCAGCCACACCGCGCCCAATGCGCCCAGCATCGCCATGGGCACAGCCAGCAGCACGATGAACGGCAGCACGAAGCTTTCGTACTGGGCTGAAAGCGTCAGATACACCACCAGCGTCCCCAGTCCGAATAAGATCAGCGAAGTGCTCCCTGACTGCAACTCTTCCAGCGACAGTCCCGTCCACTCGTAGGTGAATCCCTGCGGCATCAGCCTGGCGCTCAGCTCCTGCATGGCGTTGATGGCCTGCCCGGAACTGAATCCCGCCGCCGCCGCCCCGTCAATTTCCGCCGAACGAAACAGGTTGTAGTGGCTGATCACCTGCGGACTGGAGGTCTGGGAGATTGTGACCAGATTGTCGAGGGGCACCATCGCCCCGCTGTCGGAGCGCACGTAGAACTGCTTGATGTCCTTGGCCTGGGCACGAAACTGCTTGTCGGCCTGCACGTACACGCGGTATGAGCGGTTATTGAAGTCAAAGTCGTTGACGTACGACGATCCCATGTACACGCCCAGCGTGTCCGTGATCTGCTGCAAGGGAATGTGCAGGCTCTTGGCCTTCTCTCGGTCAATGGTCACCAGAAACTGCGGATCACTCGCGGTATAGGTGGTGAACAGTCCCGCAAGGTCCTTGCGCGCGAAGCCCTGGTGGACCATGTCCTGCGTGACCTTTTCCAGTTCCGCCAGGGTGTGGCCGCCCTGGTCCTGCACCTCGAACTGGAACCCGCCGAACTCGCCCAAACCTTGAACCGCCGCCGGCAGGAAAGGAACGACGAGGGCGCCGGTGATCCTGGAGAGTGGACCGCGGGCTCGCGCCAGCACCGCATCCGCGTTGTGCTGGTCTCCTCTGCGCTGCGAATACGGCTTCAGCGAAACGAAAATCAGGCCGCGGTTGGATGCATTCCCGCTGAAGCTGAAGCCGGTGACCGAGAACGTCCCGTCGACCTCCGGCATCTGGTTCAGCACTGCCGCCACCTGCTCCCCGATGCTCCTCGTATATTCGAGCGACGCTCCCGAGGGCGCCTGCAGGGCGATGATGAAGTACTCCTGGTCTTCGTTGGGCACAAAACCTCTGGGCACGCGCACAAACGCAAAGTAAGTGAGCCCCAGTCCCGCGAAAAAAAGCACCACCATGACTATCCGGTGCCGCAAGAGCCCGCCCAGCGTTCCGCGGTAGAGATCCGTGGTCACCGCCACGGTTTTGTCCACCTGCCGGAAGAACCAGCTCTTCTCTCCATGCTCCCGCCCCAGCAGAAGCGCGGAAAGCGCCGGCGTCAGGGTCAAGGCGTTGAACGCAGAAATCGAAATCGAAAACGCAATCGTCAGCGCAAACTGGCGAAACAGAATGCCCGTGGTGCCGGGAAAGAAGGCCACCGGCACGAACACCGCCACCAGCACGAGCGAAGTCGCAATCACCGCCCCAGTCACTTCCCCCATGGCAGCCGACGCGGCTTTGTGCGCCTCCCGCTCCCCTTCCTGGATGTGGCGCTCAATGTTCTCGATGACCACGATGGCATCGTCTACCACCAGGCCTGTGGCGAGCGTGATCCCGAACAAGGTCAGCGTGTTCACCGAGAAGCCCAGCAGCTTCACAAAAGCGAACGTCCCGACCAACGACACCGGAATCGTCACCGCGGGAATGACGGTGCTGCGCCAGTCTTCCAGAAAAATGAAAATCACCAGTATGACCAGCGCAATGGCCGCACCCAGAGTGGTCAACACTTCGCGGATGGATTCGCCGACGGCGTCGGTCGCATCGAACGCCAAATGCAGAGTCATCCCCGGAGGGAATCTTCTGGCCAGGCGCTTCAGTTCCGCGATCGCCAATCGGTCTACTTCCAGCGCGTTGGCATTGGAGAGCTGGGTAATGCCCAACCCCACCGCCTCATGCCCGTTGTATTGCAGGTCGGAACCGTAGCTCTCCGCTCCGAGTTCAGCCCGGCCCACGTCCTTCAGCCGGACGAGCGTGCCGTCATTATTGGTCTTTAGAATGATGTTTTCGAACTGCGACGGTTCGCTGAGCCTCCCGATCGCCCGCACGCTGATCTGAAAAGCCTGCCCCGGCTGGATCGGAGGCTGCCCTACCTGCCCGGCAGCTACTTCGACGTTTTGTTCCTGCAGCGCGTTCACCACGTCTGACGCGGTCAGCCCGCGGCTGGCCATGCGCTGCGGATCCAGCCACAGTCGCATGGAATAGCGGCGCTCGCCGAAGATGAAGACCTCCGCCACTCCCGGGATGCGCTTCAAGTTATCGCGGACATACACATCCAGGTAGTTGCTCATGAACAGCGGATCATAGCGGCCATCCGGGGAGTACACCGCCGCCCCAAACACAAAGTTATTGGAGGACTTCGTGATGGTCACGCCCGTGGTCTTGACTTCGTTCGGCAGCCTCCCCTGGGCCGTGTTGACACGGTTCTGAATATCCACGGCGGCCAGGTCAGGGTCGCGGCTCAGGTCAAAGGTCGCGACGATGTTGCTGGTCCCGTCATTGCTGCTGGTCGAGGTGATGTACTTCATCGCCTCCGCGCCGTTGATCTGCTGTTCCAGCGGCTGTGTAACTGCAGTCTCCACCGTCTGGGCACTGGCGCCGGTGTAGGAGCTGGTCACGGAAATCTGCGGTGGAGCCAAGTCGGGAAACTGCGAGATTGGCAAGGAAGGAATGACGACCGCGCCCGCCAGAATAATGAGCAGCGCGCAGACCGTCGCAAACACCGGGCGTCGGATGAAGAAGTTTACGAACATGGATGAAGAGGCAGCTGGTGGCGGGCAATGGCACCCTACCAGCTACCGACGACCGGCTGCTAGCCACCATCCTGCGGCGCAACTGCCGTGCCGTCCACTAGAAACTGCGTTCCGGAGACGATGACTCTGTCGCCGGATTTGATCCCGCCCAGGACCACATAATCGTTCCCCACCATGTCGCCCAGGCGCAACGGCTTCTGATGCGCCACCAGCTTGCCATTCTGGTCCTCGGCCACAAACACGAAGTATTGCCCGCCCAGCCGCGACACGGCCAGTACTGGAACTACCAGAGCGTCGTGCATTCCCCACACGATGCGGGCGCGAATGAACTGCGCATGCCGCAATTTCTCCGCATGGCTAACGATCGCGGCCTTTACCAGCACGGTCTGGGTGGTAGCGTCCACTTCCGGGGAGACGAAGCTGACGTGGCTGTCCGCCACCACATCCCCGGCGCCGTCCACGATCTGCACCGGCATGCTCATCCGGAGCTGCGCAGAACGCTCCACCGGCACGTAGATGTAAGCCTCCAAGCTGCCCGGTTTGTCAACCGTTGTCAGCACTGTGGTGTTGGTGACGCGGTCCCCCACCCGCACCGGAATGTCGCCGACAATGCCGCTGGTCTGGGAGATCACTTTGTAGTAGTGGAGCTGCACCTTCTGTTCCCGTACCTGCGCGTCCAGCGATCGCAATTGCGCTTCCGCCCAGTCCAGCGACGTCCTGGCCTGGTCATATTCCTGCTTGCTGGCGACTCCCGCCTCGTACAGCTTGCTGACGCGGTCGTACTGCTGTTGGGCATACTTCAGATTGGCCGCCTGCGCCGCGTGGGCATCTTCCTGGCTGCGCACCGTCGCTTCCTGCTTGCTGGGATCAATCTGCATCATGAGCGTCGTGGGTGACACGTGGTCGCCCGAGTGCACGTAAATCTTGGTGATGTACCCTTCCACCTGGGGCATGATTACCGCGGAGTCCCGCGATTTCAGCGTCGCTACATATTCCGTGGTGTCGCTGACCGGGACCGATCGCGCTACCGCAATCTTGACCGGAATGGCCGGATCTTGCGGCCGGGCCCCTTTCGCAGAGCCGCCGCTGCAACCGCCGCTCAGTGCGGCCAGCGTCAATGCCGCCAGCAGCGCCGCCGCCCGCAATGCTGGCTTCGAGCTGACGTCCCTTCCGCTCATCTTGAGTAAGCTACCACGCAAGGGTAGGGCGGGCCAGTGATAGCCTGCCAGCCCGATCCCGCTCCCTTCCCAGTTCGACACTGTAAGTCGAATGTTGGATAGCCAGGCAACTCGCCGGCTCCCCTACCGGTAAACCCGAGTCTCTGCCTCTATAATCCTCCCCATGTCCGCCGCCTCCGCCGCTGACCGTACGCGCCTGGCCCTGGAAATGCGGGTCATGGCCCGGCATCTGTTCGAGTACGCCCTGGCGGAGGCGAGTATTGATCGCGCCTTCCAGCGTCACGTGGAGTGTGAACGAGGGGTCCTGCGCGTGTGCGAAGATCTCCACGATCTCAATTCCTACAGCCAGACCTTCGTCGTCTCCATCGGCAAGGCCGCGCACACCCTGGTCAATGCTCTGGAGATGCAGGCCGGCAGCCGTTTTCAGGGCATCGTGGCCACCTCGGTCGAGCCGGCATCGCAGATCAAAGGTTTCCGCTATTTTCGTGGCGGCCATCCCACTCCGAATGAGGAATCTATTCGCGCCGCGCAGGCCATGCTGAAATCGTTGGATGGAATGGATGCCTCAGCTTTAGTGATCTTTCTGCTGAGCGGTGGCGGGTCGTCCATCGCCGAGAAGCCGATCGACGACGAGATCTCGCTCGAAGACCTGATCGCGACTTATCGCGCACTGGTGCATTCCGGGGCGCCGATCGCCGAAATCAATGCCATTCGCAAGCATCTCTCAGCCATCAAAGGAGGCCGTCTCGCCGCTGCTGCCGCTCCGGCGCAACAGGTCTCGCTGCTGGTCTCTGACGTGCCGGACAACACGTCCGATGCTCTCGCCTCGGGGCCAACCATGCCCGATTCCACCAGCGTCGAAGACTGCTACGCCATCGCCGCCAAGTACGGAATGTTGGAGCAGTTCCCGGCATCGGTTGGGGAACTGTTCCAGCGCCGCGCCCTGGAGGAGACGCCTAAGAAAGACAATCTCGTTTTCCATCGCTCGCGCTGGTGGCCGATCCTGTCGAATGCTTCTTTGGTCGAAGCCTGCCAGGCCGAAGCGCAGCGCCAACGCTTCGCGGTGGCCGTGGACAACAGTTGCGACGACTGGGATTACCTCCGCGCCCGCGACTATCTTCTCGACCGCCTGCGCGAGCTGCGCAAGAAATCTGAGCGCGTCTGCCTGATCTCGGGCGGAGAGGTGACCGTCAAAGTGACCAATGGAGGCACTGGCGGCCGCAATCAGCAGTTCGCGCTGGCGTGTGCCGCCAAAATTTCTGGGGAAAACATCACCGCGCTCAGCGCCGGCACCGACGGAATTGACGGCAACAGTACCGCCGCCGGAGCCGTAGTGGACGGAACCACAATGGAACGTGCCAAGACTCGCGGGCTCGATCCGCAAGCGCATCTGGCAGCCTTCAACGCCTTTCCTTTTTTCGAGTCGTTGGGTGACGCTGTGGTGACCGGACCCACAGGCAACAATCTGCGCGACCTGCGAATCCTGCTGGCCTATTAATAATGTAGAGTGGAACGGCGGAGGCCAGGGTGGCTATTTGCTAATCGCTGCCTCTAAAAGAATTGCGTCACGCCCTCTTGTAGCACCACCACGCGGTCTTCAATGCCCGCCGCCCTGGCCTCCTGCTCCAGAAGCTGTAACGGCTCATCAATGGGTTCGTGCGACAGCCGAAAGGTTCCGTAGTGCATGGGTACCATCCAGCGTGCCTTCAGGTCGAGAAAAGCGCGGGTCGCGTCCCCGGGATCAGCATGCACGTTGCGGAAGGATGGCGGATTATAGGCGCCAATTGGCAGCAGGGCCACTTCGGGCGACAACCGCCGCCCGATATCGCGGAATCCGGAAAAGTAAGCCGTGTCTCCGGCGTGGTACACCGAGTGCCGATGGTCGCGCAGCACATAGCCGCCGTAGCCGCGATGAGAATCCTTGAGAATCCTGGCGCCCCAGTGGCGCGAGGGCACGTGGGTGATCGTCAAACCGCTATGGCGGTAGCTATTCCACCAGTCCAACTCCACCACGTCGTCAAATCCCAAGTCGGAAACCAGGTCGAAGACGTGGTGTGGCACTACAACGATGGGCGGCGCCCCGCGCCGCCGGCGGGTCTGCTGCACGATCGCCCGCAGCGATGGCCGGTGCAGGTGGTCGAAGTGCGCGTGCGTGACCAGCACCAGGTCAATCGGCGGAAGGTCCCGCAGATGCACCCCGGGCTGGCGCAGCCGCTTCAGCACGAACAGCCAGCGCGCAAAGTTGGGGTCAATGATGACGTTCTGCCCGCCGATCTGCACGAAAAAGCTGGCATGACCGATGAAGGTCACGCCCATTTCGCCGTTGCTCACCAGCTTCGGCTTGTGGGTCTCGCCCGTGCGGGGAGTAACCGCTGAATGCCGCACCAGGCGCCCAAACTGCCGGGCGCGCTTGCGGAGAGCGCGGTTCTTGAGGGTAGCCTTCAACATGCGAAAGAATCCGCCCCTGGATGCCTGTTCACTGTGCTTAGAGTTGCATCTGATTCTAGACTATTCGTCCACACTTTGCTTGACCGCCGTCACTGCGTCGTTTCTAATCCTTGCTGGACCTCAGGAGAGATTTCCGATGCGGGTTGCTTTCTTAGGTTTAGGAATCATGGGACGGCCGATGGCCGCCAACCTGGTTAAAGCTGGTCACCAGGTCACAGTGTGGAATCGTTCTGCCGGCCAAGCGGTCGAAGGAGCGCAAACAGCTGCCTCTCCAGCGGAGGCGGCGCGCGGCGCTGAGGTGGTCTGGATATGTGTCTCCGACACCAAGGCGGTTGAGAACGTGCTCTTCGGACCGCAAGGCGTCGAGGAGTCGCTGTCTCCAGGCATGACTGTGGTCGATTCCAGTACCATTTCCCCTTCGGCCACGTGCCAGTTCGCCGAGCGCGTCCGGGCCCGGGGCGCTGACTACGTGGACGCGCCCGTGACCGGATCCAAAACCGGGGCGGAGAGCGGCACCCTGATTTTCATCGTGGGGGGCGACGAGGCTGCCATCGAACGCCTGAAACCGCTGTTTGCCGCCATGGGCAAGCAGTTCTTCCGCATGGGCGAGACCAGCAAAGGCCAGGCCGCCAAGCTGGTTATGAATCTGCAAATCGCCCTCATCTATGAGGGATTCGCCGAGGCCCTCACCCTGGCCACCAAGCTGGGCGTCCCCGCCGAGACCCTGTTGCCGCTGGTGCAGGCCTCCATGGTTCGCTCCGGCGTGGTGGAGTACAAGGCGCCTTTTGTCATGAAACGTGACTTCTCGCCCAATTTTCCCCTGCGCCTCATGCTAAAGGACCTCCGCTTGGCGCTCGACGCCGCAAAGGAAGCCCGAGTGAAACTGCCCGGCCTGGAAACCGTGGAAGAAATCTATGAAATGGCCACCGAGGACGGCCACGAGAACCTCGACTATGCCGCCACCCTCGCCTTGCTGGAGAAATGGGCTGGAGTCCAGGTGCAAGGCGCTGCCTGACCCCAGGGCATATTACTGAGGAACCGCGAACCGAACCGAGAACCGCTTCTCTCCCCACGTTACTGCCGTAACCCCAGGGTCGTTCCTATTACACAACTATTACACTCAGAAGCGCCCATACTTGATAGCGTAGATGCCAGCCTTCCGAGAACGAGTCTGGGGACCACCACGAATGGAACTGCAAGCCCTCGAGCGCAAGCCCGCCGCCGACAACCAGATCAACTGGGTCACCGCAACTTTTATGGCCCTGTTTCACCTCGGGGCAATCGTGGCCTTCTTCTTTTTTACCTGGGGAGCCTTGGCTGTGGCTGTTGCCCTATGGTTGATTTCCGGGAGCTGGGGCATCGGCATGGGTTATCACCGCTTGCTCACCCACCGCGGATACAGGACCCCTAAGTGGGTCGAGTACTTTCTGACCGTCTGCGCCACCCTGGCCTTGGAAGGCGGACCGATTTTCTGGGTGGCCACCCACCGCATTCATCACAAGTTTTCTGACGTGGAGGGCGATCCGCACTCACCCATTGATGGCAAGTGGTGGTCCCACATGGGCTGGATTCTGACCGGCAGATCCATGCACCACGACACAACCACCCTCGCCAAGTACGTTCCCGACCTCGCCAAAGACAAGTTCCACGTCTGGATTACCAAGTTTCATTATGTCCCCATGATCGTGCTCGGCCTGGCGTTGCTCGCAATCGGCGGCCTGCCCTATCTGATGTGGGGCATTTTCCTGCGCACGGTGATCGGCCTGCACGCCACCTGGATGGTGAACTCGATCACCCACCTGTGGGGATCGCGCCGCTTCCAGACCCGCGATCTCTCCACCAACAACTGGTGGGTCGCGCTGCTGACGTTCGGCGAGGGCTGGCACAACAATCACCACGCGCATCCGGTGTCTGCCCGTCACGGGTTGGCCTGGTACGAGGTGGATCTTAACTGGTACGGTATCTGGACGCTCAAGAAGCTGGGGCTCGCCCGCCACATCTACCGGGTGAAACTCGATAGCCTGCCACCCCAGCCGGCGGTGGCGCGCTCAGGAAACGCTCAACCCTCAGTCGTTCCCACCGCGTACGCCAACGACTAGCGGAGGCGCAGCAGCCTCGCCTCACACTCGCAGAATCATCACTTCGGTGGCTTTGATCAGAGCCGCTACCGTCTGTCCTTTTTTCAGTCCCATCTCCCGCGCCGCGCCGGCCGTAATAATGGACGTAATCTCTTGCTCTCCCACCGTCAGCGTGACTTGGGCCATCAACCCGCTGATGCGCAGATCCACGATGCGCCCCACCAACTGATTGCGGCCGCTGATGCGCCGGTACGCCCCCCGCCGCTCGGGCTCCCGCTGATCGCGCGTGCGGTAAAGAAATCGGTCCAGCTCGCTCCGCGGTATCCGGTAGTGTCCGCCGGCTGTGCGCGCCGTCTTCAGCTTGCCGCCATAGATCCACTGTTTGATCGTCGGATAGCTGATATTTAACAGCAGAGCTGCTTCGCGTGGCCGCAACAACTCTTCGGAGTCGCGCCGCGGAGCGGCATTCTTGCGTGCTGTGGCCATCGGCCCTATCACCTTAGAAAGGAAATCTCACCGAGAGTGCCCAGTTGTGATTGTAGGTGTGGAACTGGGTCGCCGCGATCTGCACGCCGCCTCCGACTGTCAACCCCAGCCTTCTCCACAGGTGCAGGCGCCCTACCACCAGTCCTGGAGACAGAAAGAGCTGCTTCTTGCCGGCGCGCTCTCCATTCATCCAGAAGGTGGAGTTCACTTCGACCTCCGGCCACAACTTTTGCCACAACCGGTACTGGAACGCCGTATTGTACGCCACCGGCGTGCCGAGCCTGTCTACGTCCCCCGTCGGGATGCCAACCCCCGCTGTGCTCTGGAAATCAAAGTTTCCCCAGCCTTTGCCGAACGCGATCGTGGGCGTGATGACCGCGTGTTCCGCCCCATTCGAGTAGGAACCGGTGGGGAGGCTCGCGCCTAGAAATGCTGTGACAATGTAGTTGTGCTGCCCCTCATTTGAGGCCAGGATACGGTACTTCAGCAGAAACGACACATCCCCGAACCCGTCCGGCGTAACCGGAGAACTGTGCGACAGATACGGAGGCACCCCGAGGATAACCTCAATGTGCTCGGCCGGGATCAGCTCCAGACCTTTACCGCCGCCGTAGTTGACCATCGTCTCCCCATCCGCGAGCGATTGCCGGCTGATGTCATAACGAAACTCCTCCTCCAGCCGCGGAGTCGTCGTGAACATCGGTGTGATCCAATGCGGCTGCTCCGCCTGGGTTCGCCGGACATTCTCAAACCAGCGCCCCAGGTAGCCGTCCGGCGGCTCATCCTGGGCCCAAGCCCCGCCAGGGAGGGAAATGCACACTAGCAGCAAAAGGGTGAGAATTCGCGGCTGGCTGTTCATGATGGGTAACCATACTCATATAAATATGCTTATTTGTAAATATAGAATGAACGTTTTGATATGATTTAGTCATTTTCAGACTACCTACCCTCGTCCGCCTGCCGATGTAAAATCAGCGCGACACCTTCCCATGCGCATCACCAGCCGTCGAAAAGCGATCGCCTCGTTCGTCACTCTGGGCGTGTGTCTGGCGGCGTTGGCCGTGGGGGTGGGCAGCGGCTGGATCATTCTCAACTGGCGGGAGGGTATCAAGGTCTTCCTGGGCGTGATCTTCTTCGGCGCCATCATTACCGGTATCATCCTCAACACGATCTTTCTGGTGCGCGAAATCCGCCGCAATGAACAGCACGACAGCTTCATCAACGCCGTCACGCACGAGCTGAAGACCCCTATCACTTCGATTCGCCTTTACCTGCAAACCCTGCAGCGCCGGGAGGTGGACCAGACCCAGCGGCGCGAGTTCTACCGCCTCATGCTCGACGACACCGACCGGCTCCTGGGCACGGTCGACCAGGTTCTGAAGGCGGGGGAGGCGGGGCACAAACGTCCTGCGCGTCAGCGGGCTGCGGTCGATTTCGGCGGTCTGGTTCGGGAATGCGTCGAAGTCGCCCGCACCAGCCACCATCTCCAACCCGAAGCCTTACGTTTTGAGCAAAGGCTTGACAATGGCACGGGAGTCGACGTGCTCGGCGATTCCGAGGATCTGCGTACCGCTGTTTCCAACGTCCTCGACAATGCCATCAAGTACTCTGCCGGCGCCGTCGACGTTTCCGTGCGAGTGGAGACCCCGGACGAGAAGCACGTGACCCTGCGAGTCCGCGATCATGGGGTCGGCATCCCTATCGGCGAACTGAAGCGCATCTTCAAACGCTTCTACCGCGTTCCCGGCCGCTTGCAGGGCAATGTGAAAGGCACCGGCCTGGGATTGTTTATCGTGCGCGCCATCGCCAACAAGCATGGCGGCCGCGTGTTTGCCGAAAGCGAAGGCGAGGGCCGGGGCACCACCGTCGTTCTCGAACTGCCGCGGAGCACAGCATGAGCCGCGTGCTGATCGTCGAGGATGAGGCCCACCTGGCCAAGGGGCTGCAGTTCAACCTGGAAGCGGATGGGCATTCGGTTCAGCTGGTAGGCGACGGCGAGAGAGCGCTCGATCTGCTGCTGAAAGAGCGGCAGGATTTCGACGTCGTGGTCCTCGATGTAATGCTTCCCGGCAAGGATGGCTTTGCGGTAGCCTCCGAGCTGCGTGCAGCCAGATGCTATGTCCCCGTGCTCATGCTGACGGCGCGGGGCCGGCCTGAAGACGTGCTCAAAGGATTCGCCTCCGGCGCCGACGATTACCTTCCCAAACCCTTCGAGCTTCCCATTCTCCTGGCCCGCCTGCAAGG
>DATKLE010000110.1:0-18128 GCA_035542575.1 Terriglobales bacterium | reverse complement strand
ATCGCCTTCCATGAGAAGGCCGGTCGGAGTCAAGTGGATTCTTTTGCCTTTTCGTTGAACAAGGTTTTTTCCTCCGCCGAGTCTCGCCACTGTCGCCATGCTTCCATCCGCACTCTTGAGGAGCGAGTCGTTTCGCTCGGTGCATGTTGGGCGTTCTCGGTTCAGCCGGTGCTGCCATCTGTTTGGCGACCTGTCGTTTCGCTCAAAAGTGGAACGTGGGCCAGGCGATTAACGCAGTCACCGGAACTCGGCTTTGGATTTTGTCTTTTCTCTTCCTGGAACGGTTTTGGGGTTGTTTTTGCCTTTCTGTTTTTATGCAGCAGCTGCTGCTGTCATTCGGCTGCTGTTGTGCAAGGGTTCGTACACCTCTCCGCTCACCCACAAGTGATGCAGCAACACCGCCAGCTTTCTTGCGGTCGCAACGATGGCTCGCTTTTTCCCGTTTCTTCCCCCTCGTTCCGCTAACTTCAGGCCCCAGCGCCGCAGATCGCAATCAACACCGAATGGTCCTAAGATGTGCTGCGCTCCTTGCACCAGCAGGGTACGCAGGTACGGATCACCTTCCTTGCTGATGTGCAGCTGCGGCTCGCTCTGTCCCGATTTCCGGCGTCCCGGCTGCAGCCCCAGGTAGCAGCCCACGTCGCGGCTCTTGCGGAAGCGATGCGGATCTTCCAGCGTCAGCAGGAAGGTCAACCCGATCAGCGTGCCCACGCCCTTGATCTGCTTCAGCAGCGCCACCTGGGGATAACTCTGTTGCGCCAGCACTTCGATGCGTTCGTTGTACTCGCCGATCCGTTGGCTCACCTCTTCGATGGCCGACAGCAACGGCTCCAGTGCCCGTTGCAGTTCCGGACTCAGCCCTTCCGCTTTCTCCGGATTCATGTTGCGTACGTTGCAGCCGCGCAGCCGTTCGCCGTAACTCTTGGCCAGCCCACGTACGGTGTTGACCAGCCCCGTGCGCGCCCGCACCAGCCCCGCTCGCGCCCGGATCACCGCCAAATCTGCTTGCGCCTGCGCGCTGCGATGCTTCACCGGACACAGCAATTCCGCATCGATCCGAGCCAGCCGCGCCAAGGTCTGCGCATCCAGGCGATCGTCTTTCTTGCGGCTCTCCCCGATTAGCCGCACCTTGCGCGCATTCGCCACGATCACTTCGTGCCCTAACTCGCTCAGCAAGCGACTGATCCAGGGCGAATGCGTCCCGGTCTCCAGCGCCACTCGGCTGCGCGGCATCGCGCCGAAGACCTCCTGCAACGCTTTCGCACTCGTGCGGACTCGCTGCTCCAACCGTATCTGGCCCGCTTCATCCACCACACAGTACCAGCTGTTGCGATCTCCCAGATCCAATCCCACGGTCAATCTCTGCTGAGAAATATTCCTGCCCTGCATTGCCGCTGCGGTGCTAACCTTCTGCATTGCCGGTCTCCTTTGATCTGTGCTTTCAAGCACGTCGATACCTTGGGAGCGTACAGCATCCCGTCGGAGACCGGCCTTCTCATCCCATCTGTTAGCAACACTTGCGAATTTCTGTTTTGCGGCTGGACCGACGAATCGGCAGGGTCACCTCGCTACTGCAACTTCGCTACTCCACCCGGGCTTTCCTCATGATGGGAATGCCGGGTCAGCGTATTCCCACAGGGCGAGAAAAAGATCGGATCGCCTTTGCTACTGCGGCAGTCCCACTTTCCGTACCAGCTCGGCGAACCGTGGGTCGGAATGCAGGACGTCGAGTCGAAAGTCGGTTTTCAATGCGACCAGCCCGCCATCGCGCTCCTGATAAGCGGTGTTGAGCCAGCGGAAAGCCTGATCCTTGTTTCCTAAGTCGGCATAGAGGGCGGCAATCATGAACGCGGAATAGTAACCGGTCCTGCGTTGCGCCTGTCGGGCTGCAATGCCTTTGGTTAGAGCGCCCTTCCAGCCTGCGGAACGGAATCCCTGCTCCAAGGCAGAAGCGAACTCAGATTCGTTTCGGTCGCCGGAAATCTGGCCGAAAGCCTTCTGTTCTTCAATCACCTGCGGGTACATGCGTTTTCCCCAATACCCATAGGCTAAACAAAAATGGGCTTGGGCGAACGCCGGGTTCCCACTTGCCTGCTTCTTGCACAGAGCAATGCCGTCGTCATACTGTCCTATCAGATTGTGAACGTATCCGACCTGTACGTTGATGATCGGTGACAGAGGGTCGAGCTGGTGGGCACGATTGATCTCGGCAAGGGACTCCTGCTGCCTGCCACCAATCATGCCAATGTTCTCCGCATACCATTGGTGGGCCGTGGCATAGTTGGGATCAAGTTCCCAAGCCTTCTTGAACTCAGCCTCCCCTCCGGCAAAATCCCAGTCGTATTGCATCTGGTTGCCGCCCAGAACGGCGTGGGCACGAGCCAGGGTCGGGTCCAATTCCAGCGCCCTTCGGGCGGCGGCATTCGACTTCGGATAGTTCTCGCTGGGAGTGCCGCCATATCGAGGCAGTACACTATAGGCATCGGCCAGACCCGAATAGGCCAAAGCGTAGCCGGGGTCCTTGGCGATGGCTTGATTGAAATAGGAGATTGCCGTCTCAAGGTCTGCGGCCGTCCGTTTGTTCCACGAGTGACGACCCTTCAAATAGAGTTGGTAGGCTTCGGGATCGCGCGTTCCCTGTTTGGTGACTTGCTGCTTTTCTGAAGGGCTGAGCTTGGAACGCAACTTTTCCGCGAGGTCGCCCGCAATCTGCTGTTGCAACCAAACGATGTCTGCGCTCGTGCCGCTGTAGTGCTGCCCCCAGATTTCGGTGCTGTCCCGAACATCGGTAAGCTCGGCACTCACTTCGATGCTGTCGCCCCGCAGCACGACTCGCCCGCTCACCAGCGCCGGCACGCCCAAATCACTGCCGATCTTTTGCGCGTCCATATCTTTACCTTTGTAGCGGAAGACCGCGTTGCGCGATTTGACCTTCAGGTCGGGCAGGTGGGTCAGGTTGTCGATCAACGATTCGGTGATGCCGTCGCTGAGATAGTCGGTGGTGGCATCTCCACTCCCGTTGGCGAAAGGCAGCACGGCAATGGAATCAATCTGGACTGTCCTGCCAGATCGCAAGTACCAAGCGCCACCCGCCGCCAGCCCGATGGCAGCGATGCAAGCAGCTGGGGCGATCCAGAGCTTGCGAAACCTGAGCGTGTGGTCAGGCAATGCCCGCGTGGCAGGGGTCTTACCGCTCGCGGTGTCCCGCTTGAGCCGTCGTAGATCGGTACGAATGTCGGAGGCGTGCTGGTAGCGCAGGCCACGGTCTTTCTCTAAACACTTGTTGATGATCCGTTCCAGTTCGACAGGCACGTCGGGATTTAGTCGCACCGCCGGCGTGGGCGTCCCGTCCAGAATGGCCTTGAAGATGACCGCAGAACTTTCGCCGCGGAAGGGCAACGAGCCCGTCGCCATCTCGTAGAGAACCGCGCCCAATGAGAACAGATCAGTACGGGCATCCAATTCCTTAGCACGCGCCTGCTCGGGGGACATGTAGGAAATCGTCCCCAAGGCAGCGCCCGGACTGGTCAATGGCTCGGCACTCGATTCGACAGTCGCCTGCGACATACCTGGCCTGCCAATCGCGGTTCTTGCCACAGGAGCAACTTTCGCCAACCCAAAGTCCAGAATCTTCGCCTGACCTCGATTCGTAACGAAGATGTTCGCTGGCTTGATGTCCCGGTGGACAATCCCCTTCGCGTGTGCGGCGTCCAAGGCGTCCGCGATCTGGATGCCCAATTCGAGCACCGTTTCGATCTCCAGCGGCTTGCCTGCGATCTGGTGCCTGAGCGTCTGCCCCTCCAGCAGTTCCATAGCGATGAAGGTTCGCCCATCGGCTTCGTCGATCTCGAAGATCGTGCAGATGTTGGGGTGGTTCAGAGAGGATGCAGCCTTGGCCTCCCGCTGGAACCGGCTGAGAGCCTGTGCGTCGTGGGCCAGTTCATCGGGAAGGAACTTTAGCGCAACGTGGCGGCCAAGCTTTTGGTCTTCGGCCTCATAAACGATGCCCATACCGCCGCCGCCGATTTTGCTGGCGATGCGATAGTGCGAGATGGCTTGTCCAATCACTGGTGTCGCGACATGCTAGTCGGGACGCGAGGGCAAGTCAATGTATGCAGAGCAGTTAGGCAAGCCGCACACGGACAATTGTTGATAAAATCCCCATCTCACTCATTGACCCCAGCCGGGGTTCTGAGTGTAAGCGCCATTCCACTATTGACCCCTACGAACGCTGCCCCACAGGCCTTCGCTCCAGAAGAATATCTCTTCACCCCTTCGCCCCATGTCCCTGCCCGGGTTTTTCCCGTAACACGTCTTCGATGTCGCCGATCTTGTCCCACACCAGGTTCAGCTTGTGCGCCAGGCCTTGTATCTCCGATTCCGCCCGCCGGTTCACATCGAAGTCCAGTTCGCCGCGCAGCCGGTCTTTTTTGTCCTGGCGGTTCTGGCTCATCATGATCACCGGCGCCTGGATGGCCGCCAGCATGGACAGGAACAGATTCAGCAGAATAAAGGGATACGGGTCCCACGCCGACGCGTTCAGGCGGGTGTTGAGGGTGGTGTATGCGATCAACACGATCGCGAAGGTGACAATAAAGGTCCAAGAGCCGCCAAACGCCGCTACCGCGTCCGCGATCCGTTCCCCGAACGTGGCCTCTTCTTCGATCACCGTGTTGGGATTACGCGCCGCGCGCAGCCGCACCAGTTGCTGCGAGGCATGGAATTGCCTCCCCAGCACGGTCAACATATCCATGCCTGCATGCGGCTTCCGCTGCAGCAACACCGCGATGTCGTCCCGGCTGATTTCCAGGCAGGTCGTGTCTTCCAGCGCAATCGCGTCGGTCTGATGAGCGGTTTGCTCCAGCATGGAGGCAAATCCGAAGAACTCGCCCGTCGCCGGCTCATCCACCACCACTTCCTGGTGGTCCTCGTCCCGGGTGGTGACGCGCACCTTGCCGGAGACCATGACATAGGCTTGTCCGCCAGCGTCGCCAATCTTCCAGATCCGCTGCCGGGGAACAAACTTCTTAAGCTCGACCTGTGCGGCCAAGACCGCCGTCTCATCGTCGTCCAGCAGAGCAAAAAGCGGAACTTGTCTTAACACTTCCGGGTTGCAAGCCATGGGTCACCTCGTTCGCGCAAATGGGATCGCGCCCGATCCGCGCTGAGAATTTCACAACCGCGCCAAACACAACAATACGGAAGGAAGTAACAGATTGCTGTTGAACCCGTGCTGGTCACGACCGGCACAAAGTCTGACGTGTCGCCGCCAGCGGCAGCGGCCCAGCATGGGATGCCCCGATCGGCGCGAGTCTGCAGACGCTGGAGGATACCAAGCCGGTCACTGTTTTCGTCAAGGAAGTTTTGTAGAATGCTGGGAGCGAGAAGTCCTGTCGCGGGCGCAGTTTGACCTCGGTTCGAGGCGGTCTCGTCGCGTGCCGCTTCTCCGCAAATAGACAAACGTTCTGGTACTCTACGTCCTACCTACGAGACGACCATGGGAAGGTGGTTAACCTGGGTCTCCGACCAGCGGCTCCAGGGGTGGGCCTGTTCCCAGTGTGGGTGGACGTTCCCGGTTCCCGCCTTGTTGACGGACCCGGACGCGAAGTCGGCTTATGACCGGCTGGCGGCGGTCAAGTTCCGGCAGCATGACTGCGCCGCCCATGGCCAACGCGGAGCCACACCCGCGGAAGAGGGTTTCGCCGAACGGGCGCGCAAGCTCGTGGTCCGGGGTTTCAAGCCCAAAGACGCCGCCGAGATCACCATCCAGGAAATCCTGTTGGAGCATCGCAACGAGCCGGGGGCGGCGGAGCGGGCCCGTCGCGATGCCGAAGATTTCCTGCGGCGTGTGAAGGACGGCTTGATTTAACCAGCCGGCGCTCGTCAGGGCGCCTTTACTGCCTGCACCAGGTTAATAATCCCGTACCCGAACACGTTGTTGGGAGACTTCCCCGCTGTGCCTCCACAGTTGGACGTGGTTTTCTGGTGGTGGGCAGTAGCCTCAAACGTGGCTTCGGTCGTGTCCACGTCTCCGACTAGGGCGGGCTTGGCCTGCCACAGCAGCGCGACTCCGCCCGCCACATGGGGCGCCGCCATCGAAGTCCCCGACCAACCCGATTGATACCCGTTGCCGGGTACGGCGCCGCGGATATTCTCTCCCGGCGCCGACAGATCGGGCTTCACCCGGTTGCTGCCGTCGGCCGTGACCGGCCCGCGGCTACTGAAGGAGGAGATCTGGTTAGCGGAGTTCGTGGCGCCGACGGTGACCGAACTGTCGTAGACAGCTGGTGGATCCGAGATGCTGGAGCAGGACGGTCCGGAATTGCCGGCGGCCATGGACGGGAAGATGCCCGCGGCCCGCACCGAGTTGACGACCGCCAGCAGGGTATTGACCGAGCAGCCTTCGCTGGCAGGACAGGTCCAGGAGTTGTTGATGGAATCGGGGGCCAGGCTCGGGTCGCCCTGGCTGGGGTCTCCGTTCACCGGGTAAGGTGCCATCAGAAACTCAAAGCACTCCGTGTAGGTAGAAGGGGCGCCATTGCCGCCCGCATCCATGTTGCGGCACGCGATCCACTGTGCGCCCGGCGCCACGCCCACCTGGTTGCCGGCTCCGTCGTCGCCTACCATCTCGCTGTCGGTAAACGTGCCGTGACCGTAAGGATCGATCGGCGTGGGGGAGTGCTGGCTGGTGGCATCGTGCCAGTTGTAATCATGGTCAACAGTCGTGCCGTTCCAACCCCGATAGTGGGATTTCAAGGCTGGGTGGTCCCACTGCACACCCGTATCGGCGCTGGCGACAACGCGCCCTTCGCCGCGAAACCCATGGGCCCAGACTCGCGGCGCGCCCACACGCTGGACGTTCCATTCCACCGTAGTAACTGAGTCAGTCTTGGAGTCAAACCCGGTGGGCACCGGGAGAGCGGTGCGCACGTGGGGGTTGGCATCGATCCGGCTGACGTCACTGCGCGCGGCCAGTTCTTGCATCAGGGCGCGGTCCCCAGTGACTTTGATCATGTTCACGATATAAAACGATTGATACGGCACCCCGCGCTGATCGAGGAAAGCACGAATCGGCGCCTGGCTTTGGGTCGCGGCCTGGCGTAAGGCATTGACCACAAAGCGCCCCTTCGCGAGCTTGGTGGGCAGAGCCGCGGCGGGGCGCAGGTCTGCCTGTTCCGCAAGTACGACCAGAGCTTCGGTGCTGCCACCATTCGCGGTATCAGCCAGCACGCGGGCCGCAATCTTCGAATTCGGCGCGGCCGCTTGGACCAATGGGGTCCCAATCACCAGAATCGTGGCTATGGACAGGGCATGAATTAGCCGGCGTATATGCATTCCGTATCTCCTATCGATTGATCTGCAACAAGAGGAAACGCTGGTGTGACCGAGAGGGCATCGCGAAGGACTGTAGCTGCGCCCCTTGGCTTTGTCAATGCGGCTGCGAGAGGACATATTGCTCTGAGAAGAAGGGCACCCCCGAGCTGGGGTGCCCTACCGAGCGATGCTGCGGGGCCTGGTTGCGAGAGTTGCTATCGGGCCGCGGCGATCGGGCTTCGCTTTCCGAGGGGCACGAACTGCCGCACTTCGTGACCGGTCCACACCTGGCGCGGACGCGCGATCTTCTGCTCCGCATCGGTCAGCATCTCCTGCCACTGTGCCAGCCAGCCCACCGTGCGCGGAATGGCGAACAGCACCGTGAACATCTCCGGCCGGAAACCCATGGCCTGGTAAATGATCCCCGAATAGAAGTCCACGTTGGGATAGAGTTTGCGCTTGATGAAATAGTCGTCCTCCAGCGCGATCCGCTCCAGTTCCAAAGCGATATCGAGCTTGGGATTGCGCCCGGTGACTTCGAACACCCGCTCCGCCGTCCACTTGATGACCTTGGCGCGAGGATCGTAGTTCTTGTAAACCCGGTGCCCGAAGCCCATCAGTTTGCCGTGCCCCTCTTTGATCTTCTTGACATACGCCGGCACGTTTTCCTTGGAGCCGATTTCATCCAGCATTTTGAGGACTTCTTCATTCGCCCCGCCGTGCAAGGGTCCCGATAGTGCAGCAGCCGCGGCGGCGGTGGTCAGGTAGGGATCGGCGTGGGAGCTGCCCACGCAGCGCATCGCGTTGGCGCTGCAATTCTGTTCGTGGTCGGCGTGCAGAATAAAGAGGATGTCGAGTGCCCGCGCCAGCACTGGGTTGGCCACGTACTTGGGTTCTACCATCTTCCACAGCATGTTCATGAAGTTTTCGGAATAGCTCAGATCATTGTCCGGATAAACGTAGGGGAAACCCACGCTGTGCCGGTACGCCAGGGCGGCGATCGACGGAATTTTCGCGATCAGCCGCTTGATCTGATGCAACCGGTTGGCCGGATCATGAATGTCCTTGGCCTCAGGATAGACCGTGGACAAAGCTGCCACCGTGCTCACCAGCATGGCCATGGGATGGGCGTTGTAGCGGAAGCCTTCCATGAATTTCTTGGTGGTCTCGTGCAGCATGGTGTGATGGGTGATCTCGGCCACCCAATCCTTGAGCTCCTGCTCCGTGGGCAGGTCGCCGAACAAAATCAGGTAAGCTACTTCCAAAAAAGTGCAGTGCTCGGCCAGCACTTCGATGGGATAGCCGCGATAACGCAGGATGCCCTTGTCGCCATCAATGAAGGTAATGCCGCTGCGGCACGAAGCGGTGTTCATGAAGGCGGGGTCATACGCCATGAGTCCAAAATCTTCGGGTCCGGTCTTAATCTGCCGCAAATCCATCGCCCGGATGGTGCCATGCTCGATGGGCAGGTTATAGGTTTGTTTGGTGCGATTGTCGGTAATCGTGAGGGTGTCTTGCGCCATAAGAGTGCTCCTTTTGCCGCGAACCGGCACTGCCGAAGCCATGGCCCGTCGAGCTATCTGCTCAATTAGATGCTACTACCGGCACCAGGCCAAGCCGGAATGAAAGCCAAGGAAAAAAATGTCTTTCCTAGCGATTCTGGGCGGTGTGGGAACGGTTGGCAGTGAGGCAGGTCACACGCACGTGTGAGTTGGGACAGTAACCGAGGTATTCAGGACCTCCGTCAGGCGCGGGCCACCGCCGCCAACAGGAAGAATAGTGCCACCAGCAGCAAAGGCTTGGGCAGCCTGCGCATGAGCTTCCATACCATGATGCTCATCGGCCTGATCCTCCGCGCGGGGGAGTCCGCGAATGGAATCTGTCGGCCCGCCCCGGCCGGTTGGGCAAAAATCGGGGCTTGGCACACCCGGCATTTCCGTTTAGCTTAGTTCGATTCGCCGATTTTACGGCAGACCCTCGGAGAAAAGGCAAGCACTTTTTATGACCTGGATTCGCACTGTCCCAATTAAGGAAGCCAGCCCGGAGCTACGCCAGGCGATGGAGAGCCAGAAAGCCCTCTATCCCATTGAATACGCGACTCCGGTGCATAAAACCGAGGATGGTGGCCCCGCCCCCATCGTCGCCTCCCACAGCCTGATTCCGCAGGCCCTTTACCACGCATTTTCAACCTTTGGGGTGCTGACCTCGCCCGACTTGCCGCTCAGCCGCCGCCAGCAGGAGATGATCACCACGCTGGTCTCGGTCACCAACCGGTGCGTCTATTGAATCGAGTCCCACGCAGAGTTTCTGCGTCGCGTGACGTTAGACAAGGCCCTGGTCGAAGCCCTGGAGAAGGACTACACCACTGCCCCCATCAGCCCCCAGGACCGGGTGATGCTCGACTACGTGGTCAAGCTCACAAAAGACGCCACCAAGGTCTGGAAGGACGACCACGACCGCCTGCGCGCCGCCGGCTTCGACGACAAGGCCATCTTGCAGATCACCCTGATCGCGTCGTGGTTCAACTACATCAACCGCGTGGCGGACGCGCTGGGGGTGGGGCGGGAGTAGCGTCAGCCCCGCAGGGGCGAAAGATTACAGCCCAGGGCGTAAGCCCTGGGTAAACGTTCGGGATTGACTAAGTCCCGAAGGGGTGACAGAAACTGCGGTCCTGCATACCCCGAGAATAACGAGGTACTAGCTGGAGCTACTCAGTGACTCTGAGCGAGAGAAGCCGGAAGGCTCTACTTGGTGTGATCACGTTCGCTTGCGGGCATTTTAGCGCTGATCTTGTTCCGGTGGACGCCGACAACTGGCAAGGGCATTCTCATCTATGCAGCCCTGTTTGCCCTATTGATCGTGATGGCCATCGTCCTGTCTCCCCGAAAGGGTGGTGGGTACTGGCCTAACAAGCCCGAAGATCATTGAAGCGCCCATTCCCGGGATGGGTGGCCCAGGTCTCGCGCGTTTCGAGACCTGGGGCTCTCCCTTCCCACATTTTCGACTGGGAGCCCGGGACGGACGGGGCGTTTTCAATACCTACGTTCCGTCCGTCCTCAAATTCAGGAACGGCCTCTTATTGTTTCTTGTCCAGGGTCCGAGCGGTTGAGCGGCCTTCCGCCTGCAACAGCAGCCCCGCCGCCATCCCCTCGCCCCGCTCGCTGATCCACTCCCACACCCGCCGCCCACTCTCGTTCAGAAAGCAGCGCGCCTCGGCATAGTCCACCAACCGGTTGAGCACCGTGGTCACCGACGCGATCGGGTCCTTATGGCGTTCCAGCAGCTCGGGGAACTTGCGCTTCAGGTTGTCGCAAACCTGGCGGGCGCCGAGCGGGGCGCCCGATTCCATCAGCACCAGCCGGCACGCCCGGGTCAGGCCGGGCTGACGGCTGGTCGACTTGCGGTCGAGGAACGTCAGCAACTCGTCGCTGAGCAGCGAGTCGCCGAAGATGTTGGCCAGCCCCGCCAGCGTCTGCTTGATGGTGCCGATCCGCTTCATGATCTCGGCGCGGCGTTGCAGGAGTTGAAACAACTCCTGTTCTGCGGACCGCACAACCTGTTGCACGTGCAGGTCCGCCGCTGGCATCTTCCCGTTGCTTCCGTTGCTGCCGGTTTGCATAGACATCTCCGTGGTGTTCGATGGTTGACCGCGGTTAGGGCTGGCTGCCGACAATCACGTCCTCCGCCTCAGTGTGCACAGTGCGGTGTCTGGCAATGACTGTCTCCGCTTTCGGCCGGTACAGCTCTTGCCCGATCGAATCCCCTTGCTGCCACACCTGGGCCAGCACATGGCGCTCTCCGTCGGTGTAAAACCTGACTCGCGGGGAAGTGGGAGCCGAGGCCGCTTCTGTGGAGCGCGTTATCACGTTCATCAGGGAGTGTGCTTGCGCATCGCGCAGAACCAGGAGGTAAGGCGCGGTGCGCACCAGGGAGTACTCCCCAGCCGGAAAGGTCTGTCCACCTACGACGAATTCGAACGGAACTTTCAACTTGATGACCGATGCGTACTGCGCGTGAGCCATGCCCGCGAGTAACAAGACAGCCAATGAAAGTGAAGTCAGGGTGCGTGCGATCAGGTGTTTCATACGACCTCCTAGGGAAACTGATGGCAGATTGGACTCAGCCCCGCGGCCATGAGAATTATTGTTTGTTTTCATCCATGCGATGAAATATGCTCATGACCTATGGACGACGTAAGACTGGAAATTCGCCATCTCAAGCTGCTCGACGCTGTGGCCGGGGAAGGCAGCATCACAGGAGCGGGGCGGCGGCTGCACCTGACTCAATCCGCGCTCAGTCACCAGCTGCGCGATGCGGAAGAGAAGCTGGGCACGGCACTGTTCCTGCGCTTGGGCAAGAAAATGGTTCCCACGCCGGCGGGCGAGCAACTTGTTGTCTGCGCGCGCAAGGTATTAGAGGACCTGCGCAACGCGGAGACCCGGATTGACGGCCTGAACGGCGGCACGCGAGGCATGATCCGGCTGAGCACCGAGTGCTACACCTGTTACCACTGGCTGCCTCCGCTGTTGAAGAAATTTCACGGCAAATTTCCCCATGTGGACGTGAGCATTGACGCCGGCGCCACCTCGCAACCGGCCGACGCCCTGCTGCAAGGCAAGCTGGACCTGGCCATTATGAACAGCCCGCCCCGCAACCGGAGCTTGTGCGTCACCCCCATGTTCGAAGATGAAGTGATGCTGGTCATGTCGCCCGGCCACCCTCTGGCGTCCTCGGAGTACATCCGGCCCCGCGACCTGGCGGACGAGACGGTGATGATTTACCCGCCGCGGCAGGAGAGCACACTGTTGATGAAAGTTCTGGCTCCGGCCGGGGTTGTGCCGAAGCGAGTGCTTGAGATTCCGCTGACCGAGGCGATTATTGAAATGGCGGCAACCGGCACGGGCATCGGCTTTCTCGACCGCTGGGCGATTGCGCCCGACGTGGAACGGGGAAGAATCGTGGCCCGGCCGCTGAGCAGTCGTGGATTTCGCCGCCGATGGTGGATGGTCACCCTGCGCAACCAGCCGGCGCCACCTTATCTAGCAGAGTTTCTAAGCTTGTTAACGAATTTTTCCCCCAAGCAGGCACGCCGCTTGCGGGCCGGTTGAGAATACCGGCCAGATTGCTACCATTCCTTCATGGAGCGCCGCTCCCTCGTCGAGTACCTGGAGGATTTCCTGCGAAGGGGAGGGGAGTGCGCCTACGCGCATCGCCGCGGATACCGTGCTGAACTCTGGAGTTATCAGCAGGTGGCGGAGACTGCGTTCCAGTTCGCGCGGGAACTGGAGGCACGCGGCATCGGCAAGGGCGACCGGGTCCTGCTCTGGGGACCGAATTGCCCCGAGTGGGTAGCCGCATTTTTCGGTTGCGCCCTGCGCGGCGTTGTTATCGTCCCCATGGACGACGTTGCGACCCCAGACTTTGCCTTGCGGGTTTGCCAGCAGGTCGGCACCAGGCTGCTGGTGAGCTCGCGTCAACACATCCTGCCTGCAGTGCCGGCCCTTCCCCTCGATGAGTTGCCCGTGGCGGTGGCCTGCCATTCACGTTCCCCCTATCCAGCCGCTGCGACCGCAGGCCAGGATCCTCTGGAAATTGTCTTCACCTCGGGAACCACCGCCGAGCCGAAGGGTGTGGTGATCTCCCATGGCAATGTTCTCGCCAACATCGCACCTTTGGAGACGGAAATTCGCAGCTATCTCAAGTACGAACGCTTTGTGCACCCGGTTCGTTTCCTGAACCTGCTGCCGCTCAGCCACGTATTCGGCCAGTTCCTCGGCATTTTCCTGCCACAACTGATGGGAGGTACGGTCATCTTTCAACCGGCGCTCAACCCTGCGGAGGTGATCGCCACCATCCGGCAGGAGCGCGTCTCGGTGCTGGTGGCGGTGCCCCGCATGCTGCAATCGCTCAAGGAGAAGATTGAGCGCGATTTGCAGGATGAAGGACGTCTCGAAGACTTCCAGAAGCGCTTGCGGGCCTCAGAAGGCAAGCACTTTCTGCGCCGCTGGTGGATTTTCCGGCAGGTGCATCGCAGATTTGGATGGAAATTCTGGGCGTTCATCTCAGGCGGAGCAGCACTCGACCGTGGCACCGAGGAATTCTGGGGACGGCTGGGCTATGCGGCGGTGCAGGGGTACGGGCTCACCGAAACCACCTCGCTCATCAGCGTCAACCATCCCTTTCACTTGGGCAAAGGTTCTGTCGGAAAGGTACTGGCGGGGCGTGAGGTCAAGTTGGCTTCCGACGGCGAGATCCTGGTGCGTGGCGGCGGCGTCGCCTTCGGCTATTGGAATGGGCGGGAGTTGCGACCGGTGGCCAGCGAGGAAGGCTGGTATTGCACCGGGGACATTGGCGAACTCGACGCCGACGGCAATCTGTATTTCAAAGGCCGCAAGAAGGATGTGATCGTCACTGCTGCCGGCATGAACATTTACCCCGAGGATCTCGAGGCCGCGCTGCGGCAGCAACCTGAAGTCAAAGACTGTGCCGTAGTCGCCCTGCCCCACAACGGGAACGCCGAGCCCTGTGCGGTGATCATCCTGCGCGATAGCCACAGTGACGCCGAGGCAGTGGTGCGGCAAGCCAATCAGACCCTGGCCGAGTACCAGCGCATGCGCGCCTGGATGGTCTGGCCGGAGGAAGACTTCCCCCGCACCTCCACCCAGAAACCACGCACCAATCTGATTCAGCAACTCGCGCAGGCGAAACTGACAAGCAAGCCTTCAGCCGCAAGCTCCGCGAGCCCCCTGGTTGAGCTGATCGGGCGGATCACGGGACGGGCGTCGGCGCAGCTTTCTCCGGAGGCAAATCTTGAGGCCGATCTGAATCTGAGTTCGCTTGACCGTGTGGAGTTGCTCGGCGCGCTCGAAGATCGCTACCAGGTTGATCTCAGCGAGACCCGCTTTGCTGCTGTCAGCACGGTGGGCGATCTGGAGCGCCTGCTCCAGGGAAGTGCTCCACCTCGGGCGCAATACCACTATCCGCGCTGGGTGCAGCGCTGGCCGGTGACGTGGATTCGGCTGATCTCCCACTACCTTCTGTTGCGTCCGGCGGTATTCCTGCTGGGATGGCCGCGAATCGAAGGCCGGCAAAACTTGCGCGATGTGCACGGGCCAGTGCTGGTGATTTGCAATCACATTGGCGACGTAGATGTGGGGTTTGTCCTGACCGCGCTCCCGGCGCGCCTGCGGCATCGCCTGGCGACGGCGGCTGGTGGCGAGGCGCTCGAGGCCCTGCGCACGGCCCCGCCCACGCGCAACTTCGTGCTCCGTGCCTATGACCGCGTGAAGTGGGTCCTGGGCGTGTCGCTGCTTAACCTGTTTCCCTTGCCCCGCGAAGCCGGGTTCCGCCAAAGCTTTGCCTTTGCCGGAGAGACCATGGACCGTGGCTACAGCGTGCTGGTATTTCCCGAGGGGCGCCACACGACCACCGGCACCATGCTTCCATTCCGCGCCGGCATTGGTCTGCTGGCCAATAATCTCCGCGTTCCGATCATCCCCATGCGCATTGATGGCCTGTTCGAGTTGAAGCAGGCAGGAAAGAAGGTTGCCTGGCCCCACGCCATCACGGTGAGGATTGGCCGGCCCGTGCGCTTTGAGCCCGGCAGCGATCCGGCGCGGATTGCGCGCGAGTTGCAGACGAAAGTGCAAGAGCTCTGACCCCGGACGCATCCCTAAACCTCTGTTTATCGTTTGTGTTACCCATCAATGAAAACTCCCGGGCTGCTCCCGGCATCCAATGTGGACGGTATAATGTTTCGCACCACCTCTGGCCGGGATTCCATTCGGAGGATGCAACGCATGCGTTTCGATCTGAAGCAGTCTGCCCGGGTGGTAACGGCCTGTATCCTGGCCACCATTTTCGCGGTTCCCCCGAGTCTATTTGCCCAGGCCCACGTGGTGAGCCCAGCCGACTTGCAAGAAGCGCGGTTAACCGCTACCCAGCTCCGGCAGCACAACCTGGAGACGGTCCGGCAATTTGTCTCTTCAGAAGTCGCGCAGAAGGCGTTGAAGTCGGCTCATCTTGATCCCGAGCGGGTGAAGAACGCGGTTTCCACACTCAGCGACCAGGAACTGGCGCAACTGGCGGCGCGTGCCGACAAGGCGCAGGCCGACTTCGCTGCAGGCACGCTCAGTGACCGCGACTTGATCATTATCATCCTGGCCATCGCGGCGCTTATTCTGATCATCGTCGCCGTCCGGTAAAATCCATGCTTGTTCGCGTAGCACGAATGCTGGCGGTGCTGCTCAGCGTGTGCGGGGTCCTTCTCGCCGCCGAGCCCTCGGGTGTCTGGCTCGATGTCCCCTTCGTGAAGCAGCAGAAGGACGGCTGCGGCTCGGCCAGCATCGCCATGGTCATGCAGTACTGGGCGCGCCAGCAGGGGCGGGCAGACGATGGCGGCGACGCCGCCCGGATTCAGCGCGCCCTGTTCTCCCGCCAGGCCCACGGCATCTACGCCTCGGAGCTGGAGAAGTACTTTCAGCAGCGTGGATTTCGCACTTTTGCCTTTCGCGGCCAATGGGCAGACCTCAAACAGCATCTGGAGAAGGGCCGCCCGCTGATTGTCGCCCTGAAGCCTTCAGCCAACGCTCCGCTCCACTACGTGGTAGTCACCGGACTGAACTGGCAGGAACAACTGGTGCTGGTGAACGATCCTGCTGAGCGCAAACTGCTCAAGCAGCATCGCTCCAGCTTCGATCAGGAATGGACAGCTGCCGGCAACTGGACGCTGCTGGCGCTGCCGCAACCGGAAGGTCATTGACCCGCACCGCAACCGTCTTCCTCGTCGTGATGTCCCATGCCCTCGCTGTGCTCGGGCAGACCGCGGCGGACGAAGATCGAGCGCGGCAATTTCTGGCCCAGGAGAACTGGCAGGCCATCATTGACCTGGTCCGCTCGATTCCCACACCCTCCGCGGAGCTCGACTACTGCTACGGAACCGCCCTTGCCCGCCTGGGGCGCTGGGACAACGCCCGCGACGCCTTCAGGGCAGGCGCCCGGCTCCGCCCACGGGACAAGCGCTTCCCCATCGAACTCGCCGGCGTTGCCTTTAAGCAAAAGCGTTATCCGCAAGCCGCCAGCTACTTGCGCCGCGCCTTGCAACTCGACCCCGCCGATGCCTACGCCAACGATTTTCTTGCCACCATCTATTTTCTGCAGAGCAATCTCGAAGCCGCGCTCAAGTATTGGAACCGCGTGGACAAGCCCCGCATCGAGGCTGTGACTGCCGACCCGGTCCCTCGCCTGGACCCGGAACTTCTCGACCGCGCCTTTGCCTTTTCGCCGGCCAGCACCTTGCGTTTACCCGAGTTCCTGACTTCTGAGACCCGCGTCCGCGGCCTCGGAGTCTTTCCCAGCTACCACTTCGATCTCCAGGCGCGCCCCGACGGCGCTTTCGACGCCGTGTTCCGCAACCATGAGCGCAACGGCTGGGGCAGCAGCACCTGGGAAGCTCTCTTTCAGGTATTTCACGGACTCCCCTGGCAGACTATCTACCCCAAGTACTTCAACCTGAATCGCCGAGCCATCAACATCACAGGGCTCTTTCGCTGGGATGCCGAGAAGCGCCGCGCCTTGGCGGAGCTCTCGGCTCCGCTGGCGGGCAATCCGAAATGGCGCTACGGATTTAATGTTGATCTGCGCAGCGAGAACTGGGATATCCGGGATTCTTTCTCCGGCCCCGCGCCGCTTCTGGGCGGGTTCAACCTTCGCCGCGAAGCGGTGGCCGCCGAACTCACCTCCTTCGAGAGCGGCCGCTGGACCTGGTCGGTGGGCGCCGAAGTGTCACATCGCGATTTCCGCAGCGTCATCCCGGGGCCCGCTCTCACCTCCGCGCTGCTCTCCAAGGGCTACCAGCTCAAACAAATGACTCAGGTAAGCGCCGCTCTGTGGCGATTGCCGGAGCGAAGATTCACTCTCGACGGGCAGGCCTCCTCGCAACTGGGACGCATCTGGTCGCAGCCGGGCCACGGATTTCTCAAGTTGCAGGGCGGTTTGCGCCTGCATTGGTTCCCGCGACCCGAGGGCGACGACTACGAGATGCAGCAGCAGGTTCGCGCCGGCAAGACCTTCGGGGACGTCCCCTTCGATGAACTATTCATGCTCGGCGTGGAGCGCGATAACGACCTCGGGATGCGCGCCCACATCGGAACCCGCGACGGGCGCAAGGGCAGCGCTCCCCTGGGAGGTACCTATTTCCTGTCGAACTGGGAAGCGGACAAGAACATTTTTCACAATGGCCTGCTCGCGGTGAAGCTGGGGCCCTTCCTGGACACGGGCAAGATCACCGACACCTCACCCGGCCTGGGCTCTCATAAATGGCTCTGGGATACGGGGGCACAGGCGAAAGTGCGTGTGTTTGGAGTGGGACTGGTCTTCTCCTATGGCAAAGACCTTCGTTCTGGCAACAACGCCTATTACGTGACCCTGCTGCGATAAACGCGCCCTGGCGGAGGGAGAGGGATTCGAACCCCCGGTACCCTTTCGGGTACAGCGGTTTTCAAGACCGCCCGTTTCGACCGCTCACGCATCCCTCCGCTACTACAGTTTTACTACAGGTTGCGCTTGAGGGCTTGGCCCACCGGGTAATCGAGCCGGTGCTCGCGGCGAAGAAGGTCGAGTGGAAGGGCTGTACGCGGCCCGGCGCGGAGCAACGATGTACTCGGCCCCTTCTTGGTTTTGAGTTCCGCATGGGCCTAGTGGCCCACCCATTGGCATGAAAATGTGGTTGAGTTGTGCGTGTACGCTGGTGGAGCGTGGACGGCGCAGATCTGTTTGCACTCTGGATGAAGTGAGGCCGTTTTTGAGTTTGGTCG
>DATKLE010000109.1:0-33942 GCA_035542575.1 Terriglobales bacterium | reverse complement strand
CGACCAAACTCAAAAACGGCCTCACTTCATCCAGAGTGCAAACAGATCTGCGCCGTCCACGCTCCACCAGCGTACACGCACAACTCAACCACATTTTCATGCCAATGGGTGGGCCACTAGGCCCATGCGGAACTCAAAACCCCACGCGGAGGAGAAGGATCTGTTTGACAGTAGCGACCCCATCCGACAGCATGGTGTGCAAGCTCAAGTCTTGGCTGTCACATTTTATGAGAGAGTAGATCCGTGCCCCTGCTCGAACTTCGCAACCTGACCAAGGTCTTTCCCCTGGGCGAATCCATCTTCGGCGGTGGGGCCAGGGGCGAAGTGCGGGCGGTACATGACGTTTCGCTGGACATCGAGCCCGGCGAAACGCTCGGCTTGGTCGGGGAATCGGGATCGGGCAAGAGCACCCTGGGACGCCTGGCGCTGCGGTTGATCGAGCCAACTTCGGGCAGCATCCGCTTTGACGGAATCGACCTGCTGGCGGCCAACCACTCGCACATGCGCCGCCTGCGCCGCGACATGCAGATCATCTTCCAGGATCCGTTCGGCTCGCTCGATCCCCGCATGCGGGTGGAGGACGTCATCGGCGAGCCGCTGATCATTCACGAGAAGATGACAGCATCCGCCCGCCGCACCCGCGTGGCCGAACTGCTTCGTGCCGTGGGGTTGGACGAGTCGGCCTTGCGGCGTTTTCCGCACGAGTTCAGCGGAGGCCAGCGCCAGCGCATCGGCATTGCCCGCGCCCTCGCGCTGCGGCCGCGGTTCATCGTGGCCGACGAGCCGGTCTCCGCCCTTGACGTCAGCGTGGGCGCGCAGATCGTCAACCTGCTGGCGCAACTGCAGCGCGAGTTCGGGCTGACCTACCTGTTCATCTCGCACTCCATGCCCGTGGTGCGCTACCTGGCCACGCGTGTTGCGGTGATGTATCGGGGGGAAATCATGGAAGCGGGGCCGACGGAGCAACTCACGACGGCCCCTTCGCATTCCTATACCAAGTCTTTGCTCGCAGCCACACCTGTGATGGAGATGGCCTAGCCGTGTTCCCCGCGCTCTCTCTCCGCATCAAGGCTCTGATCGCCGCTATGTTGCTGCTTTGTTCGGCGGCGGCTTACACGCAAAGCGAGCCGCGCCCTGGTGCGGAGTCCACTCAACCCATCCGCGGGGCTCCTGGCCTTGCACTCATTTTGCAAACCAAGGATGGCCGGAAGGAGTTTCACTTCGGGGAGGCGATCGAACTGCGACTGCAATACTTGGCCTCCCAACCGGGGTGGTATGGTCGCGTAAGCAACCTGCGACTGCAAGGAGGCCACTCCTGGCAACTGCGGTGTGAGCCGGCGAATCGAACCATCGATCGCCGCAGGACCGATGGCCGCATCAGCGCGGCACGGTTTCTTCATAGCGGCGAACATTGCGGCGTTGGCAGTGGAATCGGCAGCGGCACTAGCGGACATGGAGAAGTCCCTCTCGGTCCCGATCCTCTGTCTTACGTGTTTACCGCCAATGACGAAGTGCAGTTCCTGCAGCCCGGACGTTACTCCTGCACTCTGGTGAGCGCGGACGTCGCATCCGTTGCAACAGGGCCGACTGAAGAGCGAACGGCGATTGAACTTACGTCCAATCCGCTGGTGTTCGACCTGAAAGAGGATCACGCCTGGTCCCAAGCCACTTTGACCGAGGCCTTGCGGCAATTTGATCGCGCCAAGTGCGTCGGCCTGCCCCAGGAAGGGTCACGCTGTTGGGATCCGGTAAATACCATCCGGTTGCTGGACACGGAAGATTCCCTCCGGGCATTGGCTCGTCATTACAGAGGCGTGAACAAGGAATACTGGCAGGAACTGTTATGGCTGGGAATTTTGCAGAGTCAGCACCGCCAGCTCGCCCGGGAATTGTTGGAGCAGCGCATGACCGATTCTGATTTTGTGGTGACCAGCGGCTTTCTGGAGACCCTGACTGCGATTGCCCTCCAAGAAGACCATCCCGATGCCTTCAACGAACCTGACGAACGGGAGGTCAACCGTGCCTATCACCAGCCGGCTCTCGAGATCTTGGGCGCCTACCTGCGGCAGCTTGGAGAGAGCCTGCCTTCCAAGCGCAGCGAGGCCTTGACTCAGAGTCTGAAGGCATACCAAGAGGACGCCAACGATACCTTCTGTGAGGACCCCCCCTAATTCCCGCTACTGAAGTGAGTCGGACCATGACAGCCGCGCAGCAACAATAACGGGTATCCAGCCCTTGTCTCCCTCCCACTTCAAAGACTAGAATCCGCCGCAAGCCTGCTTACCCAAAAGGAGGGTCGATGAGTTCTGTCACCGTTTCTCCCACACCGGAAGCCGCGCCGCTTTCCGAACCCGCGCGCATTATCAACACCTTTGTTGCGCCGTCGAAAACCTTCGCCGACCTGCGCCGCAGCGCGGCCTGGTGGGGGCCATTCTTGCTGATGGTCATCTTCTCAGTGGGGTTTGTTTACGTGGCCGGCCAGAAGGTGGGGTTCCGCAAGGCCATGGAAAACCAGATGCAGGCCCAACCCAAGACGCAGGCGCGCCTGGAGCAGTTGACCCCGGAGCAGCGCGAGCAGCAGATGGAACAAGGCGCCAAAGTCACCAAAATCATTGCCTATGCATTCCCGGCGCTTCAGCTTGTGATCCTGGTAATCATCGCGGCCGTCCTGTTTGGCACGTTCAAGCTGGCTGCAGGGGCAGACGTCAAGTTTAAGGCTGCTCTTGCCATCGTCATGTATGCCAGCCTCCCCGGCTTGTTGAAGGTTGTCCTGGCCGTCGTGTCCCTGCTGGCGGGCGCGAGTACGGACTCGTTCACCTTCCAGAATCCGGTGGCCACCAATCCCGGCTACTTCTTGAACCCGGCAGATTCGCCGTTTCTCTATAGCCTGGCTTCGTCGCTCGACATCTTTCTCATCTGGACCCTGGTGCTCACCGCTATCGGCTTCACTTGCGTCAGCAAGGTGAAGCGCGGCACGGCCATGGCGATCGTTTTTGGCTGGTGGGTGTTCTTCACCCTGGCCGGAGCAGGCTTAGGAGCGCTGTTCTCGTAGCAAGAGCTCTGTGCCTGATCCCTTGCCACGCCCGTGACTTGGATCACAGACTGGCAACTCGGCCGGCACGATAATCCTCAGCGCTTGGGGAGGTGTTTATGAGTTCAAGGCTAGCCTCCGTGCTTTTCCTTTTCCTGTCTTTTTCCGCAACGCTTCATGCTCAGCAACCTGCCTCGGCTTCGCAATGCATTGACTGCCACACCAAGGTCACGCCCAACATCGTCTCCGACTGGAAGCTGAGCAAGCACAGCCAGCTGGACGTCACCTGTGTCACCTGCCACGGCGACCAGCACACTTCGGCCGACGACGTGGCCAAAGTGAAAATTCCCACGCCCGATACCTGCGCCCCCTGCCACGAGACCCAGGTCGAGCAGTACAAGAAAGGCAAGCACTCCATGGCGTGGGCAGCCATGCTGGCCATGCCCACCATCCACTGGCAGCCGATGGCCATGATCGAAGGGCAGAAGGGTTGCGGCGGCTGCCACAAGATCGGATTGAAGTCGCCTGCTGACATGGAGGCCCTCAACCGCGTGGAGAATGAATACGGTACGGCGTCGTGCGACTCCTGTCACACCCGCCATACGTTCTCAGTAGAAGAAGCCAAGCAGCCACAGGCCTGCGAGAGCTGCCACATGGGGTTCGATCATCCCCAGTGGGAGATGTACTCGTCCTCCAAGCACGGGGTGCGTGAGGACCTGAAGCAGCGCAAAATTTTGCCCGCCGATGCCGCCGCCCCCACCTGCCAGACCTGCCATATGCAGGAGGGCAACCACGAAGTTCGCACCGCCTGGGGATTCCTCGCCGTCCGTCTGCCCATGCCCGAGGACAAGCAGTGGGCAGCGGACCGCGCAACCATTCTTCAGGCCCTCGGCGTGCTTGATCCCGATGGCAAGCCCACCGCATTGCTGGAAACCGTCAAGGCTGCCGATGTCGCGCGCCTTACCCAGGAAGACTGGCAGCGCGAGCGCGACAAGATGCTAAAGACCTGCAACCAGTGCCACTCGCTCAATTTCGCCAAACAGCAGCTTCACCTGGGCGACGACATGATCCGCAATGCCGACCACTTGATGGCGGAGGCGATCCAGATTGTGGCCGGCCTTTACAAAGACGGGGTGCTTCCCAAGCCCAAGAACTATGCTTACGCCTTCCCCAACCTGCTCACCTTCCACGACGCGCCCACGGTGATCGAGCAGAAGCTGTTTGTCATGTACCTGGAGCACCGCATGCGCACCTTCCAGGGCACTTTCCACGCCAGCCCGGACTATGCCCTGTGGTATGGCTGGAGCGAGATGCAGCGCGATCTGACCGAGATCAAGGAACTGGCCGCCGACATGCGCCGCACCCACGGTGGCCCGGGCATGCGGCCTCCGGTCAAGGCGATGGGAGCGCGGGAGAAGACGAAAGGGCAGTAGAGATTGGCGATTGCCGATTTTCAATTGCCAATTGGCAATTGGATATTGAAAATCGCTAGCCCTTCGGTAGCAAATCGGCCATTCGAGGTTGTATCCTTGCTCCGCACTTCCTGGAGGCTTGTCATGACACGTATTGTTGCCGTCTGCATGTTGTTGGCTTCAAGTGCGGTCTTGTTCGCGCAGCAGAAGGACCCGGTTTCGTCCATCGTGAAGGAGATGCTTCCCCGGCAAGAGAAGAACATGATTGCCGCGGTCGAGGAGATGCCGGCAGACAAGTTCAGCTTTAAGCCCACAGCGCAGCAGCAGACCTTCGCCCATCTGGTCATGCACATGACCGAGGCCAACTACTATCTGTGCGCCCTGGCGGCGGACGTGCCCGAGCCCAAGGCCCAGGAACTGAAAGAGACCGACGGCAAGGACAAGCTGGTCGCCGCGCTGAAAGCTTCCTTCGCCTTCTGTGACACCGCCATTCCCAAGATCACCGATTCCAAGTTCAGCGATCCCATCGAAGTGTGGGGAGGCCGCAAGACCACACGCGCCTTCGCCGTGCTCGCTCTCACCAATGACTGGACCGACCACTACAGCATCGCCGCCATGTATCTGCGGTTGAATGGACTGTTGCCACCGACGGCGAAGAAATAGATACCCTCGATGGTGGCGTCATCCTGAAGCCCGACGCAGTTCAGCCGGGGCAAGAGCCTGCCCTGAGCGAAGTCGAAGGGGATTTTGCGCGGGCGCCAGCTGCCTTCGCCAGCCAATTCGTGCCGCTGCACGCAGGATCCTTCGCGCTCTTGCGCTCAGGATGACACCCGCTTGGAACTAGCAGCTCTGGACCGCGCTCCTATTCGGCGTCATCCCGAACCCGGCGCCAGCCGGAGAGGGATCTTGCGTGGGGCGGCAATGCCTTGCTGGCAGACTCGTGCCGTTGCACGCAAGATCCATCCCGCTCTCGCGCTCAGGATGACACCTTCATCTGGCGTGGATTCTTCTACTTAGAAGGAAGGAAACGGGCCCTATTCGATCTGAACCAGTCCGCCGACTGGCTCGGCGCCGGGTTGTTGTGGCGCCCGCCAGGAATCGAAGATGGACACCTGGTGCACGCAGGAAACCGTGCAGTGCGGGGCGCACGATTTCTCGGTCACATACTCCCGCCGGATGTCTGCGACTGAGTACTTCTCCAGGGGGACCGCAGGATAGCCGCGCTGCTGCGAGCAATAGTGCACCAGGCCGTCTTCGCAGATGTAGAGGTAGCGCGCCCCCGCGCGGCAGCGCCACTGGTTGGGCCGCCCCTGGGCGATGTTGTCCTGGAAGGCGTTCACGCGCGTAAAGCTGCGCTTCTCCATCGCCTTCATTTCGTGGTAGACGCGGCGCTCTTCCTCTCCCAGCGGCTGCAGCTGCCCGTCGCCGTCGTGAATGATGCCCACCGTCGAGCTGAAGCCCAATTCCAGCGCGCGTTTGCCGATCACCAGCGCATCCTGCGGATTGCTCACGCCGCCGCCAACCACGGAATTGATGTTCACGTGAAAGTCGGCATGTTCAGCGAGCAGTTGTAGCTTCTTGTCCAGAACCTTCAAGCTTTTCTTCGAGACGTCGTCCGGGGTGACGTTATCAATCGAGATCTGCAGCCATTCCAGCCCGGCCCGGTTCAGCTTTTGAATCCGCTCCCCGGTCAGCAGGTAGCCGTTGGTGATCAGGCCCGCGACCATGCCGCGCTTGCGAATGCGGCGGATGATGTCGTCCAGTTCCGGATGCAGCAGCGGCTCGCCGCCGCTGATGGTGATGACCGAGGTGCCGAGCGCGGCCAGCTTATCCACCCGCTGGAACATGGCCTCAGTCACCACCGGCTTGGAGAAATCGTCGTACTCGTTACAGTACTTGCAGGCCAGATTGCAGCGGCGAACCGGAATGATGTGTGCCAGCAGGGGATGCTCAGTGGACATGAAGGCGCGCGCAACCATGTGCGCTCCGCGGAGATTCCGGTGGAGCGCCTTGAAGCGGCGGCGCACGCTGGTACGACTGGAGGGCATGAAGCTAAGCCATGATTAGAACACATTCGATCGCTAACCGCATCATTCGAAACAGCATTCGGCGCATTTTGCGCGGCGAATGGCAGGGGCGGCAGATGAATGGAGAGCGGGCATTCAGCGTTGGGATGATCGTGGTACGGCACCGGGCGTGGTCCTGCCATACGAGTTAGGGCCTGGCGCGGGCTGGCAAGAGCCTGAAGTGGCTAACTGCTCGTTGCTAACTGCTAAATGCTTTCGTGCCCGGCTTGCTCAAGGGCGCTCAAAGCCACGCCGGAATACTCCTCTTTGATCAACACGTAATCGGTGTCGAAGGTTGCGATGGCAAAGATGGGGACGCCATTGGCGGCGAGGGGGTCGATGAAAGACGACAACACGCCCGTCTGCGAGAAGGGAAACGGGCCTTCGAGTTTGAAACAGATCCAACCTTTATCGGACTTCACTTCTGCCGGGACACTCTCTTCGGGACAAACGACAGAAAGCTCGTCCGCCGTGCGGGTGACAGAGGTGAAAGCGCCGTGGAGCGCCCAGTCCGGGAGCGGAGCATCGGCTGGCAGCCGGCAGACCGCAAACTTCCCGGTGATCCAGCGGAACTTGAGTTGGTGTGTTGGCGGCATGGTCATCCAAGAGCAGGCCCAGTACGTTTCTGGGGGGCCGCATTGGCTAAATGCCAATTGCTAACTGCCAACTGCTTTCTTCAACGCCGCCCGCGCCAGCAGCCGGGTCGAATCCAGCGGGGGCAGCGGCGAGGTCTCCGGGGTCACCAGCAGCGGAATCTCGGTGCATCCCAGTACCACGGCGTCGCAGCCCTCGGCTGCCAGCCGGCGAATCACCTCCGTCATATAGGCGAGCGAGCGCGGCAGGAACTGCGCGTTCACCAATTCGTCGAAGATGATTCGGTTGATCTCTTCCCGTTCTCTGGCGCCGGGGATGCGGTGTTCCAGGCCGGCCGCTTTCAGCTTCTCCGGATACACCGGCCCTTCCATCAAGTAGCGCGTGCCCAGCACGCCCAGGCGCTTGTAGTGGCAGTGCCTGGCTTCGTTGGCCACCTCGCGCGCAATGTGCAGCCAGGGCCGCGGCGAGCGGTGCTCCACCAGATCGAAGGCCTGGTGGATGGTGTTATCGGGACAAATCAGGAAGTCAGCCCCTGCCTTGGAAAGCTTCTCCGCAGAAGACAGCATCAACTCGGCCACGCCGGCCCAGTCGTTCGCATCCACGCAGCGCATGTATTCCGCCAGCGAGTGCGTGTGCATGGAGACTTCGGGATGGTCGTGCCGCCCCAGGAGTTGCTGCCCTTCCAGGCAGACGGTGCGATAGCAGAGTGCGGCCCCTTCGGCACTGCAGGCGACGATTCCGATGTGTAGAGGCATGTCGTGGACCAGGGAGAGGCGCAGCGAACTGCGTTTCTGCAGTTCGATGTCCCTCGGGGCAGCTCGGTGCTAGTCTTTTGCGGCGGCCGCCTCGACTTGCGCCAGGATATTGTCGAGATCCTTCCGAGAATAATACTTCCCGCCCAAAACCACGGCGGCGATTTTCCGGATATTGCGAATGTCATCCAGGGGATTGGCATCGAGCAGGACCAGGTCGGCAACCTTGCCTTTCTCGACCGCTCCGTATCGGTCGGAACTGCCCAAGAACGAGGCGGGGCCGCTGGTGGCGGCCTCGAGCGCCTGCAGGGGCGTGAGACCGCTCTTGACCAGCCACTCCAGTTCGTCGTGCAGGCTGAACCCGGGAAACACGTAGGGGTCAGGGCCATCGCTGCCGGCCAGAAGGGGCACACCGGCGGCCTGCAGGCCCTTGACCAGTTCCATGTCTCTGGCGAATTCCGTTTTCAGGTCGGCCATTTCGTGGGGCGAGGCATGTTGCAGCAGGGTTTTGGGGTCCCACTGGGCCCGCACCTTGGCCGGCAAATATTTCAGCCGTGGATCTGAGCTGATGTCCGGATCATCCAGATTGGCGTTGGCATGCGTCCACACCAGCGTGGGCGCCTGCCAGGTATGGTTGGCGGCGAACTGCGCGAAGAGTGCGTGGGCCTTGGCCGCGTCGTAGGTGGCGATGGCTTGCATGCCCGCGGCTTCATAGGCGGCGAAGTCGTGCTTCGCCCGTGAGTCCAGCCGAAGCTGCCTCAGCTGCTCTTCCCGAGAAGAGCAGGCCAGCGAGATTCCCGTCAGGTGCTCAATGCTGCGTTGCCCGGCGGCCGAGGCCTCAGCCACACTGACCGTATCGGGGACATGGCCAACGAATTGAATCTTGTCCTTTTTCGATTCCTCGGCGATCGCGAAGTAGGAGTCTCGCGGTATGCGTGACAGGATCTTGACGAAGTCGAAGCCGCGTTGCTTCACACTGTCTACCGCGTCGCGCGCCTTGGCGGGCGTGTCCACCGCCAACGTCTGGGCGTCATTCTTGCTCCCGTCGAGAAACGGACCCACCATGACCATATGGGGCCCGAGCAGTTGGCCCTGATTGATCCGTTGCCGCCGCCGTTCCAGCAGTTGTGGATCGCCGCCCATGTCGCGAATTCCCGTGATCCCGTTGGCGACGTAAAGCGGGTAGATGACGTTCTCGTCCCAGGGCGCGTCCGCGAAGGCGCTGTGCACGTGCATGTCCCAGAGGCCGGGAATCATGTATTCGCCATTCGCGTTGATCACTTCCAGATCGCGGCCCTTGCCGATCAGCCCCACACGGGCAATAGCCTTAATGTGGCCGTTGGCGACGACCACCGTCATGTTGGGCTTGATCGAACCATCGCGCGGGTCCACGATGTTGACGTTGGTGAAAACCAGTTGTGTGGGCTTGGGCTGGGCCCAAAGAAATGCGCTCAGACAGAAAAGTGCGAGGGAAGGTAGCTTCATGCCTCAAACCCCGCCATTTGAAGGGAACGACGGGCCCGCGACTCAGGCTACGTTCGCGCAGCCGCGGAGTCAAACAAATTCAGGAAGGCCAGCTTCTTTTCCGCGGGAAGAAAGGACGCCTCGAAGGAATTCCGCGCCAGTTCGCGCAAGTGCTCGTCGGTGAAGCCGAAATTCTCCCGGGCCAACTGATACTCCTGCGCCAGCGAGGTACGGAACATGGCAGGATCGTCAGTGTTGAGCGTGACCATCAGGCCCTGGTCGAAATAATTTCGCAGCGGATGCTCGGCCAGAGCGTGGCAGCATCCCGTGCGCAGGTTGCTGGTCAAACAGATCTCCACCGGCACCTGCCGTGTGGACAACTCCTCGACCAGCTCCGGATCCTGCCAGGCGGTGAGTCCGTGGCCGATGCGCTCAGCGTGCAGATTCAGCGCGCCCCACACGGATTCCGGACCCGCGGTTTCGCCGGCATGCGCCGTCAACCGCAGCTCATGGTCGGCGGCATAAGCGTAAACATCGCGGAACAATTCCGGAGCGGCGCGCCGCTCGTCGCCGCCAATCCCAAAGCCGACAACGTTCCGCCCTTGATAAAGCACGGCCAGCTCCGCGACATGCTGAGCTTCGACCGGGCCGAAGTGGCGTACCGCGTCGAAGATCCACAGCAGCGAGACGCCGAAGTCCTTCTGCCCGCGCTCCCGCCCACGCTCCAGGCCCTCGAAGATGCCGTCAAAATCCTGCTTGCGCCACAGACACACGCCGACTGAGACATATACCTCGGCGTGCAGCACGCTTTCCGTTTTCAGCTTTTCCATCAGGCGGTAGGTGATGAGCTCGTAGTCCGTGGGAGTCCGCAGGTCTTCGGTGATGGCCTTGAAGGCCATGAGGAAGCCGGTGAAATCAGTGTACTGATAAAGCCGCTCAATCTCGGCCAGCGTTCCGGCGCAGTGGTGGCGCTGCCTCAGCTCCAGCAGAGTCGCGGGATCGATAGCTCCTTCGAGGTGGAGGTGGAGCTCCGCTTTGGGCAGAGAAAGCAGGAATGGCTTCGCGACCGGACTGGCACTGACGTTCATGGTTTCAGATTCAAGATTTTAGATTGCGGAAGTCCTGCTTCACAATTCTGCAATCTGAAATCTGCAATCTGAAGTTTCTGCCTGCCGAGTGCGCTTAGCGGTGAGCTTTGGCGAACTCGCTGTGGTGGCGGCTGTAGAAGATGTAGATGCACAGGCCAATCGCCAGCCACACGACGAAGCGAATCCAGGTGATCACCGTCAATCCAGTCATCAACCCGCCGCACAGCACCACGGAAATCAATGGAAACCACGGCACGAACGGGACCCGGAAGGCGCGCTTCCGCTCGGGTTGCCGCCGGCGCAGCAATATCACGCCCAAGGAAACCAAAACAAAGGCAAAGAGCGTACCGATGTTCGACAGATCAGCGGCGTCGCCAATATCCACTACCCCCGCCGGAATTCCCACCGCGAAGCAGGCGATCCAGGTGGACCAGTGCGGCGTCTTGAACTTGGGATGCACGGCGGAGAACAGCTTGGGCAGCAGACCATCGCGCGACATGGCGTACCAGATTCGCGCCTGGCCGTACTGAAAGACCAGCAGCGACGAGATCATGCCGGTCAGCGCGCCGACCACTATCACCGAGCGGAAGAACGGATGCGCGCCCAACTGCTGCAGGGCGTAAGCGACAGGAGCCTCGGCAGCTTTGCCGGAGACAAATGTCGTGTACTTCATCATGCCCAGCAGCACCACCGCCACGCCTACGTAGAGCAGTGTGCAGATTATTAGCGACGCAATGATGCCAAATGGCAAATCGCGTTGCGGGCTGCGGCACTCCTCAGCCGCGGTGGACACCGAATCGAACCCGATGTAGGTGAAAAAAACAATCGCGCCGCCGGTGACGATGCCGGCGAACCCGGACGGAGCAAACGGTTTCCAGTTGGCGGGATTGATCAGCATGCCGCCCACCACCAGGAAGGTGAGGATGGCTCCGATCTTGATCGCTACCATCACGTTGTTGGCTTCCGCCGACTCCCGCACCCCGCGCACCAGAAGCAGCGTCAAGATGAAGACGATGAGAAACCCCGGCACGTTGAAGTACGCACCGGTCCAGTGCCCCGAGGCCCACACTGGGCTGGCCCACTGATCGGGCAGGTTGATGCCAAAAGCCGCCAGTTGCGCCTTGGTGTAGCCACTGAAGCCGACCGCGACGGCGACGTTGCTGACCACGTACTCCAGAATCAAGTCCCAGCCGATGATCCAGGCAAAAATCTCGCCCAGGGTGGCGTAGGAGTAGGTGTAGGCGCTGCCAGCGATGGGGATCATCGAAGCCAGTTCGGCGTAGCACAGTCCCGCAAAGCTGCAGGCAAAGGCGACCAGAATAAACGAGATTGCAATGGACGGCCCTGCCGCCGGACGCCCGTGCATCAGCGCGCCTGCTGTGCTTCCTGTGCGCAGGAAATTGGTGATCAGGTCCAGCACCTGGGCGTGCAGGATGGAAGGCGCTTCGAAGTGCTCTCCGGCGGCGGCGGTGCCGGTGAGCACGAAGATACCCGATCCGATGATGGCCCCGATCCCGAGTGCGGTCAGGGACCACGGACCGAGAGTCTTCTTAAGCCGGTGCTCGGGCTCCTCGGCCTCGGCGATCAGCTTGTCGATGGACTTGCAGCGCAGGAGCTGGTGCCCGGAGTTCCCCGCCTCGACGGTCTTGGTGGCCTGCTGATTAGTGGACGGTATTTGTGCCAAAGGGCCCCTTTCCACTCCGTTGTCATCCCGAGCGAAGCCATGAGCTTCCCCAGGAAGCTCACGGCGAGTCGAGGGACCTTGCGTCTTCTTGCTGCCAGCAGCCTCGCCTACCGCTTGGCCTGGCCGCGGGCCATCTTCTTAACCTTGCGCTTGGCCGAGCCGCGCGCGTACTCCCGCGGCTTCAGCGGCTTTTCCGCTTTGCGCTTCTTGCGTGCCGCCCGCTTCGCCTTCTTGCGTTCTTCCCTGCTCAGACTCTTCGTATTAGCCATGAATGCTTTTCTTTCCTCTTTTGAAATGTCTAAGGGCTAAATGCCAATTGCTAATTGCTGTTCTTACGCCTTCTCCAGCTGCGCGTACTTTTCTACCAGCTTCTTCAATCCAAAACCATCGAATTTTACCGTAATCTTGGCGTCATCACCCTCGCCTTCGCGCTGGTAGACCATGCCCTGGCCATACTTGGGATGGCGAACTTTCTGCCCCGGCCGGAACCCCTTCTTGCCTTTGGGCTCCTCGACCGGCAGCTTGGGGAGGCTGAACTTCTTTCCCCGCGAGGCAAAGAACTCGGCGATGTTCTCGATGGAGTTGTAGGTCCTGCCGGAGTAGGCCCGCTGCTTTTTGCGCTCCGTCCAAACTGCGCTCTGGTCTTCGTCTTCATAGGCGTAGTGCACCGGCTCGTGTGGCGCGGACACTCCCTTCGGCGAGCTCAGGGCAGGCTTTGTCCGCGCAGCTCGGCGCGGCACCCCGATGTCCTCCACCAGTTCCGCCGGCACCTCCTCCAGAAACCGCGAAGGCACGCTGGCCTCCGGAAGATCGGTGCCGTACCGTCTGCGATACACCGCGCGGGTGAGGACGAGAGTGTCCATCGCCCGCGTCATGCCGACGTAGCACAGCCGCCGCTCCTCTTCGATATCGTCGGGTTGCAGGAAGGTGCGCGAGTGCGGGAACAGTCCCTCCTCCAGCCCGCACAGAAACACCAAGGGAAATTCCAGGCCTTTGGCCGCGTGCAGAGTCATCAGAGTGATCTGGGCGCGCTCGTCGTAGGCGTCGGCATCGCTCACCAGCGCCGCGTGGTCCAGGAATTGGTCGAGTGTCTCGCCGCGATCCCGCGAATCCATTGCGGCATTGACCAACTCGCGCAGGTTCTCGATCCGCGAGTAGGCCTCAGGAGTATCTTCTTCCTCCAGTTGCTTGATGTACCCGGTGCGGTCAATCAGAAACTTCAGCAGTTCGGCGGTATTGGCCGGGCCACCGGGGGCCCGGAAAGCATCGGCGGTAGCGTCGGCGTCCCGCCGGCCATCCGGAGAGCCTCCGCCCTCCTGTTCTTCCATCCCTCCGAAATCGAAGGCGGTCGGATCGAACTCGGTCTCCTCCTCGGCCTCCGCTACCCGGGTTGCCGGCGGGACGCCGGCGCTACGGCTTGCAGTCTCCTCCAGCCTCTCTACGTACTTACCCGCCGCCATCGCTCGCGCATCCTCGATCAGCTCATGAAATCCCCGCAGCGCTGCGACTGCCCGCTGCGGCACCAATTGCCGCCGGATCATCTCGCCGATTGCGCCCCACAATGACAGCCCTGCCTCCAGCGCCACCTGCTCAACGGTCTCCATTGTCGTCTTGCCAATGCCCCTCGCCGGTGTGTTGATCACGCGCAGCAGCGAGATCGAGTCATCCGGGTTATGGATGACCTTGAGGTACGAGATCATGTCCTTGATCTCGGCGCGCTCGTAGAACGAGAACCCGCCCACCACGTGATACTTCAGCTGGTAGCGGCGCATGGCCTCCTCAAACAAGCGCGACTGCGAGTTGATGCGATACAGCACCGCTGCCCGCGCATTCTCGCCCCGGTCGGCCATTTCACGCAGGTAACTGGCAATCCGGTCGGCCACGAAGAGGGCTTCGTTTTCGCCGTCGGGCGCCTCGTAGTAGCCGATCTTCGTCCCGCCCTGGCGCGAGGTCCACAGGTTCTTGCCTTTGCGTTTGATGTTGTTGGCCACCACCGCCGACGCCGCCTGCAGGATGTTCTGGGTCGAGCGGTAGTTCTGCTCCAGCCGGATGATCTTCGCTTCGGGGAAATCCTGCTCGAACTCCAGGATGTTGCGGATGTCCGCCCCGCGCCAGGAGTAGATGGACTGGTCTTCGTCGCCGACGGCGCAGACGTTGTGCCGTGTGCCTGCCAGCAGCCGCATCAGCTCGTACTGCGGGCGGTTCGTGTCCTGGTACTCGTCCACCATCAAGTAGTGGAAGCGCCGGTTGTAGTACTCGCGCACCGCGGGCACCGCCTTCAGCAGGCGAACGGCCTCGAGCAGGAGATCGTCGAAATCGAGCGCGTTGGCCTTGCGCAATTCCTTGCGGTACTCCTCGTAGATGTGGGCCACGCGCTCGGTCTTGGGATCGTGCGAATTTAGATAGACCTCCTGGGGATCGAGCATGTGGTTCTTGGCCCAGGAAATGTGGGCGAGCACGGAGCGCGGCGTGACCTGCTTATCGTCAACCCCCAGGCGCCGCATGACCGACTTGACGACCATCTGCTGGTCGGCTTCGTCATAGATGACGAACTGTTTGGTGTGACCGACGGGTGGCTGACCCGGTGTGGTGGAAGGAATGCGCAGCGCTTCGATGTCACGCCGCAGCACCCTCACGCAGAAAGAATGAAACGTCGAGATCAGCGGCTTGGCGACCGAGAGCCCGCCCACCAGCTTCTCGACACGCTCCACCATCTCCGAGGCCGCCTTGTTGGTGAACGTGACCGCCAGAATGGACTCCGGCATCACCCCCAGGTTCTCGATTAGATGAGCAATGCGGTAGGTGATGACACGCGTCTTGCCGCTGCCGGCGCCGGCCAAGATGAGCACGGGGCCCTCCGTAGCTTCGACGGCTTCGCGTTGCTGCGGGTTGAGTTGGTCAAGGAAAGACAAAGAATCGACAGCCCCGGGAAGAATGATTTTCGATTGCCAATTGCCAATTTTCAATTGAAACCTGATTTCATTGGAAATTGGCAATGGAAAATCTCTCTGTGTACTCAGCGTCCTCCGCGTTTAGACCTTCGCCGTTTTTTCCGCCTTGCACTCCTCGCAGGGGCACACCTCTCGCAGAAACTGCCAGGAGTAAATTCCCTGATCATGTCCGTCATTCCACTGAAATCGGATGGCGTATTTCCCCACCGCCTCGGCTTTGGTCGGCCGGGCCGCGGGCTTGAACAGGGGTAAGGCTCCCGGCGCAAGCTTGGGGGGTTCACCCGGCTTCCGCCCCGACTTATCGCGATCTTCATTGCATAAGGCGCACGGACAAGCGTCTCGCAGGAAGGGGAAGGTGTAGTGCGATTGGTGGCCGTCCTTCCACGCGATGTCCACGCCGGTCCCTGTTGTCAGGTTCACTTTGACGGATTTGGGGTCGGCGGAGGTCACTTTTCCAGTATCGCACAGACATGTCGGACAGGCTCAGGACCGCGAGCGAGGTCGCCGGATCAAGATCTCTCACCGCTGGGTTGACAATGCAAGGCGGCAAAGTTCGCGAAGCGGGAACGTCTCAACGGCGCCGGGGTTGGCCAAATCGCGGGGAATCCGTTAAGATAAACGTTTGCACATCAAGTTTTGAAGGGATCTGGAGCGGTCATGGCTCAAACTTGTGACATCTGCGGCAAGGGGCCGCAATTCGGCAACCACATCAGCCACGCGCACAACATCACCAAGCGGCGCTGGAACGTCAATCTACGCCCGGTGCGCGCCAAGGTAAACGGCGCCACCAAGCGTCTGCGTGTCTGCACCTCCTGCCTGAGCAGCGGCAAAGTCACCAAGGCGTAAAAAAACCACAGAGTACACTGAGGTGTTTTTGCCCGCATTCTCAGTGGTTCGTCCGGAGGCGTCATCCCGAAGCCCGGCGCCTTCTCCAGCCGGGCGAGAGCCTGCCCTGAGCGAAGCCGAAGGGGATCCGGCGCGGTCCTGCAAAGGTCTGTGCCACCGCGCGCAAGAGCCTTCGCCCTCTCGGGCTCAGGATGACGCCAGCCAGAAAGAATTGGCCTAGAAAGATTCACCCCATCTGAGCGGTTCTTATTGCACGCCCAGCAGTTCCACGTCGAAGATCAGAGTCGCGTTCGGCGGGATCACTCCCGGATAGCCGCGCTGCCCGTAGGCAAGATCACCGGGGATACGCAACTGCCGTTTACCTCCCACCTTCATTCCGACCAGGCCCTCGTTCCAGCCCTTGATCACTGGAGCATTGCCCAGGTTTTCCACTTTGAAGGGGGACTTCCCAACCGAGGTATCGAACATTTTGCCGTCGGTCAGCCAGCCGGTGTAGTTAACCGTCACCGTCGAACCTTTCTCTGCCGTCTTCCCGGTGCCGACTTTGATGTCCCAGTATTCCAGCCCGTCCGCGGTCTTGGTCGGCTTCCCCGTAACCTTGGTTGGGCCGCCAGCGGCAGGCGCCGAGGACTTCTTGCCTTGCGCAAACGCCAAAGCCGCCAGCGCCAGCATTGAAACAACTATCACTTTCTTCAGCATGCATGCTCTCCAGACTTCATGATTGCCATTCAAACCGGGCCCTTGGATTCTAAATTGGCTACCGGCACTTGAAAACGGAAATTCCTGTCCTCTGTGGTTGATTCATGCCAGTGCGATCACGTCAATTTCCACCAGCACGTCCTTGGGAAGCCTCGCCACCTCGACGGTTGAACGTGCAGGGGGCGCCGAGCTGAAAAATCTCCCGTAGACCTCATTCATGGCCGCAAAATCACCCATGTTCTTGAGAAATACGGTCGAGCGCACAACTTTTTCCAGTCCGCTCCCGGCGGCCTTTAGAATTCCCGACAAATTCTTGAGCACGCGGTCGGTCTGAAATCCCGCATCCCCGGTCACCAAAGTATTCGTCACCGGATCGAGCGCAATCTGCCCCGACACAAAAACAAATCCATTCGCTTTAATGGCCTGGGAATACGGCCCAATCGCCTGCGGCCCATCCTTAGTAGAGATCACCTCGCGCATGAAGCCTCCTGGTAGCAGCAGCTCACTATCAGTGAATCTCAGATTCTAGATTTTCGATTGCAGAATGGAAAGTCGCTTTCCTGACGGCTGATGGCAGACGCTGGCGGCTAGATCTTCTGCAGCCGCTGCACATCATGCACACCCGGAATCTTACGCACACCGGCAATAATGTTTTCCAGGTGTTTGAGGTTGGCGATGTCGAGGATGATGTCAATATTCGCCTGCCCGTTGGCGGTGCGCGCTTCAATGTTGCGGATATTGGTCTTGGTGTCGCTGATCACCGCGGTGATTTGCTTGAGCATGCCGAAACGGTCATCACAAAATACAGTCAGCTTCACCGGATACGCGCTGGGGGCCTTATCCTCGCCCGCCCATTCCACGTCAATGCGCCGCTCGGGCTCGTACATCAGGTTCACCACGTTGGGACAGTTCTGTGCGTGTACGGCCACGCCCTTGCCGCGCGTCACATAACCCACCACGGCTTCGCCGCGGATGGGATTGCAGCAGCGCGCCCGGTAGACCAGCAGATCGCCCTGGCCCTTCACCCGGATGGCGTTGGCGCCGCTGTCGCCGCCGAACACGCGGCGCACCGCACTGACGAAGCCACCGGGTTTCTCTTCCTCGCCCTCGGTAACCGGTTCACTCCCCGCCGGCGCCAGCTTGGCCAGCACTTGCCGCGCGGAGTACTTGCCGTACCCGATCCCGGCCATCAGGTCTTCCGGCCGCCCCAGGCCGTAGTCCGAGGCAATCTTCTGCAGCTCTTCGTCTTTGATCTCTTTCAGCGCGACCCGGTACTTGCGCGCCTCTTTTTCAATCAGCTTGCGGCCGATTTCAATGGCCCGCTCGCGCTGGTGCACGTTGAGCCAGTGCTTGATCTTGTTGCGCGCACGTGACGACTTGACCACTCCCAGCCAGTCGCGGCTGGGCTTGTGCCCCGGCTGGGTCAGGATCTCGACGATGTCGCCACTGTGCATCTTGTGCCGCAACGGCACCATGCGCCCGTTCACCTTCGCCCCCACGCAACTGTGGCCCACTTCGGTGTGGATGGAATAGGCGAAATCAATCGGAGTGGAGTCCCGCGGCAATACCACGACCTTTCCCTTGGGCGTGAAGGTGTAGACCTCTTCGGGATAGAGATCGATCTTGAGCGTCGACAGAAACTCGTTGGGGTCGGAAACGTCGCGCTGCCACTCCACCACCTGGCGCAGCCAGGCCAACCGCTGCTCGTCCTGCGCCGACACCGGCCCATCTTTGTATTTCCAGTGGGCGGCGATGCCTTCTTCCGCCATCTTGTGCATCTCTTCGGTGCGGATCTGCAGTTCGAATGGGGTGCCGTCCTCGGTAATCACCGAAGTGTGCAGCGACTGGTAAAAGTTCGGTCGGGGCATGGCGATGAAGTCCTTGATCCGCCCCGGCACCGGCCGCCAGAGGTTGTGAATGATGCCTAACACGGCGTAGCAGTCCTGCACCGACTGCGTGATCACCCGCATGGCATAGAGGTCGTACACCTGGTCCACGGCGATGCGCTGGCGCACCAGTTTCTTGTGAATGCTGTGCAAGCGCTTGATCCGGCTTTCCACCTTGGCGGTGATGCCCGCTTCTTTCAGCTTGTCGCGCAGCACCTGCTCCACCCGCGCCAGGAACGCTTCGCCGGCCTTGCGTCGAGCTTCCACCGCCTCATGGATCTGCTGGTAGGCGATCGGATCGACATAGCGGAAACCCAGGTCCTCCAGCTCGCCGCGGATTTTGCCCATACCCAAGCGGTGCGCGATGGGCGCATAAATTTCCAGTGTCTCGCGGGCGATTTTCTGCTGGCGCTCGGGGACCAGGTGCTCCAGGGTTCGCATGTTGTGCAGGCGGTCGGCCAGTTTGATCAGGACCACACGGATGTCGTCCACCATGGCCAGCATCATTTTGCGCAGGTTTTCGGCTTGCTGCTCCTCGCGCGTGGCAAAGTCAATGGCGCTGATCTTGGTGACGCCCTCCACAATGTGCGCCACCTGCTCGCCGAATTCTTTGCGGATATCAACGATAGTTACCGACGTGTCTTCGACCGAGTCGTGCAGCAACCCGGCCGCGACGGCCACTGCATCCATCTTCATTTCGGCGAGAACCAGGGCGACCTGCAGGGGATGCACCAGGTAGGGTTCGCCGGAGGCGCGGGTCTGCCCGGAGTGATGCTTCTGGGAGAAATCGTAGGCTTTGCGCACTAGCGCCAGATCGTCGTTGGGCCGGTTGGCCCGCATCCGCTTCATCAGCTCCCGGAACTTGGTGACCGAGAGCGCGGTGGTCGCGATCTGTTGGCGCAGCGTCGCCATGATGGATTATAGCCCGCAGGGGAGGGAGGGCCCGTGTAGGGACGGGCCTTGACCCGTCCCAGCCGACCGAAGCCTCAACAACGCAATCTGTTCACTCTCAATTATAACGGTCACCACGCTGCCACCAGAGGCCGCTCTCAGTGGCGTCACCCTGAGCCCCAACTCTCCCGGCGTCATCCTGAGCCCGAGAGGGCGAAGGATCTTGCGTGCAGCGGCACAGGCCTGGCGCACACCTCTTCCGCCTCTGCTACATTGACTCCATGCGCATCCTCGTTAGCGGCGTCTCCGGCCCTATCGGGGCTGCCCTGCTGCCGTCGCTGCAGTCACGCGGCCACCGGGTGACGCGCCTGGTGCGCGGCCGGCCGGTAGGAGAAGCGCAAATTTCCTGGGACCCCGCCCGTTCCCTGGCGCCCGAGTCCGTCTCCGGATTCGAAGCTGTCATCCATCTTGCTGGAGAAACCGTGGTCGGCCGCTGGACCGCCGCCAAGAAGGCGCGCATCCGCGACAGCCGGGTTCTGGGCACGCGCCGCTTGGCGCAGGCCCTCGCCCAGGCCTCCAGCCGCCCGCGCGTGCTGATTACCGCCTCCGCCGTTGGCTACTACGGAGACCGCGGCGACGAGATCCTCCGCGAGGACAGTCCCCCCGGACAAGGGTTTCTCCCTGAAGTCTGCCGCGAGTGGGAAGCCGCAACCAAACCCGCCGCTGCCGCCGGCATTCGCACCGCCCAGGTGCGCATCGGCTTAGTGCTGAGCCCGGTCGGCGGCGCGCTGCAGAAGATGCTCACCCCGTTCAAGCTGGGACTGGGCGGCAACATGGGCAACGGACGCCAGTGGTGGAGCTGGATTGATGTCGAAGACTTGGTGGGGGCGATTCGCCACATCCTGGAGAACGACCGCCTCGCGGGCCCGGTCAATGCGGTCGCGCCCAATCCGGTGACTAACGCCGAGTTCACGAAGACGCTGGCCCGCGTGCTGTCGCGCCCGGCAATTTTCCCCATGCCCGCCTTCGCCGCCCGTCTCGCCTTCGGGCAGATGGCGGACGAACTCCTGCTCGCCAGCCAGCGCGTCGAGCCCTGCAAGCTGTTGGCTGTTGGGTACGCCTTTCGGCATTCCGATCTGCGCGCGGCGCTGTCGAATCTGCGGCAGCGGCGCTAGCTGCTCTCCTTCAGTTTCTTCAAGGCCTCCTGCAGACCCGGCAGGGTGCCAGTCAGGTTGGGTGGGACGTTGCGGATGGCAATCTCCCAGTTCGTGATCGCGCTTTTCTTATCGCCCATAGCCGTATAGCCCCGGGCCAGACCCAGGTAGGTCCAGAACTTCTCATCCGGGTGGTGTTGCTTATTGAAGGTAAAGACCTCCATGGCCCTGGCATTCTTGCCGGCCCCCAGCAGGCGCATGGCGTAACCATAGATCGGCGCGGCGCCGGTTCCGGGCAGGTGGATCGCGTTCTGCATGACCGCATCAGCGTCGGAACCCCGCCCCATGGCTTCGAGCACAGCGGCTTTGGTCTGCAGGGTGTAGAAGTCTTCCCGTCCCACGACCGCTCCCCGGAAGGGTTCCGAGATCGCCTTATCAGCCCAGGTCAGGGCCTCGTCCAGGTTGATTCTGTGGTCGGCACAGAATTGGGCGGCTGTCTGCCAATTGCGATAGTTGAACCCCGGCCAAGCTTCAAGCTCCTGGCGCATGAGGTCCACGTACACGTCATTCACGTTGGGAACCTCAATCTTGAAGGGGATGCGTTTGGTCTCCCATTGCAAGAAAGCCACGGCAGAATCTGGCCGGCGATCGTCGAAGCCATAGGTCAGAAATTCGGTGAAGGGCGCGTCCTGCGAAGCCACGGGCACGCGTAACGCGTCTTGCCGAGGATCGTACTGATAGCTGCCCCATCCGATGTGACGATTGAAGATCCAGTACCAGGGCCCAGCTTTCTCGACTTCAAGAAACAGGGCATAGGTGCCGGCCTGCAGGTCTTTGCCCTCAACCTTCACATCGTGAGAAAAGGTAATGGTGGTGCTTTCGTTGGCGCCGGCTCGCCACGGCGTCGCCGTGGACGGACCGTAACCGTCGTCGAACAGGCCGTACTTGACCAGCTCGCCCCAGATGTGTCCGGTGCGGTCGTTGGTCGGAGGAAAGTGCACGCGCGGACTGTGATACGCGATCGAAATCTGGACTGGCCCGATCCACTGGGAAACTTCCGCCCTCTGATTGTCTCCATTGGGGGGCATCGAGAGCTCCGATAGTTCCTGCCCAAAGGCAGTCATCCACAACATCACGACGGCAAGGACCGCCAGCGCGTATTTCATCTTTCCCTCCTTGACTTCGGGATTGATTCAGACACAACTCAAGGGACAACGCCGGCAGGGCGGCGTCAGACCGGGATTTCCCCGATGCGGCCGCGCGCCGGCGCCTGGGGTAAAGACTCGCAGATTGCAGGATCGTTAGCTTGAAAAATCGGCAGGGTTCGCTTGCGATGAGCGGTTGGGAACCCTAAGAGAACGTCAGGGGAACTACAGGTCGTCGCGTGAGCTCGATAGCCGGTGACACCCTGCCATCATCCCCGCTCGAAGGCGTGTTTCTTCTCCAGCTCCACCAGCGCCACTCGCATGTCGGACTCGAACTTCTCCGCCTGCGCCATCAGCGACGGATTGGCCGTTGCGTAGCGCCGCTCCATGCGAAACAATCCCTGATCGGCCAGCTTCTTGGCCAACTGGGCGAGATGGTCGATGGTGCTTTCGACGTAGAGTGCTTCGGTTTCGTCGCCCAGCCACACCTCGCCGCCCACCAGCCGGGTCTGCCAGTACACCTTGCGGGCGATCAGCTGCGTGATCTCCTCGTCGCCGGCCTTGCCGAAGACCCACTTGTTGCGCTGGAAGTCGTAGTGCCGGCTGGAGAAGTGCACCGGCACCAGCTTGCCCGACTTCACGAACTCCAGTTGCCGCCGGTCCACTTCTTTTCGCAGGGCATTGATGACCGGCGCCTCGGCATCTTTGGGATCGAGCGAGGGCATCACCTCGCGCACGGTGGCCGAAAGATTCACCGCCACCGGAGCATGCAGCCCGTCGGAGTTCTGCAGGAGAATGTCGGCATGCAGCACCCAGAAATCCGCTCCCGAGGTGGACTGGTGAAACGGCCACTGCAGATGGAACGAAAGCGGCAGCCCGGTCAGGGTGACGTAGATCGTCTTCTCGCCGGCGCCGTTTCCGGTTGGCTGGTTCATAGATTCGCGGGATATTTTACTGCGCGTCGCCGTTTCTCGCGCAACTGCAATGGAAGGGCCCTATACAGGCGTCATCCTGAGCCCGACAGGGCGAAGGATCTGGCGTGGGACGACCACTTTGCCCGTGGTCGTGGACCTGTCAACGCGCAGGATTCCCTTCGACTTCGCTCAGGGCAGGCTCTCGCTCGGCTGAAGTGCGCCGGGCTTCGGAATGATGCCATGGCTTGGCAAACGAATGGGTGTGTCGGCAGGCAGGAACAGCGTGCAACGGGTCCACTCCCCCGGACTTGCCGGCTATTGCAGCCGGTTGGCGATCTTGGCGTCGAGGTAGTCCAAAACTTCGTAGATGTTCATCACTTCCAGCAGGGCCATGATCTCGCTGCGGGCAAGACCATTGTCTACGACCATGTGTTCCAGCTCTTCTAACGCGTACTGCAGAGCCGAATCATCGCGCGGATCACTGGTGGCCATCGCACTCCCCTTGAAGCTGCGGTGCGGTGGGCGAGCCTAGTCGCGGTGCGCCCCCACACCTGCAACGATGCAAGACTACAAGGTGGCGAAAGCCGCGCGGAATGGCCCGATTGGGTGGGGGCATGGCACACCGGTGGGGCGGGCACGCGGGTCGGCGCCGCCTAGCGCTCAGCATTCTGACGCCCGGAACCAAGGGAGGAGTCGCCCTATGGGGATCCTTGCATCTGCTGCAGCACCCGCAGCAGCTCTTCATTGTCCGGCGTCTGGTCCAGCGGATACACCTTAGCAAAGGCGATCTTCCCGCTTTTGTCCACGATAAACACGGCGCGCTCACAGATGCCCGCGATGGGCGGACCTTCGCGCAGAATGTCAAAGGCTTGAGTCACCGCTCCGTGCGGATAAAAATCGGAGCACAAAGGGATGTGCATCATGCCGATATCTTTTTTCTGCCAGGCAATGTGGCTCAAGATCGAATCTGTGCTGATGTCCAGGACCTGGGCATTGAGTGCGGCGAACTTCTCGCGATCCGCGTCGAACGCCGGCACCTGCGAAGATCAAGTAGGGGTCCAGTCCAGGGGATGGAACGTCACCACCACATGCTGCTTCCCGCGAAAATCGCTGAGCCTTACCGTCGCCTCGCGCTCGCCTTCCACTGCGGCCAATTCAAATTCCGGAGCGGAATCGCCAATTCTCAGTGCCATAGCTTTCCTTGCGTGCGTCCTTGAGACAGCCAGTGTAGTTCCTGCCTGGCGGGGTCACAAGCCGGTGGGACCCCGGATGGTGAACCCCCAGGCCGGGGTTGCCCAACGACTGAGAAGTTATACAGCTTCACAATTGTTATGTGTGTCTGATTTTTACCTTTCTTGACGAAATTCTTGCGATTCTGGGCGCCCGTTCCGGCTTCTAACCAAGGGTAAGCACCTTCCAAAACATACACCATACCAAGGCTGAACCTAGGAGAGACTCATGTTTCGTAAAATCAGTATGCTGGTGATTTGTTCGTCAGTACTTTTGTCGGTGGCCGTTGCCCAGGAATATCGTTCGGATGCGGCGATAAGCTTTACCGGTGTCCTCAACCAGGGCTCGAGCGGCAACGGATTGCTGCAGGACCCCACCAACTCCGGCGGGCTCCTGGCCAGTTACCGATTGGCATTCGGAAACCACTCCGGAGTGGAATTTAATTACGGCTACAGCCGCAGCACGCAGAACTACACGGCTGGCTTCCTGGGGGCAACTGCCGGACAACCCGCCAATGTGCACGAGGTGACGGCAGCCTACGTATTTTCCTTGAATCACTCGGGGCGGTTGAATCCCTTTGTCCTGGGAGGAGGAGGCGCGCTGGTCTTCAGCCCGGTCGGCAGCTTCTTCAACCCGATCGTCGGAGCCGATACCCAGGCCAAGGGAACTTTCCTCTATGGAGCCGGGGTTGATTACCGTTTGATGCGAGGTCTAGGGTTGCGATTGCAATACCGTGGGCTGGTATATAAGGCGCCCGACTTCGGGCTTTCCGCAGTCTCCACGGATAGTTGGACCCACACCGCGGAGCCGTCGGTCGGTTTGGTCCTTCGCTTCTGAAGGTCGGCTCCGGCGTTGCGCGCCAGGTTCGGAATTCCCAGCCGGCCTGGCTCGGGTTGTAGAAATATGAAGGGCGGCCAATTCGGCCGCCCTTGTTTTTCAAGTGCCAAGTTGTAACGTGGTTTACAGAGGCTTCACGTTCTCGGCCTGCCAGCCCTTCGGGCCCTTGACCACATCGAATTGGACCTGCTGGCCTTCCTGCAGGCTGCGGAATCCATTCGCCTGGATCGCCGAGAAATGTACGAATACGTCCTCGCCATTCTGGCGGCTGATAAATCCATAGCCTTTCGCGTCGTTAAACCACTTTACTGTTCCTGTTTCCATGGTGTTGCAATGTTCCTTTTTCTTTGATGTTGCGCTGAGTTACTCGCAGGACTTTCGCAGGCAGATCATGCCGGTGAGCGGAGATGCTGGAAACTGCAAAAAAACCGCAAGATCAAACGCAGTGCTATTGTACCCGATCTGCGAGGAAAATGCCTATGTTTTCCCTTGTGCCAGGCGTAAGTAGCTACTTTTTCATGACGATGCGGACGGGGCGCAGCCACCCGCCCGGAGCCGCCTGGTCGCTGCGTGGTTCGTCCGCCGGCAGTGGATCTCCCGCACTTTTGTGGCAACTTTCGCCGTTTCCCTTCATCCTTAAAGAGAATGACTGCCCGCTTGTTCGCCCTGCTCTTGCTGCTGTCGTCGCTCTCGTTCGCCAATATTGTCGAAGATGTCCGCTCGGCACTCGCCCAGAACAATTTCACTGCCGCCGACGCCGAGCTGCAAAGCTATCGTATCCAGCAGGGCGCAACCCCGGAGTACCTGGAGGCGCTTTCCTGGATGGCGCGGGCCGCGCTCACCACGGACCAGCTGGATCGTGCCGAGGCCTACGCCAAGCAGACGGAGATGCTGGCCCTTCAGCAACTCCAGAAGCGCGCCCTCGACGCCGAGCCGCACTTGCCGATCGCGCTGGGAGCGGCGCTGGAGGTCCAGGCCCAAGTGCTCAGCGCTCGCGGGAAGGACTTGCAGGCGGTGGCCCTGCTCCGGCGCAGTCTGGCGGCTTACCGCAATACCTCCATCCGGGCCCGCCTGCAGAAAAACTTGAACCTGCTCAGCCTGGTCGGACAGCGCGCGCCAGCACTCAACATCACACAACATCTGGGCCCGAAGCCCGCGGCTCTCAGTCAGGTGAAAGGCTCGCCGGTTTTGCTGTTTTTCTGGGCGCACTGGTGCGTAGACTGCAAGTCGGAGGGACCCATCATCAGCCGCCTGCGCTCTGAACTCGCCCCCAAAGGCCTGACGGTGGTCGCGCCCACCCAGCTTTACGGATACGCCGACCGGGGCGAGGACGCTTCGCCCCAAACCGAGCTCGCCTACATCGAGCGGGTCTGGCAGCACTTCTATCCCGCATTGCAGGACGTGCCCGTACCCGTCAGCAAGGCCAACTTCAACACCTACGGCGCCAGCACCACCCCGACGCTGGTACTGATTGATCGCGCCGGACGCGTGGCCCTCTACCATCCGGGCGTAATGCCGTATGACCAACTCCGCGCCGCCATCGAAAAAACGCTGGCAAACTGAATCGGCAACGCAACCGCGAGTGGCATCGAATGCGGTTTCGCTGAGAGCAATCAAGCCCCCGGGCTCGGGCGGACAGACATTAGCCCGGGATGTAGGTCCCAGGTAAAGGCGCGAGTATTGAAAGGAGTCCCTTCTGGGACGGCAGCCTCACCTGGACCGGACTATTTCCTGCCGAAGACCTGGAAAACCACGTTGAAGAACTGGGCAACGGTGACGCCGATCAGCACGTACACCGCGATTTCCAGCCGCCGCCCGGCTTCCTTGGTATCACGCAGAAGATCGCTGACCTGCTGCGTGACCTGGGACAGCGTGTCTGCCAGTTGCTCGAAGTGCTCGGTGGAGGCCCGCACTTTTTCCAGCACGCGCGACGTCGTCACCAGGGCGGTGGCCATCTGTTCGCCGTTGCGAATGTCGAGCTCGGTCTTGCAAGCCGACCACCACGGGGTCCCGGGAGCGTTATCGTACATGCGCTGCCGGATCTCCTCGTAGGAGCGGTTGCGCAGCAACTGTATTAGCGCATGGACTTTGTCCGTTCCCGTTGCGGCCTCGCTGGGGGTTACCATAGTTGGGGCGAGTCTAGCAGCATCTGCCAGTGTCGCTCACATACCGGAAGTCCAAGTACATCTGCAGGTTACCCCTCGTGCGATGGTAACCGGCATTGGCCTTCCCGGCCTCCGCCATCTAGAATCGGCATTCCCATGGACGCTGGCCGCATCGCGCAACTGCTGCAGCCCTTTGCCCCGCCACTGACATCGGCGCAGTTTGAAAATATATCGACATATATCGATATATTGCTGAGATGGAATGCCCGCGTCAACCTGACAGCCGTGCGCGAGCCGGAAGCGATCGTGACCCGGCACTTTGGCGAATCGCTCTTCGCCGCGGCTCGCCTCTTTCCCGCCGGTTCCGAGCTGTCTGCCCAGCCGCACGTTGTGGATGTCGGCTCTGGGGCCGGCTTTCCCGGCTTGCCCATCAAGATCTGGGCGCCGCCGATTCATCTCACCCTGATCGAATCCAATCAGAAGAAAGCGACTTTCCTGCGGGAAGTGGCCCGCAGGCTTACATTGACAGATGTCGATGTAGTTGCCGCCCGCGCCGAGGACTTTCCGCCCGCCGCTGGCGATGTCGTGACCTTGCGTGCGGTTGAGCGCTTCGACCGTGCGCTTCCGGTCGCCGTCCGCCTGGCCCGGGTTGGCGGGCGTGTCGCCGGCCTCGTGGGCAGGAGCCAGGTCGAGAGGGCAAGGGAACTTGCTGCGGCTGTTCGTTGGGAGGATCCCGTTGCCATACCGCAGTCCTCAAGTCGAGTGTTGCTGATCGGCACGTGGGGCTAGGGAACCACGGCAGATACGTGCCTCAAGCGACAACAGGTGGGACGAGCCACTCGAGATGTACCGCCTTCTGGCCTCGTGATGGCACTCTGCGATCTCCGCCACGCCCTCAAGTGGGGAACCTGAGCCTTGCCGTAGCGCCGGCGTCCCGCCGGCCACGTTGACTCTTGTGGTGCGTCCCCGCACAGGCAAGAATCATCCTGGTAACAGTGGAGCGATCTAGACGCAGCGGCCGCCAAATGAGCGCTGGGAAGCCACTTTTTCCTGACTACTTGGCCGCGAGGTGGAATGCAGGCGGGTCGGCAGCTTGCAAGTGTTCCCACTTTAAGACTTCCCGTCCTATGGATTGCAGTGGCCAGCGGGACGCCCGTGCTACGGCGGAAGTGTTCCACGTGGAACATGCACGATGCCCCTTCGTTCCGCTGTTCCACGTGGAACCTTCCTGTGGAAAGCAACGCTCGGTGATCCGGCAAGCAATTGACGCTCAACAAACTCTCAGAATTTCAATGCTGCACTGAATTCCGTCATTGCAATGCACCGCGATTCGCATTATTCTCGGCCCATCTCTGGTTTCTCCGAAAACTGAATGGGACGCGTAATTGCGGTTGCCAACCAGAAGGGTGGCGTCGGGAAGACTACGACTGCCATTAATCTGGCCGCCTCTCTTGCCGCAGCGGAAGTCAATACGCTGCTGGTTGACTGTGACCCCCAATCCAATGCCACCAGCGGCTTGGGCCTGGTCAAAGACCCCGAGCGCATCAACACCTACCACGTTCTAACGGGGTCGCACACCGCCCAGGTGGCGGTGCGTTGCACCGATCTGGAGCAGCTCTGGATCATTCCTTCGCACAAGAACCTGATCGGCGCCAACCTTGAGCTGGTGGACTGGGACCAGCGGGAGTTCCGCCTGCGCGACGCTCTCGCTCCCCTGCGCGAGCTCTTTCAGTTCATTGTGCTGGACTGTCCTCCGGCGCTGGATCTACTGACCCTGAACGCGCTGGTGGCGGCGGATTCGGTTCTGATTCCCATGCAGGCCGAATACTTTGCTCTTGAAGGCATCTCGGAGCTGTTGGATACCGTCGAGCGCATTCGCACTGCCCTGAATCCTCAGTTGGAGATCGAGGGCGTAGTCCTCACCATGTTCGATGAGCGCACCAACCTGGCGCAGCAGGTGACGGCCGAGCTCAAGCGCTTCTTTGGCGAGAAGCTATGCGCGACCTCGATTCCGCGCAACATCCGCCTGGCCGAGGCCCCCAGCCACGGCAAGCCCGCGCTGGTTTACGACGTGCGCTCGCGGGGCGCGGAAAGCTACATCCGCCTGGCCAAGGAGATCATTGCGCACAGCTTGCCGGTGGAGCAGCCACAGGCGGCGCCCGGCCCGGCGGAGGAGCCGGCCGTGGTCCAGGAACCCGTGGCCGTTGCGGCCCAGTCCGAGCCCGCGCCGGTAGAGGAGATGCCAGCCCAGACGAATGCGCTCCAGGAGCCTGCGGCTGCTGAAATGGATAAGTCAGCGTAGTACATCGACAGTCATCAATGTATCTAGGGATAGCCACTACATAGATATACATCGATGTTAAGCGAGAGAAGGAGCGAATGACGACGACTGCAGAGAAGATGCCCACCGAAGCTCACGACAAGCGCCGCGCCCTCGGCCGTGGCCTGGAATCGCTCTTGCCCGCGGGGCCGCGCATGGTGACCCCTGCGCCGGCCGCCAATGTCGCCGCCGCGGCCGCACCGGCGCTGCAGCCCACTTCCGGCGACGGCGTGGTCGAACTGGCGCTCGACCTGATTGACGCCAATCCGCACCAGACCCGCTATCGCTTTCGCGACGAGCCGCTGCACGAGCTGGCGGACTCCATCCGCGCCAACGGCGTTCTGCAGCCCATCATGGTGCGCCCCGGCCAGGACGGCCGCTATCTCCTGATTCTGGGCGAACGCCGTTGCCGCGCCTCCAAGCTGGCTGGAAAGGACAAGGTCCCCGCCATCATTCGCCGAGTCTCCGAGCAGCAGGCGGCGGAGATGACGGTAGTCGAAAACCTGCAGCGCCAGGACCTCAACTGCCTGGAGCAGGCCAACGCCTTCGCCCGGTTGAGCAAAGACTTCGGCATGACCCAGGAGCAGATCGGCCAGCGCACCGGAGTCTCGCGCGAGAGCGTCTCCAACTACATGCGCCTGCTAAAGTTGCCGCCGGAGGTGCAGCAGCACCTGAGCGAAGGCCGGCTGGGTTTCAGCGAAGCTCGCGTGCTGCTCACGCTGCTCGATCCCAATCTCATCCCCAAAATCGCCGAAGAAGCGATCCGCAAGCACCTCTCGGTGCAGCAACTCGAAGACCTGGTCTTCGCCACCAACGTTCCCCTCGACAAGCCCGACGCCCCCGCGGCCGCCCGCTGGGTAGACCCCAACGTCCGCGCCGCCCAGACCGAACTGGAGCGGATTCTAGGCGTGCGTGTCCGCATCCGCGACCGCAAGGGAAAAGGGAAGATCGTGATCGAGTACGGATCATTGGAGGACTTTGACCGGGTGGTGGAGATGCTGAAGGGGAAGTCGAATAGCTAGGACCGAGTTGCTACCAATCCGCCCAACCCTACCTGGGCGCCAGGTGCATGTACTTGTCAAGCAGGCGAGTGAGGTTGTAAGTGGTGTGGACGACGATTCCGGGCCAGATGGAGCCCGTTTTCCACGCTACCGCACCGTAGAGGCATCCGAAGAGAAAGGCCAGGGGAAGGACCACAAAAAATTCCCTTCCCCGGCTTAGATGGGCAAACATGAAAACCAGCGCGGAAAGGACGATGGACATGCCGACTCCGTATCGCTCCTGCAATAGACTGCGCAGGTATCCACGGTACGCCGCCTCTTCGAAGAGCCCCGCGGTCAGCGAAGTCACGAGAATGCTGGATAAGAGGACGCTGGTCGAAATCCCGGGAAGCGCCGGAAGACTAACATCGGATACGTTTAGTAACCGCAAGACTGCCATTCGCGAAACATGGATGACGAGGGTTCCCGCGGTGAGCACTGCGATCGCCAAGAGCCAGTCTTGCCAAGAGAGAGTGCGCACGCACAAGTGCTCCCGCCACCACCCCTGGTGCGAAAGAAAGCGCCAGATCATCCACATCCATAGGAGCGTCGCAGGCAACACCCAGGGCACGCGCGGTGTAAGTCTGAACCCCACCTCATCGAGAATTGTGGGAGGAAGAATGCCGACAACAGACACAAGAATCACCAGCGACAACCCCTGCACGACCGCAGGGAGGCGTTGGAAGCGGTCCATGATTCTCAGGAACTCCTAGGGTAAGAGTTGAGTTGACCTGATTTGGCTGTTCATGGGAGGTCACTTCGGAAACGCCCGCTATCTGCCAAACGGCAGAGGCACTATATCATCCGCTGGATGCGCTGCCCGTGGCCGGGGGAATTGGCAGGTGGCGGCGCCTCCCATGCCATCACATCACCAACCGCGGGGTGCCCCGCTCTTTCGCGTTCTTTGTGAAAGGGCGGGCACTTGCGGCTCAGCCCTTGCCGGGCCGACGCGCCTGATCGCCAGCGGCTATTCCTAAAAATTTACTTGCCACTCCACGCAAGATTCCCTTCGACTGCGCTCAGGGCAGGCTCTCGCCCGGCTGAAAAGCGCCGGGCTTCGGAATGACGCCAGAGGATAGGAGGGCCGGGGACAGGAATGCGAGGAATGCCGAATAGACGGGACATTCCCTCGGCGAATCGCGCGACGGCACGCAAGCCTTCTCGGGACTGTTGCCTCGGGTGATCCCGAGGAGAAGGCGAGGAGAAGGAGGAGAAGGGATAGACGGAACGTTCCCCGTCCCCTGAGGGCTAGGAATGCCCTGATCCCAACCCCTCTGAAAAGCCACGCACAAAATTATCGAGCAACAGGGTGCAGTGACCCGCAAAAAACTCGTCTGATCTGGGACTGGCCTGCACTAGCTGGTTTAGCAACTCTCGCTTCAATTTAGGGTCGGCAAACATTTTTGCAATACTAGCTGCGGTCTCACGACTTGCGATGCCATGGGCATCTTTGCCCAGGAGTCGTGCGCCGGCAATCGGGACGTCAAATCCGGCGGCCTCAAGTGAGGAAAGGTCGTCTGTATACAGGCGGTCCTCATTTCCCGCATCGGCATACTCTGCAAGTATCTTCAAAATGTCGGGAGCATCGCGCTTTTCGTGCTTGCGGTCAGCCCATGCGAACAATTTGAGAATAATGAGGCCTGGTAAAGAAGCGACTGGTATCACGAGGTCAGTGTCCACTTGCACCTGGATCGCCGATTCCAGAGCTTCTCTAAATCCGGCGACGTTCATTACAAAATCGTTGCTCGGAGGCCAAGAGATCACTGACCCATCTTGAACACCGCCGAATGGAATGAGATCGACACCGACCGGAATGCCCGCGGAATGCTGAAACAAGACACGTTGGATCGCCCGCTCGGGCTTGAATCGTCCCGTTGAAATCAATGTTGCCTTTAGGTTCTCGAACTGCTTCCAGTCGGAGAGAGCGAACCCGAAGTCCAGGTCGCGCGTCAACTTGCCCGGAGGTCGGCCGAATATGTTTTCGAGGACTAGATCTCGTGCCGTCGCGCCGGCTAGAAAGTATGGGAGGCCCAAAGAGTTCGCGGTTTGCGCAACTGCCTGGAGTGGCTCAAGGACGAACGGACTCAGTGGCTTAAGCAGCTGGAAAATTCGGCGCGATGTGCTGTTCATAGATCAGTCTTGCCGCTTCGAGGTTTCGTGCATCAGTGGTCGTCATCAAATCGGCGTAGGCAAGTATTGGTGGGACTGCGTCCGCAGTCCCCGTAGTCAGAGTTGGGTCCCAAAAGGCATTGAGAATCTCTACATCCCCATTGACATCTGCTCTGAGGCGCAACTCGGTTATCAGCTTCGTCGGGTTGTGGAGGGTGTACACGGTCAGCATTTCAGGTTTTAGATGGTGTGTGAGGCGATCCGCAGCCACTTCTCCTCCCCAATAGGCGTCGAATCGAGTTAAGTCAGTTTTCTGTGCCCACTCGCGATCGCGGGCACGGAATCTGCGGGGCTGGAGTTTGGGGCGGAGGGTTGCGGGGTAGAAGGTGACCCACTCCTGCAGCAGCGCCTTGGCGTCAAGCAGGCGGCGCTTTGGGAGCGCTTTGCCAAATGTTGCAATCAGCTTTCTTGTTTCAAGGTCCTTGATGACTGGGCCGATTGTACCGAGTGCCACTCGAGCGGTTGTCGCGAGTTCTCGATATGGCGCGTTTAACAGTGGTGGACGACACAAAATAGCAAATAGTACTTTCAACCCAGCCGTTGTGTTGGTCCGGTTTGTATGCGCAGGGGCCAAGTCCGGTGGTTTTTTTTGGCCGGTAACGAAAACGAAGAGGTCATCGTCTGCCAGGTAGGCATTCCCAGCGGTGTCGAGAAATGGAAGCTGGATTTCCCGGCACTTTTCTGCAAGGTAGTTTGTGATGTATGGCGCGACAAAGAGAAGACGAGGCTGTTGTTCGCGAGGCCACAGTGCCTTGATTTGAGTGAGCACCTCGGCTCTAACACCGATCTTGGCTTCTACCGCAAATTTGTGCTTCCGCCTGTGTGCGTCTATTTCGATCACTGCGTCGAATTGGCGGTCGTGGTGGATAGTCCTCGGTTGGTCCCGGTGGATGACTCGCGCGGCGAGTCCCGTCGTGCGCTGAAGCCCTTGCAGGGCTGCCTCGATCAGTTCTACGTGTTGAGGTTTACGTTTCATTGCTTTCTTGTTCACGTTCTGCCGCTGTGCATGAAACATGAACGCATGTCATTTGTGATCAAGTTCAATATGCATTTATGTTCATGTATCATGAATATCGTAGCACAATGAACGTAAATTGGTACGATGTTTTATTTTCAATAGATTATTTGGATTTTCGGCAGCTCGCATGACCCTCCGTGCCAGCGCGTTCGCCTCATCGTTTGTTTTCAAGATCTTTGCGCGCAGGAGGGGAGGAAGCCTATCCCCGCCCCCTGTCCGCTTCCGGACGCCTCCATCCCACAAGCGCACATTCCGCCTGCAAACCCTCCCGCTGCGTTCGACGTATCCCCGCAGAATCAATGGCTTAGCTGATCCCTTGAAGGCCCGAAACTTGCCACCAGGATTCCATTCGTTCGCTTGGGAGTGACTCATGGAAGTCCTGCTCCAGGATCTGCGGTACGGGTTGCGCATGCTGGTGAAGTCGCCGGGATTTACCGTCGTGGCGATCCTCACGCTGGCGCTGGGCATTGGCGCCAACACGGCGGTGTTCAGCGTGATTGACGCGGTCATGCTGAAGATGCTGCCGGTTTCGCATCCGGAGCAACTGGCGGTGGTGGGCAATCCTTCCCGCATCCATTCCACCTCCAACGGCACGCCTCCGCTGGACCTGTTTTCCTATCCGCTCTACCGCGAATTGCGCGACGGC
>DATKLE010000108.1:0-27614 GCA_035542575.1 Terriglobales bacterium | reverse complement strand
TGCAGCCGGAAGCCCTCGCAGCCCCACAACTCCGGCAGTTCCAGGCGGCAGGGCTCCAGCGAAATCTCCTGCTGTAGCCGCTTGAACGCCGCTTCATTCATGCGGATGCCGTTCAGGTTGTAGTTCAGGATGAAGTCGTCCGAACCCTCTTCCACCTCGGCATCGCCGGCGGTTTGAAAGGTGTACACATGGAACGGACTCTCGAGTCCCTCGATCGTTTTCCGCACCCGCTTGCTGCACGACGACAGCCGGTCACTCTCGTTCAGCGCGTCGGAGATCATGATGCGCTGTTCCCCATCCATCAGGTACATAGGCGCTGACTCCTGGTAGGAGATGCCCACCCCCAGTTCCAGGGTCGGCAGGCCGCCGCGCTCCAGCAGCTGGTTGTACCCGCGCACGATCTCGATGATCTCCCGGGCCAGCACGCAAGCCCGCCCCACCGCCAGGCCAGGATCACCCTCCCGTTCCAGCAACGCCAGGATGATCGCGTCGCCCTCCAGGAACACCTTGGTCGCGCCGTACTTGGGCAGAAGCTTGTTCACCGGATCGTAAAAGTTCAAACTGAAGTAGGAAGCTGGATTGAGCCCCCGCTCCATGAGAGAGCGGGTCAGCCGGGAGGAGTCCCGGACATCCGCCTTCAGCACCACGTGCCGCAGGATCTTCTCTTCGACCGGCTTCTGCTCGTCCGCCAGCAGGAACTCGTAGAGGGTGCCGTTCATCGCCGAGAGTTCCCGCATCTTGGCGTTGCCGATCAGGTTCACACTGTCCAAGGCTTCGTTCAGCGCCTCCAGCCGCCGCAGGTCGCGGTGATAGCGCAGGAAGTCGTGCAGGAAGCGTGCTGCCGTCCGGGCCCGCTCCGCCCCTCGGCAGCTGGCCATGCGGGCCACCGCCGCATACAGTCCATCGGCGGAGAGCCGGCTTTCCTCAATCAGCTTCTCCACCCGCTCCCGCTCCTCCTTTGAGATCAAAGCATTTTTCAACTGTTGGGCGTTGATGCGCGGCGAGTATTCCGGCAGCATGGGCGCCACTTCGTAGGAGGCCACCACGTAGTCCAGCACGCTTTCGGCCTCCAGCAGATCCAGCCATGCCGTGAGCCGTGCTTTCTGCCCCCGCCCTTCTGCTGTGGATTCGTCGGGCTTCCCCCCGCCCATCAGTTCATGTGCGTTTTCCGGTACATTGAGCCAGCCGTCCAACACGCTGTCGCCTTGGGATTCCGTCCCAACATTCATTGACTTCAGGAATTCGCAAACAATCCGGCGGATATTCGAGAAGCGATCGGGATCCCGGTCAAAGTTGCCCAGCATCACGTAATAGTCGGCATTGAGGTAGGTGTCGCGGCCGTCCTCGCTGAAGACAAGTGGGTTCAGGAACAGCTTGTATTCGTCCTCGGCCCGGTTGCCAAACAGCGAGCGCCGCATCCGCGCCAGGGTTTCCTTCTCGATCTCCCGTAGTGTGCGAAACAGGTCCTGCCCGGTCTTGCGCAGGATGATCTTCTTCGCCACCTGGAAGGCAGCTACCCGCTCGCGATACTCCAGCGCCTTCTGCTGCCGCACCCCCTCGTAGCTCTTCAGCATCATGCGGCAGCGTTCCAGGGTCAGGGCGAATTGCGCATGCAGCTCGACCCGCAGGAACTTCAGGATCGCCACCCGCGCCAGCAGGTCCACCGCGATGTTTTCTTCCGCCTTGGCACGATTCAGCGCGGCCACGTGCAAGCCGGTGAGCAGCGGCTTCAGTTCCGCGGGCTCGGCCTGCTGCTTTATGACAGGTTTGGATCCGATGAAGTGGTTGCCCAGCGTGCCCTGGGGCGCCTCAGCGGCCAGCAGCCCTTCCACGTTGCCGTGGCGGACGATGTGGCGCGCAATCTGCAAGCGTGCCAGGTCGACGAACTTTGAGCTCAGGTGAACATCATGCCGCAGGTTATCAATGCCGACTTGCAGGTCGTCCAGAGAAAGCGAGGGAGTGTAGCTGACGAGCCGCGGCGGCTCCATCTCCTCCGCCGCTGGCCCGATTCTGAAGAAGGGAATGCGTGGCATCGTGGGCCGTCTTCCGGTTTACGGCTGCCCTCCCTGGCTGATCAGGCTGGCGCGAAACTGGGGCACCACCAGGGCCTGCTCCACCGTGGGCACATTCAGCCCCGCCAACTTCGTGGCCACCTCCGCCGCCTGTGCCGCCTCGCTTTGATGGCTGTAGGCCTGCCACAACAACCGCAGCGAGAGCGGATCGTCCGAGTCTTCCTCCAGGTTCGAGATGGCTTCCGGATACTTTTGCTGGGCCAGCAGCACCGCTCCCAGCGCGGCATGATAAGAAAGCTGGATCACCCGGCTGCGGCTGCTGCCGGCCATGCCTTCCAGCTGCTTCAGCGCACTGGACGCAGCGTCCATAGCCTGGGCTTCCGCGGCACGCATCGCCTGCACTCGCAGGATGCGTGCCTGCTCTTCATCGCGATCAATGCGGGAGAGATCATGCCGCTGGGACTCCAGCGCGCCCTGCGCCGCCTGCAGATGTTTCATCGCCGCTTTGTAGTCCGGCTCATACATGGCCAGCACCCGATGGGCCTCGGCTTCCAGGCGCGCCAACCCCGCCGCGTGCGCGTGCTTGGCTACGTCGCGCAGGGCCCGCTCCGCCTGCCTGCGGTTGTTCTCGCGGATCCAGGTCATGGCGGACTGCAGTTCATATTCCACCTTCTCACTCTCGCCGGGGGCGAACACAATGGCGCGCTCGTACTCGTCCCGCGCGTCCTGCTCCTTCCCCATGAGGGCATACGTGTCCGCCACCCCCAATTCCGAACCAAAATTCGGGTCCGTCCGAATGCTCAGCTGATACTGTTCCAACGCCGACTCGAACTTCCCCGCCAGGCGCAAAATCTCGCCGTAGGAATCGTGCGGATTGGGCTCATCGGGCTGCAGCGCCACGTAGCGCTCCATAACAGCAAAGGCTTTCTCGAAGTCTCCATTGAAGGCGTAGGCGTATCCGAGTTCGTTGAGGGCTGCCGCATAGTTCGGGGCCAGAGCCACCCCGCGCTCCAGCACCATTTGTCCCTGCTGGTACTGCTCCTGCTTGACCAGCCAGCCGCCGGCCAGGAACGCCAGACGCTGGTCCCGCGGAAACCGCTCCAGCAGGTCATTCATGGCGGCAATCGCCGGTACGTAGTTGTCCTCCTGCACACCGGCCAACCAGCGGATGAGCAACTGCTCCGCACGGCTCGCCCGCGGCGCCAATTGCTTGGCACGCACGCGCGCGGTCTGCTGTTCTGCCGGGTCGCGGCTGAAGTTGGAGATCAGGATGTACGCCTGGGCGAATTTCGGATCGGCCTTGACCGACGCGCGCAGCGCCCGCAGCGCATCCGGCATGCGCAGCTCCTCGGTGTATTGCATGGCCTTCTCGAAGCGCACGCGGGCCAGCGCCGACGAGGTTGTCACCGGGAGGCGACCGAGGCTACTCCTATGCTCCGTCCCTTTGGCATGGGACTTCCCGCCGGCCCATCCCATCGTGGACCATAACAGCAGCAGGCAAGCACACCAGCGGAGACCCATGGGCTCCTCGCAAATTGCTGATTTTCCTACCTATACGAGGAGCCTAGCACGCACTCAACCGGCCGCCAACGTTACCCAAGTTACAGTCCAAGTGCTTCATTTCTCGAGGAAAGGCAGAGGGCGCCGGCCTCACAACTCAAGGCCCTACCGGTTGTCGTGGTTGTGCAGTTCTGCGGAAAGATGGGCACCCGTCAACAACAGCAGTCCCAGGAGAAATGCCCAGAACATCAAGCTCACCGAGAGCGCGAAGGGCCCGTACACTTCCTGGAAATTCAGCCGCGGCAGCGCCAGGATATAGGCGTATTTCAGGCCCTCCGAGAGCAAGCCGGTAATCACTGCTGTGGGCAACACCGCCCGCACGGGGACCCTGCCGTTGGGCAGGAGCCAGTAGATGAGGAAGAAGATGGCAATGCTGGCGGCAATGGCGAAGACCTTCATCACCACAAATCCCACCAACTTGACCACGAGCATGGCGTGTCCCCGCAGCAGGTTTTGCAGCAGGGTCACATTGCTTGCCGTCAGCGCAATCGAGAGCAGGGCCAGCACGCCGCAACCAAACGCCAGCCCCAGAGCAATCAGCTGATTGCCCAGGTACGAGCGGTTGTTGGGAAAATGCCAGATGCGATTCAACGCGACTTCGAGCGGCATGAAGACTCCCGTCGATGTAATCAGCAGAATCAGGAGTGAAACGATCTGCGCGCGATTCCGCGCCCCCACCAGCGCGTTGAGATTCCGAATCACGAAATCCTGCCCTGCCGGGAGATAGTCGCGCAGCAGTTGCACCACCACGTTGTACATCACCGGAGCGTGAAAGACCCGTCGGATCAGGGTCATCAACAGCAGAACAAACGGAAAGAACAAGAGGATGGCGTTGGCCGCAACCGAGAATGCAAACGTATGTACCTCGGTGCGCAACATATATTTCACGGTGGACGTGACCAGGTTCAAATAGGTTGGGTGGCTCCGCGCGCTGGCGCGGGCGTTCAGCATGGGAGAAGAACGGGGTGTCGTAGATGACTGCTGGTCATGCATGCTTGTTACTCTAATGTTATCAGACGGTTGCACCCAACTTTCCGCATTTCGCCACCAGCCACGCTGTGCTAGTGTCGCAATCGGTTACTAATGTCCGCGCGCCCACCATACGTTCCCAAACTCGGTACCTGCGTGTATACAATTTTCTTCTCTTGCCAGAATCGAACTTCCTGCATATTATCTTGTGCTCGCTGAGGCAAGTTCGAGCAGCGAGTTCACTGATTCGGGTTGATGTTCGTGTGTTGCCGCCAATCTTTGTCGCGACACGATGGGCTCTGGAGCTCTGCGCCGTGCTTTCTACCGATGGCACAGGACTCAGGAGCCTTTTCTGTTGCCGCAAACCTCGGCGGCACATGTACGGTCAGCTTGTGGGACTTCCGGATCTCTTGAGGGGGTCGAACTCCGCAGTTCACGGGGATGCGGAAGAGTTTAGATAAAAGATAAGAAGCGAAAGGAGTACTTTGTGAGAGAGAAGGGCACAGTGAAGTGGTTCAACGGGGCTAAAGGGTATGGGTTCATCCAGCGCTCCACTGGGGAGGATGTCTTCGTCCATTTCTCTGCCATTCAGGAGAATGGATATCGCACGCTCAACGAGGGCGAAACCGTGGAGTTTGATCTGCTGAAGGGCCCCAAGGGCTTCCAGGCGGGCAACGTAGTCCGGGTCTAGCACCGTCCGACAGCCACGATTCCCAAACCCTCCCAGTTCCCCCTGGGAGGGTTTTCTTATTTCACTTTTCAATTGCTGATTGCCGGTTTGCGGTTGTGGCCTTACTGCAGCTCCAGCGAGACCAAATCCCCGTCGGCCTTTCCGCCTGGCTTGTAGTTCACCGCCACCGAGCGGTCCTTCCATCCGCAGGAAAAACTGTCCTCGCCGATCAGCAGCAGCGACTTGTAGTCCTCCGTGCGCAGCCTCATCGTTTTTCCCGCAGCCACCACGGTGAGCACCGCTGCCGGCGCCTGCGTGCAATCGACACTCGCCAGCCTTCCCTTCAAAAACTGAACCTTTCGCAGGTCGGGTTGGGGCTCGGCGGGCGGTTTAGGCTGCTCCTCGCTGGTTGTTTCCGGCTCCGCCGCGCCGGGCTTTGCCGGCGTGGGTTGCGCGGGTGGTGGCGGGGCGGCTTTTTCTACCGTTTGCTGCGGCCGCATCCCATATTTTTCCAGCGTGGGCAGGTCTGCCAGATTCTTCTCCGCGGCCTGCGCGATCTGCGGATTCGGGCTGCGCTTGAGCCGCTCCAGCATCGCGCTCGCCGCGTCCCACCTCTTCGCCGCCATGTAGATCAGGGCCATGTTGAGCATGTATTGCTGGTTACGTGGACTTAGCTGCATCGCCGTGCGCATTGCCTCCATGGCCGAATTGATGCCACCCCCCTCTACCCGCGCCATGCCCAACATGTTGTACGCTTCCGCGAAAGCCGGATACCAATCGAGTACCGCCCGCAAATCCTGCATCATATTGGAGAGTCCCTGGAACGGCTGCCCGCCGGCCTGCGCCGCGTGATACTTCACCAGCGCCAGGTAGTACCTAACCCAGGCGTCATTGGCATCGAGTTCTGAGGCCTTGCTCAACTCCTCGGTGGCCTGGTCAAATTCCTTCCTCTGCATGTGGTCCCAGGCCAGTGCGAGATGCGCAATCGCGTTGTCCAGTTTGGGCTGGCTGATGAGGCTCTGCAGATTCCGCAGCCCCTGATCGCGGTGCTCGGGCAGGCGTACCATGAGTTCTCCCAGCAGCGCCTGCGCCTGTGGGTCAGGTACCGGCTGGGTGCTCGCGCCCACATCGCCGGGCGCCAGCGGCGTGGGAAACTGATGGACTGGGGCAGCGAGGGAATGGAAATAGTCCTTCACTGCCTGTTCCAACTGCGCCGCGCTCATCCCGTATGCCTGCTGGATGGCCTGCTCCACTGGCATCCCCTCGTTCTGCACCAGGCCGAAGTACGTTCCCGTCTTCTCCAGCTTGTCCTGGTTGACCAGGTAGTGCATCACTACCCACGACTCCGCATAAAACAGCGTGTGATGCGTGCCCTGCCGGTAGTTCGAGACCTCGTGCTGGGTCTTGAACAACTCCGGAATGGAAATCCACGCCGGTGTGTTCAGCAGTTCACTCAGCGACTCCGGGTCCGCGCCCATCTGCACTTGCTTGTCGTCGAGGCGAATGCTCGCGAAGTACTCGGCCAGACCTTCGTCAAACCAACCCTGAGTCTGCGGATAGTTGTAGTTCAGCAGGAGATGGGCGAAGGAATGCGCAACCACACGCCAGCTTTCGTCGTCGGCGGCGTTGAGCACGATGTAGTTCTTATCTTCTCCGGACAGGAAGAATCCTGATGCAGTGTCTGAAGCCGGGGCCACTTGTCCGTATTCCTTCAGGCACACGATCTCGAGCGGCTCCGGCATATTGAGCTTGGTCCTCTTCAGCAATTGACTGAACACCGAGCGCATCTGCTCGAAGCGGAAGGCCACCTCGTCCCCCTTCTTCTCCCCGGCATCGGTGAGAACAGAAAAGTGAGAGGAACTCACCCGAATCCACTGTGGCTCAGCAGCACCCGCGCGGGCGCAGAACAATCCCACGCAAGCTCCGATCAACACCGGAAGAAGGAGTCGCTGCAGAGCAACACGGGCCATAATTGCGGACCGGACAGGGCCAGAAAAATGCTACCACGGCTCTGCGGTTCCTATCTGAGAACTGAGAGCGGAGAACCGAGAACTGCTGGTTCAGATGAGAACCGGAGAGCGGGGCCTATGAGTTGAGTTTCTTAACCGCCCAACGCGCGTGCTCCGCGACCAATGGGTCTTCGTCCTGCGACAACCGCCCGAGAGGCTCCAGGAACCTCCCATCGCCACTGTTTCCCATGGCCACCACCGCGTTCCGGCGCAGTCCGCTAAGTTTCGCCCGCCGGACCGGCGATCCGCGAAATGTCCGCTTGAATTCTTCCGCCTTCATCTCCGCCAGCCACTCCAGCGCCGGATTCACCAAGCCTTCCCGTGGCTGAAATTCCGCGGCTTGGGTGGCGGGAGCTTTCCGGTTCCACGGGCACACATCCTGGCAAATATCGCAGCCGAATACGTGCCGGCCCATGCCTTCCCGTATTGACTCCGGAATGGTCCCGCGTTTTTCGATCGTCAGGTACGAGATGCACCGGTTCGCGTCCAGTTGGTACGGTGCGATCAGCGCATCGGTGGGACAGGCCTCGATACAGCGCGTACAGCTCCCGCATCGGTCGGGCGCCGGCAGGTCGGGTTCAAGCTCCAGCGAGGTAAGGATCACCCCCAGGAACAGCCACGATCCCAGCTTCTGATTCAGAATGCAGGTATTCTTCCCCATCCAGCCCACGCCGGCGTACCTGGCATAGACTCGCTCGACCACAGGTCCAGTGTCCACATAACAGCGCGTTTGTAGTCCTTCTTTTTTCTCGGTACTAGGTACTCGGTACTCGGTACTAGTAGTCACCGTATGCAGCCGGGTCTCCACGAGTCGCAGCCTGCGCATCACCGCTTCGTGATAGTCCTCGCCACCCCAGGCATAGCGCGAGATCCATCCGCGAACGGAGTCCCGGGTCTGTGTCGAATACCGCTGCGCCGTGTTGTAGTTGATCGCGCACACAATGACGCTCCGCGCCCAGGAGGCTACCGAGCGCAACGAGGAGCGTTTCAGACGCCCGGCATCATCCCGCGCTTTCATATACTTCATCTCACCCGCGTATCCCGCCTCAATCCACTCGGTAAAGCCCTCCAGTTCGGGAAAGTCGCGAACCGGCGCCACCCCGGCCAGCTCGAAACCAGCTTCCAGGGCCGCCCGCTTCACCCCCGCCGTGATTTCAGCCACCCCAGCCATACCCGTCCACCCAAGACCCTTATTATCCCTGTTTCCAGGCGGTTATCCGCAGCCGTAGTTTCTCGCAACTCGGCACTCGCAACTCGCAACTGGGTACGTCCGTCACCAGCGTTTGTGATCCAGGACACAGCCAGACGTATCAAGGCCAAGGCACTCTAGACCAGGGTGGAACCAGGGCGCTTCTCCAGCCCGGGGTTCTCTCGAGGACATAAAGGCCGAAGGAGCCGCGCGATGATCAACCGTCGTCAGCGCTTCAAGATCGAGGCAGTCAAGCCGCCCAAGCAGGACGCCGGGGAGCGTGTCCACAACTTCAACGAGGTGTCGCAGCCCTATACCCCGGAGCTGGCCATGGAGCAGGCCCAACGCTGCCTCTACTGCGATCATGCGCCCTGCACCAAAGCCTGCCCATTGCATAATGACATCCCGGCAGCCCTGTTCCTCCTCGGCCAGGGCGATTTCATCGGCGCCGCGCTCAAGTTCATGGAGACCTCCAATTTTCCTGATGTTTGTGGCCGCATCTGCCCCCAGGAGAAACAGTGCGAGGGCTCCTGCGTGGTCGTGCCCCGCAATCCTGCGGTTTGCATCGGGAAGTTGGAAGCCTTTGTCATCGATTATGTCCGCAAGAACTACGGTTACCCCATGCGCGAGAAAGCCGCGCCCACCGGCATGAAGGCGGCGATCGTCGGCGCCGGCCCCGCCGGACTGGCGGTGGCCGAAGAACTCGCCGTACGCGGCCACGAGGTCGTGGTCTACGATATGTGGCCCTATCCCGGCGGCTTGTTGCTGTACGGCATTCCCGGTTTCAAGCTGAACAAGGACATTGTTTTTTCCAAAATTCACTACCTCGAGCAGATGGGTGTCCGCTTTGTCTGCAATTACCGCGTGGGCAAAGACCACCCTGTAGAAAACTTCTTCAAGCAGGGATTCGACCTGGTCTTCCTGGGATACGGTGCGGTCAAGGGTGGCGAGATGAAGGTACCGGGCGAGGACACGCTGAAGAACATCTATCAGGCAACCGAGTATCTGGTTCGCGGCAACCTGCCCCCTGAACTGCTGCCCGAAGTTTGGCGCAACCTGCCCGACCCCAAGCCTCACTGCACCGGGGTGACCATCGTGATCGGCGGCGGCGATACCGCCATGGACTGCGTGCGCACCGCCCGCCGCCTCAATCCCGATGCCAAAGTGTACTGCGTTTACCGCCGCAGCGAGGTCGAGATGCCCGGCCGTTACGAAGAGCGGATCAACGCCGTCGAAGAGGGCGTGCAGTTCGAGTGGCTGACGGCGCCGGTGAAGTTCATTGGCGACGACGAGGGCAAAGTCGTCGCCGCCGAGTGCATCCGCATGCGCCTAGGAGCGCCCGACGCCAAAGGCCGCCGCTCCCCTGTCCCCATCGAAGGCTCGAACTTCATCATCAACTGCGACACCGTGGCACTGGCCATCGGCTACAGTCCCGAGACCGACATTCCGGAGACCACACCCAACCTGAAAACCACAAAGTGGGGATCAGTCCTGGTGCAGAGCGAGGAGACCGGCGAAACATCCCGCGAGGACCTCTACGCTGCCGGTGACAACGTGCGCGGAGCCGACCTGGTGGTCACCGCCGTCGCCGCCGCCCGCAAAGCCGCCCTGGCCATGCACCAGAAGCTGCTCTCAATTCGCGAGAAGAAGTTGCGAGTTGCAGGTTGCGAGTTGCGAGCAGCCAGTCGCGGACTCGGAACCACTCCTTAGTGCCATGGCAAAGTATTTCAAAGACCTGTTGGCTTGGCAGAAGGCAATGGATCTCGTGGCGGAGATCTATGAACTGACAGAGGCATTTCCAAGGCGAGAAATCTACAGTTTGACCGACCAGATTCGGCGGGCGGCTGTATCGGTACCCAGTAACATCGCGGAAGGCCAGGCACACTACAACACTCGCGAATTCGTCCACTTCCTGCGACACGCGCGCGGGTCTCTTGCCGAACTCGAAACACAGCTTCTGATCGCCCAGCGATTGAGCTATGCCGAACCGGAGAAAATACCGAGCGTACTCGAACGCGTGAATGAGGTGAGTCGTATCCTGAACGGCCTTATCACTGCTCTGGCAGCCTAGTCTGCTCGCAACTCGCGACCCGCAACTCCCAACCGGGTTCACACTCCCAGTTTCTTCACTTCCTCGTTGTAATACTTGCGGTACAGAATGTCCCACTCCTGGCTGCCTTCGAGGATGGTGCGCTTCTGGCTCTCGATCTTTTGCCGGGCGGCCTGATCGATTCTTGCCTCCTGGTTGAGCAGGTCTTCCATGATCTTGCGCACTTCCAGGCGGATGGTGTTCCGGTCTTCCAGAAATTCCACTTCATTCATCCCGGCCAGGGCGTCGGTGACCACGTGCGCCACTTTGTTCACTTTGTCCCGGCTGAGTCTCACAGCACCGCCTTGTACTTGCGCACCAGTTCGTTTTTCACCTTGCGGAACATCTCCTGGTAGTTGGCGCCGCTCTTTTGCATCTCCTCCGAATAGGCTTCCAGGATGACCCGCACCTCGTCATTGATGCGGTCTTCCAGTGCCATCTCCTCCAGCATGGCGGCGTGCACCTTTTCGGTGACCGCAGGCGCCGCCTTGGTCTCAATGAACTCCCCGGCAATCAGTTTTTTGGTGACTTCGCGAGCCAGATAGCTCACGTATTCTTTCGACAGAAGCATGGGTGGATCAGACGCCTGATGCGAAACAATTAGTCTAGCACAGGGAGCATTCAGCACTCAGCCGTGAGCATTCCGCGGTACCGGCTGAATTTCCCCCAGGCCCCATTCCGCCAGCCAATACATGGCGTCATTCTGAGCGGCGTGCCGCGAAGGATCCTGCGCGGGGCGGCAAGGACTCGTGGTTACGGCGTTGCTGACGGCGAAGGTCGTGCCCCACACGCGAGATCCCTCGCCCGGCTGAACTGCGCCGGGCTTCGGGATGACGCCAGACGGGGTTGGGTTTCCTGACGGCTGATAGCTGACGGCTGATACACTTACCAGTTTCCCGGAGGTACTCATGCGCCGTCTGATCACCTTCGCCCTTCTTTGCGTTGTACCGACCGTTGCCCAAACCAAGCATCCCTTCACCTTTGAAGACATGATGAAGCTCAAGCGGGTGGAAGAGCCGGTACCCTCGCCCGACGGCAAGTGGGTGCTGTTCGCGGCGGTGGATGTGGATCTGGCGGCCAACACCAAGACGCCGCACATCTGGATTGTTCCGCTCAACGCCGGCTCGGACCAAAAGGCGGTGCCCCATTCTTCCCCGGAGGGGAGGGTGGGTGAGCGCGTGCTCATTCCCGATCAGGATGGGGACCGCCCGCGCTGGGCGCCGGATGGAAAGCGGTTCGCCTTTGTCTCGACGAAGATTGGCGGATCGCAAATCTGGATTGCGGAGTTCGATAGCGCGAGCGGCACCGTGACTGCGCGGCACATGCACACCAACATTGCAACCGAAGCCGATGGCGAGTTGTGGTCACCGGACGGCAAGAACATTCTGTTCAAGTCGGATGTGTATCCCGAATGTGATGGAACACCCGCGGAAGAAGCGGCATGCAATGCCCGGAAACTGGATGAGGAGAAAAACTCGAAGGTGAAGGCACTGACTTTCACCCATCTGCTCTACCGCCACTGGAATGCGTACAAAGGAGGCAAGCGCACGCATCTTTTTGTAATTCCCGCGGTGTTCGGCGGCGATTCGTCCGACACAGGAGAAGTCCACAACCTGCAACGTGTGCCGCCAGCACGCGACCTGACCCCCAGCGACTACGACGCCCCGGTCTTCTCCCTCGGCGGGCAGGACGACTACGCCTTCTCGCCCGACGGCCAGGAGATCTGCTACACCTCCAACCACGACAAGGTCGAGGCCACTTCGACGAACAATGATCTGTGGATTGTTCCGGCGACGGGTGGCCCAGCGAAGAACATCACCGCCGACAATCCCGCCAGCGACTCGACTCCGCTCTACTCTCCGGATGGCCAGTACATCGCCTACCGCGCCCAAAAGAGGCCTGGATACGAAAGCGACCAGTTCCGACTGATGCTGTATAACCGCCAAACAGGGAAGAAAGACGATGTCCTCGGTAACTCTCTCTGGGATTGGGTTGGCACCTTCATCTGGGCACCCGACTCATCAGGTCTGTTTTACATGTCAACGGACGATGAGTCCCGAAACAAGGGGCAAACGACGATGTTTCTGTTCAACTTCGTACATGGGATGAAGGTGACAGAGCGACGCCATCTACCCAAGCAAACAACGACTTCAACTTACACTGCTATGATCGAGAAAAGAATAACAAGGGGATACGACGACGACTTGGCAATTGCTGGGGGTAGCAAGACGCTTCTTTTCACCCGTATGTCTGTACAACGACCGCCAGAGGTACAGCGATTGGTGATTCCACCGAGAATCGATCCGTACGATCTTCCCAAAGGCGAACAGCTTACCCACGTCAACGACGCCGCCCTCTCCGAAGTCTCTATGTCCCCGCTCGAATCCTTCTGGTTCACCGGCGCCCACGGCGACAAAGTCCAAGGCTTCCTCGTCAAGCCACCCAACTTCGATCCCAGCAAGAAATACCCGGTGAAGTTCCTCATCCACGGCGGGCCGCAGGGGGCCTGGGGAGACGACTGGTCGTACCGCTGGAATCCCGAGCTGTTCGCTGTCAACGGATACGTGGTCATCATGATCAACTTCCACGGTTCGACCGGCTATGGGCAGAAGTTCATTGACGCCATCAACGGCGACTGGGGTGGGGCTCCCTTTGAAGACCTGATGAAGGGCTTGGACTACGCCGAGAAGACTTATCCGTTCATCGACAAGGACCGCGAGTGCGCCCTGGGCGCCAGCTTCGGCGGATACATGGCCAACTGGATCCTCGGCCACACCGACCGCTTCAAATGCATCGTTACCCACGACGGCATGTTCAACACCACGTCAGCCTGGGGCACCACCGAGGAACTGTGGTTTCCTGAATGGGAGTTCGAAGGCACGCCCTACACCAACCGCGCCATGTACGACAAATGGTCTCCGCACCTGAGCGCCACCAACTTCAAGACCCCGACGCTGGTAGTGCACAGCCAGCTCGACTATCGGCTTGATGTGTCGGAAGGCTTCCAACTGTTCACGACCTTGCAGCGGATGGGCGTGCCGTCGAAGATGCTCTATTTCCCCGACGAAGGCCACTGGGTGCTCAAGCCGCAGAATTCGCAGCTGTGGTGGAAGACGGTGAATGACTGGGTGGACCAGTGGTTGAAGAAGTAAGTTGCTCCACCTTGATGGCGTCGCCCTGAGGAGGGAGTGAGCCCGACGAAGGACCTTGCGTTGCCTCGCAAGGTCTCGTGGTAGCGGTAGTGCTTGCCTCGAGGTTCGTGCCGCTGCACGCCAGATCCCTCGCCCGGCTGAAGAGCGCCGGGCTTCGGGATGACGCCGGTTCTTATAGATACACACGGTACGGAATTTTCCCTGGCGTCATCCTGAGCGGCGTGCCGCGAAGGATCTCGCGCGCAGTGGCAAGGACTCGTGGTCGCGGCGGCGGTGCTGACGCTGGGGATCGTGCCTCCCCGCGCCAGATCCCTCGCCCGGCTGAACTGCGCCGGGCTTCGGGATGACGCCTTGTTTGTGGTAGCACAGGTTGCGGAAATCTTTATGATGGCGTCATTCTGGGCGGCCCTCCAGTCCGCGAAGAATCTTGCGCGGAGCGCCTTCTACGCCTGGGTCGGGCTTGTAGATATTCTCCCAATCCGCTGCCAGATCGCGCCAGTGTGGATTCGTGCTTTCAATCAACGCGACCTTCTTGCTGTGCCGCCAGCCTTTGATTTCTTTCTCGCGGGCAATGGCCATGCCGGGGTAACAGAACATTTCGTAGTAGACGAGTCGCGTGACGTTGTACTTGCTGGTGAAGCCAGGAATCAACTTGTGCTTATGCTGAAAGACGCGGCGGGATAAGTTGCCTGTGATACCGGTATAAAGCACATGATGCCGTGAATTGTTGGCCATGATGTAAACATAGAAACGCTTGGGTGTTCGCATGCTGCGTTGCCTCCCCACGCCAGACCCCCTTCGGCTTCGCTCAGGGCAGGCTCTCGCCCGGCTGAACTGCGCCGGGCTTCGGGATGACGCCGGGTTGGTGAGTTGCAACGCCTGCTTGCCTCAGATTGCGTCCTGCGGCTACTGTACTCCTCTCCACGGCCCAGGGGGTTTGTGTTCGCGGGCACCGCGCCGTGTGGTCTCATCCCCCTGCTCCCCCATCGCCGCCAGCGACTCCAGGTTGAACGACAGCGAACTGTTGCCCGCGCTGGCGGTGCCTTGAATCTCAGCAGCCCCCGGCACGCCTCCCGTAGAAGGCGTGATGCTTGCCAGCCCATCCACATCCGACTGCACGGTGGTCTGCGACGACGACACAATCACCGGCGTCGGGTTCCGGATGATGATGGTGTCACCGTCACCCCCCGGAAGCGCGTAGACTCCTTCCATCCGGTACACCATCTGCTCAAAGAGCACGCCGGCGCCGCGTACAGGGTTGGGCGGGATGGAAGAGTCGGTCACGCGCACTGTGACCAGTTGAAAATTCTGCTCCGCAGAAATCACCTGGTTGCTGCCGGCCACGGGTTGCAGCCTGAGCGCCGACGTGGCCACCGAAGTCACATAGAAGGTCTGGCACGGAGTGTCTCCCGGCTCCACGCAGGTGCTGACCCACACATCTCCGCTCATGTTGGAGAGATGCAGGGTGTTGTTGGAGTCTCCGCTGGCGTTGGTGGTGGTAGTCGTGTAAGTGAGCGTGCCCGCACCCTTCACCACCTGATAGTTGACAGTGCGCCCCTGCACGGGCGAGCCGAACGACAGCACGCGCGCGGTCAGGGGCACGTCGAGGCTGGCCCCTTGGGCGATCCAGACGTACGGCGAAGTCAACGCGATGTCAAGCGCCGACGATGTGCCCTGCAGGCCGGTCTGAACGCTTTTTGCCGGATCGTACGAGGCCGGGGCCAGCGCCGCAGTGATGGTCATGGTGCCCGCACTCAACACCGTCACCCGGGTGGAAACCTGCCCGCTCTCATCGGTAAGGAGCGTGCAACTGGAGGCCCCAGCACACGCGCCTAACCCCGCTGCCGGAGCTACGCTGAAGAGGATGCTCGCCCCGGCGACCGGCGTAACACCGTCCGCCTCATAGGCCGCCACACGGATTGGATTGGCCGCGACTGCTCCCACCGGCGTGGCCGGATTCGATCCCGCGATCAGGCTGATGCAGTCGTTAGGTCCCGCGCCATAAGTCACGACATCGGTCATGCTGGAGGCGGAACCGGTGTCCGGATCGCTGAGGTTGATGGCCTGCAGCCCATCCGCCATGGCTGGCGCGCTCAGGATGACCTCGTCCGGCGCTACCGCCAGCACGGCCGCGGTGCTGGCCCCCACCGCTGCCGTCGTCCCTGGTTGGAAGCCGAAGCCCTTCACGGTCAGGGCCGTGCCGCCGCTCACGCTGGCCCGGCTGGGCGTCACCGTATCCCCGTAGAAAAGCCGCATGTGGTAGTGGAAGTCGGGGCGGCCGTCGCCGCGATAATCGGCCACGCCGATGCGGAAGTCGCCGGCGCCGAACAAGGCTGCGTCCAGGCGGGTCATCCCGAAGTTGAGGGTGTTAAACGCCATGGGCGTCGCTGCCGGAGGCAGAGTTCCCGGCGGATCGGGCAGCGCCCAGATGCCGACGACCGGCAGGGCCTTGCTCTGCGAGGCGGCCCCGCCTTCATCCATCGCCGTCACCTCTACCGAGAGGGTGCGCTTGTCCTGGGCGGAGAACCGGAAGTAGTCGGTATCGCCGTAGCCACTGAGCGACCCCATCCAATCTCCGGAAGAAGGTACGGGCGCGGGGTTGGAGTAGTCTTGCGAGCCGTAGGAATCCTGGGTCTGAACTGCACTGCCTTGCATTAGGATGTCCTGCTGCACGTCTCCACCTTTGCTCACCGTCACTGTGATCGGCTGCGCCGCGCCCGAGGGCTGCACCTGCCAGGGCCCGTAGGGGCCCACGGCCTGCGACCAAAGCGGGTCCAGGGCTTCTATGCTGAGTTGGTATTGGGCGCTTTCGGCGCCGTTGGGTATCTCCAGTCCGGCGAGATCGAACCAGCCTTCGAGCGCGGCGTCATCGGAGCCGAAGCGGTCATAGTTCTGCCCCGTAGCGTCGGTGAAACCATTCACGGGGTTCCCGGCATATCCGCGGAATAGAAATCCGGAAACCGAGGTCGCCACGGAACTGCGTGAAGCTTTGCCGCTGCCGGGATCGATCCAGCGCGCTGCCACGTTCACGCCTTGCATGCCCTGAGCGGCCAACCCGCCGGCATCCACAAAATGCACGCTGCCGTGAATGCGGATCGTGTTTTCAGAAAAAAGTTGTTTGCCCGGAAAGTTGTCCAGGTTCTCCGAGGTCACCGGGTACAAGCGAGAGAGCGCCGCGCGATCATCCATCTTGGGCACGTCGGCATCGGGATAGCAGGCCGAGATGGGCACGCAGGTGCCGGGGTCCTGGGCGTGCATAACGCTGAAGCCGTTATAGTCGTCGGCGGTGGGTGGGGGCTGACGGGTGATGACGTTCAGGTTGGCTTGCGACCAGTCGAGGCCAAGCACGCGCCCCAGTACCCGCACCAGGCGATACTTCACGTCTGGCAACTCGGCGGCAGTCTGGGCGCAGTTTCCGTTTATGATCACCAGAGCGTGGACAATGTGCGCGTCCGTGCTGAGGTTGTCAGGCCCGCCGAAGACCCCGTTGGTAAAGCAGTAGTCGGCCCCTCCCGCGCCCAAGCCCAGCAGCGCGTCTGTGACCGCCCCATCGGCGTCGTAAACAACGGCCAGCGGTTTGGTCAGAGCGGCGGGCAGGATGTCCGACGGCATGGTGATGGTGCCATCCGCGTTGGCGAACACATTGGAGCCATTGACATCCTCGTCGAGCTGGCCACTTAACGCGGACGACACCGCGGCAGTTGAGATGGAGGTCCAGCGGCTGAAGGCATCGGCCACAAGCTGGTTGGCCCCGGCTTGCGGCAGCAGCGGACTGAGGTCTCCCTGGTCCGTGTAGTAGTTGACCGCGCCCTGCGCCCAGGTCAAGGGCATACCTTTTGTTCCCGGATCGAAGTAACTGCTTCCCGCTATGTAGCGAGGGCCGCCCGCGTGCGCGAGTTGCGGCAGCACGACCAGCACCAGGAACGCCAGCAGCGCTGCACACAGCACCCACCAGAACAGGCGGACGAGCGGCGTAGATGGCGATTGGGCGCCTCCGGCCAACAACTGGAAGCCTCAGCGGTCGCCACGACTCAAACCAGAAGAACCAGGACGGATCTGCATGGCTCATTCCTCCTGTGCCCGGCGTATCGCACGCACAAGATCGCCGCGGCTCACGCGGGTAGTCGCTTTGAGATGTCGCTTCGGGGGGGACCGTTGGCCGTGCTCCGCGGCTGATGGAGAGCGACGTACCCGTCGTTGTCCACCGAGAAGCGGCCCGCCGGCCCGCCGACTGGGCTGGTCAATCCCAATTTGCTGGGCGGATAAAGGAAGAGCACCAGCCGGTCGCCGGGACGATAGCCTTCCCCCGACTCCCACAGGCCCGCCCACTCCCGAATGGTCAGCGTCTGGCCGGCCTGGACGCCGCGAATCGCCTCGTCTACCTGGAAGCTCACCCGCATGACGCCCAGCTTGTCCGCTGAGGTAGGAGCGATGCGCTCGACTGCCGTGACTGTACCTGCAAAGATGTAGCCGGCTTTTCGGCTGAGTTGCGACAGAGTGGGGCCGCCGGGTTCACGACCTAAACGACTTTCCTGCGCAAGAATCGGAGGATGCAACCTGGGCAGGAGAAACAGGAAAATCCAGAGGGCAGATACTTTCCAGAATGACGGCATTGCAAGCCTCGCAAGTAGAATCGAGGCCAGCCCGGGACGAGAGTGCCCTTATGTTAGAGAAAGAGGCCGCAGCCAGGCTATGCCGCTAGTCACGAGACCATGTGATGGCGTTCCGAAAGGGAAAAGGTCAGGAACGGGGGCCTCCCTCGGCTGCGCCGCGACACCTAGAGCTGAAGTTTGAGAGCCGTTTCATGGCCAGGAAAAATGCACCACAAAACAAAACGGGGCACGCTCACGCGTGCCCCGAAGGCCGACGACCGACGACTGACGACTGCTTCTAAGGCGCTTCGATCAGCTCCATTTTCCCATCTCGCGTGCGGTGCAACACCATCACCTTGCCCTTGGGATCGCGGAAGACGAAAACGTCGCGGTCGCGGAAGTGCGCTTCCTTGATGGCTTCCTCCAGGGTCATGGGGCGCAGGGCCACGGCGTCGTCGGAGTGCACCAGGTGCACCTCAGTGGTCTTGGCGACGGCCGGAAACTTGTGCACCACGATAGGCACAGCCGTGTCTTCGCTGATGCCCACCGCGGTCTGTAGCTCTTCCTGGCTGGAGCTCCCATTGAACTTGCGTCCGGCCTGGCGCTTCTTGGTGCGCCAGCGGGTCTTGTATTTGACGGCTTGTTTCTCGAGGTGCTCCAGGGCCTGGTTCACCGCCGATTTCATGTCGCCTGCCTGGGCGAGGCCGACGATGGGTCCGTTGCGCGGGCTGATGGTGATTTCCGCCTTGTGGCGGTGCTTTTCCACGGCCAGGATCACCTTGGTTTCAAACTTATCAGATAGAATTTTGCGGATCTTGTTAAGGCCGGTTTCTACTTCCTTGCGGATGGCGGGAGTGATTTCGTACTGCCTTCCGGTGTATTCCACGTTCATCGTGCGCCCTCCAAAAAGTTCGTTCACTGCTGGGCACAACCGGTGCTGCTACTTCTTCACTCTGCGCTGGTGGGTGCTCGGGATGCGCATGTCTTCCCGGTACTTCGCGACCGTGCGCCGAGTGACCTGGATACCCTGCGACTGGAGGATGCGGGTGATCTGCTCGTCGGTCAACGGCCGGGTGGGATCTTCTTCCTCGATGAGCTTCTTGACCCGGCGCTTGAGGATTAGCAACGAGGTGTTGCTGCCCTCAGGGCCGTTTACGCTCTCGCTGAAGAAGTAACGCAGCTCAAATACGCCCTGCGGAGTGTGAGCGTACTTGTTGGCCACCGCTCGGGAAACGGTGGAAGGATGCACGCCGATTTCTTCGGCCACCTCCTTAATCATCATGGGTTTGAGTTCATCAATGCCCTTCTCCAAGAACTCCTGCTGGCGGTTCACAATGGCATAGCAGACCTTCATGATGGTCTGTTTGCGCTGCTCGATGTTCTTGATGAGCTGGATCGCCGACTTGTAGCGTTCCTTGACGTAGTTGCGGGTATCTTTGTCCTGAGTGTCGCGGCTGAGCAGACGCTTGTAGGCGGGGTTCAAGCGGAGCTGCGGGACATCCTCCTCGTTCATGATGACCAGCCACTCGTCGCCGTGCTTCACGAAAGCGACGTCGGGCTCGATGAGCCGGGGTTGCACCTTGTTGTAGCGCAGGCCGGGGCGAGGATCGAGGGTACGGATGTATTCCAAGGTCTGCTGCACGGCCTCGATTGGGCGGCCGATGGCTTTGCCAATCTCCTTGTGCTGTTTGAGCTGCAAGGCCCGCAGGTGGTGGTCCACGACGGCGATGGCATCGGCAAGCACCTGGGCCGTGCCGTTGCCGTTTTTGTGCTCAGCAAGGTGCTGCCGGTGGTAGCGCAACTGGTAGAGGAGGCACTCGCGCAGGTCGCGGCAGGCGACACCGGGCGGGTCCATCTGGCGGACCAGTTCGATGGCTTCATGGAGCTCGGAGAGATTGAAGTTGGGCTGAAATGTCGGGTGCGAGGCCGCGGCGGGCAAGGGACGAGCCGCCGGCTCGGGAGTCGCTAGTTCCTCGGTCGCGACATCCAGCGCCGGGGCGACCGCGGTGGCAGCAGGGCGGGAGTCGCCGGAAGCCGCTCCCGATAGATTCCATTCCACAGATGAGCCGGGTTCGGCTGTGGCTTTGTCCTCTTCCGTGGCCAAGCCGAGCGCGGCCGCTTCCTTGACGAGTTTCTCAGCGATGACGGCGTCCGCTTCGGGCGGCGCCGGAGGAGCAACCCCCAACAGCTCCTCATCGCTCGCAATCAGGTAGCCATCTTCGTTGAGGTTGCCGATCACCAGTTCGGCGGCCTCACGCACTGCCGCGCTCACCGAGACAGCCCCCAATTGCCACATCAGGTGGTCGCTCAAGTTGCTGGGCTTGGAGAGAAAATTCTCAAACGAAGGCCGCTCCACTTCTTCCATCTCGCCCGGGCTGCGGTACCCCGGGTCGAGGTAGTCCTGGAAGAAAGAGCCAAAATCAATCTCTTCGAAGGGGTCTTTCTTTTCGACCGCCGCAATTGGGTTTTCCTCCGGCGTGGGAGCAGGACGGTCGCGGTCCTCTTCCTTGCGGTCCACGTCATCCAGCAGAGGAACGGAGTCTTCCAGTTCTTCCAAAACCGGGTTTTCCACCATTTCGGCGGTGATCATGTCCCGCAGCTCAAGCTTGTTGAGCGCCAGAACGCTGACCATCTGCACCAGCCCTGGGGTCAGGATCTGCCGCTGCGAGACCTTCAAATGCAACTTGGGTTGCAACAACACCATAGTCGTTGGTCGTTAGTCGTTAGTCGTTTGTCGTTGGCCTCGGCGATTTCGCCAACAACCAGCCACCAACGACTGTTTTCCTATACCAGCGTAAAACTCTCCCCCAGGTAAACCCTCCGCACCTCCGGGTCGCTGCCCAACTGCTCCGGCGTCCCCTGCCGGAAGATGCGGCCTTCATTAATGATGTACGCCCGGTCGGTGACCGACAGCGTCTCCCGGACGTTGTGATCGGTGATCAAAACCCCGATCCCGCTGGCCTTCAGATCGCTGATGATCTTCTGCAAGTCGAGCACGGCAATCGGGTCGATCCCGGAAAACGGTTCGTCCAGCAAAATGAAGGTGGGGTTGATACAGAGCGCGCGGGCAATCTCCACCCGCCGCCGCTCGCCCCCCGACAGGGCGTACCCGCGATTCTGGCGGATATGCTCCAGCCCCAGCTGGTCGATCAGCTTCTCCATCTTCTCCCGGCGCTCATGCCACGACAGAGGTTGCGCCTCCAGCACCGCCAGGACATTCTCCTCGACGGTCAGCTTGCGAAATACGGAAGCTTCTTGAGGGAGATAACTGATGCCGTACTGGCGCGCCCGCAGATACATGGGCACGTCGGTAATCTCTTCGTCGTCGATGAGGACCCGGCCTGTGTCAGGGGGGATCAGGCCCACAATGGCGTAGAAGGTGGTTGTCTTGCCGGCGCCGTTAGGTCCAAGTAAACCAACGACTTCGCCCTGCTGCACCCGGAGGCTGACCCCGTTTACAACCCGGCGGCCGCGATAGGATTTGCCGATTTCGTCGGTCGCCAGCGTGCGCATTTAGCGTGCCACTCGCGTGTGTGTAACTGTTGGGGAGGAGTCGTTGCCTTCCACCAGCACCCTATCATCGTGCCTAAAGAAAGTCAACGAAACCCCGGTAATCTTGCCCCGTTCGGCATCAAAAATGCTAGGCGGACCGCCTGTCATTACGAATTGGTCACTGGCGGCGGTATAGACCAACCGATCCCCCGTCGCCCGACGCATGGGCTGCACCACCACGACCTGCCCTTGGGCGACCATATGATCAATCCTTCCCGGGCCTGCAAGTGTTTGACCTTCAGTTGCTTGACTCCTAGGCTGGAGAAACACGTCGGCCTCGTGAGCGGTGATGGTGACATCCGACCCCTCGGCCCGCACACCACGCTCAAAGTGCGCCTTGCGCTCGCTGTCCGTATAGGTCAGACGTGCCGAGGTGATGGTAATGGGCGTAGTCTTGCCATCTTTGCCGGTCTGGACGAGCACGGTGGAGACCGGAAGCCCCGGCGACTCCTGGGCCACCACCGAGCGATGGTCGCGGTCGAATTGGATCCAAGGCGCCTCGACGATATTGGCGTCCTGCCAGAGGCGGGCATCGCCCGTGTAAAGCGCGACTGCGGGCGTCCGGTGGGCGGTCATGCTGCGTGCGGTGACGTGGATGGGGGTTGAGGAGGCCAGAAGCGCGCCCCCGGGCTGCGGCTTCAGATCGCTGTAGGTGCTCTTGACGTCCCCATCGGCGAAGGCATCGCCGGTGCCGCGGTTCACCCGCATGGTGCGGGAGGTAGTAGTCATGCCGCCTTCGATCACACGCGGCGAGCCGGTCATCACCAGCATCTGGTCCGCAGGAGTGTAACGGGCGCGGTCCGCCCAGGCTCTGCGGTCGCCATCCACGTAGGCAACGTTGCCCTGCTGAAGGATGGACTCGATGCCCTGTCCGGGACGAAAGGTGGCGTCGAGCGTCTGGCTGGTGCTGACCCGGTCTGGCTGGCCGGCCGTGTTGGTGACGATCCGGGCGTCGGGCGCGCCGTGCACGGAGCTGAGCTGGCCCAGCGCGTCGAAGCGGGCGTTGAACTTGGCCGCGGTGATCAGCGTCTGCTGAACGGTGTTCGTTCCAGTCGGGCGGATGGCAATCTGCGGACCGCTTCCCAAGGTCTCAGCGCGGTCAAGGTGGCGGCCTGCAGCCAGGAAGAAGTCCACCATGGGCGCAGTGAGCTCCAGGTCCTGGGCGCTGGCTGAAGGCGAACTTGCCGGCTGATGCTGCAGCAACTTGACGTTCTCCTCGGCGTGCACCTTGGAAACCAGGTTCTTGCCGGTGAAATCCATCACTACGCGGCCGGCGTCACCTTGCATGGGCTGCTTTCCCGCCTGTTCCACGTGCACGTCGCCGGTGAAGATGGCGGTACGCAGCGTGTCCCGCGGCTGCTGCTGGAGGAACAGCTCCAACTGCTGAGCGCGGGCATGCGCCGGTTGCGGGCCTTGGGAATCGATCTGCACGTCGCCCTTGGCCAGCAGCCGGTCCAGGGTGTTGTCGGGACGCAGAAACAGGGTGGCCTGGTCGGCCTGCGCGCGTTGGTTTGCGCTTTGCAGGCGGGGTTGATCGAGCAGAACCGCACGCGGATACTTGGTGATCGCGCCATGCACCGCGATCAGCTTCGCCGGAGCCGACCCGGTGAAGTTGATATTCACCTGCGACTGCAAGGTAAGCACGTTGGTTTTGGCCACGTAGCTCACACCGACGGCGGTCCCGTTGGCCTCGGGGATTCGGAACTCAGCTTTCTCTTTGGTGTAGGCGTCGCCGGATTTCTGGTTGAACACCAACCCGCTAGTCTTGAGGTGGATAGGATTCTTCAGTTCTTTGGGCGGCGTCTGGTCGGGGCTGGTCAAGCCCTCGGGATTGGCCTCAAGGTCAATCTGGACTTCGCCCTGCGCGGTGACGTCTCCAGTGTGCGGGTTGTAGGTAAAGTCCTGGCCGTAGATCTGGTCAAAGCGGCTGGAATCGCGCCCGTAGAGCGTGATGGCCACGTCGTGCAGTTCGGTGACTCCGCCCTCTTTCAGCTGGACGGCCTTGCTGGCCTGGACTTTGAAGATGGTGCGTCCTTCTTCGGAGCGGGAGACGGTGAAGCCCTGCGCGGTCTGCTGAATCTCGATGCCCAGCTTGCCGGGGACTTCCTTAAGCGCACTGCGCACCCGCCAGCGCGCATAAACGTAGGCCCCCGCCACCACCAGCACAGCGGCAATGGCGATGGCAGCAAACCAGCGGCGAAGGCGGGAGACCAGCATTCCCTCTCAGTTTACCGCTTTCGCGTGCCAGTACCGCGTTGCGAGTTGCGAGTACCGAGGGAGCCATCTAGGTGGCTTGCACAACATCCTGGGAGCAAAGGAGGACCTAGAAGCTCTCGTCCAGCGTGATCTCTTGCACCATGTGATCGAGTTGCTCTTCGGCCTGCGTCTGTTTCGACTGCAGATCGTCAATCTCCCGATGCAGTGTGTTGAGCCGGTCCTCCTGCGAATCGAGTTGCTTGACGTAGCGCTGGAGCAGGGCTTTCTCCTCGGCACTCCCCTTCAGAGCTTTCATGTTTTCACGCACCCGAGCCTGGTCCTCAGTTATCGTAGCTGCTTCCTTCTGGCGCTCCTTGATTTGTGACTCAAAACTACTGATCTGGTTCTTCTGATCCAGCACGCGATGGAGCGCTTGCAGCAATGCGGGAGTTACATGATTCTCGGCAACCAGTGCCGTAATCGTTTTGACCTGCTCGTCTTCAAGGTCGGTGAGCTCGTATCGAGTGTCATCAGGGTGAACCTCTTCGAACTGCAGCTTTTCAGTCTGGCCCGGACCGACCACCACCCGGAAGCGAAGAAAAGAGGTGCTTGTTTCTTCTGGCTTCGCGCCTTCCGCCAATCTCCATCCCGGGCGTGCGGGATGCTCGATCACCACTTGGCGTGGCATGGAATCGGAGTTGTGCAATACATAGCTCCGAGAAGCGCGTTCCTCCCGCGTCGTAATCATGATGCCCTTGGCTATCCGTACGCGGTTCACCGGTTTCTCGCTTGAATCTACGTCCATGGTGATTCTAAGTGCCGGGTCCGCAGCATAGGAGATAAGGCGGCGCTCGTCCGGATGAAGCGTTTCGATGAGGCCTTCACCGGAAAAATTGTCTCCTTCCACAATATTGAATGTGCCGGCATCCAGGGTCAGGTCGCCCGTATTCTTGAGCCACAGCGCCCTACGGATCTCTTTGGAGTCTTCGTTCCAGATGGAAACCTTCTCCGCATCAACGCGAGTTTGCAGGATGGGCACCAAGGCAGATTGGTTCTTGCCGATCGTGATCTTCTGCTTGATGTTGTATTCGAAGTAGTCTCCGAGATCTTTGCCTTCGGCTTCCACGTGCTGTTTGGAAGCAACTTCCGCCAGGGATGACTCTGAAGTCTGCACTGTGGCTGGTTCGGCGGTGACTGTAACTGTTTCTGTAGCGCTGCCTACCTCCAGCCGGGCATGAATCTCGTTCATGCGCCCGATACCGAGGTAGAAATTAGTCAGGTCAAATCTCTTAAACCCGCGCGCCACCACGAATAGAGCAGAGTTTCCAGCGGGGACGTTGTAGAACTGATACATGCCACGGGCATCGGTAGTGGTGGTTTGTGACGCTCCAGTTTCCTCGTTACGCACCGTAACCTGCGCCCCGCCCACACCTGCACCGCTGGGATCGGTCACCATCCCTTGCAGTCCGCCGGTGCCAGTCCGGAATACACCTCCCCCGACTCCGCCTGCGGACCCAGCACCGATTCCTCCTGCATTTCCTGACTCTAGCGTTCCTTCATGCGCCTGCGGAGTCAACATTATTGATGGCGGCAATGCAACAACTGGCCGACGCACGTAGTAGGGCTGTGAAATGTCTTGGATGAACGACTGTGGCGCGCCGGCCACCAGCGACAGTTTCACATCTTTCCAGTCTTCGCCGATGGTGTTGTCCACAATCGCCCAACCCTGCAGCAGTGGCTTTTCACCGGGCTTGTCGGAAAGGATGATGCGGTAGGTGCTTTTCCAGATGGGAACTTCGCTGATGTAGCTGACAAAGATCTCCCGGTCTCCGGTTCCTGTTGCGGAGATGGTCATGCGGCGCAGATCGCGAGCACGCGAGGAGCCCACCAGGTTCAGGTAGCGGCCTACGTCGTCGTTCAGTTCGCGCTCGGCAATCCGAACTGTGGTGCCCGGGCCAAGATCGAAACTCCGCATATCCCCACCGTCGGTCACGATGGAGAATTCCGTCACGTCGTAGAAGTCGCCTTTGCCATTCGATCTTCGTTCCCTTTCAACGCTGAGCAGCCGCCCGGTAGCTGTGGCTGTGCCGGTACGAACCTCCACGCGCGTCCCGCGCAGAGCAGAAAGAAAGTCTGCCTGGGTAACCTGCTCGCCAAACGGAAGGCGCAACACCTTAAGGCGCTCTTCCAGAGGCGCGGTCGAGTTGTAGCGCACGCTCGAGATGCGTCCCTCGCCCAGATCAACTGCGGTCAGCGACTTGAGGACATCATTGAGCTGGGCGGTGGTGAAGTCGATGGTGAGATCTTCACTGCCATGCACGCGGGCCGAGTGTTCGAAATAGCCCACACCGTTCTTGTAAAGGACGACGCGCTTGACGGGCAAGCGGCCGGCAGACTCGGTCGGCCCTGTGGCGGCGGGCGACTTCTCTGGATGCCGGGAGCCAGCTTTCTCCTGGCTTCCTGCTATTGGGGTCAAGGCAAGAACGACAATGATCGCGAGAACAGACCTGGACATAAGATTCTCCCGCTCTCAAACCGGGTAGTTTAGCAATGAAGGGCATGGATAAACAGGAATTCGTGGACTACAGAGGCAGCGGGAGAAACTCAGTGAATACCTCAACGCCCGAAGCCGCTCCTGATTCTTGGGGACATCATCGCAGCGCTGAAGCGCTGCGCCACCCAAGACCGCATCCTGTTTCCCATCCCTGAAGTCTCGCATCTCCAACAATCGTGCCCGCGACCCTTCACGAGGCCACAGACGCCTTGCTCCCCGCCGCATTTTCGACGGTGCTCGCTTGCGTCTTGAAATCCCGCAGCGAAAGTTCCAGCCCTCCATACTCCGGGTGGTCGTTGTGGTCGAGGCTGTAGGCGATGTCGAGGGTGTCTCCGGGGAGGAGTTGGGATTGGGTGAAGCGCTCGGCCATGTGCCAGCCGAGGGCGTCGAAGGTGATGTTTTTTCGCCAGGAAGAGTTCTCAGTTCCCGGTTCCCGGTTCTCAGTGGCGGAGCGGAGATCGGCGCGGCGCACGTTCGAAGAGTCGGGATGGCAGCGCGGAGCGGTGGCGAGGGCGGCATCGGGATTCGCCCCACTCGACAGTGAAGTCGCTGCCGCCAGCTTCAGCTTGACGTGTTTGTCTTTCATGACGCGGGGCGGAGCCATGAGGCGGACGTTGCGGGCGGCAAACGCGGGCTCGGGGTTGGACATACCGAACGGTTCCAGGCGGCGCAAGGCCTGAAAGAGCTCGGGTGTGACCTGATCGAGGGGGAGTTCGGCGTCGAGGCGGAGGCTTGGTTCGAAGTCGGCCAGAGTCAAGCGGGCGCGAGCGTAGGTATCGAGGCTGGCGCACAGCTCCGGCAGGCGGGCCGTGGGCAGGGAGAAGCCGACAGCGTGGGCGTGGCCTCCGTAGCGGGTGAACAACGGAGCGCAGGACTCGAGCGCGTTCAGCAGATGGAACGCGGGAATGGAGCGGCCGGAGCCGTGGGCTTCGTCGCCGTCGCGGGAGACGACCAGCGCGGGGCGGTTGTAGCGTTCGACCACGCGGGTGGCGGTGATGCCGATAACGCCGCGATGCCAGCCGTCTCCGTCAATAACGAGACAGTAGGCATCGAGCAGCGCGGGCTCCTGC
>DATKLE010000107.1:0-30742 GCA_035542575.1 Terriglobales bacterium | reverse complement strand
GGGGTTCGCCCGATTCGCCTCGCGCGGCATAACCCCACGTCCATCGCCACGCTGCGGCAACGGATTGCCCGCCTTCTCCTGCGTCAGCTCGCCAGCTGCCCTTTTTGTGGAGCTCCCTTTTTATAACACAGTAGTACTAGGGGTGTAGAAAAATCCCCTCGGCGCGTATAACCCCGGACCGGATTTGACCCATTTTCTTTTCGACCCCTAAAATTGAGGATTCTGTTTCAAGCTGCGTGATTTCCCTATGGCGCTGCGCCTCTACAACACGCTGTCGGCAAAGGTGGAGGAGTTTCGTCCCCTTGAGGACAACCAGGTTCGTATGTACGCCTGCGGGCCGACCGTGTACGACTACGGGCATATCGGCAACTTCCGCACCTTCGTGGCGGTGGATGTGCTGCGCCGCTACCTGCGCCAGAGCGGATACACGCTCCGTCACGTCATGAACATCACCGACGTGGATGACAAGATCATCCGCAACGCGGCGCGGGACGGTGTCGGCGTCAAGCAATACACGGCGAAATACGAAAAGGCCTTTCTCGAAGATGCGGCTGCGCTGAACATCGAGCAGCCCATCTTGGTGCGGGCCACCGACCACATCCCGGAGATGGCCGACTTCATCGCCCGCCTGGCGCAGCAGGGTTTCGCCTATCGCGCCGAGGATGGTTCTTACTATTTTCGGATTGCGAAGTTTCCCGCGTACGGCAAGCTCTCCAAGAAAGATTTTGCCGGCATGGAAGACGGCGCCCGCGTGGATGTGGACGAGTACGACAAGGACAATGCCCGCGACTTTGCCCTGTGGAAGGCGCCCAAGCCCGGCGAGGCGTCGTGGGAGACTTCCATCGGACCCGGCCGGCCGGGCTGGCACATCGAGTGCTCGGTCATGTCCATGGCGGAACTGGGCCAGAGTTTCGACCTGCACGCCGGCGGCGAGGACCTGATTTTTCCCCACCACGAAAACGAGATTGCGCAATCGGAGGCGCTCACAGGGAAGCCCTTCGCTCACTTCTGGTTCCACGCGCGCTTTCTGCTGGTGGAAGGCGAGAAGATGTCCAAGAGCCTGGGCAACTTCTTCACCCTGCGCGACCTGGTGCTCAAGGGACACAAGCCGTCGTCCATTCGCTTCCTGCTGGCGTCGGTCCCTTACCGCAACCAGCTCAACTTTACGTTCGACGGACTGAAGCAGGCGGCCACGTCGGTGGACCGGTTGCGCAATTTTCGCCTGCGGCTGGCCACGTCCCAGTTTCCTGCCGGCGCCAATCCAACCATGGCGGAACTGGCGCGGACAACCACTGAACGCATGGAGGCGGGTATGGACGACGACCTCAACACCGCCCAGGCCCAGGCGGCCGTCTTCGACATGGTGCGCACCGCCAACGCTGCAATGGATGCCGGTCAGCTTAAGAAAGACGACACCGGGCCTCTGCTGGGCGCTCTCGAAAGGTTCGACGAAATATTTGCTGTCCTGAAGGACGACGATTCGGCGAAGATGAAGGCCATCCTCGACTGGGCGAAGTCCGAAGGCCGGGAGAAAGACATCAGCCAGGAGTTGGTTGATGCCATCAGCGCACAGAAGTTGTCGGATGCCGATATCGAGAAGAAGATCGCCGAGATGGAGCAGGCACGCCGCGCCCGCAACTTCAAGCAATCGGACGCGATTCGTGCTGAGCTCACCACGGCGGGCATCCTCGTCGAGCAAACCAAAGAAGGCGTTCGCTGGCGCCGGAAATAAGCCAGAGCTCCGCCCGCCACCACTATATCCGCCACCTTGGAGTATGCTAGGCGACACCGCCGAAAGCGCTGGAACCTTATGGCTGACGGCTGACCGCTCGATGAAAACCCTCGACGAATACCTTCGCGATGCTGAGCAGGCCCATGGTCACCTGTGTGCCGGCCAGGTTCTGGGCGTGCGCTTGGCGATGCTCGGTCTGGCCAAGCTGGGTATTGACGATCCTCGCGGCAAAGACCGCAAGCGTCTGGTGACCTTCGTCGAGATCGACCGCTGCGCGACGGATGCGGTCGCGCTCGTCACCGGCTGCCGCCTGGGCAAGCGCGCCCTGAAATTCCGCGACTGGGGCAAGGTCGCAGCCACTTTTGTCGATCTCACTAATGGCAAAGCCATCCGCATCGCCGCCAAGGAGAGTTCCAAGGCGCTCGCCCGCCAGATGCATCCCGAACTGGAGAACAAAAACCAGCAACAGATGCTCGCCTATCGGGAGATGTCCGACGACGACCTGTTCGCAAGCCAATGGGTGAAAGTCGAGCTACCGGCGGAAGAATTCCCGGGCTATAAAGGCGAGCGCATCGTTTGCGATGTCTGCGGCGAAGGCATCAACTTTCGCCGCGAAGTGCACCGTAACGGCAAGGTGCTGTGCCGTAGCTGTGCGGGCGAGCGCTATTACGAACCGCTGTAGGCCGGAAAAGGAAATCGCCACCGGAGTTTTTCCGGTGGCGAAGCTGCGGTAAAGTGTCCGACTAACGCTTGTCGCTCTGATTCGTGGCGTGCTCCTTTATCAGGTCGGTGGGCCGGTGCGCCACAGGCTTCGGTGACGGTCTCGGCGCTGGCCTTACTCTTGGCGCCGGTCTCGATTCTGGCTTGACTGCGGGTGCGGTAACAGGCTTGATCACCGGCCTCGGACTGGCAGTCTGCGTGATGTGAGTCTCGTGGTGATGGTGGTGCCTCTTCGCCAGTCCAGGAGGCTCATTTCCGTCGTGCCAGCCGGTTTTGCGCCCATGCTCCCATCCCCGGTGGTCGTCGTGCCGGAATTCGTGGCGATCCCGGTCATGATCGCCGTCATGGTCGCGATGGTGCTCGCGGAACGGATCGCGGTCATGATCCCGGTCATGGTGCCTGTCGCGATCGTGGTCCCGATCGTGGTCACGATGCTCAATCCGGTTGTCCCGCTCTCTGTCCTTGTCACGCCCGTGGTCCTCCGCCAGCGCCGTCCCAGTGCACAGCGCCAGGCCCAGGACGGTTACCAGAGTCACCCAAAATGCCTTGTTCATGATTCCTCCCCCTGATCCGCAATGCATTCTGCAGTCCCTGGCCTGAAATGCAAAGTAACGAAGGTCCATCAGCGACTTACCGAGCCATGGTTGCCCCTTCGCGGACTTGCCACACGGTCAAAATCCCCGTTTCCGAGAAGAAAATGCCTGCCCCTGCCACTCCTTCACCTGGCGGTATTACACTATGTGCGCTATGGCGACGCACACCCCCGTCCGTACCAACCCTCTCTCGTATCTCACTGACCAACTGGATGATCTGAAGGCCAAGGGCGCGCACTTCCGCCTGCGTGTGCTTGAAGATGAGCAGGCGCCGGAGTGCACCTTTGACGGCAAGAAGGTCATCAACCTGGCGTCGAACAATTATCTCGGCCTGACCACTCATCCCAGGCTGCGCGAGGCGGCGCTCGAAGCCACCCGCAAATACGGCGTGGGATCGGGCGCGGTGCGAACCATAGCCGGCACCATGAAGATTCACATGGAGCTGGAAGAGAAGATTGCGCGCTTCAAGAATGTGGAAGCCTGTGTGGTCTTCCAGTCTGGATTCACGGCCAATGCAGGGACGGTGTCGGCGGTGCTGGGGAAAGAGGACTTCATCATCTCCGACCAGCTGAACCACGCTTCGATTATCGATGGCGCCCGCTTGTCACGCGCCAAGATCCTGGTCTTCAACCACAAAGACATCGCGCACGCTGAGGAGCAGTTGGCTAGCGTGAAGAACCAGCCGGGACGCAAGCTCCTGATCACCGACGGCGTCTTCTCCATGGACGGCGACGTTGGCCCGCTGCCCGCGCTGTGCGATCTGGCTGAAAAATACGGCGCCATCATGATGGTGGACGATGCCCACGCTTCCGGCGTGCTGGGCCGCAATGGCCGCGGCACGGTGGATCACTTCAGTGTCCACGGACGCGTGGATATCCAGGTGGGGACGCTGTCCAAAGCCATCGGCGCGCTCGGCGGATACGTTTGCGGAACCCGCGACCTAATTGACTTTCTCTATCACCGCGCCCGCCCGTTCCTGTTTTCGACCTCGCATCCGCCGTCCGTCGCGGCCACATGTATTGCAGCTTTCGACGTGCTGGAGCAGGAGCCAGAGCGTATCGAGAAGCTGTGGGAGAACACCCGCTTCTGGAAAAAAGAGCTGGGCTTGCTCGGCTTCGACATCGGCGGCAAGACGACCCCTGCCAGCGAGACGCCCATCACCCCCATCATCATCGGCGACGGCAAGCTCACTATGGACTTCTCCCGCGAGCTGTTCAAAGAGGGAGTGCTGGGGACGGGAATCGCGTTTCCCACTGTACCGGAGGGCAAAGCGCGCATAAGGACGATCATGACGGCGACCCACACCCAGCATGAGTTGCAGCAGGCGCTGGAGGTGTTGAAGCGGGTGGGGAAGAGGTTGGGGATTGTGGGCTGACTTGTGCCGTCCCTGAAGGGACTCCAATGTAGGGGGGCCTGCGGACCCGGCACTTACGTGCTGGGTTAGTATCTGAGCACCTCCCAGTCGGCAAACAATTTCGTCAGACATTAGCCCGGCACGTAAGTGCCGGGTAGGCGGGCCCTTCCGAATGCCCCAGTCCCTTCAGGGACGGCACTCTGGCTCCTCGCGAAGACCGGATTTTTGCAAGAAGGCAACCAATTCCGCCTCGAATTCTCGTTTCTCGTGGTGCTTGGGCTGGTTGCGAATGTACGCCTTCACCGTCTCCAATACGGAAGGACTCACACTAAACGCTCCATACCCTTCCTGCCATTGGAAGATCACGCCCCGATCTCCCAGCCATCTGGAGGAATTGGCCTTCAACTTCTGATGGCCTCCGCAAGGGGCATCGTGGGCGGCAAACCAATGAGGAGATGCACGTGATTCGCCGTTCCACCCACGGCCAGGAGGACAAGCTCGAGACGTCTGGCGATTCCTCCGAGACATGCCCACAGCCGCGTTTGGAGCTCTGGTGGTATCACATTACGGCGGTCCTTGGTGGAGAAAACACAATGCACAAAATTGGCGGCGTAGTTGTGTCGCATCAGAAGGAAATGCTATGGCAATCGAAGGTGGGAAGTCTGTGTTGGTCGTCGCAGTCGGAGGAGTGTCGTCCCTGAAAGGGACTCGCCGTCTTTTTGGCTCGTGAACCCGGCACTTACGTGCCGGGCTAATATCTGGGGGCGCCTCCGCGGTGCAGGGACAGGCATCTACTCCCCCCGATACACAACCTCCCCACCCACCACCGTCGCCACCACCTTGCCGGTGAGCTGCCACCCGTCAAACGGCGAGTTGCGCGACTTGGAACGGGACTTCGCTGCTTCGAAGGTCCAGCGCTTCTTGGGATCAAAGATAGTGACATCGGCGTAGCTGCCCCGCGCCAGCGTGCCCCGCCCGCGCAGGGTCATGACGCGCGCCGGGCCTGTGGTGAACAGTTCCACAACACGAGTTAGCGGAATCTTCTGCTCACGATGTAGCCGTGTGATCGCCAGTCCGAGTGCCGTCTCCAGCCCAGTGACCCCGAACATGGCGCGCTCAAATTCCATCTCTTTTTCGTGGATAGCGTGTGGGGCGTGGTCTGTGGCGATGGCGTCCACCGTGCCGTCAGCCAGCGCCACCAGCATGGCTTCGCGGTCAGAGGGGGAGCGCAAGGGCGGATTCATCTTGCAATTCGTGTTGTAGTCGCCGACGTCGGAATCGGTCAGAGTGAAGTGGTGCGGCGTCACTTCGCAAGTCACCCGCGCCCGGCTGCGCTTGCCCCGGCGCACGGCTTTCAATGCGTCGGCGGTGGAGACATGCGCCACGTGCAGGCGGGCCCCCGTGAACTGCTGGGCAAGTTGGACATCGCGTTCGACAATCGACGCCTCCGCCGCCGTTTTCATCCCCCGCAGCCCCAGCCGGAATGAGGTAGGTCCATCGTTCATCGAACAGTTTTCTGTCATGCGCGTGTCTTCGGCATGCTGTATCACGAGCAGGTTGATCTCTGAGGCGACGCGCAGCGTCTCCCGCATGACGGCCTCGTTCAGGATGGGCCGGCCGTCATCGCTGATGGCCACCGCGCCCGCGCGCTGGAGGCCGCGAAAGTCTGTGAGCACCGCGCCTTTGCTGGCATGAGTAGCGGCGGCGATGGGAAATACATTGACGACGGCGTCCCGTTCTGGCTGCTGGATCCAGGTGACCCACTCCGGCGAGTCCACGACCGGGTGAGTGTTCGGCATGCAGCAGACGGAGGTGAATCCACCGGCTGCAGCAGCGGCGGTGCCGCTCGCAATCGTCTCCTTGTAGCTTTGGCCCGGCTCGCGCAGGTGGACGTGGATGTCAATGAAGCCGGGGGCCACAATCAAGCCGCGCGCATCGAACTTCTCGTCGGCTCCCCCGTGGATCTTGTTTGGCGGCGCGATCTCGGCGACACGCCCGTCGCGCAGCAGCACCTCCATCGGCGCGTCAATCTTGGACGCTGGGTCGATCACGTGGCCACCCTTGATCAGCAGAGAACCCGACTTGGATTTATCGTGTGCCATCGTTCGCCATACGCTACGGTGAATCCCAGAGCCTAGAGCCTATCTTGCCTTGCCCAGCGCCCTTGCCAGGATCGCCATTCTCACCGGAACCCCGTTCTGCACTTCCTCCACGATCGCCGACTGCGGGCAGTCAGCCACTTCCCAGGTGAGCTCCAACCCCCGAATGATCGGCCCGGGATGCATCACCATGGCATCGCGCTTGGCCAGTTTCAGCCGCGCCATGGTCATCTGGTAGCGCGAGATATAGTCCTGCAGGCTGATCCTGGTTCCGGCCAGGCGTTCTTTTTGCACCCGCAACACCATGATGACGTCAGCGCCTCGCAATGCTTCCTCGGCATGACGCGTTACTCGCAGGCCCGGAGCCAGACTCGTGGCCATCTCGGGCAGGAATTCCGATGGGCCGCACAAGATGATGCGCGCGCCGAACTTGCTGAGCAGGTGCACCGCCGACCGCGCCACTCGGCTGTGAAAGATGTCTCCGACAATCGCCACCTGCAATCCTTTGAGCGTCTTCTTGTGCCGCAGAATGGTGTAAGCGTCGAGCAGCGCCTGCGAGGGATGCTCATGCATGCCATCGCCGGCATTCACTACGGGAATATCCAGATGATTGGCCATCAGCAGAGGCGCCCCGGCGTGAGGATGGCGGATCACAATAACGTCGGCGCCCACCGCGCGCAAGGTGTAACCGGTATCCAGGAGGGACTCCCCTTTTTCGATACTCGACCCGCTGGAAAGCACCAGGGTGGTCATCGCCCCCATGGACTTGGCGGCAACTTCGAAGGAACTGCGAGTGCGGGTGGAAGGCTCGTAGAAAAGAAGGAGCACGCGCCTGCCGCGCAGCAGGGGGCGAGGCTTCAGCGGATTCATGCGCCGGGCCAGTTTGAGCAAGCCCAGAATTTCCGCCGCCTCCATGTGTTCAATGCCGAGCAGGGAACCACGCGCCGCCTTGGTCATTGCTTGCCCAGATGATGACCTGGCGCAACTCGCTCAGGCCTCATCCCAGACCTCCGTTCAGCTTGGCTTTTCCATCAACAACACTTTGTCGGCATTATCCACTTCCCGCAACTTGACTTCGACAATTTCCTGGGGGGTGGTCGCCACCTTTCTGCCTACGAAGGTGGCCTCCACCGGCAGCTCCCGGTATCCGCGGTCAATCAGCACACAGAGTTGCACCTGCTTCGGTCGTCCCTGGCTGAAGAGGGCGTCCAGGGCGGCGCGCGACGTCCTGCCGGTAAACAGCACATCGTCCACCAGGATGATGTTCTTCCCGGTAACAGGGAACCCGATCTCGGTTTTCTGCACTTGTGGTTTCGGTCCCAGGGTCGAAAGATCGTCCCGATACAAGGTAATGTCCAGCGTGCCCACGGGCACTGGACTCTTTTCGATCCGTTGGATCATCTCTCCCAACCGCTGGGCCAGAGGCACGCCACGCCGCCGAATTCCAACCAGGCCCAGATTGGCTGCCCCGTCATTCTTCTCCACAATCTCATGCGCCAGCCTTACCAGCGTGCGTTCGATCTCCGACGCCGACATCAGTTGGGTCTTTTCTCGCAGGTTCCCCTGACGCGGCAATCTTGCGGTCATAAACGCTGAATCATACGCGGGCCAAGCATGGTGGGGCAAGGACGTGGAAAAGCCAACGGATTGGCCTACGGGCGCTCTTTCCTGCGCAGTAAGGCCGCCCCGATGGCGCCCCCCAGGCTGGAAAAGATCAGAAAGATCACGAACATGACGATCAATCCCAGACCCACGAGGAGGGCAAGGCCCTGCGGAGTCTTCAGATATTCGAGCATTTGCTGGGCCTGGGGGTCTGGACTGCGCGCCGCTGAGCGCTGCACCGCGTCCAGCAGGGCTGCACGAACTTCTCCGCCGGAGCGAAACAACATCATCTCGATCGACGTAAGGATGGCGAAGAGCACGAAACCCAGCGCCCCGCTAACGGCTCCCAGCCGCGCTCCCATGGCGGGGGTGATTTCGGCGGCCGGGTTCCGGCGACGGTAGAACACCACCGAAAGCGCACCCGCTGCGAGCATTCCCAGTCCGAATACCCCCAGGGGGGTGGCCATGGCCAACGCCGCGATTACTCCGCCCAGCGCGGTGGCCGGCAAGGCTTGCGACCACTGGATGCTGCTGACGCGGGACGAGCCTGGATATGCTGTCGAGGCGGGAGGCGGTGTGATTTCTCCCCTGTGCATCGCCGCATCCGTCCCGCCCACCCGAATCTGCGGCGCGTTGCACTGCGGGCAAAAAGCTACCCCATCATCAACGGAGGCGCCACAGCGATCACAGGGATGTTCCACTGCTTTTCAAGGTACCGCACCATCTGAGAAGAGGCAAGGAAGCGTTCACCACAGAGGCACAGAGATGAAATGAAGATAATTCGCCTCTGTCGCTGTCACTGTGCAGGGTCGTGGATCTCTCAGATCGTGTCTTTGCCGCGCGTTTTCACATAGACGAGCGCGAAGTCGCATCCCTTGTCGCGCGGTTCGATCGCCACGACGTGCTGATTATCTTCCGTCCCCACCTTGAGCTCGACGGTGCGTCCGCTGTCGTTGCTGTCGCACTTGACGTCTCTGGAGCCCTCGGAATCCCGCGGCGATTTCTCAATGTTGACGTGGCCGCCGTGCCTGCTGGTGTGACACTCGAGCACATTGCCGTACTTTTTCAATTGATCCTTGTAATAGGCGATGAGCTTCTCCGGGGGGTCATCCGACTCGTATTCAATCGCCACCACCTTCAGGCCAAACAGGCCGCTGGAGATGTTGACGTTGGCGCTCTTCTCTTCCCCCTCGTCTCCCTTTTCTTTCACCCGCGCCCCGGGATATACCGGAAGGCCCACATCGCGCACGTCGGCATTGTTGGTGACGTGAATTCCCCCTACTGGAGTTTCGATGTCGACTTTCTTCTCCGCCCCGGTCTTGTCCTTTTTTACGTTGATGCTGCAGGCAGGCAGAAGCAGCAGGACAGCGAATGCCAGTGCCAGGACCAACCGTGAATCAGCGTTCTGCAGACTTGGGATACGCATACTAAGAACCTCCATGGGCGGCCTGCGGCGGCCGCTCGATGCCCGCCCCTCGAGCCGCGAAGTTCGGGATGCTGATGGGCAGGTGACCGCGGATAGGGATCTCGCCGAACAACGCCTTGGCCGCACTAACCTCCGACACAGTCGTGTTGGAATACGCACAAACGTAGTTCTGAATGGCGGGAAAATCCTGGGCCAGGTATGGGTTCCCCATTGCAAGTACCGCGGTTTTTCCTGCGGCATGGTCCAGAATTAGCTGGAACAGCGCAGCGCTTGCATCGGGAAGCGATACCGAGTTCTTTAACCGTCCGTTCACTTTGAACGCCTTCCCCGCCGTGGGCACTTCGTATACGGCCGCGATCACCGTCTGCGCCTGGTCCACGGCACGCACCACATCGTGCGACATCGCAGCTGCAACGCGCAGATCCACATACAGTAAGCGAGCGTCGGCCACGCGCTCGCGAATCTCGCGTTCCAGCGCCCGGCCGGCATCCATGCGTACGTCGTCCGTGAAAATCACGACGAGCACGCGGTTACCCACTTCTTCCACCTCTTGATACGGCAGTCCGGCCTTCACAGTTCCCGATTGTTTCAGCGGCAGGAGCTTGCCGTTGTCACGGACCAGGGTGATGGCATCATCGGAGATCTGCTGGCCCAGGGCCAGATTGACAGGTTTTCCGACCAGGATGGGCAGTTTGTCCACGTTGACCAGACGAGCTTTGTGGAGCCCCACCGATGCCTTTGCCTCCAATATCTTGAGTACCGACGCATCGAGCTGTGTCTGGGGAATTTCGCCGCTGCGTACGGCCGCGAGGACAGCCTGGTACGAGGCGTCCAGATCCGCCGGAATAATGAGAACGTCGTTCCCCGCCTTGAAGGCATCCACCGCCGCCCGGCCGATATTCGCGGCATAAAGCCGGGTGAGGCCGGCCATGTCGAGGGCGTCCGTGACGACAAGTCCCTTAAATCCCAGCTGGTTTTTGAGCAGCCCGGTAGTGATCGCAGGGGACGTGCTGGCCACCCGGCTCGGATCAGGTTCGAGTGCTGGCACGGTCACGTGCGCAACCATGACAGCATCCACATTTGCCGCAATAGCTTTTCGGAACGGGGGCAGCTCCACCGCCTGCAGACGGGTCAGGTCCCCGGTGACCTGTGCTACTCCCAGATGCGAGTCGGTACCGGTATCGCCGTGCCCGGGAAAATGCTTGGCTGTGGTCAGCATGCCATTGGCGCGCGCCCCGCGAATGTATGCCGCCACCAGGTCGCCCACCTGCGCCGGATCCTCGCCGAAGGAGCGCGTGTTGATGATTGGATTGGCGGGGTTCGAACTCACGTCGGCAACTGGAAAGAAATTCCAATGCACGCCGATCGCCCGCGCCTCCTGCGCGGTGATTCTGCCGAAGGCCTCGGCGTAATCAGGCCTGCCCGTCGCGCCGAATGCCATGGCGTGCGGAAACACCGTGGCGCCATACAGCCGCATGGAGACCCCGCGCTCGAAATCGGCAGCGATCAGCAAGGGCAGCTCCGAATCCTGCTGCAACCGGTTCAGCAACACCGCTGCCTCGTACGGCTGATTGCGATAAACAAATGGCCCCTCGGCCTGCACCGTCATCAGCAATGATCCGAGGTGGTATTTTTGAACACTGTCGCGCAGTTCCAGGTATTCGGGGTTCTCCACGTTCAGGAATTCTGCCCGCACCCAGATCATGAATAGCTGCCCGACCTTCTCTTCCAGCGAGAGCTTTCGCAGGGTCTTTTCCGCCCACTTCTTGCCGCCGCGGTCGAGGTGAACGGGCCCGGGTTGCTGGAATTTCTCCTTCGGGAAGGCCGGGACAGCGAGCAGGCACACCAATGCAGCCAGTAAAACGGCGCGGTAACGCATGATTCAACGATAGCATGAGGCGGAGATTGGGCTTCAGGCTTTGGGCTCCAGGTCCTGAATTCCCACTTCGGAAAGCAGGCAGGCCATTGCCTGCCGCTGGATCTCAGGCTCATCCCCGAATCCCGTCAGCCAGCGTACCCCGGGCTCGCGGCGAAACCAGGTCATCTGGCGCTTGGCGTAGTTGCGATGGGCTTGTTGCGCGGCGGCCACCGCCGTGCCATAGTCAATCTCGCCTGGCAACAACTGGAGCACCTGCTTGTAGCCGAGCGAAGACAGCGGTCGCGCCGCCTCTCCGTATTTCTCCAGCAACTCCCGTGTTTCCTCCACCAGCCCCGACTCGAACATGCGCACAGCGCGCGCGTTAATGCGTTCGTAGAGCCGGTCGCGGTCGGGATTCAGCCCCAAACGCAGAACATGGAAACCGGTCAAAGGATCTCGTCCGCGTTTCCACATCTCCGTCATTTTTTCCCGCGACGCCAGACAGACTTCGATGGCCCGAATCAGTTTGGGCGTGTCGTTGGCGTGGACCTGTTGCGCTGCTGCGGGGTCCAGCCGCCGCAGAATGCGCTGCAAGTGACCCGGACCCCTCGCCCTGGCCCGCCCTCGTAAACGCTCACGCAGATCCTCCGATCTCCCTGGGCCGGGGAACAGTCCCTCCAGCAGAGCGCGGAGGTAGAGGCCTGTGCCGCCCACAACAATTGGCAGCTTCTCCCGCGATGCGATCTCACGCAGCACACCTCGTGCCCTCCGCGCATACTCCCCGGCTGTGATGTACTCGGTGGGATTGACAACATCGATCAGATGGTGGGGAACCCGTGCTCGTTCAGCAGGCGTGGGCTTTGCCGTGCCAATCGCAAACTCGCGATACATGGCGACGGAATCGCAGTTGACGATTTCGCCGTCAAAACGCTCTGCCAACGCCAGCGAGAGGTCGGTCTTGCCGCTCGCCGTCGGTCCTACAACTACAACCAGTAGCGGCTTGCCGGCCACCTTCAGCGCGCGATCCACGGGATGTGGTACCAGTAACGGGCCAGGGTGAGGATCAGAATCAGAAGAGCGATGACCAGCAGCCCGGTCGCCTCCAGGGTGTAAACGTGCGGCTTGGGGTGCCGCTGCGGCGATGCCGGCTCCATCTTCCGTTGTGGCTGGGCTCCGGACACGGCCCCATTGTAACGCCGAAGCGCAACGCCAGAACAAGACTCTGGACGGCCCCTCCCTGAGCCTTTAACCCTTCACTGCTGCCAGCCTTTCCGAGTGCTAAACTACGCCTCTCGTCCTATGCCGGCGCCGCAAGCCAGTCCCGCGGGGCGGATTCTCCGCTTCGGAGTATTCGAGGTGGACCTCGCTGCCGGCGAACTCCGCAAAAGCGGCGTGCGCATCCGTTTGCAGGAGCAACCATTTCAGGTGCTCGCTGTCCTGCTGGAGCGGGCGGGCAACGTGGTTACCCGGGAAGAGCTTCGCCAGAAGCTATGGCCGGCTGACACCTTCGTAGATTTCGATCATAGCCTGAATACCGCTGTGAACAAGTTGCGCGAAGCTCTGGGAGACTCCGCCACCAGCCCGCGCTATGTCGAGACTCTGGCCCGCCGCGGATACCGCTTCCTGGCCGAAGTTGAACGTCCCGAGTTGCCGCGCCCGCCTGAAGGGACGCAGCCGGCTGCGTCGCCGCTGCCTGTCAAACCGGAGGCGATCCACCCCGAACTCGATGTTCCACTGCCGCATCGTGGTCTCACCCGTACTCTGTTCGGCCTGATTCAGGTCATGTACCTGACCTTCTACCTGGTGGCGCTTTTCCGCCTGCAGGAAGTTGATCGCATAGCCGATACGTTTCTGCCGGGCTGGGGTTCTTTCACCATTGTCGCCGCCGTGATCGTGACCGGCGGAGTGGGGATTATCGTCCGCTGCTACCTCATTTCGGCAGTGGCCTTCGATTACTTGCGCCTGCGGGAGAAATTCGAACGCATGTTCCTGCTGGTCCTTCCGCTTGACCAACTCTGGGCGGTGGCCCCCTTCCTGCTCACGGAGAAGATCGGCTTCGGCGCCGCCTTCGCAGCGGCCGCGGGCTTGCTCTACATTCCCTTTTCGGAGCGAACCCTGCTCAGGATGGCTTATGCGGGAGGACGAATTCGGCAGACCTCAGACTGACACCTGATTCAAGCCGCCTGCTCGTATGAATGCGCCACCCGCAGGATGGTGGCTTCATCGAAGTGTCTTCCCAGGATCTGCAACCCGATGGGCAGCTTCTCCCGGGTTTCTCCGCAGGGAACCGAGATTCCCGGAATCCCCGCCAGATCGGCGGTCACGGTATAGATGTCGGCCAGGTACATGGCCAGCGGATCGTCCACCTTTTCGCCCAGCTTGAAGGCCGCGGTGGGACTGGTCGGGGTCACAATGGCGTCCACCTTCTTAAATGCCTCTTCGAAATCACGGGTGAGCAGCGTGCGCACCCTCTGCGCCTTCAGATAATACGCATCATAGTAGCCCGCGCTGAGTGCATACGTGCCCAGCATGATGCGGCGCTTCACCTCCGGCCCGAAGCCCTCGTCGCGGCTGCGCCGGTACATGTCCGCAAGCGTGCGTGCATCGCGAGCCCGATATCCGTAGCGAACGCCGTCGAAACGGGCCAGGTTGGCCGAGGCCTCAGCCGTGGCCACGATGTAGTAGGTCGGAATCGCGTACGGGGTGTGCGGCAACGACACCGGCACGATCTCGCAGCCGAGGGTGGCCAACTTTTGAATCGCTCGTTCCACCGACTGTCGCACTTCGGCGTCCAGCCCCTCGCCGAAATATTCTCTTGCCACGCCCAGCTTCAACCCCCGCACCGGCTTTTCCAACTCGGCCACGTAATCGGGGACCGGAACCTCGGCGGAGGTCGAATCCATGGGGTCGCGGCCGGCGATCGTCCGCAGCACCAGCGCCGCGTCTTTAACAGTGTTGGTCAGCGGGCCAATGTGATCGAGTGACGAGGCAAACGCGATCAACCCATAGCGCGAGACCCGGCCGTACGTGGGCATCAGGCCAACCACGCCACAGAACGATGCCGGCTGGCGAATGGAACCGCCCGTGTCCGATCCGAGCGCCACCACCGCCATCTCCGCCGCCACCGCCGCCGCCGATCCTCCCGATGAACCGCCGGGCACACGGCTCAAATCGCGCGGATTGCGCACCGGACGCCACGCGGAGTTCTCATTCGACGATCCCATGGCGAACTCGTCGCAATTGGTTTTGCCCAGCACCACCGCGCCGGCCGCTTCCATGCGCGCCACCGCGGTGCAGTCATATGGAGCAATGTAATTGCCGAGGATTTTCGAACCCGCGGTGCTGCGCACTCCGCGCGTGGCCAACACGTCCTTGATGCCCACGGGCACGCCACCCAGCGGAGGTAGTTCCTCGCCCCTGCTCGCTCGGGCATCGATCTCTGCCGCCTTCGCCAGCGCACGCTCCTTCGAGAGCGTCAGATACGCTCCAATCTGCGCATCGTTTTTCTCAATCCGGGAGTAGAACGCCTCCGCCAGCGACACAGCGGTCGTGCGGCGCTCCTGAACGGCAGATCGTGCGGCGTCAATGGTGAGAGAGTCTGATGCCATAACCTGTTTCGATGATGTGCAACCGAGAACTGAGAACGCCAGCTGACAACTGGGTTTATCGTTCAATCACCTTCGGCACTTTGAAGAACACCCCGTCCGATTCGGGAGCGTCGTGCAGGGCTGAGTCCCGTGGCAGCGACTTCCGCAGTCCTTCACGAACATCTTCGCGGCTGGCGTAGGCAAAGCGCTCGCTCCCCTGCTTGGCTTGATCTACACCATAGCGATCCGAAACCTGCGCCATGGGAGGGACGTTCGCGGTATCCAATTCGTTCAACCGGTCAATGTATCCGAGAATCGAGTTCAGATCGCGAACCATGCGGGCGCGCTCGTCCGGAGTCAGGTCCAGGTTGGCCAGATCGGCCACATAGGTCACGTCGTTTTCAGTGACTTTCATAGGTTAGCTTGTGTGGCGCGGGTGCCCCTTCGACTGCGCTCAGGGCAAGCTCTCGCCCGCGAATTATCGCGCCTGATCCGTCCGGACCAGAAACTCAATCCGCTTCACGTTCTCGCCCGCGTAGCGACTGATGGCCGCGACATACTGTGGCGCCAGCTGGCGCAGCTCTGCTCGCCATCCCGCGTCAGGAACTTCCACCCGCAGAACTCCGGCAGTAAAATCCAGCGCCCGCGTGCGCTCTGCGACCTTTGCCCCACACGCCAGCGGCCAGGCCAGCACCGGTCCCTCGCCCGCCGGCGCCCGTCGCAGACTGCCGGCGACGACCTTCTCCAGTCCCGGCCCGATTTGTTCCATGGGTCGCATCATCAGGAAGCCTGGCGTTTGCAAAAGTAAGAACCCGATTCTAGCATCCCTCCCACGGTGCCTCTGTGACACTGTGGTGAATCACGTCTGAACCGGAAACTGCGCGCGGACAAACGCCATCGCGTCCTCCCGGCCCTGCAACTGTCCTTCAAGCTGCGCGTCCTCGACCGCGGACAGGATTTCCTTGAAGCGCGGACCCGGTTCGTACCCGGCGGCAATCAGGTCATCCCCGGTGATTAGCGGCGCCGGACGCATGGTCTCGGGCGGAATAGCGGCCATCTTCTCGCGCGTGAACTGGTACGAAGTCAGGTCGCCATGACTGGCCTGGCAGTCAATGCGATGCAGTTCCAGATGCTCGGCAAAATCCGGCATGCGGACAAATCTCTTAAACGTAGATTCCTTCATCTTCTGCACATCGGCAAACCGCATATGGTTGGCCACCAGCGCCAGAATCTGCTCGGTGTCGTCATTCGAAAAACGCAGCCGATGCAGGATCTCCTGCGCCATCCTGACTCCAACCTCCACGTGCCCGTCGAAGCGGATGCGGTCTGGAGCTACGCGAAACGTCGGCGGCTTGCCCACATCATGCAGAAGCGCGCCCCAGGCCAGCGTTCGCGTGCAAGGATGCGGCAGCTCGTCGAGCAGCAGCAGCGTATGCACGAACACATCCCCCTCAGGATGGAACTCGGGTGGCTGCTCCACGCCTTTCATTGCGCTGATCTCGGGCAAAATCTCGTGCAGCAGCCCGCTCTCATCCAGCAGCAGGAACGCCCGGCGCGCATGCCCCTCGGTGAGCATCCGCGTAAGCTCGTCACGCACTCGCTCGTGCGATACCTGGTGAATTTGCGCAGCCATCTTCGGGATCGCGGCGAACGTCTTTGCTTCGATCCGGTAGTCGAAGCGCGCGGCAAACCGCAGCCCCCGCAACATGCGCAGTTTGTCTTCCGCGAAGCGCCGCTCGGGCTCGCCGATGGTGCGAATGATCCCCGCGTCGAGGTCTTTGCGCCCCCCGACGAAATCCAGAACCTGGTTTTTGATGGGATCGAACAGCAGACCGTTGATAGTAAAGTCGCGCCGTTCCACGTCTTCGCGGGGATCCTTGCTGAAACGAACCTCGTCGGGATGCCGGCCGTCACTGTAGCCAACGTCGCTACGAAAAGTGGCGACCTCAACGGCATTGGATCTCGCGTGCTCTGACGCTTCGGCGGATACGTAGCCTGCCGCGTCTCCCGCCGGCACCAGCACCACCCCAAACTGCGCTCCCACGGAGTACGTTTCGGGGAAGATCCGCATTACTTCATCCGGAGTAGCATCGGTGGCGACGTCGTAATCGGCTGGCTCGCGTCCCAGCACAAGGTCGCGCACGCACCCGCCCACGAGATAAGCCTGGTGGCCACGGTCCCGCAGGGTGCGAACAATCGAAATGGCGAAGTCTTTGAGCAACGCTCAGCCGCCCCGGCGCGAATACCTGTCAGATAATATAAGGTTTATGTCTCCCGCCCACATCCTCGGCATCGAAAGCTCCTGCGACGAGACCGCTGCCGCCGTGGTGCGCTCGGGAGAGCAGATCATCTCCAACGTGGTCTTCTCGCAGATCGTAACCCACCAGCCCTACGGTGGCGTGGTGCCGGAATTGGCCTCGCGCGAGCATTTGCGGGCCATAGTGCCGGTAGTGCGCAAGGCGCTGGCCGACGCTGAACAAACGTACCAGTCGATTGATGCGCTTGCGGTCACCCAGGGCCCAGGCCTGGCCGGCGCGCTGCTGGTGGGCATCAGCTACGCCAAGGCGCTGGCCTTCGCCCTCGACAAGCCGTTAATTGCTGTGAACCACCTGGAAGGTCACATCCACGCTGTGCTGCTCGAAGAGCGGCAGAAGGGCAACCACGAAGTCAATTTTCCGGTGCTGGCGCTGGTCGTCTCCGGTGGCCACACGCACCTTTACCTGGCAGAGAAGTGCGCCGACGCCTGGTCCTACCAGAACATCGGCCACACCCGCGACGACGCCGCCGGTGAGGCCTTCGACAAAGTCGCCAAACTCCTCGGACTCGGCTACCCCGGCGGCCCGATCATTGACAAGCTCTCCGTCCATGGAGACCCCACAGCGGTAAACTTCCCGCCCTCGCAGATCAAGCATCGCGACCGCCGAGACAAAGGCAAAGCGTCGGAAGCGGAAGACCGGCCCCGGTTTGACTTCTCCTACAGCGGAATCAAGACCGCAGTCTTGCGCTACGTCGAAACCCACAACCTGCAAGCCTCGATCGATGCCCGGCGCCAAGCCCTGGCAAAGATTCCCAAGCCGAAAGTCGAGGACTACCTCGCGCAGGCGGACAAGCAGCTCCTGGGTTTGGTTGCCTCCTTCCAGAGGGCGATGGTGGAAGATCTAGTCGGCAAAACCCTGGCTGCCGCCAGCGCCTATGATGTGGCGACGCTGTTCGTCACCGGCGGCGTCGCTGCCAACAACGAGCTGCGCCAGCGCTTCGAGTGCGACGCCGCCATGCAGGGGCTGCCGGTATATTTCCCCTCTCGTCCGCTCTCCACCGACAACGCCGCCATGATCGCGGCCGCCGCCTATCCCAAGTTCCTCGCGGGAGATTTTGCGCCCATGGACTTCTCCGCGGAAGCGGGCATGGCGCTGCGGTAAGAGCACTCAGCAAGCAGCATTCATTGACCCAAGAACGTTCGGGGGCCCAAGCGCAGTTGGTGTAAATGAGATTCTTCGTCAACTAGAAGTCGACAGTTAGTACCCGCCCGCTTGACAAGGGAATCCTGCACTCATTGATATGGCGGGATGGCAGAGGTGGCCAGAACTTTCCGTAGGTCATTTGCCTCCACGACCAAGCTCCGAACGGCAATGCGACGACATCATGTTTCGATGCTTCCCGAAACGTTTCCTCGCCAAAGTCGAAAAAGTAGTCACCGACGTTCGGCACATGCACAAGAGCAATTGCTTCTGCTTCGCTCTGTCTTGGGTTTCCGATGTACATCACGGCTGGTACGGGGCGGCCGTCAACCGTCACACTCTCGAAATTCATTCGCGCCAGCCAGTGCTGAGGTGCATAGGCGACGCTGAACCACAAGACCAGCGCCAGAAAGCTGGCGAGCGATAAACCGACACGAAACGATTGCGCGCGAATGGAGAACATAAGCAGCAAGAACGACAGAATCAGGAACGCGCCAGTGAAGCGAACAATGTGGAAGTCGATACCTACTCCCCCGATCTGTTCTGTGACAACGTAGAAGCCGAGTACCAACCAATTGGCCAACACCGCTGTCCCCAATGCGACTGAAGAAAATTCTTTCCGCTCTCGCGGAAGCTGCCTGTGCTTCCAGCCCTTTATTGCACCAACGAGCCCGAGAATGGGAGGCAACAGTAATCCAGCGAGCAAAACAGCGGCTCTCCAGAGAGGGGTCTCGCCATATCACAGGCGCGATTGGATGCATGAGAGAAACGTACCGCGAATTGCAGGGGACTGCCAGATTACGGTTGTAAACAGAGTTAGCACTCGGCATTCACGCGCTCAGAGCTTGGGTTGGGAAAGGAGGCGGGCCTCAGCAGTGTCCTCACCGGGCAGGATTTCCGAGTCCCAACCACTAGGGACTGAGCACGGAATGAGTCTACTTCCCCGCCCCGTGCCTCTTGCCCGCCCGCGCCCCCATCAACGCCTCAAGAGCCTTCGCCAACTGCTCTTCGATATCAATATCTTTGAAGATAGTGAAGTCGGCGCGCTTCTCGCGGTTCTGGAACCCGCTCTGGCGTCCCGCCACAATGACAATGGGGGTCTTCGCGGTCGCGGGATGGGCTTTGAGGGCAGTGATGAGCTCGCCGCCGCCCATCTTGGGCATCTGCATGTCGGTGATGATCAGGTCGGGCTGGATGCGCTTCAGGGTTTCCAGGGCTTCCAGGCCGTTGGTCGCCGACTCCACCACGAAGCCGCGCTCTTCCAGAAAGCGGCACACCGTGTGACGGATCAGCATGGAATCGTCCACTACCAACGCTACCAGTGACATGCACCTCTCCGCAGGCAGGGCATACCCCGCACTGACCCTAACAAAACATCGGGGACACGGACAAGGTTGGAGGAGATCTGCGAGATTACCTTCGTCACAGGCTCGTGCCCGGTTCGGGCAGGCACTTCCGCCTCGGGCTGAAGTGGAAAGCGTGGTCAGGGCTCGTTGCCCAGCTTGGTGTCTTCGATATTCATGTCTCTGAATTCGCTGGACTCGAAGATGTCGCCGCATTCCAGGCATTCTACGAATTCGGCGTCTTCCTCACGCGACACGATTTGCACACGCGGGTGCTTGCAGGCTTCCATGCTGTTTCTCTTCTCGGGGACTGGCGACGGCGGGATTGGAGTCATAAATCCGGTCTTGCGTTTCCCCACCCGAGCGGGCTGGATAAATCGCCGGAATTTGGCGGTATTTTAGACTCGCCCTCGGAGTTGTCAAGTCCCTGTCGTGATCTTTGGACACGGGTTGGATGCTGCCCGGACGCCTGCCATTCGCAAAGCCGTGGGTGGCGAAAATGCTGCGCCCGGAACGCTACTGCCCAAAAATACGACTAAAATTGTCGCATACGGCTAACCCGCTTACCTCCATAATGTTACCGTCCAACCGTGCTCTGTCGCCGTTGCCTGCTGGGGGTTGCGTTTTCAGCCTCCTAGCCCTAGAATAGTCATGTCCGACTAAAAAGGTCGGATTTACCCATGCTCAAGCTGACCAAGAAGGCCGACTACGGGCTGATGGCCATGAAGCACCTGGCCGAGCATGCGCCCGAGGGATCGTGCAGTGCCAAAGACGTAGCCGATGCCTACGGCATCCCTCAGGAGGCGCTGGCCAAGATTCTGCAGCGCCTGGTGAAGGCCGGCCTACTGCAGTCGCAGCATGGCATCAACGGAGGGTACACGCTGGCTCGCGATGCCACCAAGATCAGCGCTTTTGAGGTGATTCGCGCCATCGACGGGCCGTTGTTCATCACCTCGTGCGTTACCGTGCGCGGTGAATGCGATCAGACCGACCGTTGCACCATCCGCGAGCCGCTGCGGCGCGTCAACCAGAGCATCGAGGACGTGCTGAGGCGCATCACGATTTCCCAGATGAAAGAAGAGCCGGCCGAAGAGAGTGAGGCCGGCAAGGTGGAAAAGAAGGTCGCAGAGCTGGTGACGATTACGTAACCGCTGAGACTAGAGCCCAGAGCCTGAATTGGTAGGAGAGCCATCATGAGCACGGATGTAAAAAGTATCCCCCAGGAGCAGCACATCGCCCCCGACGGCATCAAGCTGCCCATCTACATGGACAACCATGCCACCACGCCGATGGACCCGCGCGTGCTGGAAGAGATGCTGCCCTATTTCATGGAGAAGTTCGGCAACGCGGCCAGCCGCAACCACTCCTTTGGCTGGGTGGCGGAGGAGGGCGTAGAGACCGCGCGCGAGCGCATCGCCAAGCTGGTCGGTGCCACCTCGAAAGAAATCATCTTTACCTCTGGCGCGACCGAGAGCGACAACCTGGCCATCAAGGGCGTCGCTGAGATGTACAAGGAGAAGGGCAACCACATCATCACTGCCGTCACCGAGCACAAAGCCGTGCTGGACACCTGCAAGCGGCTGGAGAAGTACGGTTACCGCGTCACCTACCTGCCGGTGCAGAAGGACGGCCTGATTGATCTCGACGATCTGAAGCGCGCCATGGACGACAAGACCATCCTGGTGACGATCATGGCGGCCAACAATGAGATTGGCGTGCTGCAGCCCTGGGCTGAAATCGGCAAGCTGTGCCACGAGCGCGGCATCATCTTCCACACCGACGCGACCCAGGCGGTGGGCAAGGTCCCCGTGGACGTCAACAAGCAGAATATCGACGTGATGTCGATCTCCGGCCACAAGATGTACGGCCCAAAGGGCGTAGGTGCGCTGTACGTGCGGCGCAAGAACCCCCGGGTGCAGATTTCCGCCATCATTGACGGCGGCGGGCACGAGCGCGGCATGCGTTCCGGAACTCTGAACGTTCCTGGTATTGTTGGCTTGGGCAAAGCCTGCGCCATTGCTTCCGAAGAGATGCCCAAAGAGAGCTGCCATCTCGCCGGATTGCGCAATCGGCTGCGCGACAGGATCATGGGCCGACTGGATGAGGTCTACATCAACGGCTCCATGGAGCATCGTCTGCCCGGCAACCTCAACATCAGCTTCGCCTATGTAGAGGGCGAGTCCCTGCTGATGGGCATCAACGACATTGCCGTGTCAAGCGGTTCAGCTTGCACCTCCGCGACGCTGGAGCCATCTTATGTATTAAAGGCCCTGGGCACGGGGGACGATCTGGCGCACAGTTCGATTCGTTTCGGCCTCGGACGCTTCAACACCGAAGCCGAAGTGGATTACGTATCCGACCGTGTAGTGGAAACCGTGCAACGCCTGCGCGAACTTTCGCCGCTCTACGAGATGGCGAAAGAAGGCGTGGATTTGAAGAGTGTGAAGTGGGCGGCAGAGTAGTAGCTGGTGGCTGGCTCCTGGTAGCTGGCTTGAAACTCGAAATCTGAAACTCTGAAACTTGGAGAAAGTGAATGTCATACAGCGATAAGGTTCTCGACCATTACTCGAATCCCCGCAACGTGGGCTCGCTCGACAAGAACAGCCAGGACGTCGGCACGGGACTCGTCGGCGCCCCCGAATGTGGCGACGTAATGAAGCTGCAGATCAAGGTCAATCCGCAGACGAGCGTCATAGAAGACGCCAAGTTCAAGACCTTTGGCTGTGGCTCGGCCATCGCCTCGTCCTCGCTCGCCACCGAATGGGTGAAGGGCAAGACCGTCGAGGAGGCGCTGCAGATCAAAAACACTGAGATCGTGAAGGAGCTTTCGCTTCCGCCGGTGAAGATCCACTGCTCGGTGCTGGCCGAAGACGCCATCCGCGCCGCCATCCACGACTGGAAAAAGAAGAACAACGGCGTCGCGCAGAACCTGCCGGTATCTGCGGAGACCCGGCAGTAACCTCTGCCGGGCTTTGATCTCCCGGCAGTCGCGGGGCGGCGGAAGAACGCAGCCCGCGGAAGGCCGTGTGGGAGTACGCAAGATAAAGATGCGGGCCCCATGGGGGCGAGAGAGCATTGAGCAATGACCACGGAAGAGGCAACCGGGACCGCAACCCCCGCCAAGGGCGTTCAGGTCACCGACCGCGCCATCGCGCGCATTCGCACGGCGATGGCCAAGGAAGGCATTTCGCCTGAGCAGGGCGGGCTCCGCCTGGGCGTGCAGGGCGGCGGTTGCTCGGGACTGAGTTACAACATCCGATTCGACACCCAGCCCCGCGAGCGCGACCGCGTCTTCCAGTTCGGCGATGTGCGCGTGTTCGTCGATCCGAAGTCGTTCATCTATCTGCACGGCATGACGCTCGACTACCAGGAAACGCTGATGCAGCAGGGCTTCGTCTTCGTGAATCCGAACGCGACCAAGTCCTGCGGTTGCGGCACCTCGTTCTCGGGCTGAGCCTGTGTGGGGCGGACACTCCGGCCCGCCGCTCTTGACTTTGCGGGCCCCTGGCCCGCGCGTTGTGAATCACCACGGCGCCACCATGAGCCGCGCCGGGCACTGGTCGGCGCAAGCGGTGAGCATCCGTGGTGAATGTGTTTATGGCGAAACCAGAATCTAAATCGAGTTTGATCGTGCCGGGCGAGGCGACCTCCACCTGCTGGTCCTGCGGTACTATGCGGGCCGTGCACTTCTGCAGCGCCTGCGGCAAGGTGCAGCCGCCGGTGCCGGTGGACTACTTCACCTTCTTCGCCCTGCCCCGAAAATTGAATCTTGACACCGCGGTCCTGGAGCGCGAGTTCTACGAACTGAGCCGCAAGCTCCATCCTGACCTGTATGCCCGCGCCGGTGCGCAGGAGCAGGAATGGAGCATGGAGCAGAGTTCGCTGCTCAATGACGCCTACCGCACGCTGAAAGATCCCATCAAGCGCACGGAATACCTGCTGCGCCTGGAAGGGGTGGAACTCGAGGAACAATCCAAGGCCGCCACGGAACAAGCCCGGGCTACCGGCGAGGTCAAAAAACAGGTTGTGCCACCCGACCTTTTGGAAGAAGTCTTCGAACTGAATATGCAGCTCGAAGAGTTGCGCATGCAGAAAAAGATGGGCGAAGACGATCCCGCGCTGATCGAAGAACTGCGCAAACAGAGATCAAAGCTCGAAGAGAAGTACGAGGCCCTGTTGGACGAACTGAAGGGCTACTGGAAACATTGGGACAGGTTGGTTGACCATGGCAGCGAAGAGGAGCGCGTCAAGGTCCGCAACCAGATGCTGGACCTGCTCAACCGCCGCAACTACATCCGCAATCTGGTGCGGGATGTAAATGAGGCGCTGGAAGGCTAGCACTTGGCAGTTGGCCGTATCGGTTATTGCTGATCGTGGCCCCACACTTCGATTGCTAGATGCTAAGGGCTATGTGCTCGATTCTATGTCCACCGAACGCATTGTCGGCATTGATCTCGGCACCACCAATTCCCTGGTGGCATTCATGGAAGGGGACACCCCTGTCGTCATCCCGGGCGACGACGGCCAGAACCTCGTTCCCTCGGTGGTAGCCCTCGACGAGCGCGACCAGATCATCGTCGGCAACTCCGCCCGCAAGTACCTGATCGAGACCCCGGAGCGCGCGGTGTACTCGATCAAAAGGCTCATGGGACGCGGCATCGAGGACATCCAGGAGGAACTCAAGCTCTTCCCGTTCCGGTTGGCCGAAGACCTGCAACCTGGCGAAGTGTTGCGTATCAAGCTTGGCGACAAGACCTTCACCCCGCCGGAAATTTCCGCCTTCATCCTGCGCCAACTCAAGCGCAACGCCGAGCGCTTCTTTAACGCGCCCGTTACCCGGGCGGTCATCACTGTTCCCGCATACTTCAACGACGCCCAGCGCCAGGCCACGAAAGACGCCGGCCGCATTGCCGGCCTCGAAGTCTTGCGCCTGGTGAATGAGCCTACCGCCGCCTCGCTCGCTTACGGCCTGGATAAGAAGCAGAACGGAATCGTTGCGGTTTATGACCTGGGGGGAGGCACGTTCGATATTTCGATTCTCCGTCTGCACGACGGCATCTTCGAGGTCATCTCCACCAACGGTGACACTCATCTCGGCGGAGATGACATTGACAACCTGCTGATCCGCATCGCGCTGGACGACGTCAAGGGCGACATGGGCCTCGATGTCTCCCGCAGCGGCGAAGCCGTCGCCACCATCCGCAAAGCGGTCATAGAAGCTAAAGTTGCGCTTTCCGTGCGTCCGTCTGCAAAGCTAGACATCGAATTGCCCGGCGGCAAGCGTTACCGGCGCGAGATCGCGCGCGAGCAATTCGAGCTACTCATTGATCCGCCTGACTTCCCGCAGGCATCGATCTTGCAGCGCACTATGGGCCCCTGCAAGCAGGCCCTGAGAGACGCGCAACTGAAGCCCGAGCAGATTGACGAGGCCGTCCTGGTCGGAGGCTCCACGCGCATCCCCAAGGTCCGCGCCCTGGTCGAAGACATGTTCCGGCGCAAGCCGCACACCGATCTGAATCCCGACGAAGTGGTCGCCCTAGGCGCGGCCGTGCAGGCCAACATTCTCTCCGGAGGCTCCCAGGCCACGGAGAACATGCTGCTGCTCGACGTCACCCCGCTTTCCCTCGGCATCGAGGTAGCCGGCGGAGTGACCGACAAGATCATCCTGCGCAACTCGACCATTCCCGCCTCCGCCACGCAGTACTACACCACACAGGTGGACGGCCAGGCCAACGTCGCCATTCACGTCCTGCAGGGCGAGCGCGAACTCGCCAAGGACTGCCGCTCCCTCGCCCGCTTCGATCTGCGCGGTGTTCCCCCCATGCCCGCCGGCATGCCCCGCATCGAAGTAAAGTTTCTGATCGACGCCAACGGCATTCTGCACGTTTCCGCCCGCGAGCAGCGCAGCGGCAAAGAGGCCGAAATCGAAGTCCAGCCCAGCTACGGGCTGACCGACGAGCAGGTCGAGAGCATGATTCTCGACTCGTTCGATTATGCGGAAGAGGATTTCCGCCAGCGCCAGGTGATCGAAGCCCGCAACGAGGCGGAGACCATCCTGGCAGCGCTCGAGAAGGGCAAGAAAAGTCCCGCCTGGGAGCAACTGACCAGCGACGAGCGCAAGCAGATCGCCAAACTGCAAAAGGCATTGAACCAGGTCAGGGCTGAAGACGACTACGAGGCCATCCGCAAGGCCATTGACGCCCTGAACCAGGGCACCATGCGGCTCGCCGAGCTGATGATGGACTCAGCCGTAGCCACCGCGCTGAAGGGCAAAACGATGGACCAGGCTGACCTCGGCGAGGCCCCGGTCGCCGGACATCCCGTGGCCAAGGCGGATTTTGAGTAAGGCAGTTTCGAGTTTCAAGTTTCGAGTTTCGGGTCTAACCCTTCGACATTGGCAGAATCAGGGAGTCCCGAAACTTGAAACCCGAAACTTGAAACTTGCCCATTGGAGTTGCAATGGCAGACGAGAAAACACAACACGCCGGCACCGCTACTGCCGATGCGGAGAACACCGTCGAGGTCACCTTCCTGCCCGAGGGCAAGACCGTCAGCTTTGAGCACGGCAAGCTCCCCTACAAAGACCACGGCAAGGAGGAATCCATCCTCGACGTTGCCCTGAACAACGGCATCCGGCTCGATCACGCTTGCGGCGGCAACTGCGCCTGCACCACCTGCCACGTCTGGGTAAAGGAGGGCGCCGAGAACCTCTCCGACATGGAGGACGACGAAGCCGACCGTCTGGACATGGCCGCCGACCTCCAGTTAAACTCCCGTCTCGGCTGCCAGGCGGTCATCACCAGGCCCGGTAAGGTCGTGGTCGAGATCCCGGCCTGGAACCGCAATTACGTATCGGAGGAACACTAGAGCAGTTGCGAGTTGCATGTTGCGAGTTTCAAGAATCTCGGCGTGCTCGCAACTCGCAACTTGCAACTGCACTTCAGGAGCCCCCATGCCGCAACCACTCACCTGGGACAACGCCGAGGACATCGGCATTCTTCTCTCCGAACGCCACCCGGAGATTGATCCCCTCAGCGTGCGCTTCACCGATCTGCACCGCTACGTGACCGAGCTGCCCGAGTTCAAGGACGATCCCAAGAAGTCCAACGAAGCCAAGCTCGAAGCCATCCAGATGGCCTGGCACGAAGAGGTTCTCGACCGCACACAGGACTAGGTCTCGGGTCTCAGGTCTCAGGACTTCAAACCTTGCACCTCGATCACCTGACACCCGAGACCTGATACCCGACACCCGAGACCCACGACCCGGCCAAAGCGACAAACTTTTTACATTTCTTTGACAAGCCCTGTCTTGCCTCTCCGTAGCATGTCCCGTCTCGACTTCTTGCCACGGAGTCTGCGATGCCGAAGCTTCTCGTGTTGTTCTGCTCCCTCCTGCTCACAACCTTCGCTCTTGGCCAGACCTACACCGTCACCGACCTGGGCACGCTGGGCGGGAACTTCACCGTCGCCCGCGCCGTGAACGGCCTGGGACAGGTCACCGGCTCGTCCAACATAAACCCGAGCACCGGCCACGCCTTCCTTTATAGCGGCGGCACCATCACCGACCTCGGCACGCTCGGCGGCACCAACGCCATCGGCCTCGGCATCAACGCCTCCGGGGTCGTCGTGGGATACTCCACCCAGGCCGACGGTTCCTATCGTGGCTTCGTCTTCAGCAACGGGACTATGACCGCGATTCCGCCTCTGAGCAGCAACTATGGCACCGCCTATGGCATTAACGACTTCGGCCAGGTGGTCGGCAACTCCATCAACAGCAGCGGCATTCCTGCCGGATTCCTGTTCAGCGACGGAGTCCTCACCGACCTGGGCAATCTCGGCGGCGCGGACGGCACCAGCGCCAGCGCCATCAACAATCGCGGCCAGGTGGTCGGCTACTCCTACGACACCAACGGCGATTTCCTCGCCTTCGTGTGGCAGAACGGCCACATGCGCAGCCTGGGGACGCTGGGCGGGCCGTGGAGCCAGGCTTACGGCATCAACAATAACGGAGTGATTACCGGCACCGCGTATCTGAGTGGGACGCTGAATGGCCCGCATGCCTTCGTCTTCCGCAACGGGGTGATGAAGGACCTCGACAAGCGTACGGGAGTGGTGCAGAGCTGGGGATTCGGCATCAACAGCACGGGCGTGGTGGTGGGCAAGATGCAGGTGAAGGGCGGCGGTGGGAATCTCAACTTCCACGCCTTCGTCACCGTCAATGGCCGGATGACCGACCTGAACAAGCTCATTCCTCCGGGCTCGGGCTGGGTCTTGGATGAAGCCTACAGCATCAACGACGCCGGCCAGATCACTGGCTACGGCGAGCGCAACAGCCAGACCCGAGGCTTCCTGCTGACCCCGCAGTAGGGCGGGTGGCGGGTCTCGGGTGTCGGATTTCGGGTGTCAGGTCTCAGCTGTTAGGTTTTTACGGTTTTGGGTGCCCCATTCTTGCGCGTTCTCTGCGCAAGGGTGGGGCTTTTGACTTTCTCTTCCACGCCTCGCCGTCTCCCCAGGAACCGCACATAGCCATCGGCACATCCCCAGCCGCGCAGCGGCGACACAGGAAAGCTCGGCACGGCAGTGCCGGGTCAGGAGCTCGAACGAGAGGCATGTGGTGATACCGGCGCGGTGAGGAAGGGTGGGGTCGTAGTCCGTTTCGTTGCCTTCGGCGCAGCTTCCTAGTGTCGCGGGCTCCGAGCATCCCCCCATCTCGAAAAGCGCGAGATGGGGGACACGCGGCGGGAAGTGTCTTGCTAAATCAATGATTCCAAAAGATCGAGGGGGGAGGGTGATGCTTGCGGCGCGGCTGCAAGCCGCGCCCTTTCAAAGCTGGGGGCGGTTCTCGCAGCTGCGCTGCGCCACCCAAAAGCGACCTTATCCCACCGCCACCGGCGCCGGCTCTTCCACGCTGGCTTCGCGGAGGAATCTGGCCGCTTCTTCGGGCGGCGTGGGGTTGATGTAGAAGCCGGTGCCCCACTCGAAGCCGGCGGTCTTGGTCAGCTTGGGCATGAACTCGATGTGCCAGTGGTAGTGGTCGTTGGTCGGGTCCTGCACCGGCGAGGAGTGAATTACCAGGTTGTAGGGCGGATTGTCCAGCACCCGGTCGGCCTTCTGCAGCAGGCTCTTCAGGGCTTTGGCCAGGTTCTCGAACATGTGCGAAGACGAGTTCTCAAACGCCGACTCGTGCTGCTTGGGCAGGATCCAGGTCTCGAAGGGGAAGCGCGGAGCGTAGGGGGCAAGGGTCAGGAAGTCTTCGTTCTCGCCGACCACGCGGGTCGAGGTCTCGATCTCCTGGCGGATGATGTCGCAGAACACGCAGCGCTCTTTATAGATGAAGTATTGCTTGGCCCCTTCCAGCTCTTCGGTGACGTAGATGGGCAGAATGGGCAGCGCGATGAGCTGGGAGTGAGCGTGCTCCAGCGACGCGCCTGCGGCCTCGCCGTGGTTCTTGAAGATCAGGATGTACTTGAAGCGGCGATCTTTCTTCAGGTCGAGGATGCGGTCGCGGAAGGTCCAGAGGACGTCCTCGATGCGCTTGGGAGCGAGCGTGGCCAGGCTGGCGTTGTGGTCCGGGGTCTCGATGATGACCTCGTGGGCGCCGATCCCGTTCATCTTGTCGAACATGCCCTCGGCCTGGCGGTTGAGGTTGCCCTCGATGCCCAGGGCGGGGAACTTGTTGGGGACGACGCGGACAGTCCAGCCCGGGGTGTCGCGCTGCGGCGGCGGGCCGCCGTTGGGGTTGGGGCGGTAGGCCTGGATCTCGGGCGGAGTCTTGTTCTCGTTGCCGTAGCAAAAGGGGCAGAAACCGCCTTTGATCTTTACCCCTTCCCGGACAAAATCCGAAGGACGTTTGGCGCGGTCGGTCGAAATAATGACCCACCGGCCTACGATGGGATCTTTTCTAAGCTCGGGCAATTACTGACATCCTTTCAAGGGCCGAAGTCAAGCCGCTATTTTACGCCACCCCAAAGGCGTTCTGAAACACTTCGATGCATGGTCGGCTGGATTGATCCTCATAATATACGCTGACCACGTCAAAACGCCACTGGCACGAAGGTGGCAGGCGGCGCAGGTACTCGCGTGCCACCGCCGCCAGGTCGCGCTGCTTGTCGCGATCCACTGCCGCTTCGGCGGGTTTGACCTCATGCGAGGTGCGGGTCTTCACCTCGATGAAGCAGAGTACATCCTTGTCCCAGCCGATCAGATCAATCTCGCCCCGGCGCCGCGGGGAACGATAGTTGCGGGCCACCATCAGGTAACCGCGCTTACGGAGGTAGAAATAGGTGTCTTCTTCGCCGCGGCGGCCGGTTTGCAGGTGGGCAGGGTCGGTGGTCGGGGGAAGGAGCTTGTCTGCCAGGCGATCGAGCAGGCGGATCGTCGAACGCGTGAGGAGACCGGACAGCATGGTCATCTGCGGGGTAGCCGGGTACAGTATCGCGGATGGGGCGGGGGTGGGGATGTGACGGGTGAACATGCGTAGCTATCAGCCATCAGCCGTCAAGTAAGAACGGTTGTGCCAGGTTGCCACGGAGGTTGAAGGGCGCCGTAGACTGCGTGTCAAAGTTGCAGCTGGGGACATGCTTTACCTGATAAACATCCCTTCCGGCGTCATCCCGAAGCCCGGCGCAGTTCTGCCGGACGAGGGATCCTGCGCGGGGCGGCAAGGACTTGTGGTCGCGCCAGTGCCCGGGGTTGGAGCGCGTGCCACAGCGCGCCAGATCCTTCGCGGCACGCCGCTCTGGATGACGCCGGACTGGCTGAAGTGCTGACGGCTAGAGGGGAGGAGTTGGAAATGTCGGCAAAAATAGGAAGGGCCGTGACATTGGTTATGCTCTAGCCGCCGCCTCCTGCGAGGGAGGCAACAGCGTGGATGCATGCACCGTCACAGCCCCTGATGCGATCACTGCTTTCGCAGTTCCAAGCCCCGGCCCGTCCTCGCAGATCAAGCCGGTTTTTTCGGGCCTGGCCGC
>DATKLE010000106.1:0-5535 GCA_035542575.1 Terriglobales bacterium | reverse complement strand
CCCGATATGTCGAAACAAAGGAGTTAGCGATAGAGTTGTTGCGAAGTCGTTTGGAATCAATGCGAGTTCCGCAAAATATGTCGGGCAAAGGGTTTAGCGGCGCGGGTTTCAAAGAGCTGACGAGCGGCGACCGTAGGGCCGCAACTCTATTATAACGCTCGGGTCAAGTGGAAAATTAGCTGAGAGCTATAATCAAGATTGTGCACGAATGGAATCAATGGGTTAGAGGGCAGGATTTTTCTACAAATCTGGGGCGCCCAGACAAGCACGAGTGCTCCCGCCCTAGCCAGAAGCGGGCTAGGACGGGCCACCCACGTCTCTGGTGGTGCGAGGCGAAGGCCGGGCCCCCCGCCGCGGGCCACACCCCAGTTCATTGTCTGACGACAGTTATGCCCCGCACTGCTGCATAATGATTTATTTCATCAGCAATCCGACGGGGAGGATATTCGAGTTTGTTAGGGCCTTTCATCTTGTTGCCCCATAAAGATACTTGATCCATCCACACGATCCTCGATCGCGGTGGTAGGCGATCTATTCGTGCTTTGATTGCCTTTAGTCCATGCAAGGCTGTCTTTCTATCAAAGACTTCTTCGGGCGCTTTCGTTCGGTTCGTCGTGTAGAGCAAACAGAAATTCCACCCGCCATTCGAACCTCGCCAACTGTAAAGCTCATACGTATACAGCAGGTCCTTTTGATCTTTTGGCTGTTGCGTGGATCCAAAGACGGTTAGTGACCAACAGGTGAGCCATACAACGAAGAGTCTTCTCATACATTGCCTCTTATTGGTTAGGCGCACACATGGTTCCGCACGGGTTGTCATATCCCCATGTCCACGCATCTATGTCGGGATCCGGGACTTGCGAAACCATGTCTGACAGGCCGTGTTTGGAAGACCACCCACCGTATGCGTCCGACAAAGGGCGGGAAACGATGCTGCCTCAACCCGCGATCCGGCGCAACTCCATCTTCCAGGTGTTCAGCTTCACCGGCCCGGCTTCACCGAATGCGTAATATCGATAACTGCTCCAGCGCCACTGCTCCGGCGACGTCACCAACCCGCGCATGACCGGATTCCGATGCATGTACTTGAGCTTCTCGATCCGCTTTCTCTCACTCCACACGTTGAAATCGTAGAAGCGGAGTTGCCAGAAGTGTCGCAGCCGCTCTTCATCCCATAACCTCATCTGCCGCGCGTCTTTGCGCCGCTCCGGGCGCAGCAGCTTTCGGGCGACGCGTTGCTTCAAGACCTGCATCACGGTGCCGAGACTTCCCTCTTCGAGTTCGTTGATGAGCAGATGGAAGTGCTCGGGCATGACGACGTAGCCCACCACCACGCAGTCGTACTTTCTGCGGACTTGCTCCAGGATATGGAGGAAGGTGTCCCGGCGGCGCGCACTGCCGAGCAGCCGCTGACGACGGTAGCAACTGCAGGTGATGAAGTGCAGATGCCGCGTCCCGTAGTAGCGCCGGAGTCCTTTGGACATGCGGCGGAGCCTAGCTCAAACTGCCCAATTCGCGCAGTGATATTCTCCCGCCCTTTGCGCCCAACCCCACGGCGCAAAGGACGGGGCACCCACAGTGGGGGAATGGTGCGAAGAGAAAGGCCGGGCCACCCGCCCCTGAGGTCGAAACCGTAGCCGCCGACTTGATGCGGTTCAGTTGGTCGTAGTCATAGTTCACCGAACGGGTGTTATCGCGGTTGTTCACGATCTGCCAGACGTTCCCATTATTGCCGAACACCTCAGAGCTTGTACGCTTCGTGCGATACCTCTGTCCAGCTCTCAGGCAGTGAGCGCTTAGGATGCTTCGGATCAACAAACAACACAAACAGTTCATTGAGCCGTCGATCCGAGAACGTCAGCCGAACCTCTATGAGACTGTCATCATCCGTACAGATCACCAGCCTCCCAAGATAGCCTGCCGAAGAAGCTGCTTTCGGATTCTGTTCAGGGTCGCTCAGCACTATGCTTAGCCCTTCGTCACAGGGGCCTTCCGCGATAACTTGGGTTCGGCTGATGTCGGTATGCTTCCACTCATCCCTGGTCTGCAAGATTTCACGCACCCATGCCGCCTCTCGCAGCGTCAACGGGCGAGGCTCGATTTCTCTTATGCCATTTTTCACAGAGACACTCCTCACTTCTGGCGGGTTCTATAAAAGGCGATGTCAAGAGCAAACACTTTTCCCGTCCGCTGGGGAGCGGATCTGCTCTGACGTCGAGCCCCTCTCGTGTTGTTGAGCGCGTTCTGCACGGACCTTGGTTCGGGTTCGCTTTCCGTCGGCGCCTGCAAGCTGCTTGGTGTTTGCCAACCATGGTTCTATGTGAGACTCGCGTTCTCATCCGCGCGGCCTATGGCTTGGATTGGGTTGTCCGAGGGGGCATACGGTGGCCCGTGAGACTCGCTGCCTAACCCGCCCAGGATACTCACCCTCGAACCCGAGCGCTCCGCTTCGGCGAACCGGTGAGCCGTTCGTGCCGTGTTGCGCTCAAGCTGCTTGCATGGTCAGTTGTTTGGCCTCGAATGCGACTCCTTTCTTCCACAGCACCAGTGCGATGGCGGCGATCTTGCGTGCTAGCGTCAGCCGCGCCAGCTCCGGCGCAATCCCGCTGTCCACCCTTCGTTGGTAAAACTCTCGCAGCGGACCGTCGATCGCACTGGCTGTCGTCGCTGCGCTCTTGAAGACGTTTTTCAGCTCGTGGTTATGGTTCCAGTTCAGGCCGCGCACCCAGCAAGCTCGCTCACGCCGGACCAGTTCGCCGTCTTCGAAGCGGTAGTCGGCCGAACTTCTCGTCTCCAGCGCAAGGCCGCAGTAGCTCCAGAACTGACGCTTCGTGCGGAACCGGTACGGCGTCTGCACGCGCGCCACCAGCACCGCCGCGCGCAACGGACCCAGGAACGGCACCGTCCGCAGCCACTGCACCGCCGCGTGCTTCTGCGACTCGGCCATCACATCGTGCCGCGCTTGCCGGCGCAGCCTCTGCAGCAGGTCCAGCTCTTCGAACAGCCGCTCGGCGCGCCGCTGCAGCCCCGGCTCCTGCAGCTTCCCCAGCCACTCGGCCCGACGCCGCGCCGCGTACAGCTTCTTGCCCGCGCACGCGATCGCTTGGCTGCGATACACCGCCTTCAGCCGCGCCATCACGCGCGTCGTGTCTTCCGTCAGCGCCGTGTAGCTGCGCACCAGTTGTTGCAGCGCCCGCGTGCTGCTCTCTCCGTGATACACCGGCGACAGCAGATCGCCTCGCAACAACTCCGCCAGCTTGCGCGCGTCGATCTGGTCGCTCTTGCTTCCCGATTTCAGCAGCACGTTCTTCCGCGGATTGCACACCACCACCCGCCCCACCCGCCGCACCAGCACGTCGTACAGCCACGCCGAATGCGTTCCTTCTTCGAAGGTCACGTGCAACGTGCCTCGCAACCCGCCGAGTAACTCCATGATCGCCGACGCCTTCGTCGCCACCACCGACGTCATCAGCAACTGCCCCTGTCCGTTGATCACCGCCACTGAGATCGTCGACTGGTGGACATCCAGCCCCACGTACTTCACACTCTCCATCGGGTGTTCCTCTCTTTCGACTGTGGTCACTGTTGGTCACAGCAACCGCAGCCTACTCGAGAGGGGCGCCCTTTTATCATCCGTGGCCCGGCCCTTCTAATCATGCGTAGCAGGATAGCAATGGGGGAAGGCAGTGCAAGTTACGGGAGTGATTTGTTCTGATTTCGGAACAAAACCAAATGTGGGTGCACCGTTCTTTGGCGCGCTGGTGTTGCGCGACAAAGGGCGGGAGGCGCCACTGCAAACCCCGGTCCCCGTGTCCCCCCGTGTTTCCAATCTCCCGCCCTAGCCAAAACCGGGCTAGGACGGGCACCCACTTCTGTGGTGGTGCGAGGCGAAGGCCGGGTCACCCGGCCTACACCCGGGCCATGGGGATGGGGGCGGCGGTGCGTTCCAGTTTGTCCCAGGAGAAGGGGCGGCCGTCGATGGCCCGCTTCAGGGTCTTGAACAGCACGATGGAGAACAACTGGCGATAGGCGAAGCGCTGCAGCCACACCTGGCTGAGCAGGAAAATGTCCTCCTTCTGCCGGGCCTCCTTGCGTTCCAGCAGGAAGGCGATGGCGGAGGCGGCGAAGTCGATGATGAGGAAGGCGAGGAAGTACACCACCAGCCGGTAAAAGTCCGAGGGATTGGTGGAGTCGGGGTGGAAGTAGCGGTTGATGCCGTAGGTGACCGCCCCGAAAACGAACATGATATCGATGAAAGGCGAGACCAGGGGCAGCAGGATCTGGAAGATGAGGATGTTGGGGAGGGCGATCCATCCCAGCTTGCCGCCGCGGCGGAACGCCGCCTTGTGCTTCCACACCGCCTGCAGGATGCCAAAAGACCAGCGGAAACGCTGGCGCATGAGGCCATTGGCGTTGCATGGGGCTTCGGTAAAGGCCAGCGCGCGATCTTCATACTCGACGCGGTAGCCGGCCTGGAGCAGGGACATGGTGAGGTCAGCATCCTCGGCGACGGTGTCCACCTCGAACCCTCCGGCCTCGCGGACGGCCGCCGTGCGCCAGGCGCCGATGGCCCCGGGGACCACGCTGACCGCACCCAGGAGGTTGAGCGCGCGGCGCTCGAAGTTCTGGCTGGTGATGTACTCAAGCGCCTGCCAGCGGGTCCAGAGGTTCATGCGGTTGCCCACCTTGGCGTTGCCCGCGACCGCGCCGATCTGGGAATCGGCGAAGTTGGGCACCAGCCGGGAGACGGCGCTGCGGGCGATCACCGTGTCGGCGTCGATGCCGACGAAGATGGGCTCGTGGACGTGCTGCAGGCCGTGGTTGAGGGCCTCGGCTTTGCCGGAGTTGGGCTGGGTGAGGAGGAGCACGCGGCCGTCGGCGATCTCGCGGCGGAAGGCAGCGCGCGCTACTTCCAGAGTGTCGTCGGTGGAGCCGTCGTCGATGCAGATGACGCGCAGGTTGGGATAGTCGGAACGCAACGCCGCCCGGATGGTGCGCTCGATGACCTTCTCCTCGTTGTAGGCCGGGATCAGGATGGCGACCGCCAGCTGGTAGTAGGGCTGATCGGCGTCCGGGTCGCGAGTGGCCCGGTGGTGACGGAGCAGGCGGTCCAGCACCGCCAGCAGACCGACGATCAGCAGGCGCGCGCTCATCAGCACGTCGCCCAAGCGGAACACCCAGGGAATGAACCAGAAGTAGACCGTGCCCAGCATCCAGAAGGCGAAGAAGTTGACCCGCGCGGACCAGCGCTCGCTGTCGGGGATGGGTGGCATCACGTCGGCGCGGGTCTTGTGGAGCAAGGTGGAGACGGGCACGAGATGGTAGCCGCGGGCGCGCAGCTCGCGGGCGATCATGGGGATGGCGCGCACGGTCTCGCTGCGATTGCCGCCGCCGTCGTGCAGCAGGACGATGTTCCCGCAAGGATGGGGGTCGCAGCGCTCGCGGGTGATCGGGTTCTGGTCGAGCTGGGTCAGGATGGACTGCACGATCTGCTCGGCGCTCGGCCGCGGGTTCTCTTTCCAGTCGTTGGGATCG
>DATKLE010000105.1:0-57382 GCA_035542575.1 Terriglobales bacterium | reverse complement strand
TGCGGTTCCTCAGTTCGACGCCAGCCGAGGAGATTGCAACTGCATGAACCTGGCGTGAAGAAACCAACCAGCGAGTAACCAGACAGGCAGTAAAGAGAAAAGCGCACTGCACACCCGAGTTTTTCAACAGACACGCCTGTTAACAACAGTCATCAGGGCTCATCGCACGTTGGTTCCCAAATACCGCGCGATACGTCTGGGTGGTTCGCCATGTATTGGAACGCAGCCGGTGAAAGCTCGCACCTGTCCGTACAGCTTCGCAACGATGTGAGACATGCTGTATTCCAAAGGTGCGCGGCTTGCGTTTCCTGTTCCGAAGCCTGAGGGAGAAGGATGTTTCCCAGACCTCTGCTGCGACCTGTCCTCATCAATATGTTCACGGGCTCGGTCATGTAGGCGCGCGATTGCATCGGTTCGTAAGGCATTTCGCTGACCAATGACCATTCATGATTAAGCCATCGCGAGCGACCCTCCACCAAAACTATGCCTAGGACCTTCGAGACCCGACCATCACGAATGTTAATGTCAACTTCCGAAACCCAGTCCCGAAGTCCGAATGGCGCTCGAACACTCGCCGGAACGACGTCCATTGCAGACCGGAGCACCGCATTTAATTTCCGCTTCGAATCGCTCTCTGGTGCAATGGTCGGGAACCCCCACGGGTTCACCGGAATTGAGTAGGCGTAATCGGGGTAAGTTCTGAGCGCACGTTCGTACTCACTCTTGTCAACCCAGTTCTCCCGGGGACTCATCGTCGTTCGGGTGCTCCCAGGGGGTTCCCATTTGCCCCCCCATACCGCTGGACCAGCGGGAGCACAGATGCTTCGCTGCCGCCAATCCGCACACGTGATGCCTCCGCAAACAGCGATTTTGCACGGCTCGCTTTGTAAGCAGTGTAATTCCAAGCTATTGAGCAAAGTACGGTAGCAACAATCGCCACTGCAATGATCACTCGGCGTGTACGGGGCCAAACCTGCACGATGTTCTCTTGTCTTGACAATAATAGGCACCACTGGCACGAATAGGGTTCCCAAATTCAACATCGTTGTTGAAAAATCCCCATATCACTCATTGACCCATTGGAGCGCCTGGTCCTGCTTGACGAAGTATGATCCCGCCTACGCTACGGCTCGAGTGTCGCTCTGAAAAGCCTGCAACCAGAACCGCACCACCTCACTGACCGCCTCGGAGGCCGCGGGAAGCAGATGGTAAGGCGCGATTTCATCGGGGTGCCGGGCGAACGCGTCCTGTAATCCTCGGCGCCATGCCAGGCGCAATTCGGTATTGATGTGGACGATATTAAGACCCGCGCGAATTCCCCGCGTGATCTCTGCAACCTCAGTGCCCGACCCGCCATGCAGGGTGAGAAACGTGCCGGTCGCGGCTTTGATTTCCGCGATCCGCTGGATGTCGAGGTGCTTGTGTTCCTCTCCTGCCGCCATCGCCTTCAGCATGCCGTGCATGGTGCCAAGGGCGGGCGCGAGCACATCGACTGCAGTGGCCTCCACAAACTGCTTTGCTTCTTCCGCGGTCGTAAGCGGGCTCATGTCCTGTGGTACCGACGAATGAATGGCCGACGAAGAACCGATGTATCCAATCTCACCCTCGACGATGATGTCCTCGCGGATGGACTTCACCGCCTCGACCGCTCGGCGGGATTGCTCCAAGTTCTCGTCAAATGCACGGGCCGAAGCATCGAACACGACCATGTCAAACCCGGCCTTCGCTGCTTCCAACGCCTTTTCCAGCGAGTGGGTGTGATCTGCGTTTAGAAATACAGGCGCACCGAATTCGTCGCGAATGCTTCTCACCAGGGCGACCGCCTGGCGGACCCCGACGAACTCTCGCTCGCTCTCAGAGACTCCGACCAGGACGGGCACGCCGAGCTGACGCGCAACCGCAGTCACTGCCTTGAGGACTACGATTTCAGAGAAATTGAAATGCCCGAGAGCGACGTGGTTTCGATCACTCTCTCGAAGGGCGTCGCGCAAGGTGAGAACCGGCATGTCTCTACTCCCAGCCACAGAACTGCCTCGCTAGCCCTTCCGGTTGAGAACGCCGGCTGGCGACTCTGGCGCCTTTTCACCGATGGCCTTCTGCTCCGGATACTCGTACACTCCCCGCCCCGCCTTCCGCCCCAGCCGTCCGGCTTTTACATACTGCACCAAAAGTGGTGCAGGGCGGTATTTCTCCCCCAGGCTCTTATGCAGGTATTCGAGGATATGCAGGCGCGTGTCGAGTCCCACCAGATCCACTAGTTCGAACGGGCCCATGGGATGGTTCAAGCCCAGCTTTAAGGCTTTGTCTATATCTTCTGCCGAGGCAATGCCTTCCTGCAGCATGTAAAACGCCTCGTTGCCGATCATGGCATTGATGCGGCTGGTGATAAAGCCGGGCGATTCCTTGATGACCACCACATCTTTTCCCATGCGCCGTCCAACGTCCACCACCGTGGCCAAGGTGTCGTCGTCGGTTTCCAGCGCGCGGACGATCTCCAGCAGCTTCATCTTGTGCACGGGATTGAAGAAGTGCATGCCCACGCACTTGGGCGCGCGATAGGTAACGCTGGCAATTTCCGTAATGCTGAGCGAGGAAGTATTCGACGCGAGGATAGTCCCCGGCCGGCAAATCTTATCGAGCAGGGTGAAGATTTCGATCTTCGATTCCATCTCCTCGGGCACGGCTTCGATTACCAGATCGGCTTCCCGCGCCGCTTCCTCCACGCTGCCCGCGTAGTGCAGGCGGGCGAAGGCGGCGTTGGCGTCACCGGAGGAAACCTTCCCCAACTCCACCGCTTTGTCGAGGTTGGCGCGAATCTCGTGCTCGGCTTTGCGCAGGGCATTGGGCAACAGGTCTTCAAGAATCGTCCGGTACCCTCCAAGTGCAGCGACGTGGGCGATCCCCCGCCCCATGGTGCCGGCGCCGATCACTGCGATGGTCTTGATCTGCGCCACTACTATGCTCCCTTTTCGAGTTGCGCCAGGACGTTGTTGAAGCTGGAATTCGCTTCGCGGATGTGCTCCGCCAGGCGCTTGCGCTCGTCGGCGTCCATCATGGGGATGGAGGCGCTGATGCGCCGCAGGGTGGTGACAATATCGTCCACGTAATTGATGAGGCGAATGAGTTCTCCGGTAGCTGCCATGTTGACCCTTGCTCCTGTGGCCTGCGCTGATGAACGTCGCATTGCTGCCCAAGCGCGACAGGCGAACCCACTATTCTCAATGGAGTGGGGAATTTAGTAAAGACGGCGCCGTCAGCTGGCCTTGCGTAACTTAAGACATTACCCCTCAGCTGCTGAGGCTCAGCTCTGCAACGACCCGAGATCAACCGGCGTCATCCTGAGCCCGAAAGGGCGAAGAGCTTGCCCTGGTCCTGCCGGGCGATAATACCCTGTGCTCCGCGACAAGAGTCTCATTCCGCTGTCCCACCAGCATCAGCACGCGCTCGCCCTTTGCGTACGCCTGGACCGTGCGATTCAAGCAGGAGAAGTTGATCTGGAAGCCTGGCAGGCGGAGATCGTGCAGATGGTCGATCAGGAGATCGCGGTGCATTTCGCCGCGGAAGAGAAAACAATCTTCCCTGCTGCCGCGCGATTTGGAGAACTGCAAGTTCTCGTCCAGGAACTTTGCGCGGAGCATGCGGTGTTGCGGGACCTGTTCGCCCGCGCTGCCAGCGGTGCCCTGGATTCCACGGGCCTGCGGTCACTTGCCGAGGTGCTTTCGGGACACATTCGCAAGGAGGAACGCCAGCTCTTTGAAGGGATGCAAGGCCGGATGACCCCGGACGAGCTTGCCGCCATGGGCGCGCTACTGGAGCGGGATTTGGCACGGGCATCCGACGCCTGCATTCTGCCGACGGAAGCCACGCGTTTGCGCCCCAAGACATGACCTGCGCTTGCATGATTTTCGACGTCATCCTAGGGTCGGCGCTGGAGGTATGTGAATCCGCCCGGCATCCAGGTTCATCTATTTTTTCGTGAATCAGCCAATCAGTGTTTCTCTCTCCGATTATTCGGATTCAGTCGCCCAAAGCGCTGCGTCAGAGCCGGTGGACGACTCCGCCCTGCTCGACGCCTACTCGCAAGCTGTCGTGGGCGCGGCGGAGAAGATCAGCCCGTCCGTGGTCAAGATCGACGTGGCCCAGACTGCCCGCACCCGCTCCGGCCAGGAACGCGAACGGCAGGGCGGTGGCTCCGGCTTCGTCTTCACCCCCGATGGCCTGATCCTCACGAACAGCCACGTGGTCCATGGCGCGAAGCGAACGGAGGTCTCGTTCGCCGACGGACACCGCTTCCCTGCCCACACCATTGGCGACGATCCCGCCACCGACCTGGCCGTCATCCGCATTGACGCTTCCGGTTTGCAGGCGGCGCCGTTGGGCGACTCACAAAAGCTGCGGGTGGGCCAGCTGGCAATTGCCATTGGCAATCCCTATGGCTTTCAGTACACGGTCACGGCCGGCGTGGTCAGCGCATTAGGACGCTCCCTGCGCTCGTATTCGGGGCGGCTCATTGACGACGTGATTCAGACCGACGCGTCGCTCAACCCCGGCAACTCTGGCGGTCCTTTGGTGACTTCGGACGGGCGTGTGGTTGGCGTCAATACGGCCACGATCATGGGCGCCCAAGGCTTGTGTTTCGCCATCGGGATCAACACGGCCAAGTTTGTGGCCGGCCGCCTGCTGCGTGACGGTCGCATCCGCCGCAGCTATATTGGGATCGAAGCTCAGACCGTTGCACTGCATCGCCGCCTGGTCCGCTTCTACGAGCTGGCGCAGGAGAGTGGTGTGGTGGTGATGTCGGTGGAGGACAACAGCCCCGCGCGCCGCGCCGGGTTGCGGGAGGGCGACGTTATCATCCAGCTCGATGACAAACTGGTCTCTGGTGTGGACGACCTGCATCGCCTGTTGACCGATGCCCGGGTGGGAGTAAGCGCGACGGTTACTGTCCTGCGGCACACAGAGAAGCTGACCCTCAGAATCCTGCCCTCGGAGATGCGCGAAACCTAGCCGGGTGGGCGATCCCAGGTCCCTTGCCTGTCATTGCGCCCACCTCTGCCCCCGTGGTACCTTCAACACACAGTAGAGGTTACGCTTGCAAGCAACAGTTCCTGCCGGACTGGATCGCAAGGAAGCGGAAGTTTACCGACAGCTCGATCCGGACCGGCTCCCGCGACACATCGCCATCATCATGGACGGCAACGGACGCTGGGCCAAGCGGCGCCACCTGCCACGTGTCGCCGGACACCGCGCCGGAGTGGCCTCCGTGCGCTCTACCGTCGAGACTGCTGCCCGTGTCAAGATACCCGCGCTCACGCTCTACGCCTTCTCCGAAGAAAACTGGAAGAAACGTCCCAGGAGCGAAGTGGACTTTTTGATGGGCCTGTTGTGCCGCTACCTTAAGCAGGAAGTCCCAACCTTGAACCGGAACAATATCCGCCTGGAGTACATCGGCCGCCAACACGAGCTGCCACCTGGGGTGCAGGCGAAAATGACGTGGGCGAGGCAGGCCACCGCCCACAACACCGGCATGGTGCTGACGCTGGCGCTTAATTACAGCGCGCGCACCGAACTGGTGGATGCCTTCCGTTCCATGGTGGACGCTGCCGCCCAGAACGGCGGCCTCGACCACCTGCAGATTGACGAAGACGCGGTATCGCGCAATCTCTATACCCGCCATCTGCCCGATCCCGATCTGGTCATTCGCACCAGCGGCGAGATGCGCCTCAGCAATTTCTTGTTGTGGCAGCTGGCCTACGCCGAGATCCACATCATTCCCACGCTGTGGCCGGAGTTCCGCGGCGTTCACCTGCTGGAAGCCATTGCCGAATATCAGAAGCGCGAGCGCCGCTACGGCGGACTGGTCGACGCTCCCGACCATCACCCGACCGCGGCGCGGAGCTGAGCCCGCTTGCACCTGCTCAAACGAGTCGCCACCGCTGTCGTCCTCATCCCGATTGTCCTCGTGCTGGTGCTGCGCGCGCCGGTGCCGCTGTTGGCGGCCGTGGCGGGCCTGGTGGCCCTGCTCACGGTGCAGGAACTGCTCAAGCTCACCGAGGCCTACGGAGTCCATCCCTTTCGCCGCAGCACCTACATCTTTGTCGCCCTCTTCTTTCTCTTGCTGGCGATTAACCCCGGAAATGACAAACCTCTGCTCTCCACCGCCGTCCTGGTCTATACCTTGGGCTTCGCCGCTGCCATCGCGCCTTTCCTCTTTCTGGTGGTCGGGATGCGCTGCGTCGAACTCAGCCGCGCCTTCCCTGCCGCGGCCGCTTCGGTATTCGCCTTCACCTACGTGGCGTTGCCTCTCGGATTCCTAGTGCAGATTCGCCAGCAGTGGGCGGGAGCTTTCCTCATCCTTTATCTACTACTGCTGGTCTGGGCCGGCGACATCTTCGCCTACTTCGTGGGACGCACTCTCGGTCGTCACCTCATGTCCCCTCGCATCAGCCCAAAGAAAACCTGGGAGGGCGCGCTGGCTTCGCTCATCGCCAGCCTGGTGGTGGGCATGCTGCTCTATAACTACGCGCTGCCCATCAGTACCGCGCTGCTCAACGCTCACCTGATCGAGCGAAAAGACGGCTTTTTTGCCCTGCAGAAACCGCCGTTGTGGCCCACGCTCTTGCTGTCCGCGGCCATCAACATCGCCGCCCAACTGGGAGACCTGGTCGAGTCGCTGATCAAGCGGGGTGCCGGCGTGAAGGACTCCGGCTCGCTGCTCCCCGGCCACGGTGGCATGCTGGACCGCATCGACGCCCTGCTCTTTGCCGCTCCCGTGCTGTGGTACTATGCGGCTTGGCGGGTGATGCAATAGGGCGATGTCAGACCCACACCCAAGACCACCCCTGAAGGCCCTGCACGCCGGAACCTCCCTCAGCCCAGCTAAGCTCTCCCAGCTGCAGCGGCTCTCAACAGAGGTTTTGGTACGTCGTTGGTACCCGGTCAGAGGGACAGCCTGAAAACCAGGCCAGACGGCACTATAATTGACGGACATCACCGAACCTATGTCCTGCGTGAGCGCGGGGTAGACGTGGATGCGCTCCCGCGCGAGATCATCTTGAAAGAAGACGAGTAACAATGGGGACAAGGCTTCATTGGATTGATGGCCCTTGGCCAGGAAAATTGGCCGTGGCTGCGCGTCCCCGCGGGGGTGACTGGCTGGAGGATGAGGTCGCCGGCTGGAATCGCGCCGGCATTGACACAGTCCTCTCACTGCTGACACCCGAAGAGGAGCAGGCCCTTGACCTCGCTGGCGAGGCGGACGCGGTGAAAACCGGCGGCATGGAGTTTCTTTCCCTGCCAATCCCCGATCGACAGGTACCAACCTCAGAGACTGAGTTGACTGCGGCGATGGAGAAAGTCAATGCACGCCTCGCGGCAGGCAGGGGTGTGCTCGTTCACTGTCGTCAGGGGGTCGGCCGGAGCGGGCTGGTGGCCGCCTGTCTGCTCGTGACCAGGGGAGTAGACCCAAGCGCGGCCGTCGAGCGGGTCAGCGCGGCACGGGAAGTCGCAATCCCCGAAACCCGAGAGCAACGGCAGTGGATCGATCACTACGCCGCCATTCTGGCAAGCACAAAGTGAGTCCCGGGAGTCAAATATTCCAATGAGACGTATTGCCATCCTGGGCTCGACTGGCTCCATCGGCCGCAGCACCCTCAGCGTCGTGGAGTCGTTTCCCGACCGCTTCCACATCATCGCGCTCTCTGCCGGCCGCAATGTGGACGCGGCGTACGAACAGGCCAGGCGATGGAGACCGAGTCTCATCTCTATGGCGAGGGCCGCCGATGCGGAAGCCCTACGATTGCGCCTCAAAGCTGCGGATATCGAGGGAGTCGAGGTCACCCACGGGCCAGCCGGAAGCGTTCGCGTCGCCACTCACGCCGCCGCGGATTTCGTAGTCAGCGCCATCGTCGGCGTCGCGGGCCTTGAAGCCACATACGAAGCCGTGCATGCCGGCAAGACGGTTGGCCTGGCTAATAAGGAATGCCTTGTTGCCGCCGGCGAGCTGATCATCGCTGAGGCCCGCCGTCAGGGCAAGCCCTTGCTGCCCATTGACAGTGAACATAACGCCGTCCACCAGTGCCTGCGCGGCGGGCGGATGGAGGAGGTCCGCAGCATCTGGCTGACTGCCTCCGGCGGTCCCTTCCTCAATACCCCAAAGTCGCAGTTTTCTTCCATCACTGTGGATCAGGCCCTGAACCATCCCACGTGGAAAATGGGGCGCCGCATCACCATTGACTCGGCCACGCTCATGAACAAGGGCTTCGAGGTCATCGAAGCCTGCCGTTTGTTTAACTTGCCGCCCAGCGACATCCGCGTGATCGTGCATCCCCAATCCACCATCCATTCCATGGTCGAGTTCGTGGATGGCAGCATACTTGCTCAGTTTTCCGTAACCGATATGCGCCTGCCGATTCTGTACGCATTGACCTATCCGGAGCGCATTCCATCCGATATGCGCTTCCCGGTCATGGACTTACGACACCTCGATTTCCACCCGCCGAACATGGAAAAATTCCCCTGTTTGCGGCTGGCCTATGAAGCGGCGGAGTCCGGGGGTGCGAAACCGGTTGCACTCAACGCCGCCGACGAAGTCGCGGTGGCCGCATTCCTGGATGGTCACATCCGCTTCGATGAGATTCCCCGTATCATTGAAGGGGTACTTGCTGCAACGCCGACGGGGAAACTGGAATCTATTACAAAGGTGCTCGGGGCCGATGCCGAGGCCCGTCGCTTAGCCCACCAGAGGGTGGAGCGGTTGGCGGGCAAGGCGCTGCAACCGGTCTCGGCCGGGTCACGCGGGAAATAAAACAATTATTTATGTCGGGATTCCTCATCGCCGTTTTGTCTGTGGTTGTGATCCTCGGGTTCATGATCCTGATCCATGAATTTGGCCACTATGCGGTCGCCAAATTTCTGGGCGTGCGTGTAGAGCAGTTTGCCATTGGTTTCGGCACGCGCCTGGTGGGCTTCAAGAAAGGCGATACGGACTATCGTATCAACGCGCTACCGCTCGGCGGCTACGTCAAGATGGCTGGCGAGAATCCCATGGATGAGCGCACCGGCGATCCCGGAGAGTTCCTCTCCCACCCGCGCTGGCATCGCTTCCTGATCGCTATCGCCGGTCCCGCCATGAACATTCTGCTCGCCATCGGCCTGTTGACCGGCGTGTACATGGTGCATTACGAGTACCCGCTCTTCCTGGACCAGCCCGCAGTCATCTCCTGGGTCAAACATGATTCCGCCGCGGCTCAAGCCGGGCTGCAGCCGGGGGACCGGATCATTCACATTGACGGAGTAGATAATCCGACTTGGGACCAAGTCTTCCCAACCGTGATGCTCAGTCCGAATCAGCCCCTGGATGTCACTATCCAGCGCGGAGACCAGATCCTTCAAAGGACCATCGTTCCCAAACCGGTGACTACGTCGGAGATTGGTTCGGCGGGATGGTACGCGAAACAATCCGTCATCGTAGGCGACATGGAGCCTGATATGCCGGCCGCCAAAGCCGGCATGAAGGAAGGCGACAAGATCGTCGCCATGGACGGAAAACCGCTGCCCTCCATTGACGCCATGATTGAGAGCCTGCAGGAAACCAAAGACAAGCCGGTTGAATTAACCATCGAACGTGGCGGCCAGCAGCTGGAGTTCCGGGTGCAACCAGTGCTGGCCAAGACCGAAGACGCAGGCGAGAACCGCTATCGCATCGGTTTTCAGAATGCCCCCGAGATGAAGGTAGGCAGCCTGCCGTTCGCGCAGGCGTTCAACCGCTCCTTGGAGGAGAACAAGAAGGGCTCTCTGCTCATCCTGGAGCTGGTGCAGAAGCTTGTGCGCCACCAGGTTTCGCTGCGCACTGTCGAGGGCCCGATTGGGATTGGCCGCGCCGCCGGCGAAGCCGCCAGCGAGAAGGGCTGGACTCCGCTGCTGGCCCTGGCCTCCGCCATCAGCCTCAACCTGGGCATTTTCAACCTGCTGCCGATCCCTATTCTCGACGGCGGGGTCATCATGTTACTGCTGGTCGAGGGCGTCATGCGCCGCGACATCAGCCTGCGCATCAAAGAGCGCATCTACCAGGCGGCATTCGTCTTCCTCGTACTCTTCGCCGTGATGGTCATCTACAACGACCTGGTGAAGACGCTGCCGGGGCTGGCGCAGAGGCTGCCGTAGGCCAAATTTACCGCAAAGACACACATGTTCCTCGGTGTCCCTCGTGTCCTCTGTGGTCAGACCCCCCTCCCGCATCCTGAGCCCGTCAGCAGCGTGCTAAACTAATACTTCCCATGGCTGACATTCAACGCCGCAAGACTGTCACGGCCTCAATTGCCGGCGTCCGTGTAGGCAGCGATGCACCGGTTGTGGTGCAGTCCATGACCAACACCGACACCGCCGACGTGGCCTCCACCGTGCAGCAGAGCGCCGCCCTGGCCCGCGCCGGTTCGGAACTGGTTCGGGTGACGGTCAACAACGAAGAAGCCGCGGCCGCCGTCCCGCATATTGTCGAGGAGCTCGACAAACAAGGCATCCGCGTCCCCATCATCGGCGACTTCCACTACAACGGACACATCCTGCTCAAGAAGTATCCTGCTTGTGCCCGCGCTTTGGCCAAGTATCGAATCAATCCCGGCAACGTCAGCGTGGGCCGTAAGGACGACACGAACTTCCGCACGATGATTGAGGTGGCAGTCGAAAATCAAAAGCCGGTGCGCATCGGCGTCAACTGGGGATCGCTCGACCAGGTGTTGCTCACCCGCATGATGGATGAGAACTCGCGCCTGCCCGAACCCAAAGATGCCCGCGAAGTCACCATGGAAGCCATGGTGGTGAGCGCGCTGAACTCCGCCGGGCTCGCCGAAAAGTACGGCCTGCGTCCGGACCAGATTATCCTGAGCGCGAAGGTCAGCGGAGTACAAGACCTGATTGATGTCTACCGCGCTCTCGCGGCGCGCTGCAACTATCCGCTGCACCTGGGACTGACCGAAGCCGGCATGGGAGCCAAGGGCATCGTCGCCTCCAGCGCCGCGCTGGGCGTGCTCCTGCAGGAAGGCATCGGAGACACAATTCGCGTCTCGCTCACACCGGCGCCCGGAGGCGACCGCACAGAAGAGGTCCGGGTGGCGCAGCAGATTCTGCAGTCGCTGGGCATTCGCAGCTTTACTCCTCAAGTCACCGCCTGTCCCGGATGCGGCCGCACCACCAGCACCTTCTTCCAGGAAATGGCAGAGCAAATCCAGTCTTACCTGCGCGAGCAGATGCCGGTATGGAAAGGGCGCTACAGCGGTGTGGAGGAAATGAAAGTTGCGGTGATGGGCTGCGTAGTCAACGGCCCGGGCGAATCTAAGCACGCCAATCTCGGCATCTCGCTGCCCGGAACCTTCGAAGAACCGAAAGCGCCGGTTTACGTTGATGGCCGCCTTTTTACCACCCTCAGGGGCGATCACATCGTCGCAGAGTTCATCCACATTCTGGACGAGTACGTCGAATCCCACTACGCTGCCAAGGTCGAAGTCGCGGCCAAGTAGGAATGCCCACGCAGATGGATTCTCGCACTCGGTGCACGCTAATCACTGCGATTTGTCTGTGTGGGGCGGTGGCCTCGGCCCAGACCGCCTCGTCGGCACCAAGTTCAAACCAGAGAGACGCAGCCATGCATGCGCGTGGAACCTTCGACGTGACCGTGAAGCCTGAAGCCACCGACGACAAGTCCGAGGGCCTGCCCCTCGGACGCATGTCGCTCGACAAGCAGTATCACGGCGATCTGGAGGGAATCGGTAAAGGCGAGATGCTGACCGCCGGCACCGGCACGGGATCAGGAGCTTACGTCGCGATCGAGCGGGTGACCGGAACGTTGCAGGGACGTAAGGGCACTTTCGTCCTGCAGCACCAGGGAACCATGACACGCGGCGGCGCGCCGCAGTTGACCATCACGGTCGTTCCAGACTCGGGCACCGGGCAATTGGCAGGTCTTGCGGGCAGGATGGACATCAAAATCAGCGAAGGAAAACATTCCTACGACTTCGAGTACACGCTCCCCGAAACCAAGTAGCGCGTCGCGCACAGATGACGGCGCGGTGCTGCCAAGCCTTACGCCGCCAGATGCAACAACACCACTGCGGTTGTCAGCCACAGTGCAAATCCTGCCAGATTCAGCGCAATCCGCCACGATATGCTGTCAATAATGTGATTGTATTTCGCGTCCATGACCGTTCTCCTCTGCTCTGCCTATTGGACGTGCCACCGGTCCGAACGTTAGGCCGAGCCCCACGTCCTCATTCGCCTATAGATACGTTCCCGCGGCAGGAAAAGTTCCCGGCTGATATCACAAGGTCCGAGGCGGTCTCTGTCCCTCGCGGATGACTGGCATACGGCGCCAGAGTACAATCGTGTCGAGTCTCGAAATCGTTTGTCCTTGAGCTGTTCATGAGTCTTTCCTTCCGCTTGCTGGTTATGGCTACTCCTCTCGCAGTTTGGGGCATGCTGTACCTGGCGTGTCGCTTGCGCGGGATTCCCTTGCCTCGGCTTGTTCCTTGGTTAAAAGGCGGGTTTGTTGCCTTGATGGGCACATCCCTTGTGTTGTTTGTTTTCGACCGAACACATCTCTCCGATGCGGTTGCAGTAAATGCCTGGGGACTCTTTGGCGCTCAGGTTTGGATAGAGCGTCGCTACAAGATGCTGGAAACGCGCGGAGAACTGACCTCCCTTAACCTGGCAGAACGAAAGAGTGACGCAGCTCACTAGCTGGGTCCCATTCTCCGGGCGACGTCCCCTACGCCAGCAGCGGCAGGTTGGGTTCGCTCTCCGGCAGGGCGTCAGCGATGTTCTTCAGCGCGGGATAATTCTGTAACAGCGTCGCGGGCGCTTTCACCCGCTGCCCTGTCAGCATGTGTTTCAGCTGCAGCGCATTCACGCCGGCCTTCGCCTCGAAGTGATTGTTGGCCACCACGTACGTGACCTCGGCCCGATGGGCCATGCGCTCGACCTTGTCCTTCCACCCGGCGAGTTCGGGTTCTTTATACAGATAGTTGTAGCGATCTTCGCCCTTGTCCGCTTCGAACCACTGATCGTAATTGCGCCCGTGTAGCCGCACGTATGCCACGGGCGAAGTGACATGCTCAGTGGGGGCGAGCGAGCGTCCGATCAGGGGCTGGTCAATGTTGCAGAAGGCGACATGCTTCCCCTCGAAGTAGGCGAGCGTTTCTGGATTGTTCCAGCTCGCGTGTCGTACCTCCACCACGCGGGGATATTCGATGAACTGGCGCAGCAGGTTCTCCAGGTACTCGCGGTTCAGGCTGGTGTTCTTGTAGGAAACGGGAAACTGGATCAAGAGCGCCCCCAGCTTGCCTTCGCCGGCCAGCGCGTCCAAACCTTCCCGCGCCAGACGCTCATCCTCATCGTTGGGCTTGATGGTGGCGGCGGAGGTGGGTTCCATCACCGCCAGCGGGGAATGGGTGAACGATCGGTGCAGTTTGGCGGTGAACAGGAACTCCGGATTCACGGCCGTGGCTTTGCGCACCCACAGCTTGGCCAGCTCCGGCTTGATGTGTCCATAGAAGGAGGTATTGATCTCCACCACGTCAAAGCACTGCGCCAGGTACTCCAGCGGGTGCTCTTTGCGGCGCTGCATCCCCGGCGGGTAGAAGATTCCCTCCCAGTCCTTGTAGGACCAGCCGGCGGTGCCGATGCGAATCTCCCGGGCCGCTTCCATCGTCTCTTCCTCGCCTGAGGGTAGCACAGGCAAACCGCGCGGCGCCCCTTGTGACCTGCATCACATCCCGCCATGACTTCAGTCACAGCCTCCGGTTCACACCCCGCGCTATTGTGAATACACCGTTGGGGAGAATCATGACCGAGAAAAAGAAGAGAGAGAAGGTCGTCGCGGAGATTACGTTGTCTCATGTCATCCAGCTCGCCCGGGAAAACGACCGGCCCTTGAGCGAAGAAGAGGCCCTCGACTTCCTGAACCAGGACGGGCACGCTTACGACTTGTGGAAGCACATGATGCATGCCGGCGAGGAGTACCTCAAATCCAGCCTGCGGCGTCGCTCCGGTCAGCCCACCCCCATCCGCTTCTCCGCCAGCGGCCGCCGCCTAGCGGTGTAGGCCGGCCACTCCGACTCGCGTCCACGGCTTGCCTTCCCTAGAGAGGGCGTCATCTGAGCCCGAAAGGGCGAAGGATCTGGCGTGCTGCAACACGCTCGTGGTGCAAGCGGCAGGGCCCAACTTTCGCTTTGCTTTTCTTTCGCCCTGGCTTAGAATCGGAACAACCTCCTTATGGCAACCATACTGCTGGGCGCACTGCTCGCTCTGAACCTGCTGCTTCTGGGACTCGCTATCGGCTTGTTTCGCCACCTCAAGGCCTCCGCGTCAGCGGGTGAAATCGCGGCTCTCAGCAAGCAGACTGCGACGGCCCACGATTCTCTCGCGCAGAGTTTCACGAAGGCCACCGCCGATATGGCCATGCGCCTGGAGAGCACCAAGGGCGACTTGCGCCAGGAAGTGGCCGACCGCTTGTCCGACGGGTTCAAGGAAATCCATTGCTCGGTCGAATCTCAACTCTCTACCGGCCGTCGCGAGCAGGCCCAAGACCTGCGCGACGCCCGCACGGAGCTGACTTCTTCTCTCGCGCTTACGACCTCCCAGCTCAAAGCCGAGTTCGAGGGACTCAACCAGCAGACCGCGCAGAAGCTCGACTCCATCCGGGACCGGGTGGACGAAAAGCTGCTGGCGATCACCGACCAGGTGCAGCAAAAACTCGATCAGAACATCAAGGAAGGTTTCGCCCAGTTCGAAAAAGTGCAGCAGCACCTGAAAGCTGCTGAGGAGCAGTTGCGCGAGGTGAGCACGCTGGGCCAGTCCATCAATGACCTCAACAACCTGCTCAAGCTGCCGCACTTGCGCGGCCAGTTCGGTGAAGCCAGCCTGGAACGCCTGCTCGCCGACTTCCTCCCTGCGCACATGTTCGAGATCCAATCCTCGCCCGGCGACGGCGGTGGGCGCGCCGACGCCATCATTCAGTTCCCCGACCGCCGTCTGCCCATTGATGCCAAGTTCCCCCGCGAGTCAGTGCTGCCTTTGTTCGAGAGCAGCGACGAAGCTGAGATCGAGGAAGCCCGTCACGAATTCGTGCGTGTCATGAAGGCAGAGGCCAAGCGGGTCAAGACCTACATCCAGCCCGAAAACGGCACTACCGATATCGCGCTGATGTACCTGCCCAGCGAGACCCTCTACATGGAGGCCATCCGCAACCGCGACCTCGCCGACTGGCTCAACCAGCAACACGTCTTCCCGGTTTCTCCGAACACGCTGCTGATGACGCTGCAGACCATCGCCCTGGTGCACAAGTGGTACGAGGTCGCCAGCCGCTTCGAGAAAAGCCGCCTGGAACTGGCCAAGGCGCAGAAGTCGTTCGACTTTTTCCAGAACCATTTTGAAAACGTGGGCAAGAGCCTGAACAAGGCGCAGGAAGCGTTCGAGACCGCCCAACGCCATCTTAAGACCTACCGCGGCCGGGTCAGCGCGCTCAGCGGACAGGAGCAGCTCGCGCTGGATTCCGCCCAGTCCGACGGGCCTGCCCTGCCGCTATCCGAAAAAGCCAGCGCCTAGCAGGTGGCGGCCTGCGATCACCGGCAAGTCGCCGCCCCCGTGGCGTTCGACCTCGACTGAGAGCTTCCGGAACGCTCTGGCCCCGTACTTGACGGCTCTGGTGGGGAGTAGCGTGGCTTCCTCGGAGAAATTCCACCCAGACAAGGAGGCTTCTTATGATGCGGAAAGCCATCTGGACCGCAGTGGCGGTCGTGTTGCTGGCGGCGCTGGCTGCCAGCCAGGAGCAGTATCTTGATGTTTACACCGCACAAGTAAAACCGGAGAAGCGCGCCGAGTTTGACGCCATCACCAAGAAAATGGTCGCGGCCAACCACCAGAACAAGGGCGATGCCTGGCTGACCATGGAAACCACCTACGGCCCGGGAAACCGCGTCACCTTCGTCAGCACGCGTAAGAGCTACGGGGATGCGGAAAAGGCTGGCGACCTGTTTTACTCCGCCCTGCAAAAGTCGCTCGGCAAGGCGGGAACCGACAAGATCTTCCAGGACTTCAACCAGTGTCTGGTCAGCTCCCACACCGAACTGCGGCTCCGCCGCTGGGACCTGAGCAGCAACGTGCCCACCGATCCGGCAGCCATGACCAAGCTGCTGGGAGAGTCGCGTTGGCTGCGCACGACCGTGGTCCACGTGCGGCCGGGGCAGGTGACAGCTTTTGAGGGGCTTCTGAAGGACTACAAGACGGCCCGCGAAAAGACCTCGCCGGCGCAGCCCGTGCTGGTATCCCAAGCGGTGGCCGGCCAGGAGGGCACGGTGTTTTATGTGACCACCTTGCAGGACTCTCTGGCTGGATTTGACACTCTACCTACCATGCAGCAGATCCTTGGCGACGAGGGCTATGCCAGGTTCCTCAAGACTAGCGCGGATGTGGTGGCCCACACCGAGACCGTCATCAACCATTTCCTACCCGAGCTGAGCAACGCTCCCGAGGACGTGGTAGCCGTTGCTCCTGACTACTGGAGACCGAAACCGGTGGTCGCCGCCAAAGCCGGCGCCGCCAAGAGCGGTGTGGTCAAGGCCTCTGAGGTCACGAAAGAGCAAAAGCCCCAACAGTAGCAAGGGGACGAAGCTGCAGCACCCAGGCCCAGGCGAGCCGTCTGGGCTTGCGTGCTTTTGGCTTAGAGACTTTTTGGCTTCGGTGCGGGCGCGCGCAGGAGGTGTTTGGGCGCCCGTCGCCGCCAGGCCGTGCGCAGCGCGGCTTCGAGGATGTCAGGTGCCACTTTGGCCAGGCGGACGCGGGTGGAGCCTTGCCGTCCCCATCCTCCGGGAACGGGAGAAAAGATGTCGGGCGCGTCCTCAACCATGCCGGCCTGCTCGTCCGGGGAGAGCAGCAGCACACCGTAGCCTTCCTTGGCGAGCCCTAGAGTGGCGAAGATTCTTCCCCCTACGCGGAAGTCGGCGTGCCCAAAATGCGAGCCTTCCACCGCCTCCGGCAGCGACAGTGCGATGTTGCGAAAACCCGCGGCTGTCACCGTATGTCCGCCTTCGCCAGATACTTCAACATGTTGGTCAGCACCGAGCGAGGTATTCCGCTGCCGGAGTGGCAATAGTAGTACTCCGGTGGTTGCGGCGCAGCGCTTCCACCCGTACCCAACGCGCGATAGAAATAGACGCATGTGTGCGCGGATAAATCGCCCGGCCCGCCCAATCCGTTGAGTTCGTCGTGGCGGCTTTCATGGGCCGTCGGATTAAACGTTCCGGCATTCGGGCCCACGGCATTGTCCTGGGCGCGCACCTGCGAGAGCTGTTCATACTCGTAGGGATTGCTGGAGCCGTGGGCAGAAGCCCCACCGCCCGAAATCATTCCAATCGCCAGCCGGTAGGCGGCCTTTTCGCCATCCACGCACAAACCCGGCAACTTCTTCGGGCCTTCCCTGGCAAACCAGCTTTGCGCCTCTTTCCATTCCTTGGCGGACAATGGCTGCTCAGAATACGGGCTGAACTGCGCGGCATTGTCCTGACCCTTTCCCGCGCGATTCCATTTCTGGTTGAATTGATCCCACTGCCGGGCCAACTCATCAGCACTGGGGCGGTCACGCCACGCGGTTACCTTGGAGGGGAGATCCCATTCCTGGAGCCGCCGAAAATCGGCATCCGCGAAGCCCTGCGAGTGGGAGACTACGACCGGAGTGGCCAGCAACTTCACCACGTCGGCTGGAAGCGGCTCGATGGCGAAGTAGGCCTTGCATCCCTCAACTGCAGAGGTTGCAGGAGCCGCCGGCGGAGTTGCCGCGAACGCCAAGCTGCATAGAACTATTCCCGCCACCAAGGACTCGGCTCCCCCGCAGCGCCGCCGGAATGTGCGATCAGCCAACCACATGGCGCAGTCTCTCGCTATCCGAACAGTGCGGCAGATTATATCGCGGCCACCTACTGCTGCAGCACCCAGTTGGCGATCGTCTCCAGCGCCCGCGGCGACATGGTCTCCTCGATCTCCGCGTATTCGCTGACGGCCCCGGTCTTGGCCGTCTGGAAGAGGTGATTCAATCCCGGCAGTTCGACGACTTCGACGTGCTTGTTGCCTCCCTCTTCCAGTGCCTTGCGGATGGCGGACAGATTCTGCCGCGGGGGCACTTGCAGGTCCTTCTCGCCGTTCATCGCCAGGACAGGACAGTGAACCTTCCGGAGAGTCGGCGCCGGATCATAGCCTACGAAGTAGCGAAACCAGGGAGAACGCAGTTGCCGGATGCTTTCGCCCAGCTGTGCCTCGGGCACCTGGCCGGCAAGCATCTCCCGGATTTTCTTTTCCAGCACAGCGTCATCCTTCTCCTGCTTGACCAGTTCGACCACATCGCGTTCCTGGGCTGCAATCTGCACGGCCTCCGCTGCGCTCTTGCCGCTGGCCTCGCTGATGAGCTTTGCCTGCTCCACCAGAAGCTCTCCTCCCGGGACCCCAATCCCTGCCAGCATGACGATGAAGTCGATATCAGGGTCGCGGGCAGCCACGATGGGGGCAATCATTCCACCCTCACTGTGGCCGATGAGGCCGATCTTGCGGGTATCCACCTCGGGGCGCGTTTTCAGGTAGCCAACTCCCGCCTCGGCGTCGCTCGCGAAATCAAGCGTCGTGGCGGCGACCAAGCTGCCAGTAGATTTCCCGACACCGCGGTCATCGGCCCGCAGCACGGCAATTCCCTTGCGCGTGAGATAGTCGGCCAAAACTAGGAACGGGCGGTGACCCATGATGGTTTCATCACGATCCTGCGGCCCGGAACCGGTGATCAGCACCACAGCTGGAAACGGTCCCCTTCCCTGCGGGATGGTCAGTGTGCCTGCCAGGGTGACGCCCGCCGCCTTGTTCTCGTACCGCACCTCTTCCTCGCGATAGGGATACGGCTTGACCGGGTTTTGCGGGCGGCGACGTTCCATCTCGGCGGAATCTTTGGCGCGTTTGAGCACCAGCGGCCAAGTGTTCCCGGCTTGGGTCCAGGCCCCCTCCATGGAGGCGAGCTGTTTATCAAGCTTACCCTCGAATACGCCGGCGATCTGCTTGAGTTCCATCCGGATCGAGGGGCCGTCGCGAGTGACGGTCGTTACCGGAAGCCCTTTCACGTTCTGATCCAGGCTGTCGAGCGTGGCCACCAGGCCATCTTCAGTGTTGATGATGTGGAACACCAGCCGCAGCCGGGCGACACCGGTATCGAGCGTGCCCCACCAGTCGCCGTCAATATCCGACGGTTTCGCAGGCTTGTGCTCCGTCTTAATGGGTGCGGCGGCTTTTTTGAAGTTCAGTGGCAGCGGCTGGCCTTGTGACCAGGTGCCGGAGATCTCCGATGCATCGGCGCTGACCTTCCCCTCGTAGATACCACGGACCACATCCACCGAGAAACTGAGTTGCGCCTCCTTGAGCGAAATCGAACTCACCGGCAGGCCGTACGAACCCTGATCAATGCTGTCCATGGTGGCGCGCAAGCTGCCGTCAGGGTTTTTGCCGATGTGAAGAACCAGGCGCAGCTCCGCCTCACCGACTTTGAGCGTTCCCTGCCAATCGCCGATCACATCTTGTGCAGTGGCCCTCCACCCCGTCAGGATGAGAAACAGCGTCACCAGCAGTAGCCTTCGCATCAGTGAACCTCCTTCGCCGGGCCATAGGGGACAGCTTCAGACTTGGGTATAGACGCGGCTCAGCGCAGGATTCGCTTCCACAACAATGCCAGGATAAGAACGACGATACCGACCACCATGCCGATCAACCGCGCTTTGTTAGCCTTTTCTGTCATCATCCAGTCCGCATAGGTCTTACTTCACTTCGCCAAAATACCTTCGAATGTCACAAAAAAGCAATGCACCTCCGGGGCAGGGAACGTCGCCCGCACCAGGTCAGCGGCCCGCTGCAGCTCGTTGCCGTGGTGAGCGGACTCCGCCTCGCGGTCGCCCTGGAACGCGGCCAGGCCGCCATAGGTCGCACAGTCGGAGTGGCTCATCAGCCAGATCTGTTTCGCTCCGTGTAACTCGATCGAGAGACGGATCTGCTCCAGAATGAAGCCCCGCTCAAAGTCGTTGCGCGGCGAGGCCAGCGTCTTGGCACCCCCGGCCACAACAATCATGTCCGGACGCGCGATTCCCCGGCGCCGCAGAAACTTGTTCACTACTAGGCGTATGCGCTGATCAAAGCAGCACAGCACCGCAGCATCCGCCACATACGGCTCCGGGGGTGAATCAAAGTGGAATACCTTATTCACGTGTTGTCATCCTCTTGAGGCGTGGACACTCCTGTCCGCGCTGCCTGCCTGATTACGAGCCGCACGGAGGGACAGGTGTGCTCGGCACCCGGGGAATCAAGGCGGACAGCCGAGGCGGCTGTCCCTACGTTGTCCGTTCTGCCCCCCGCTTCGTCTTCAGCTCCGCCAGCAGCTGCTCGACGCGGTCCTCCTTCTCCAGTGCAGCCAGGCGGTCTTCCACGTCCTCGGCCGCGAGCTCCGACTTGGCCTGACTGATGGCTTCATTGCGGGCCACTTTGCGTTTCATGCGGTCAAAGGCTCCGGCTTTGGATCCGTCGCCCGCCGCCATCTTGGCATCGCTCGCTTTGCCCACCGCCCTGGCCCGGCGCTGCTGCGCGATCAGCAGGTCCGCTTTGCCTTCGGCTTCGGCCAGCTTCTGCTCCAGCTGGCGCAGGGCCGTCTTCAGGTTTTCCACCTGTGCCTTCTGGTCGGTCAGTTGCTGGGCGAAGCTCTCGGTCAGGTCGCGATAGCTCTCCACTCGGGTCAACGCCACTCGCGCCAGATCGTCCTGCTTCTTGTCTACCGCCAACTCCGCCTTGCGCGTCCACTCCGCCACCTTGTCCTCGTTTTCTTTGCGTTTCTTTTCCAGCAGGTGCTGGTCGGCGATGGCGATCGCCACCTGCGTCTTGACCTGCAGAAGTTGGTTCTGCATGTCGAGGATTACCTGCTTGATCATCTTCTCCGGGTCCTCGGCCTTATCGATCAGGTCGTTGAGGTTTGCCCGAACCAGTGTCGAAACTCTCTCTAGTAATGCCATGGTGTACTCCCTTCTAAGCTGCCAGTTTCTTGTTCTTCGCTGTGGAATCGGTTCCGCAAGCTGCTGCGCTCTTCCGCTCAGCCATGCCGCTGGCGATGGCCAGGCCGATGCCAATCCCGATGACCAGCCAGGGCCCGATCTGGTGGGTAGCCACGCCCAGCGCCGCTCCCACCCCAGCCCCCAGCGCGATGCCCAGTGCCATCCACTGTGACTTGTTCCTCATGACTCGCTCCTCCGCGGGGCCAGTTGCGGCCCTACTTCCCTTTCCCCGTCTCCGGCGGCTTGGGCGACTTGTCGCCGATCTGCCGCACTTTACTCAGCAACTCCGTCAAGGGCATGCCGGACAGCGTCTCGAACAGCGCCGGCACCTGCGCCGCCATCTTGGTCAGGTCGCCGGTAACTTTGTTCAATCCCGCAGCATCGCCGTTGCCGGTGGAAACCACGGTGATCTTGTCCACATTGGCCAGCGGGCTGGCCAGCGCCCGTACGACTTCCGGCAGGCTGGCAAACAGCTTGTCAATGACTGCGGCCTGGTTGTACTCCTGGTAAGCTTCCGCCTTCACATTCATTGCCCGGGCTTCCGCATCACCCTTCTTGAAGATGATCTCGGCCTCGGCTTCGCCCTGCTGGCGAATGGAGGACGCACGGCCCTCAGCCTCGACCGTCAGGCGGGCCTTCTCCGCGGCCGCCAACGTCTCAATGCGCTGCCGCTCGATCTCGGCCTGTTTGAGCACGGTCGCGATCAGCTCTTTCTCGCGGCGATTGATCTCGGCTTCCTGCACCTTCACCTGCTGTTCTTTCTCCACCTGCTGAATCTTCACGCTTTCCGCAGTCACCTGCTGCTGCATGATGTTGGTCTGGATGTCGTAAGCCTTGTCGGCCTGCGCCTGCTGTCGCTTCGTCACTTCCAGATACTGCGCCTTCTTCACCTCCAGATCGCGTTGCGCCTCGGCTTGCTTGGCCAGCGATGCGGTTTCCGCCTGCACTCGCTCCTGATCGGCCTGCGCCCTGGCCACGGCCGCTTCCCGCGTCGCCAGTGCCCGCCGGATCGCAGTGTCGCGCTCGGCCTCCGCCGTAGCCACGTCGGCATCGCGCTTGATGCGGGCCACATCCGGCTTGCCCATGTTGATGATGTATTCGTTCTTGTCGCGGACTTCCTTGATGGTGAACGAAATGACCTCCAAGCCCATCTTGTTCATGTCGTCGGCGCAGGTGGAGCGCATACGGTCGCCCACCATCTCGGGCTGCTTCACGATCTCTTCCACCGTGAGCTGCCCGATGATGCCGCGCAGATGGCCTTCCATGACCAGCTTGATCAGCCCTTCACGCTCCTGGTCGCTCTTGGTCAGGAACTGCTCCGAGGCGGTCAGAATGGATTCCGTGTCCGACTTCACCTTGATCTGCGCCACCGCCTCGACCGTGACCGCTACGCCTTGCCTGGTATACAAGTCCTGCTGCGGCGCCACATCGAACGACATCAGCTCCAACGAGAGATCACGGCAGTTTTCGATCATCGGGAAGATGATCGTGCCGTGCCCTTTCACCACGCGTGTGCCGCGGAAGCCATACACAACCAGGGCTTCGTGCGGCCCCGCCTTGCGATAGAGTCTTGCCAGCATGCTCATCAGCAGCAGGATGGCCATAACGGCCAGCCCTGCGATGATCCAGATTTCCACCCAACCCAAGCCAAACATATCGCCTCCTCTTTATGCTTCGAACTCTCAGCGCGCGAACTGCTTGATCGCATCCAGATCGCGCAGGATTCTTTCCGGCTCGCTGTGTCCCAGGAAAACTTCGCCGCTGGTGGTGCGGATGCGCACCCCGCGATTGCCCCAAACGTAGGCGCGGCAGCTACCAATGCCGCGAATGCCGTAGCCACGCCACGCACTCCACTTCCCGGCTTCATAGCTGCGAATCTCGTCCGCCGGGATGGAGCGCAGCCGCAAACCCAGCGTGCGGATCTCTACGCCTGCCGGGCTGAAGCGATACTGAAAACCACTCCAGGTCATGCCCGCCAGGGCAGCGAACAGCAGGCACAAAAGGAGCGTTCCCAGCCGCACCGCTGCCGTTGGTACCGCGGCCAGAACCGCGAGCTCCGCCGCCAGCGGAACCACGAACACCAGCGTCCACAGACGGACCGCATGAACCTCTTCTGCCAGCACCGCAGCCGCCGGCAACGCCGCTCCGCGCCTGCTGGCCAGAAAGATCATGGTCAGCGCAACCACCGCCAGCGGCACCACGATCAGCACAGGCCCGACGCCGACGGGGCCGCCACCCAGGTTGTGTTCCACCACGCTGCCGTTGACGTAATAGATCACTCCCACCAGCAGGTAGAAGAATCCCAGCATCGCCCACGACGAAGCATCGGTCGCGTACTTGCGGTGAATCACGTAAGTGATGACCGTGAAGATCACCAGAATGAACGCCGTCAGTCCCAGCGCAAATCCCAGCGACGCCTCGCGGGACATCCAGCCGTTGGCCTGGCCGGCTGCGTTAAAGTGGGTGGCCATGCGCGCCGGCAACTGCTCCAACACCAGCCAATAGCGGAGCGCGGTCGCCGGCAATGCAATCCAGGGCAACGCTAGCAGCCACGGCCACAGTTTGCGATTCATATGCTCCGTTCCCCTTCTACCGCGTTACGAACTTGCCTTCCCGGCTTCTGACCCGGGTTCCTCGCCTGCCATTTCTGTCCACAAGCGCACGTAGGCGATTCCCTTCTCGTAGCGGGTTACGACCACTTCCGTGCCCTTCGCCATCGCGCTGCCATCTTCCGCCCGCGCCCCGCAGGCCCGGCGTGTGCCCGCCTGCGAATAAATAATCTCTCCCGTGCCGCCGGTACGAATGGGCATGGACAGTTTCCCCAGCACGCCCACCATGTCGAAGTCGGCTGGATCGAGGTTCTCTTCCTTCGAGATCAGCACCCGGCTGAGGAACAGAAACACAATGCCCGCCCCGATCAAGCCACTGGCTACCGCAAGCATGAGGCTCAACGTGAACCACACCGAGGAGAAACGCGTCAGCAGGTAGCCAGTGCCGCCGAACCAAGCCAGGAAAGCCGCCAGGGTCACGGGGTTGAAGAACGACGCTTCGGCTGCGTGGCTGGCGCCATGGCCTGCTCCGTGAGCCATGCCATGTCCAGCGGGCAGATGGGCGTGTCCACCCAGGCCGTGGGGCAGGTGCCAGTGCAATCCCCCCAACAGAAACGATAGCAGGCTGAAAGCAAAGCCCAGTGCGAAGCAGATGAGATAAAAATCTGTCCCGGTCATTGCGATCGCCTCCTCTCCTCTTTCTCCGCGCGACCCGTCTGCGTCCGTGCCGCCTCTGGCCGCAGCGCCTCGAGCAGCCGCTCGGCCAGCCCCGGCGTATCCAGGATCGCGCCCAGCAGGATCAAGCACCGCCGCGTGTCCTTCTCGCGGGCCAGCTTGATCAAGGCATCACTCACTTGCGGATCGCTGGCGAAGCGCTCCGAGCCCTGCAACAGCCAAACATCCAGCTTGCCCTCCGTGGTCCGCAGGTCCGATACCAGCTCGGTGTGATAGCCCTCGGGATCATTCACCAAAAACCCCGGATGCACCTTGAAGAACTTTGCCAGCAGGGTGCGCGTCGCCTGCGTCATATGAGGGCGAACACCGCTCTCCATCTGCGAGATGTAGGACTGGCTGATGTTTTTGCCCAGTTCTTTGCGGATCGCGCGCACCACCTCGAGCTGGGTGAGCGGCCGGCCTAGGCCGCGCAGCGTGCCTTCGACCTCGCGCAGGTAGCGGATTTTCTCGCCTAGCTTCATATCATTTATTGCTATATTAATATAGCAATTTGTTATTGGAATCAAGGGCAAGATTACCCGTGTTTTCAGCAACTTGCGGATCCCCCTGGCCCCTGCCCCTTTTCCGCTGACTATCACATCTTTCCGGTTCTCTGGTCACATCGCGTTCCTCCCCCCTGCGTAGAATCAAGCCTTGAGACGGAGCCAAACAAATCGCTCTCCTGACAGGCATGGGTGTGTCGTGTAAATTGGCCGTTGTCGTCCTTCTGCTGGCTCTCCCTTCCGCTTCTCCCTGTTTGGCCGCGGATTGCATTCCCTTCGCTGAGGCCGGCAAGCACGTGGGCGAAAGCCGCTGTGTCCGCGGCAAGGTTCTGCGGGTCAAGCGCGGCGACCGCGGGGTAAGCTTCCTGGATTTCTGCGAGGACTACCGGCTGTGCTCTTTTATGGTGGTTGTCTTCCCCGCTGACCTGAAGAGTGTGGGCGACGTGCGCCAACTGCAAGGCAAGGACATCGAGATTCACGGCCCGATCAAGCTGTACGACGGAAGGGCGGAAATCATCCTGCGCGACTACAAACAGCTGAGCGGCGAGGCAGCCCGGATCCCGCCTCTTCCCAAGGGCTACGATGTGGAGAAAAAGGGCCGCTACAGCGCCGGCAAGTTCAGCTATCCCAACAAGCGGAAACCAGGCAAGAAGCAGCAGACCAAGCCTTTGCAGACGGAAGAACTGGAAGATGGGTCTGGGGTGCCGGAGTAGCCTTGCCAAGGCTGATGTGTGGCCCCGATTCCCGCGCTATGGCAAGAGCCGCGTCTACACCAGCCCCTTCTTCAAGTCTTCGAGCGGATACTTTGTCCCCCGCCACACCACTCCGCCGTGCCACAAGGTGAGAGACATGGAACGCAGCATGGTGTACATGAACAGCGCGGTGCTGAGGGGATGCAGGAAGAAGTAGTACGGCGGGACGGCAGATTTCCACGACATGCCGAGGTAGATGAAGAACATGGACAGCAACGCCACGGCGTAGGGCAGCCGCGCCCAGCCGTGGGCCAGCCAGACTCCGAGAAAGGGCATCAGGTTTAAAAAGGCCAAAGCGGCGCAGGAGAGAAGCGCCCGCGGCCACTGAAATGACATGATGGCGAAGAAATTCTTGGTCAGGTTGCTTACCACTCCCAGCGCGCCCTTCGCCCAACGGATGGAAATCAAATCCTCGCCGAAGACATTGCGCTGGGCGTAGCCGGCGGTCTTCACCACCTTGCCCAGCTTCATGTCGTCGAGCACCTCCATGCGCAGGGCGTGGTAAGTGCCGACCGCCTCGTACACGCGGCGGCGGACGAGATTGAAGGCGCCCACGCCCATGTGATCCTTGGTGTCGGGCTCGGCCACCTTCCACGGGCGATGCCCGAAGACAAACAGCGTCTGGAAGAAGGCGATCATCATCTTTTCGCCGGGACGCTTCATGATCATGCGGGGAAACAGCACGACGTGATCGGCGGGTTCGGATTCAGCATAGGCCATCGCCCGGCGCAGGGCGTCGGGCTTGAACAGTACATCCGCATCGGTGAACAGCAGCCAGTCGCCGGTGGCCTGTTTCGCAGCTGTCCACATGGCGTGAGTCTTGCCCAGCCAGCCTGTAGGCAGGCTGTCGATGTGAATTACCTTCAGGCGGCGGTGCGCTCCAGGGCTTGCGGCAACGCGGTCCATGATGTCGCCGGTGCGGTCGGTGGAACGGTCGTCCACGGCGATGATTTCATAGTTGTCGTAATCGAGGGCCAGCAGGGTGGTCAGAGCCTGCTCGATCTCTTCTTCTTCGTTGCGAGCAGGGACGATGACGCTGACCTGCGGGTTGCCGTCCGGCGTCACCGGGTTGCGATTCCACTCGGGACGGGAGATATCGGGAATCCTGGGCATGCCCAGGGCGGCGCTGATTAACCGCGAAGCCCAGGCCAAGCCCAGGATGCAGCCGGCGATCCAATGAAAATAGTTCATGCCTTCTGGTCTCCGACGAAAGCGGCGTTGTTGTTGACTCGCACTGGAGGAGCAAAACGCATGCCGTAGAACAGTATGGCAGAAGACACCGCCATGGCGATGACCGGGAGAACAAAGGCAGCCTGGAGCGACCGCCGGTCAGCAACATATCCCATCAAGGCGGGAGAGGGTACATCGCCCAGAAGATGAAAGATAAATATGTTGACGGCAATGGCGGTGGCGCGGATGTGGGCGCCGACCGCGTTGACCAGCGCCGTGTTCAGCGGTGAAGTGTTCAGCAGCAGAAGAAAGGCCGCGACTGCAATGGCCGGCATCATGGCGGGTCCCTTCACGAACAACGCCATGATCATCACCGGCACACCCAGGCCCATGCTTACCGCGGAGACAAAATAGTACGAGCCCTTCATGCGCGGCAACAGGCGGTCCCCCAGCCACCCTCCGGCCAACGAGGCCAGGATTCCATCAACCACCACGATGGCGCCGAACAGCTCGTTCGAGCTTTCCAGAGTGTAACCACGGGCCCGCGAGAGGAAGGTCGGCATCCACACCTGCACTCCGCCCAACGAGAAAGTTCCGGCGGCCATGCCCAGGGTGACCGTCCAGAAGGCGGGGTTGCGGGCAAGGCCGAGGAGGGTTCCGCGCTCCGGCGTTTCCTTTAGCGAGTCGAACTGGCCGCGCTCCGGCTCCGGAAGGAACAGGATGGCGAGCGCCAGCAAGAAGCCGGGAAAGGCGGCGACATAAAATGGAAACCGCCAGCCCATGGAGGGACCGAGCCTGCCGCCCAACAGGTAGCCCGCCGCCGTGCCCACGGGAATGGCCAGGTAGAACACCCCGAAGATGCGTCCTCTCTTGTTCTCGGGAAACAGATCCGCCACGAAGGTGGGGGCAATGGTCACGAAGGTGGCTTCGCCGATGCCCACCAGCGTGTGCCGCACCAGCAATTCCCAATAGGTGTGGGTGAAAGCGGTCAGCAGTGTCAGTCCACTCCAGAAGATTGCTCCCAACACGATAATGCGCTTGCGTGAGTAGCGGTCCGCCAGCGGGCCGGTGAACGGCGCCGCCACCATGTAGAAGCCCAGAAACGCGCTGGTGAGATAGCCAACCTGTGTATTGGTGAGATGGAATTCGGCCTGCACCAGCGGCTGCACCGCGAACAGCACTGACCGATCAATGTAGTTCAGAAGATTCAGCGCGGTGAGCAGGGCCAGCGCGGTCCGGGGATAGAGTCTAGGTTGAGGCACGCCGGGTTGGAATATAACACCAGTTGTCGGTTGCCGGTTCCCGGTTCTCAGTTGGCTGTGCTCTTCTTTTTGCCGCTTCGGGTTGGCCGCGGCCACTTTGCCACTACTACGGTCGCGATTCCCCCGCGCGGGCGGAACTCCCCCTTCACCTCAGCCCAAACAGGTTTGGCACAACGCACCACGTCTTCCAGAACCCGGTTGACGATGTTCTCCTGAAAGATTCCCAGGTTGCGATACGCCTGCAGGTATTCCTTGAGCGATTTCAGTTCCAGGCATCGCTGGTCGGGCATGTAGCGGATGGTGAGCGTGCCAAAATCGGGCAGCCCGGTTTTGGGGCAGACGGAAGTGAACTCTGGATCGTCAACTACAATTTCGTATCCCGGAAATTGGTTGGGCCAAGTCTCGATGGCGGGAAATCTGGCGGCCAATCCGGCCCGGGCGTGCTCCGGGGTGTAGCGCGGCGGCTTGGTCATGGCCCATTGTATCCACGGGACGGCTGGAACATTCAAATTGTGAAGGATTTGCGTTCGTCCCCCGGCGCCTTGCATCTAATCTGCCAGGTGCCCCCTGCACAGCCTGCAGGTGGTACATTATTTCGTTCAGCTAAAACATGGCTTCCCCTGCGGTCAATTCGGGGCTTTCAGCGCGCAACCGTTGGCTGGTGTGGGCGGCGGGTATCGTGGCGGCGGTGGTGTTGCTGGCGGCATTCATGTCGATGCGCAGCGATGTCATCCCGGTCAGTGCCGCCACGGCGGTTCGGGGTTCCATTCGCAGCGTCGTTTCCACCAACGGCAAGGTGGAGCCCTTGCAGAATTTCGAGGCCCATGCGCCCGTCGCCACCACGGTCAAGAGAATGCTGGTCAAGGAAGGCGACCATGTCAAGAAAGGACAGCTCCTCGTCCAGCTAAATGACGCCGAAGCCCGCGACCAGGCGGCGCGTGCTTTGGCCCAGATCAAAGCGGCGCAGGCCGATGTTAACGCCGTCGAGAAGGGTGGCACGCGCGAGGAGGTTCTCACCCTGCAATCGCTGCTGCTCAAGGCCCGCGCCGATCGCGATACCGCGCAGCGCAACCTTGACGCCCTCCAGCACCTGCAACAACAGGGCGCAGCCTCTCCCGGCGAGGTAAAGGCGGCGCAGGACCAGTTGGCCCACGCCGATGCCGATCTGAAGCTGCTGGAGCAAAAGCAAAGCGATCGCTACTCCAAGCCGGAAGTCGCACGGGTGGAGGCGCAGCAAACCCAGGCCCAGGCAGCTTATGCCGCGGCAGAAGACATTCTGAATCAATTGAACGTCCACGCGCCTTTCGATGGCGTGGTGTATTCCCTGCCCGTCCGCCAAGGGGCTTTCGTCAATCCTGGGGATCTGGTGTTGCAGGAAGCGGACCTGTCCAAGGTACTGGTCCGCGCCTTCGTGGACGAACCGGACGTGGGCCGTTTATCTCCCGGGCAAAAGATTGAGGTTACCTGGGACGCCTTGCCCGGGCGCATCTGGGGTGGCTCGGTAAACACCATTCCCGCCGCCGTCAAGTTGCGTGGCACGCGTAACGTGGGCGAAACCACCTGTGTGGTGGACAATCGCGACCTCAAGCTGCTGCCCAACGTCAATGTGGGCGTGACTATCATTACCGCGGAACACCAGAACGTGCTCACGGTCCCACGCGAGGCGGTGCGGCAAAGTGAGAGCAAGAACTACGTTTTCCAGATCGTGGATGACCAGTTGCAGCGCCGCGAAGTGCAAACCTCCATCTCCAATCTCACCCAGGTGGAAATTACCGGCGGCCTGCCGGAAAATGCGCAAGTCGCATTGACTTCGATCAATTCCAAGCCCTTGCGAAACGGCTTGTCGGTGAAGGTGGTTCGTTAAGCAATGATTTCGATGAGGAATATTCTTGTCTTTCTTCTTCTCCTTCTGGCGCCCGGGGTCGCCGGTGCTGCCCAGACCGCGCAAGACCTGCTCGCCGAGGGACGGGTGGATGACGCCATTACCTCCCTGCAAAGCCGCATCAGTGAGGCTCCGAAAGATGCCGAGTCTTACAACCTCCTGTGTCGTGCCTATTTCGCCTTGCAGACCTGGGATCGCGGCATAGATGCCTGCCAGAAGGCGGTGTCTCTGGCGCCGGACAATGGTAGGTATCACCTCTGGCTGGGGCGCATTTATGGAGAGAAAGCGGACCGCTGCAACTTCCTGTGCGCTGCCTCCCTGGCCGGCAAGGTACGCAACGAGTTTGAGACCGCAGTGCGCTTGGATCCCCAGAGCGCGGACGCCCGCACCGATCTAGCCGAGTTCTATTTGGAGGCGCCAGGAATTGTGGGTGGGGGACGCGACAAAGCCGCCGCCCAGGCGGAGACCCTGGACAAACTCGATCCCGCCAAGGCCCATTGGGTCAGGGGACGCATTGCGGAAAAGAAGAAAGACCCGGCCACCGCCGAGCGCGAATATCGTGCCGCCATCGAAGCCAGCCAGGGCGGCGCCAACGCGTGGTTGAATCTGGCCCTGTTCTACCGCCACGTGGGACGGTTGGATGACATGGAAGAGGCGCTCCGCCATGCCAGCTCTGCGCGGATGGACCAGCCGGAAGTTCTGGTGGATGCCGCCGAGACCCTGATCCGCGCCGGGAGAAACTTTCCCGGAGCGATCGATCTGCTCCGCCGCTACCTCTCCTCCAGTTCCACGGTGGAACAGGCACCCGCCTTCAAGGCCCACTATCTGCTGGGCACGCTGTTGGAGAAGCAGGGAGACAAGCAGGCGGCAGCCCAGGAATACCGGGCCGCGCTGTCTATGGCCAAAGGCTTTTCTCAGGCGCAGGATGCGCTCAACCGGCTGAACCGTTAAGTTTCGCCAGGACAGGTCATTTGCCAACGCGCGGTGCGCTCGTCTTGCGCAAGATTGACGCTCCTCTTTCTGTGGCTTGTGCTAAGTACGGACTGTCGGTTATTCCACCAAAGTCTTCTAAATCTCAGTTGTTCGGTACCCGGTACTCGCTACTCGGTACTCTTAAGGTGAAGAGATGAAATGTGCTTCACGTGGTGCCACACTCCTTTTTGCGCTACTGCTGATCCCCGCTTCTCCCCTGGCCGCACGGTTGGCCGCCGAGCCAGTGCCCCTGCAGCGCGTGGTGGCGCTGGCGTTGAGCCACAGTTCCACGATGGCCGCGGCCGGGGCCGACGAGCAGCGCGCCTATGCCGCTTATCGCGAAGTCCATAATCATTACATCCCGCAATTTGTCCTGGGTTCAGGCCTCGGCCAAGCCTGGGGGTTTCCGCTTAGCTTGGAGGGCGCGGCGCCGTCCATCGTGAATCTGAACACCCAGTCGGCGCTGCTCAATCCCTCGCTGCGGGACTTCGTGCGGGCCGCCAAGACCGACTGGCAAGCTGCCACCATCCAGACCAAGGACCAGCGCAACCAGTTGCTGCAGGATTCGGTCACCAGCTATGCCGAACTCAGCAAGTGGGAAGGCTCATTGCACCACCTGCAGCAAGAACAGGACGAGGCCTTGAAGATGGAGCAGATTGTCAACCAGCGTATTGCAGAAGGCGTGGACAGTGAGGCGGCGCGGAACAAGGCCCGTTTAACCACCGCCCGGGTCCGCTATCGTATGGCGGAGGCCCTGGGAACCATGGATGTGCTGCGCAACCGGCTGGCGCAGATGACGGGGCTTCTAGCCTCCTCGATCGAGACGGTGCCGGAATCCATTCCTGCCTTGCCCGACATCAAGCCCGACGACGATCCGGTGGCCAAAGCGGTGCAGCTCAGTCCGGCGGTGCAGGCCGCTGACACGCGCTCGATCGCCGACGCGTTTCGCGCCAAGGCTGAGCACAAGGCGCTCTGGCCAAGCGCCGACTTTGCCGGCCAGTACGCACTGCTTTCCACTACGCTGGCAAATTATCAGCGGTTCTTCCAACCCAATTCCTTCCAACGCCACAATGGCACCGTGGGCGTAGTGCTTCGTTTTCCCTTCCTGAACGAGTCGCAACGTGCCCGGGCCCGGGCCGCCGACGCGGAAGCCCTGCGGGCAAAAAAGGATGCCGAGACCACCAAGAACCGCGTGTCCGAAGAGACCTTGAAGCTGCAGCGTGCCGTCGAGCAGCTGGCAGCGGCGCAGCAGGTCGCTGAGCTTGAGTACGAGGTCGCGCAGTCGAACCTTGAAGCCGTGCGGATCAGGGCAGACGCAGGCACAGCCAGCCTGCATGACGTGGAAGACGCGCGTGGCCAATCCAACCAACTCTACGACGCCTTGCAGGACGCTAATTTCGAGCTGCAGCGGGCGCGCATCGCCCTTCTACGGGCCACTGGGGACTTGGAGGCGTGGATTGGGGAGAGGCGATAGAGGGCGGCTTGATGGCCGGCGGGTTGCCGGCACCCTTCGCTTCCAGCCGACATTCTCGCCTCTCAGGGCCTGCAAAGCTCCGTCCAGCGCAAAGGCGTTGCGCCCACTTAGATCGGCCTTTTAGAGTGAGGTCGAATAGGTGTGCGTGCAACGTGCCAGCTGTTTTGCGGGCCAGAGCCCAGCTGGATAAGGCTCTGGATCTTCCCGGAATGCAACCAGATACTGGGGAAATCGGCCTGAGAATGTTAGTATAAGCTATTCAATTCTATGCCTTTAAAAACACTGTTTCTGAATCCGCCTTCGTTTGAGAATTTCGACGGCGGGGCGGGGTCCCGTTGGCCGGCCACGCGCGAGATTGAATCGTACTGGTATCCGGTGTGGCTCGCCTATCCCGCCGGTATGCTGGAGGGCTCGCGCCTGTTGGATGCCCCACCCCACTACGTCTCCGCGGAGCAAACCATTGATATCGCCCGCGACTATGAGTTCCTGGTGCTGTTCACCAGCACTCCGGGCTTCCCGGGCGACATTCGCCTGGCCCAGGCGATCAAAGAAGCAAATCCCAACATCAAGATCGCCTTCGTTGGTCCTCATGTCACGGTCTTGCCCGAAAGATCCTTGCGCGATTGTCCGGCAATTGATTTCGTCTGCCGCAAGGAATTTGACTATGCAGTAGTTGATTTTGCTAAAGGCAAGCCATTGCACGAAATAGCCGGTGTCTCCTATCTCGAGGAGGGCAAGGTTGTGCATACCCCCGACGCTCCCCAGCTCCAGGACTTGGACGCGCTGCCGCATGTCACGGACGTTTACAAACGCGATCTCGACGTCACCCGTTACAACGTACCTTTCCTCCTGCATCCTTTCGTCTCGCTTTACACGACCCGGGGCTGTCCGGCACAGTGCACCTTCTGCCTGTGGCCTCAGACCTTAAGCGGACATCCCTGGCGCAGGCGCTCGACCGATGACGTGGCCAGGGAGATGGCCAAGGCCAAAGAGTATTGGCCATTGGTGAAGGAGTTCTTCTTCGATGACGATACCTTCAACATCCAGAAGGCGCGCACCATCGAGCTGTGCGCCAAGTTGAAGCCGCTGAACCTCACCTGGTCGTGTACCTCGCGCGTCACCACGGACTTCGAGACGCTCAAGGCGATGAAGGAAGCGGGGTGCCGCCTGCTTATCGTGGGTTACGAGTCAGGCGATCCGCAGATTCTTAAGAACATCAAGAAGGGCGCGACGGTGGAGCGGGCCCGCCAGTTCACCAAGGATTGTCACAAGCTTGGGCTGGTGATTCACGGGGATTTCATCCTGGGACTTCCTGGCGAGACGCGGGAGACCATCAATAACACGATTGCTTTTGCTAAAGAACTGGATGTTGAAACCATTCAAGTCTCGGTGGCGCACGCCTATCCCGGGACCGAGCTCTACGACTACGCGGTGAAAAACGGTTTCATGGTGGCCGGCAACAAGATGGTGGACGAGGGCGGACATCAGCTCGCCCATATCCAGTATCCGGGCTTGCCAGCAGACGAGATTCTGGACTCGGTGCACCGCTTCTACGACGAGTACTATTTCCGTCCCAAAGCCGTCTTCCGCATCCTGCGCAAAGCCGCCTTCGACAGCAACGACCGCAAGCGCCTGTACAGGGAAGCCAAAACTTTCCTCAAAGTGCGGGCCATGCGACATAAGCTGGTGCGACAGAAAAGAAGTGAGGATGAGTCGGCTTCCCCGCCGCCGACGGCGGAACCGGCCAAGGCCTGGGGTAAGACCGTGTGACTTTTCGTAAGTATCTGGTGCTGGCTGGGGTCACGATCTTTGCCGCCGCGGGCGATTCTTTGTTGGCCTACGGCATGCGCCAAGTGGGCAGCGTCTCCTGGCATCACTTGCCGGAGATCATTCTGGCTGTGCTGAACCCCTGGGTGGCCTTGGGGATTCTTCTTCTGCTGGGATTCTTGGCGTCCTACATGACGGCCCTCTCCTGGGCCGACTTGACCTATGTGCTTCCCGCCAGTTCCCTGGGCTACGTACTGCTGGCGCTGATCGCCAGGTTCTGGCTGCACGAGCATGTGTCCATTACACGCTGGCTGGGAATTCTGCTTATCTCGTGTGGCGTCGGCTTCGTTACGCAGGGTCCAGCCCTGACCCACCATCCGCCAAGTGCAGTCCCCGAGGAGTGCCTGCCGGCGGTCGCTTCCACGAGGGCGGAGCCATGAAGCACGTGTACACCTGGAGCGCGATCGGGCTCATCGTGCTCGCCTCTACCGCCGGCGATGTGCTGCTCTCCCGCGCCATGAAGCAAATCGGCGATGTGGGGGAGTTGCGTCGCCGTTCCGGGTTGCTAAGGGTGGTGGGCGGTGTCCTGCGCCATCCCAGTTTCCTGCTCGGGGTCCTGGCCATGACCGTGGCCTTTTACAGCCTGCTGTTTGGGCTCTCCTGGGGGGATGTAAGTTTGGTTGCGCCGGCATCCGCCTCACTCACTTTCGTCGCGAGTGCTGTTGCGGCACAGGTCTTTCTGCACGAGCGCGTCGATCACCGCCGCTGGCTGGCGGCCGTCCTGGTGGCCTCCGGGGTATTGCTGCTGGCAGGTTAGGATCCTGTGGCTTCCTGGAGGATGATTGAGCTCGAGATTCTCTGGGTTCCTGAGGATTCGGTGGATCGATGGCCGTCGCGACACTGGCGCCACGGCTAGGGAAACAAGCGCATGAAACCGCTCGCGGGAAGGTCCGGTACAAGGAAGGCCGCCTCACCCTGCCCCGCCACTCGCGCCACACATTCTGCCGCCCTATAGCCACTGCGCACCGCCCCTTCCATGGTGGCGGGCCAGCCGGTGGCGGTCCAGTCCCCGGCCAAGAACACGCGCGGCCACACCGTTTCCGGCCGCGGCCGGTGCAGGTCCACCCCGGGGACCGGTGAATAGGTGGCGTGCACTTCCTTGATCACGGTGGCCTTTACCAGGTTTGCGGCTCGGGCGGCGGGGAAAAACTCTCGCAGTTCTCTCAGTGCAAGCTCAATGATTTCCGCACGGGCTTTCTCGACCAGACTCTTGGAGGAGCTGACGACGAGTTCCACGTAGCTGCCGTTGCCTTCTCCCCCCTCGGCGAGTTGCGCCGCGCCCTCACCGGAGGCGGGAATCCCTCGTGCTTCGACGACGCTCGGGGCGGCCTGCCGGCGGGACGCCGGCGATACAAGCTTGGACTTATGGAACATCCACTGGATGGTGCGATCGAGGAGCACCGCGTGGTCCAGATCGGTGATCTGGCGATCGAACCAGAGGTGAATGCCGGTGATGGGTGAGGTCCGCAGCTGATTGAGCATTTGCCGCAGGGGCTCGGCCGCCGACGTTTGCGGGAGCATGCGCGCCAGCACATCGAAGGGCACCGCCAATATCACGAAATCGAAACTTTCTTCCCCTCCCTGGACCGGCAGCCTTACACCGGCAAACTCCGCCCGGAACCCATCCACACCGGCGCGGAAGCGCACTTCTCCGCCACGCGCCGTAATGTAGTCGCCGGCCACGCTGTAGAGCTCGGTCAAGGGAACGGTGGGCACGCCCATACGGCCGGCAGCCGCTGATTTCAGAAACGACTCCCGCATGACCTGGGCGGCGGAGGGAACCGAAACCCGGTCGATATCCTCGTTGAGAGCGCTGACCAGCACCGTTTTCCAGTAGCGATGGATGGCGCCCTCGGTCTGGCGGTGGCGGCGCAGCCAGCTCAGAAAGGACTCGCCGCGGTCGGGCGGCGTCATGGGGGCCAGCGCTGCCATGGCTCCGGCGATGGCAAGTTTGTCGGGCCAACTCAGGCAGGCAGCGCGGAGAAACGAGGGAACGGTGTGCAACGGCGCAGGCAGCCTCGAGGGCGCGATCACCGAGGTCCGGCCGCCCGGCTCCAGAAAGGTCAGATGGTCGTACCAGCGGATCTTGTCCTCCACCCCAATGCGCCGATAGAACCCAACCAGGTTGGTGCAGCAGCCCAGCAGCACATGCTGGCAGTTGTCCACCACCTCGCCGGTGCCAGGGAGTTGGTAGGACGAAGCCCGTCCGCCCAGAAACGGGCGGCGTTCAAACAAGGTGACGTGAAAGCCGCTGTCAGCCAAGGCGCAACCCGCGGCCAGGCCCGCCAGCCCGCCTCCGACCACGGCTACTCGGGGAGCTTGTGTCCAGCGTTCGTTCATCAGGCCAGACGTTTGAGCAAGCCCTTTCCCAGGATGGTGAGCTTCTGGGGCACAGTGAGACTGACCTTGCCGCTGAAGACGTCGTACTGGCGGATGGCAATCTTTTCCAGGAGCCGGCGGTAGATGGTGACCAGCACCCACAAGGCGGGCTGGCTGTCTTCGTCGATGAGCGGAATCAACTCGTCCCCCGCGGCGTAGTATCCGCGCGCCCGGTCGGCTTCCATGGCCAGCAATTCGCGGAAGCGGGCGGAATTGCTGGCAGAGGCCAGATCGCCTGGGGCAATACCAAACCTCGCCAGGTCTTCTTCCGGCAGATACACGCGCCCCACAGCCGCATCATCTTTCACGTCGCGAATGATGTTGGTAAGTTGGAAGGCCAGCCCCACCCGCTCCGCCAGCGGTTCCGCGGAAGAATCGCGGTAGCCGAAGACGCGGATGCAAATCAGCCCCACCACCGACGCCACCCGGTAGCAGTAGAGATAGAGATCATCGAAGGTCTTGTAATGGACGACTAGACCCTGCTGCCCGGGTGCGGCCGGTCCGGACTCTTCCTGCACGTCCATGGCGGTGCCGTAGGCCAGCTGATCGAGCAATTCGCCGGGAATCTTATAGCGGCGCTGCGCGTCGGTGAGCGCCAACAGCACGGCGTCGTCGGTGGCGTGTCCGGCTTGCGCGCGGTGCAGGGCCTCCACCCAATCGCTCAGCTTCTGCCGCCGTTCCGCCAAAGGCAACGTAGGATCATCCGCGATATCGTCACAGCGCCGCATGAACGCGTACACCGCACACAGCGCTTGGCGCTTGGGCTGTGGCAAGACAAGGAAAGCGTAGTAGAAGTTCTTCGCCGCAGAGCGGGTAATGCCGCGACACACCGAGTAGGCCACCGCCAGTTGCGACTCGGTTGGCGCGAATGGGTTAGGGGCGGGCTGCACGGCAGTACTCATAGCAGCTTCCCCAGCGCGGCACGGGCCAACAGCGCCAGTTTGCGGGCCTTGGAGATGGCGGGCCGGCGGCCCAGTACGGCGTATCCCTGGCGCTCAATGGCGTTCAAAATCTCCTCCCCGCCCCGGCTGAAGAGCTCGATATCAATGGCCAGTTCGCGGTCCACCTTTCCCACCAGGGGCAGCCCTTGTCGGAACCAGTCGCGGGCGCGTTCCACCTCAAAGCGCATCATGTCACAAAAGGCTGACGTATTCCGCGAAGCGGCGATGTCCTCCTCGCTTACTCCGTGGCGGTCCAGGTCTTCGAGCGGAAGATAGATCCGCCCCTTGGCGTAATCCACACTCACATCCTGCCAGAAGTTGGCCAGTTGCAGTGCGCTGCAGGTGAAGTCGGAGAGCGCCTGGCGCTCGGGATCGCGGTATCCGCACACGTACAGTACCAGATGGCCCACGGGATTGGCGGAGTAGCGGCAATAGCCGAGGAGATCGCCAAAGGTGGGATAGCGCCTGATCGTCTGGTCCTGGCGAAACGCCTTCAGCAGGTCCGCGAAGGGCTGCTTGGGAATAGCACAGGTTCGCACCGTCTCGGCCAGCGCCACAAACACAGGGTGGCGCGGGGCGCCGTCATAACAGGCGTTCAGCTCCGCCTCCCACTGATCCAGCAGCGCCAGGGAGGCACGCGGGTCGCCCACCTCGTCGCCCAAATCGTCGGAGATGCGGCAATACGCGTATACGTTGAAGAAGTGCTGACGCAAGCGTTCCGGCAGGAACCATGTGGCGACCGAGAAATTCTCGTAATGTGTGCGCGCCAGATGACGGCAATACGCGCGCGCTTCGGCTTCCGAGGGAGCACAGTCCGGGATGGCATATTCCGGCGGAAGGCTGCTCCAGCCAGAGGAAAACCGGGAGTCGTTGCTGGCAATGGTTGACATGGTCAGTTCCGTCCCCGGTGATGGGCAAAGCCTCTGCCTTAATGCCCCGGAATAATAGCAGTCTTGATGTCGCCGTTGCGGTTGAGCATGTGGCGCAGCACTTGCTGCAGGCGGGACAGCGGCGCTTCGCCGGTAATGTAGTCGGTGGAGCGCACTTTCTTTTCCGCTATCAGCGCAAACGCCCGGCGCACGGTTTCTGGCGTGTGATGGAACGTAGCCCGCAGGGTGACCTCGGAGTAGTGCAAACGATTGGTATCGAGCTGGACCTTGGTGCCGCTGGCGCAGCCCCCAAAGAAGTTCACGGTGCCACCCTTGCGCACCATGTCAATGGCCCACTCCCACGCTTCGGGGCGACCCACCGCTTCGATGACCACGTCGCCGCCGCGTTTGTCCGGCGACAGCATGCGCACCGCTTCGACAGGATCTTTCACCTGGGTAATCTGCACCACTTCATGGGCGCCCATGCGCCTGGCCGCATCCACCTGGGAATCCCGTTTGACCACCGAGATGACATTGCAGCCCGTCGCCTTGGCCACTTGCACGAACATCAGGCCAATGGGACCGCCGCCGATTACGGTGACGGTATCGCCGATCTCCACCCCCGTCTCGTGCAATCCGCGCAGTACGCACGCCAGCGGTTCCACCATGGCCGCTTCTTCGTAGCTCACATCGGGTGGCACGGCCAGCATGTTGGTCTCGACAATTCGCCGCGGGACCTTGATGTACTCGGCATAAGCTCCGTTGTTAAACAGAAGGTCTTCGCACAGGTTCTCCTGGTGCTTGGAGCAGTAGAAGCACATCTGGCAAGGAGCGGAGTTCAACGCCACCACCCGCATGCCCTTCTTGAAACCACGCACGCCCGGACCGACTTCTTCGATCACGCCGGCCAGCTCGTGCCCGAACAAAGCCGGCGGTACGATCATGCGCGCATGATAGCCGCGCTGGTATACCTTCAGGTCGGTGCCGCAAGTCAGCGCGACCTGCACCTTGACCAGGACTTCACCCTCCCCCACCCGGGGAATCGGCACTCTTTCGATTTTTACGTCCTCTTTGCCGTAGAGGACGGCTGCTGTCATTTTTCCGCTCACTATAGGTTTCCTTCCCGTGAGCTGCCCGGCTGAATCACGATCTTCATGGAATCCGGTTGGGGGTGGGCAGCCAGATTTAGGGCCTCCACGCTGCTGGAGAGAGAGAAGCGGTGACTGATCAGGTGTTCCAAGTTCATCTCGCGGTGCATCACAAAGCGCACCGAATCCTCTTGCAGCTCGACGGAAGCGCTGTAAGACCCCAACAAGGTTTTCTCATCTACGCAAATGGACGCGGGGTCGATGCTGGCCTCCCCGCGCGCCGTTTGCGCGAATAGCAACACCCGGCCGCCCGGACGCACGGCATCCAGGGCGGTCCGAATCAGGCCGTTACTGCCGACCGCCAAAATGGCGGCATCGGCACCGCGCCCCTCGGTGCGCTCGCGCACTACTTGCACCGCATCGGTGCACGAAGCGTCAATAACGTTCCCCAAACCGAATGTTTTGGATATTGTAAGCCTCTGGGGATACAAATCGGAAGTGATTACCGTGGCCCCTGTCCGTTTGGCCAATACGCTCAATATGATGCCAATCGGTCCCTGACCTATTACTAGAACCGTTTCGTCGTCTTGCAAGCGCAAGCTCTCGATTCCCTTCATGCAGGTATTGACCGGTTCCACAAAGCAGGCCTGTTCGAACGAGACGTCGTCCGGGATGCGGACCGTCCCCCCGCTCACGATCCAGTCCATCACCCGTACGTACTCCGCAAACCCGCCACCGCTCGGTTCGAAGCCCGCCGTGCATCCCACTTTCTTGTACGTCGCACACTGGGCAAATGTCTTGTGGCGACAATAAAAGCAGTGGCCGCATGGAATGTGATGAAACATCACCACTCGATCTCCGCTCTTGAAGTCGCGCACGCCTTTCCCCACTGCGGCTACGACACCGGAAGTCTCATGCCCGAAAATGCGCGGTGCTGAGTGCGAACCCGTGGCGATTTTTTTCAAGTCCGTGCCGCAGATGCCGCAGGTGTGCACGCGCACCAGCAGCTCCCCCTCCCCGATCTCAGGCACGGGAACGGTCTCCAGGCGAACATCGTTGACGCCGCGGTAGACGGCTGCCAACATGGTGGTGGGGAGGGCTGTCTGCTGCTCCCCGATCGCGAATTGTCCGGCAATGGCCATGTGGACGACCTTTGGCTTCAGTGGCTCCGCGGGTTGGTATTCGTAAAACGAAGTTGCACGCTCATGTTGTCCAGATGCCACCGCTCCGGCGTCAGCAGGTGGTATTTCTTGACCTGGATGACGCAATAGAAACCTTCCACCTTGATCACGCGCTTCGCCAGCACGGGAACGGCCGCATAGGCGTTGGCATCCAACCGCGTGATGGCGCTATTGACGCCCTGGTTCAGGTAAGGGTCTCTGGACGCGAACAAGAGGTTGCCATAGGAGCGGCGCTTCAAGTCCACGAGACTCACCAGCCACGCCAGAATCCGCTGGTCGCCGGATCCGACTCTCTCGGGAACCAGGGAGAGCTGGTAACGATCCTCTCCGCTAGCGTCCTTGAGACGGGTTTCGTACATCGGATTCCTGTTGTCCAGGTTCACCTCAAAATCTTTCTCCGCAATGCGCGTTGCGCCCTTGCGAAAACTCTCCATGTAGACGGTGGGCGGTGCGGCTTGCGAGCACAATTGCCCGGCCAGCATCAACACCGCAACAGTCCGGCAAATCTTCCCCCTCATCGTTCCCGACCAACCGCCGACTGCAATTCAGGGGTTGCGCTCATCTCGCCTGGCCGGTTGTACCGGTTGAGCGCGGCGCACAAGGCTTTTGCAGCCCGCGAACTGTTCCTGGCCAGTCGAATGAGACTCAGCCACAACCAGGGCCGGAAAGCTGCGAAAACAGCGAGCTTCGCCGGGTGAAACTGACCCGCTTCCCCGACGAAGGCCTTGAGCGGAGGCATGACGAAATCGCTTTCGTCCGAGATGGCTTTCAACGCAGCGAAAGGAACCCCATGGGCTTGCGCCGCGCGTCCCACTGCAGCGGCCTCCATGTCAACCGCCTGTGCTCCGTAGGCCTTAGCCAGCTTTGCTTTCTGCTCGGCGTCGGCGATGGCTGCGAAGCTGGCCAGCACGCCATTTCCGGCTCCGGTCTCGATCCGGCTCCCATCTCCAATGTCCACCACCGTGCGTGGGGCAAACACCGCGCCGGCTTTCAGCCCCGGATCGAGCGCACCGGCAAATCCCACGGACAGCACTGTGACCGGGTCATAAGACGTAATGACCGCTTCGGCCGCACGGCGTGCGGCGTCCGGTCCAATTCCGCCGCACACCAGCACCGCGCGCTCGTTCTCGAATACCTTGAAGCGCCGCCCCTGATGCTCACGCTCCGTCACCTGCCAACCTCGGACCAGCGGGCGGACTTCGCGCTCTAGCGCAGCGATCATGGCGACTTTGGGATTCTTACGCACGATTCAGTAGTCCGCGTGGGACGGGTAGCCGAGCTGCGCTCGGCCTGGACCGCCGAGGCGGCCGTCTCCGCATGATCCATGCCTACACATATCCATTTGCCTTGAACCACTCCACCGCCCGGCGCAGCGCCCCCTCAGCCGGCACGGTTTCCCATCCCAATTCACGCTCGGCTTTGGCCGAAGAGACAAACATCTTCTTCCGCCCCATGCGTACCGCATCCAAGACCACGCGGGGCTCGCGGCGCAGCAGCACTCCCGTGACTACTGTATCCACCACCCCGCTGGCCAGCGCCACCGCATAGGGCAACCTGACCTTGGGGGAAGGCAAACCGGTAATCGCAGCGAGCTTGTCGAGAATCTGTTTCAGAGTCAGGTTCTCGCCTCCCAGGATGTAGCGTTCGCCGCTTCTCCCTCGCTCCAGCGCCGCCACATGGCCGCGGGCGCATTGCTTCACATCCACCAGGTTCAGACCCGTATCCACGTACGCGGGAAACTTCTTCTTCAGGAAGTCCACGATGATCCGTCCCGTGGGCGTCGGTTTGATGTCCTGTTCGCCCACCGGCGTCGTGGGATTCACCACTACCACGTCCATCCCGCTCTTCCCTGCTTTAATCGCCACTTCTTCGGCCATGAACTTGGAGCGCTTGTAGTGGCCGATCATGGTGTCGAGGGACACCGGCGAATCTTCATCCGCCGGGTGACCGTTCGAGGAGAAGCCCATGGTGGCCACGCTCGACGTGTAAATCACCCGGCGCACGCGACTGTGGCGCGCCGCCTGCAGAACAGCCCGCGTCCCGTCGACGTTGGCGCGGTACATCTGCTCCGGATCGCGAACCCAGAGGCGGTAATCGGCGGCCACGTGAAACAACACATCACAGCCTGCCATCACCTTCTCCAGCGAAGCTGGATCTCGCAGGTCGCCGACTACCAGCTCGGCCTTCAACCCCTGGATGTTCTTCGGATCGCTGCTGGAGCGCACCAGCAACCGCAGGTCAGCGCCCTGCTCGGCCAGAACCTGGGCGACGTGGCTGCCTACGAAACCGGTCGCGCCTGTGACGAAAGCCAGCATTTAGCAATTAGCAGTTCGCACTTAGCTCATTCGATCTCACTGCCGAATACGAAGCGGGCTTGGCTAAGTGCCAAGTGCTAAGCGCTAATTGCTGCTACTCCAGTTTCTCCGGCTGCAGCGAAATGTCTTTCTCTCCGGCGGCTTTTCTCTCCCAATATTGGCGGACCCAGGTCTCCCAGCTCTTGCCCGCGGCCATGTCGCGGCCGGTAAAGGCGAGAGCGGCAACATCGGTGTAGGCCACGGAAGTTTTCGGACCGCCATCCTTCGGCAGCAAGCGCACGAAGGAGCCGGCCAGCGTCTTCCCCGCGCGTCGATCGAAAACGTAGCCTTCGATCTTGCTGCCATCTTTGCGTGTGATCAGCACGTCTCCGCGGTAATCGAAGGCGCGCTCCAACGCAGTGAGCAGTTCCTCCTCACTGGCCAGCGCTGGGACCCAGCGCTCCAATTTTTGGCGGGTCGTGCCTTCCACAACTTCCAGCATGTCCGGATCTGAGGTCTGGGCTGGGCTTGCTGGGGTTCGGCCTGCTTCTCTTCCGCTCACACCCGGGTCTCCTCGGCTACATCGGTATTGATCTGCACCAGAGGGTTGAAAGCGTGGACGGGCCGCACTGGTTCGTCGAGCAAGGCCGCGGCGGAGGGATCTTCGTAGGCGCTGGAAACCATTGCCCGCACTGTCTGCCACAAGCCACCCAAGGAACTGAAGGTGTGGTTCACGGCGGAAGCCTCGTACCCGCTGTGCACCATGCAGTTGGCGCACTTGGGATTGCCCGATTCAGTACCGTAGCGCTCCCAGTCCGTCGTCTCCAGCAGTTCCGCGAAGGTGTCCGCATAGCCGTCCTGCAGCAGGTAGCAGGGTTTCTGCCAGCCGAATACGTTGTAGGTCGGCATGCCCCACGGAGTGCAGGCATAGTCGCGCTTGCCCATCAGAAATTCCAGGAACAAAGGCGACATGTTGAAGCGCCACCGGGGCCGGCGATTCGACAGGATAGCGCAAAACAGGCGCCGGGTGCGGGCGCGTCCCAGGAAGTGGCTCTGGTCGGGCGCCTTTTCGTAGGAATACCCGGGCGAAAGCATCATGCCTTCGACGCCGAGCTCCATCATTTCGTCGAAGAAAGCTCGCACGCTCTTGGGATCGGCACCATCAAACAGCGTGGTATTGGTGGTGACGCGGAAGCCGCGCGCCAGCGCTTCCTTGATCCCTTCCAGGGCCTTGTCGTACCCGCCTTCCAGGCAGACCGAGAAATCATGATGCTCGCGCTGGCCGTCCATGTGGACAGAGAAAGTCAGGTACTTGCTGGGCTTGAACAGATGGATCTTCTGCTTCAGAAGCAGCGCGTTGGTACAGAGGTAGATGTACTTCCGGCGCGCCACTAGGCCTTCAACGATCTCGCCGATCTGCGGGTGCAGCAGGGGTTCTCCGCCGGGGATTGCGACCGTCGGGGTGTCGCACTCATCCACTGCGCGGAAACACTCCTCGGGCGTCAGCTGCATCTTGAGCACGTGGGCGGGATACTGGATCTTTCCGCATCCCGCACACGCCAGATTGCAGCGGAACAGCGGCTCCAGCATGAGCACGAGGGGGTACCGCCTGCGTCCCTTGAGCTTCTGCTTGAGGACGTAAGTCGCTACCGTCCACATTTGGGATACTGGTACGGGCATTGGCTTTGTCTGCGGCTAACTGCTGTTGTGTTCCAGCAATTGGCAATTAGCATTTGGCCCCTCGTGGTTCTTGCCGATTGCGGCACGAACCGCAGTTGGCCAAATGCCAGGTGCTAATTGCTAAGTGCTGCCTCCCGTCATCACCTTCTTGTACGTGGTCAGCGCGATCAGCGGGAAGTATTGCCGGTACATGTGATACATCAGATAAAACACCCGTGGGAAGCCAGTTCCGGTGCAATAAGGCTCATCCCACGAACCATTTTTCTTCTGCGTACGCAAAAGGTAGGCGATTCCCCGGGCTACACAGTCGCTGCGCGTGTCATTGGCCGCCAGCAAACCCATCACCGCCCACGCCGTCTGCGACGGGGTACTCGGTCCTACGCCCTTGGTCGTGGGGTCATCGTAGGAACCGCACGCCTCCCCCCAGCCGCCGTCGGCATTCTGCACCATGCGCAACCACTCGGCTGCCTGCTGGATGTAGGGCTCATGATGGTCCACTTCCATGGCCTCCAATCCGCGCAGCACTTGCATCGTGCCGTAGATGTAGTTCACGCCCCAGCGGCCAAACCAGGAACCGTCCGGCTCCTGCTCCTTGCGGATGAACTGGATCGCCTTCTTCACCGCGGGATGGTCCTTGTTGTATCCGTAAGCGGCCAGCATCTCCAGGATGCGCCCAGTGATGTCCACCGTCGCCGGGTCGAGCATGGCGTTGTGATCGGCAAACGGAATGTACTGGAAGACCATGCGGTCGTTGTTCTTGTCGAACGATGCCCAGCCACCATTACGGCATTGCATGGAGAAGATCCAGTCAATGGCGCGCTGCACCGATTCGCGCTGGTAGCGGCCGTTGGGGTGCTCAACATGGCTCAGCGCCAGGCAGACCATGGCGCTGTCATCCACATCGGGATAGAACTCGTTGTTGAACTCGAAGTACCACCCGCCGGGCTGTCCCTTTTTGTTCTTGACCTTCCAGTCGCCGGCGGTGCGCACCTGCTTCTGCAGAATCCAATCGGCCCCTTTTATCATTCGGGTATCGTTAGCCGGAACAGCGCTCTCGCCAAGAGCGTAGAGGGCATATGCAGAGTCCCAGACCGGCGACGAGCACGGCTGCATGCGAAACGTTTCGCCCTCCTCGATGCCCAGCTTTTCAAACTCGTCGAGAGCCCGGATGACCTGGGGATCGTCCACCGAGTAGCCGAGGCAACGCAGGGCAATGGTGGAGTTCATCACCGACGGGAAGATGGCACCGAGGCCGTCGCTCATCTCGAACCGCTGCAACATCCACTTCTCGGCGCTCTTCAGTGCGATGGAGCGCAATGGCCGGATGTGCACCCGCTCGGCCCAGTGGGCCAGCCGGTCCAACACTAGGAAGAAGTTGCGCCACGAGATCAGCTTCTTGCTCCAGTGGAGGTGCATGCGCGACTTGTCGCGACCGCCGACAAACAGCTCTTCCACGCCCATCTCGTCCGGAATCTTCTTGAAGGGCTTCTTGGCATAACAAATCGAGAGCGGCACCAGAATGGCCCGCGACCACGAAGAGATTTCGTAGATGTTGAACCAGAACCAGTTGGGAAACAGGACGATCTCCGGCGGGATCGCGGGGACGGCGTCGTAATCATACTGCCCCAGGAAGCAGAGATAGATCTTGGTAAAAGTATTGACCTCGGTGACCCCGCCCATCTCCAGGATCTTCTTGCGGGCGCGCTCCAACGCGGGATGATCGGCGGTGTAGCCGGCCAGCTTCAGCCCGAAGTAGGCCTTGACCGAAACGCTGATGTTCGACGGCCCGGCGGCATAGGTGCCCCAGCCGCCGTCCTCGTTCTGGTGCCGCAGGATGTAGTTTGCCGCTTTCTGAAAGCGCTCGCGATTACCCGTCCCCAGCAGTGTGTGAAGGAGAATGTAGTCGGACTCAAGGGTGGTGTCGGCCTCCAGTTCGCCGCACCAGTAGCCCTGCTCGTGCTGCTGCGAGAACAGGTGCTTGCGGGCGCCATCCAGGGCGGCTGCGACTCGGCTGGCCAGATCGTCGATTCTTCCGAAGCGCAGTTGGGGCGGGGCAGAACGGGATGGCGACGGGGAGGTCTCGTCCATAATGAACTCTTACTCCGCGGCTGCTCCGGTGGGGGCGCTGGCGATAGCCTCCACAATCTCCGGGGGCAGACCGAACCGCACGTTCTCGGGCATGACTTCGACCTCCTTTACGTTGTCGAAGCCCTTAGCGCTCAAGAAGCTCACCACTTCTTCCACCAAACATTCTGGAGCCGAAGCCCCCGCTGTCAGGGCAATGGTCTCCACTCCGTCCAACCACTCCGGCTTGATGTTGCGGAAGCTATCGATTAGATGCGAACTGGTACCCAGGTTGCGGGCCACTTCCACCAGGCGGTTGGAATTGGAGCTGTTATCGGAGCCCACGACCAACAGCAGGTCGGCTTCGGAAGCCACCTGCTTCACCGCCACCTGGCGATTCTCCGTGGCGTAGCAGATGTCCTGCGCCGCCGGGCCCTTGATGTTTGGAAAACGCGCGCGCAGCGCGGCAATAATGTCCTTCGTCTCATCCAGACTGAGCGTGGTTTGAGTCAGATAGGCGACTCGATTAGGGTCGGGCACGGTCAGCGATTTCACCTGCTCCGGCGAACCCACCACCTGGGTCACCATCGGCGCCTCACCCAGCGTCCCAATCACCTCATCGTGGTCGCGGTGACCAATGAGGATGAGCGAGTAGCCTTCCTTGGCGAACTTGACCGCTTCCACGTGGACCTTGGTGACCAGCGGGCAGGTGGCGTCAATCACCCGCAGCTTGCGTTGCTCGCTGACCTCACGCACCTCGGGTGAGACGCCGTGGGCGCTGTAGATCACGCGCTCGCCCGCCGGAACTTCTTCCACGCTGTCCACAAAGATCGCACCCTTGGCTTGGAGTTCTTCGACCACGAAGCGGTTGTGGACGATTTCCTTGCGGACATAGATCGGCGGGCCGAAGGCTTCGAGGGCGATGCGGACGATATCAATGGCCCGCACCACTCCGGCGCAGAACCCCCGCGGCTTCAACAGCAGTAAGGTCTTTCCATCCTCCAACACAGTAATCCGCCTGCTCCTTAGCCTACACTTTCCCCCGTGGAAGGTTAGTACCAAATTACCGGAAAGTGTCTATTTGGTCAATGTAAGCCACTGAAAGACAGAGGATTAGCAGTGGGCGGAGAGAAATGCAGGGTGAACGGCAGGGGTGTTCGCTCACCGTGCTCACACCAGCGGCCGCGCGAAATTACCTCCACAACCCCAAAATTAGCCCCATGATCACGAAAGACACAGTCATGTAGCCGCCGTTGATCAGGATGTATTTCGCGGAACGGCGCTCGAAGAGCGCCACAGTGGCCAGTCCCAGGGCCACCCAACCGAATCCCGCGAGGAAGCCGGCGGTGGCGCCCCAGGCCGCTGTGGTCTTGGGTTCGGCCAGAAAGGCTGCCAGGTTTGTCGCCATGAGAATCGCAAAGAGAAACGACAGGCCGAAGATTCTTGCCATGCTGCCTTTGTTCAGATCGGCTTGCGTGAAGCCATTCGCTGACATCCACGCACGACCGAACACCGCAGGGGAATACCAGAGTCCGCCCAGCACGAAGGTTAGTACGGCTGCGGCCAACACCGCTAGCCAGTTGATATGTGGCATTGCATTGTCCTCGCAACAGGAGTTTGGTAACGCACTGCCAGATTCGCCGACGGGGACGTCGTGTGTATTGTAAGAATTTTCCTGGGACCGATCAGGCCACCGCGACGTAGTGGGGATACTCGGTGCGGCCGCGCAGGTACTGCGCAGGAGTCATCCCGGCAAACTCCTGGAACTCATGGATCAGGTGGGCCTGGTCGTAGTAGCCACAATCCAGGGCGAGATCCGGCCAGTCCGGCTCCGACGCAGCCCCATGGATCGCCAGTACGGCCCGTTGAAAGCGCAACAGCCGTGCCATGAGCTTGGGCGTCAGTCCCACACGGCAATCGAATCGCGCGATCATCCCTTTGTGGCTGAGCCCGAGGCGGGACGCCAGTTCCGACAGCGGCAACGCTGGCCAGGAACGCAGGGTGATGAGGGCGGCCGTGACGGCTTGGTCGGGCTCCAGCCGGGATTCCGCTTTGCTAAGCAGGTAGCTCTCCAGCAGGTCAAACTTGCCCTCAATCGTCGGGCATTCCAGCAACTGCTCACGCAGCGCTAAAACTTCGCGCTTCCAGATCAGCTCCAGCTCCACCACGCTCCCACCAAGTTCGGACAGCGGGAAGCCGAAGAAGGGAGCCGCGCCTCCAGTGTGAAACTTGGCGCCCATCATGGAAGACCCAACCTCAGCGCCGATCACGATGAACTGGCGTTGCATGCCGCTGATCCAGCAACGGTTGTAAGTGTCAAAGTGGCTCAGGTCGTTGCGATTGTACAAACGCTTGGAGCCGTCCTTGAGGTCAATGATCAACTCCATGGACGCGTTGGGCAGGAGCTTCTCTTTATTGTGGTCCACTTCGAGGTCACGATAGAACCACAGGTTCTCGACAAAGTGCGAGAGCGGCGGCTTCGGAACCCGCATCCTGTAGATCATTGGTCGAGAGGCTACCACGGGGGAGATTGACCATCAAGAAGCGCAGCGGCGATCCGTCAGATCAAGGCCGCCATCCCCGCGGTCCATCCCGCAATCTCTGGCTGGAGCGACATTCTCAGGCGTTGGTTTTCAGCATCTGCTCGGCATGCTTGCGCGAAGTTTCCGTCAACTTCGCCCCGCTCAGCATGCGGGCCACTTCGTCGGTGCGCTCCTCCCCGGTGATGGGGCGGACTGCAACTCGGGTTCGGCCGGAGGATTCCTTCTTCTCAACCAGGTAATGCTGATCCGCGAAGGTGGCGATCTGGGGCAGGTGCGTGACGCAAAGCAGCTGGTTGGCCTTGGCGAGGCCCTTAAGCTTCTTCCCCACCGCTTCCGCGGCACGCCCTCCGATCCCGGTATCAATCTCGTCGAACACCAGGGTGCGCGGGGCTGCCGCACCCCTCTTCCGCGTGTGCTGCGCCGAGCCCGCCTCAACGCTGGCCTTGAGCGCCAGCATGACCCGCGACAACTCTCCTCCCGAGGCAATCTGCTCCAGCCGCCGCAACGGCTCGCCAGGGTTGGTGGAGATCAGGTACACCACCTGATCGAAGCCCGCGGCCGTCCAGTTCGCCTCTTCGTCCGTGCCGCCGACTTCAATATGAAAGTGCGCCTTCATCGCCAGGTCATTGATCTCGCCTTCGACGAGCTTCTCCAGCCGGCGGGCGGCCTCGTAACGCCTCTTCGACACCGTGCGTGCGGCGACCAGGTACGCTTCCGCTGCTCGGCCCAGTTCCAACCGCAGTTGGCGGAGTACTTCGTCTTTATTCTCCATCTCCGAAAGCTTGCGGGTAACGTCTTCTTCGTATCGAATCACATCCTCCAGCCTGGGGCCGTACTTGCGTTTAAGCCTGTCCATGGCTGCCAGGCGGTCCTCGACCTCCGCCAGGTGCTCGGGTGAAGCCTGGATGCCGCCAGCATAATCCCGCACCGTTGCGCCAACGTCTTCGACGCTGATGCGGGCCGATTCCAGCGCGGCTGAGGCCTCCTGAAATTTTGGTTCGTAGCGGGCAAGCTCCTCGATCTGCTTCTGCGCCGCCCGCAATGAGGCCGACGTGGAGGCGTTTCCTTCATACAGCAGGTCGAAGGCATTCATAGCTGCAGTGTAGATTTTCTCGGCGTTGGCCAGGACCCGCTTTTCCGTTTCTAAGCGCTCGTCCTCGCCCGCTTGTAGCTTGGCGTCCTCGATCTCGCGCTTCTGGAAGGTCCAGAGATCAAGCAGGCGCAGCCGGTCCTGCTCATCATGTTGCAGCTCTTCTATCCGCGCGGCGATTGCCTTCCACTTGGCGAATGCTTCCTCGGTCGCATCGAGCGGAGTCCCAGCAAAAGCATCGAGCAGTCCTAGGCGAGCGCTGGCGTCAAAGGACAACAGCGACTCGTTCTGCGCGTGGATGGTCGCCAGGTACGGGGCCAGTTGGCGCAATACCGCCACGGTCGCGGGCTGATTGTTGACGAACACCCGGCCCTTGCCGCTGGCGGCAATCTCGCGCCGCAAGATGATGGAATCGCCCTCGCGGTCGAGGCCGTTGGCTTCGAGAATCTGCGCAACGCTCGTCTCGGCCCCGCCCTCCACTTCAAAGACGGCAGAAATCACGGCCCGGTCGGTGCCGCTGCGAATCAGGTCGGTGGAAGCCTTTTCGCCCAGCAGAAGCGCCAGGGCATCAATCAGAATGGACTTGCCCGCGCCGGTTTCCCCGGTCAACAGGTTCAACCCGGGGGCGAACTCCACCGCCAGGTTATCGATGACGGCGTAGTTCTCGAGGCGCAGTTCGGACAGCACTCAGAGTCCTGAATTGCAGGAATTGAGGGGAGCATAGCATGAAAACGACCGCGCAGGTTGCAACTGCTTGGGCGTAACGCGAGGTCCGGTCTGGCTATTCACAGGTATTTCTTGGCGGTTAACCCCTGGGATTCGCACGCAAAAACCGCTCGGCGCATTGTTCTATAATTAAGAAAACAAGATTCTCCTAATTCTCATGTACTTACCCCTATTGCTGAGTCTGTTCGTCGGCGGCGAAATCGTTGATCTGGTGCAGGAAACCGGAACGGTCGCCAAGGCGGTGTTGCTATGTCTGCTGGCCTTCAGCATCGTTTCCTGGGCCATCATCCTTTCCAAGTGGCGGCTGTTGCGCCGGGCACGGGTGCAGAGCGGACGCTTTGTGCGCGCCTTCCGCAAGGCGCAGCGCTTGCAGGACGTGGCCGCCGTGGCTGAGCAGTTCCGTCCCAGCCCCCTGGTAGGAGTCTTCGAGGGCGGCTTCGAGGAGTACCGCCGGCAGGGCGGCATTGTCCGCAGCCTGCTGGCGGTGCAGCGCGCCATGCAGATTGCCGCCTCGGAGGAAATGACCCGCTTCGAGCGCAATCTCCCATGGCTCGCCATCACCGGGGCCGTTACCCCTTTCATCGGTCTGTTCGGCACAGTCTGGGGCATCATCGACGCCTTCCACGGACTCGGCACCGCAGGGGCCGCGACGCTGCGCGCGGTTGCACCTGGCATCTCCGAAGCCTTGATTACCACCGCCGCCGGACTTGCCGCCGCCATTCCCGCGGTGATCGCGTATAACCTGATCGGCGGTTCCATCCGTGATTTCGCAGCCCGCGGCGACGACTTCACGCTGGAGATGTTGAACACCGTTGACCGCCAGCAGCCGCAGGCCCGGGCGGCGGATGCGGCGGAGGTGCGGCGCTAATGGCTTTTACGGCTGCCAACGGACGCACTCGGACTTCGCTCTCCGACATCAACATCACTCCCCTGGTGGACGTGGTCCTGGTCTTGCTGATCATCTTCATGGTCACTGCACCGGTGCTGCAATCCGGCATCGAAGTCAATGTGCCCAAGACGCGCACCGTGAAGGAGATCACCGAGGAGCGTCTGGTCATCAGCATTGACAAGCAGCAACGCGTATTCCTCGGCAACGATCCCGTCAATATCAACGATATTGCCAACAAACTGCATCAAAAGATAAGGGACCCGCAGCACCAGTCCATCTTCGTCCGCGCCGATGAAGATGTTCCCTTCGGCGCCTTCGCGACGGTGATGGACGCGGTGAAGCGGTCAGGCATCAGCAACGTGAGTATCGTGACCCAGCCGCTCGAAACACATGGCAGCACACGCTGAGATCTTTCTGGAGCACGGTAAGTGGGGCAAGCCCCTGGCTTGGTCGGTGGGGCTGCATCTCGCGGTAACCGGGTTGATTGTCCTGTACGCGGTGCTGGCTCCGGGGCGGGGCACCGGAATCTGGGGCGCGGGCGGCGGTGGAGACGCCATCGGCGTCACTCTCGTCAGCACCGTTCCCCTGCCCGCCAATCTGGTGCAGACCCAGAATGTGCTGGCCAACGAGTCCAAGGGCCTTTCCCAGTCTTTGCCCAAGGTGGAGGAAAAGGAGCCGGAAGCGATTCCCATCCCGGATAAGACAGCGAAGAAGAAGACGCTAAAAGAGACCACGGCGAGCAAGCGCAAGCCCCAGCCGGAACCCGTCGAAGAAGCCAGCAATGTCGTTCCCTTCGGACAGGGTGGCCCGGTGAGCGGCCCCTACGGCATGTTCAACGCGGGCGGGGCCAAGGGCGGTTTCGGGTTCACCGGCGGAGGTGGAGACTTCGGCAACCGCTACGCCTGGTATGTGCGCGTGGTGCAGCAGAAGGTTTCCGAGAATTGGCTCAAATACGAAGTGGACCCCCGCATCACGGACGCCCGCCGCGTCTACGTGACTTTTGACGTAATGCGCGACGGACATCCCACGAATGTGCAAATCGAACAGTCCAGCGGCGTGCCCTCGCTGGACATGTCGGCAATCCGCGCCATCCAGCGTATTGATACCTTTGGTCCCCTGCCGGGCGATTATTCCGGCAACAAGGTTTCGGTTGAGTTCTGGTTCGACTACAAGAAAGGTAGCTAAACCGATTCGGACTTTCATAAAGGAAGCGGCATGATGAAGTGGCTTGCAGGCCTGTTCCTGTTCCTCCTCCCGCTGACCCCGGCTTTCGCTCAACAGGACTGGATTCGCACCGGCACCGGCTTGGGCGTGGAGAAAGTTCGCCTGGCCGTCCCCGACTTCAAACCCTCCAACCAGGACCCGCGCAACACCGACCTGCTCAAAGTCTTCAACGATACCCTGTGGAATGACCTCGACAATGCGGGCATCTTCGAAATGGTGTCCAAGAGCTTCATGCCCACCGACATTCCGGGGAACCCCTCGGACGTGCGCTTTGATGCCTGGAACATGCCCCCGCCCAATGCCTCCATGCTGGCCTTCGGGAACCTGGGAGCTTCAGGCAACACTCTCACGGTGCAGGGCTGGCTGTACGACGTGAAGAACGTCACCTCGCCGCAGGTACTGGGCAAGCAGTACACCGATGCAGCCACGAGCGATGCCGCCCGCATCACCGCCCACAAATTCGCTGATGAGATCATCTTCCGCCTGGGTGGCGGGATTCCCGGTGTCGCCGAGAGTTCGATTTACTTTGTCAGCAGCCGGAGCGGGCACAAGGAAATTTGGGCGATGGATTACGACGGGGCCAATCAGCGGCAACTGACGCATCTCGGCTCCATCTCCTTGTCGCCGCGAATTTCGCCCGACGGCTCGCGCCTCGCCTTCAGTTCCATGACCAAAGGCGGATGGGACATCCTGATGTACTCCCTGGATTTGAACCGGCTGGTGAGCTTTCCCCGGTTTGGCGGCACTAATCTCTCTCCGGCGTGGTCCCCCGACGGTACCAAGCTGGCATTTTCGTCCTCGCGCAGCGGGGATTCGGAAATCTACGTGGTAGACTCCTCCGGCGCGAATCTTAAGCGTCTGACCAACTTCAAGGGGCCGGATGTTTCTCCCGTCTGGAACCGCAGGACCGGCTCGCAAATCTCCTGGGTCAGCGGCCGTACCGGGCTGCCCCAGATCTATACCATGGAAGCTGATGGCACCAACGACCAGCGGCTGACCGACCAGGGCTACGCGGTCTCCCCCTCGTGGTCCCCCAATGGGCAATTCCTGCTCTTTTCCTGGATGCGGAACTATGGCCCCGGGGCTCCGGGAGCGCAAGATATATACATCATGGACATTGCCAGCAAGCAGTGGGTACAGTTAACCCATGATGGCGGCCGCAACGATTTTCCCTGCTGGTCGCCCGATGGGCGGCATATTGTCTTTCAATCCAGCCGCTCCGGCAGTGAGCAAATTTGGACGATGCTGGCTGATGGGTCGAAGCAGACGCAGTTGACTTTTATGGGGAGCAATACGCAACCGAACTGGAGTTGGAAGTAAGCTCAGGTTTATGTTTGGCGTGTCTTTCATTCAATCCGGTCCCTGGGCGGCGGAGAAGTTGGCCCGCTCCCAGCGGGCTCGAACCGCGCGCCGACCTTCAAGGGCGCGTGCTTCTGTACGGAGGAGAAGGTGAAGCAGCAAAGACTGAAGTGGATTACGCTCATATTTGCTCTGGGCGCCGTCATGATGCTGGGCGCCTGCAAGAAAAAAGTGGCGCCGCCGCCACCCCCGCCCCCGCCGCCACCGGCCGCGCCCACGGCCTCGCTGACCGCGAACCCCGACACTATCCAGAAGGGGCAGTCCACCACCCTGACGTGGCAGACCAGCAACGCCACCGACGTCAGCATTGACGGCATCGGCGCGGTGCAGCCCAGCGGTTCGCAGCAGGTGACCCCGGCGGATTCCACCACTTATCACCTGACCGCCAAGGGCCCCGGGGGCACCCAGGATGCCACAGCACGTGTCACCGTGACCGCGCCGCCTCCGCCACCGCCACCGCCACCGTCGCCTACGGAGGAAGAGCTGTTCGCCCAGAACGTGCATGACATCTACTTCGACTACGACAAGTACGATATCCGGGCGGACCAGCAGTCTGCGATGCAGGGGGACATTGATTTCCTCAAGCAGCATCCCAACATCAGCTTTACGATCGAGGGACACTGCGACGAGCGTGGCTCCACGGAATATAACCTAGCCTTGGGCGACAACCGCGCCAACGCAGTCAGGAGCGCGCTGGTGCAGGGAGGGGTCAGCAGCGGCAACATCAAGACCATATCCTACGGCAAGGAGAAACCGGTCTGCACCGAGCACACCGAAGAGTGCTGGCAGCAGAACCGGCGCGGCCACTTCGTATACGGGAAGTAGCACTTCGTGGCGCCGGCGTTTCACCAGCCACGGGAACGCCGGCGCTGTCCGCGCAGTGTGAAGTCCTGCGAGATAGCTGTGCCCTGAAACGCGCTATTCTGCGGGGTAAAAACAGGCTCTGGCCTTTCGGCTTTGGGCTGTAGGCTTGAGGTTTTGCAGAGCCGCAGCGCCGGCATGGATTGAACTATGAAAATCTACCGTTATTGGGGCTTTTTCGCGGTTGTTACCCTGTTATGCCTGGGACTGACTCCGGCCTGGGGTGTCAGCAAGGAAATTGTGCAGTTGCAGACTCAGGTGCAGGCGTTGCAGGATCAGATGTCGCAGATGAAGCAGTCTTTCGACGAGCGTATGGGCGTCATGCAGCACCTGGTCGAGCAGAGCACCGACAGCGTGAACAAGGTGTCCGCGGCCATCGCCAACCTGCAAGCCAATCTGCAGAAGCAACAGGCGGAGCAGGGCTCACACGTGGACCAGATTTCCGGGCAGATCCAGGCGCTGAACGACACCCTGGACGAATTGAAGGCCCGCCTGGCCAAGGTGAGCAAGCAATTGGAGGACCTGCAGTCCGCGCAGCAGACTCTGGCTGCCCAGCAGGCGCAACAACAGGCCCAGGCCCAGGCGCCTCCGCCCGACGTGCTTTACAACAATGCCCTGCGCGATTTCAACGCGGGGAAGAACGACCTCGCCACTCAGGAGTTCTCCGATTACGTCAAGTTCTATCCCAACACCGATCTGGCGGGAAACTCCTACTTCTATCTGGCTGACATCGCGTATCGCCAGGGCAATTTTCAACAGGCGGTGAATAACTACGACCAGGTGATCCAGAACTTCCCCACCGGCAACAAGGCGCCGTCGGCACAGTTAAAGAAAGGCTTCGCCTTGCTGGAACTGGGCCAGACCGAGGACGGGGTCGCCGAACTCCGCCACGTCATCCAGCGCTACCCCCGTTCCAACGAGGCACTGCAGGCCAGGGAACGGCTGCGGAAGATGGGGATGTCCACTACGGGCACCACGGCGAAAAAATCTCCGCAGTAGAGGTTATTTTCAATTGCCCATTTAAGCCCCAGGTTTCGCAATTGGCAATTGGCATTTGAAAATCGGCAATTCTTCAAGACTTCCCTTCGCCGATCTTCAGCGTCCTCAGACAGTACCGGATCTCAGTCGTCACTTCCTTCACCCGCATGCCCTCTTGCACCATCAGCTTGCAGGAGATTGCGGTCCGGCTGGGGGTGGCATCGCCCAAGTCATAGCTCACACGGCAATACTGGCAGTCCTCGTTCCAGCAGAATCGTCCGTAGGACACCGCCTCGGGCGCCAGGTATTGGAAACAACGCAGCAGAGTGTTGTTCTCAGGAACCTCGAATTCCCTGCCCAGAATGGTGATCTTGACCAGGCGAGCGAAGGGCCGAAATAGCGTGGCTGGAGCGGTCATCCTGAAGGAATTTTAGGGGAGCTTTCGACCGAACAGAAAAAACGAAGGTGGTTGTACGTCGGGGAGACGCATGCACAACCACCTTGCCAAAGTCGCAGGCTGGAGGGGACCGGTCCCACTCCCGCGACGAGGAACCTTCACCCTTGATAAACACCTTCCCGCGGGGAAAGTTTCGTCGTAGCCTATCCGTGTAGGCGCCTTTCATTCCTCTGCCTACGGGAGCCTTTATTTATGACGGACCACAGGGACCAGGACCGTTTGAAGGGAGCGTTGGAGAAGGAAGATCGTACCCAGACCGGCAATACATCCATGCGGGGCCAGCTCGGGCATCGCGACCAGGACCCCATGCTGAAAGCGGCAGACACGGACTTCCCTGAACCGGGCGAGAATCCCGAGCACACGGGGGAGCCGGAAAATCATCGGAACGAAGCAGCGTGAATTCGATCGGGTAGGAGGCGGGATTACTCCCGCCGTCCTCCCACACCACCGGACGTGCGGTTCCGCATCCGGCGGTTCATGAAGCCAACGAGAAGCGCCGCTGAGAGTCCAGCAGCGAGACCAGCCCCATACGGGCGAACCAAGA
>DATKLE010000104.1:0-27845 GCA_035542575.1 Terriglobales bacterium | reverse complement strand
CTTGGTTCGCCCGTATGGGGCTGGTCTCGCTGCTGGACTCTCAGCGGCGCTTCTCGTTGGCTTCATGAACCGCCGGATGCGGAACCGCACGTCCGGTGGTGTGGGAGGACGGCGGGAGTAATCCCGCCTCCTACCCGATCCATGCGGGCGATTGAACCATGCTTTATACTGGTGTTCGCGTGTGCGATAGTCTGCCGTTGTCTTTTTGGCGCTCCCCGGTACCGTAGAATAACGGTGCTTCCAGCAGAACTGAATACCATTTTCGCTTATGGCGCGCACCTCGCTCGACAGTCCGGCCTACTACATTAACCGCGAGGCTTCTTGGCTGGCGTTCAACCGCCGTGTGCTCGAGGAGGCCGAAGACGAAGGCAATCCCCTCCTGGAGCGCCTGAAATTCCTCTCCATTACCGCCAGCAATCTGGATGAGTTTTTCGAAGTACGGGTCGCCGGCTTGGTGCAGCAGATCGAGGATGGCTATACCGAAGCCGGGGCGGACGGTCTGACCCTGCTCCAGGAACGGGACGTGGTCTCTAACTATACCCACGAATTTGTGGAGGACCAATACCGCTGCTGGAATGAGCAGCTGCGTCCGGCCATGGCACAACATGGCATTCGGGTGCTGGGCCTGCACGAACTGGATTCGCAAGCCCGCGCTTTCGTGGACGATTTCTGCGAGCGCGAACTCGACTTGCTGCTGACTCCGGTCACAGTGGATCCCGCGCACCCCTTTCCGCGGGTCATCAATAAGGCATTGTGCGTTGCCTTCTTGCTGCGCCGCCGCCGTCGCTCCTCGCTTACCTATACCGGCGTGGTCACCGTGCCACGTTCTTTGCCGCGCCTGGTGCGGTTGCCCTCGGACGGTACCGACGACTTCATCTTCCTCGCCGACCTGGTGGCCCATCACGCCGCACGCATGTATCACGGGTACGACATCGTCTCCTCAGCAGCCTTCCGCGTGACGCGCAACAGCAATCTTTACCTGGCGGAAGAAGAATCGCGCAGCCTGCTGGAGTCGGTGCGCACTGAACTCCACAACCGGCGCAAAGGCGATGCCGTGCGCCTGGAAATCGAATCCGACGCCGATCCTGAGATCATCGAGCGCCTGCGCACCAACTTTGAGCTGGAGCCCTGGCAGGTGTTCCCGGTGAACGGACCGGTCAATCTCTCCCGCCTGTTCAACCTGTACGAGCAGACTGCGCATCCCGAGCTCAAGTTCAAGCCTTTTGTGCCGCGCGAGCTCCGGCTCACCGCCAAGTCGCAGGACCTGTTCGAAGAACTGCGCCGCCACGACGTTCTGCTGCACCACCCCTTTGATTCCTACGACGCGGTGGTGTCGTTCATCGAAGCGGCCGCGGAAGATCCGCGGGTGCTCTCCATCAAGCAGACGCTCTACCGCACCAGCGAACACTCCCTGATTGTTCCCGCGCTCATCTCGGCGGCTGCGCGAAAAGAAGTGACGGCCGTGGTGGAGTTGAAGGCCCGCTTTGACGAGGCGTCCAACATCCGCTGGGCGCGCGACCTGGAGGATGCCGGCGTGCAGGTGTTTCACGGACTGGTTGGCCTTAAGACTCACTGCAAGCTGTCACTGCTGGTGCGCCGCGATCCCGACGGAGTCACGCGCCGCTACGCTCACCTCGGCACCGGCAACTACAACACCACTACGGCGCGCATCTACACCGATCTCAGCCTGCTTACCGCCGATCCGGAAGTCACGGGCGCCGCGCACGATGTCTTCAGCTTCCTGACCGCCTACGCCGAGCATCCCAATTACGAACCGCTGCTGGTCTCGCCCCTCGACCTGGCCGAACACTGCCTGGCGCTCGTCGGGCGCGAGGCGGAACACGCTAAGCACGGCCGGCCCGCGCACATCGTGGCCAAGATGAACGCCCTGCTGGATAAAAACGTCATCATGGCGCTGTACCAGGCCTCCCAGGCGGGAGTTCAGATTGACCTGCTGGTGCGCGGCATGTGCGCTCTGCGCCCCGGGGTGCGGGGCGTCAGCGACCGCATCCGGGTGCGCAGCATTGTGGGGCGTTTCCTCGAGCACAGCCGCATCTTCTACTTCGCCAACGGCGGCGATGAGGAGATCTACGTGGGCAGCGCCGACTGGATGCCGCGCAATCTGTACGAACGCGTCGAAGTCCTGTTCCCGGTGAAAGACGCGCTGCTGCGCGAGCGGGTGCGGCATGAGATCCTCGACGCTTACCTCGCCGACAATGTGAAATCGCGTCTGCTGCAGAAGGACGGCTCCTACATTCGCGCCTGGCAGGCGCAGGGCAAACGTAAGCCGCCGACGGGCCCGAGCGCCTTCAATGCGCAGGAATTTCTCATTGGGCTGGCGGAAGGGAAGCAAATGATGGATTCGATCCCGGTCCCGCCCGAGCCCAAGAGTCGCCAAGTCGCACTCCGGAAGGAGCGATAACGCAAGATGATTATTTATTTCCTGCGTCACGCCAGCGCCGGCGAGCGCCTGAGCAACCCGGCGAAAGACGACAAACGCGCCCTCGATCGGGCTGGAATCGAACAGTGTGGCGACGTAGGCCGGGCTTTGCTGGCGCTGGATGTTCAGGTGGATGTGATCATCTCCAGCCCCCTGAAGCGCTCGGCGCAAACCGCGTCTCTGGTGGGGAATGAAATCGGCTATGAAGGCAAACTGCAGTTGGAGGACGGTTTGCGTCCGGGTGCGTCCTTCGTGGAATTCCGCAGAACGCTCGACAAGTACTCGAAGTTTGAAACCATCATGGTGGTCGGCCACAATCCCAACCTGAGTGAGTTCCTGGGCCGGACCATCAGTGAAGCCAGCTGCGAAGCATCGGTCGAACTTAAGAAGGCAGCAGTCGCCAAAGTGGAGATGGGGCGCGGTTCGGCGGCGCTGCACTGGTGCATCACGCCTAAGCTGTTACGCGCGCTCTACGCCGCCGCGGCGGAGAGTTCGCGCCCCAAGACCTCGCGGAAGTAATTCCGTTCCTTCTCGACTGCCCACAGTTCCAGGTCCACGTTGGCCCGTGGTTTGGCCACCAGCGCCAGGCTTACCTCGCCATCGCGCACCCGGACTCGCGTCCGGCGTACCGCACCGCTCCGTCCCAGATTAAGGGCGCGGGCCAGGCGCAGCAGCAACGAAGTCTTGCGCACAAATTCCCGGTCCGCTGGCGGCAACACCTTCATGGGAGCGTCTCCGGGCGTGGGCAGCGATTTGCCCAGATAACGCGCGATGGCCGCAATCTTCCGCCGTTCCTGCGGAGTGTATCCCAGAATCTCGGAGTTGGAGATGATGTAATAGGTGTGGCGGTGCCGGCCATTGCGGTTTACGTAGTCGCCGACCTCATACAGTATGGCCGCCGCCGAGAGCCACTCGCGGTATTCCAGGGGGAGGCGGTGGACCGAGCGCAAGGCGGTGAACAGGTCCATGGCCGCCTGCCGCACCTGCATGGCGTGGGCCATGTCCACACGGTAGTGCTGCACGGCGGCGCGGATCGAATCCCACCGTTCCGACTCGATCTGTTTGCCGGAGCGGGTGCTGCGGTCATACTCCGCCGCCATCTGCGCCAGCAGACCGTCGCGCAATCCCAGCGGAGAGTAGCGGAATCCGCTCAACTGGCAACGCTCCAGGATTTCACCGTAAACCGCCGCTCCGGCCGCAATAATCTCCGCCCGCCGCGGCCCCACTCCGGAGAGCTTTCTGCGCTCCGCGATCGGCAGGCGGGCCAGCATCTTGGCAATACGCCGCATCTGCGGCCGCGAGACCACCGCTGCTCGGGAACCCTTGGTCTTGTACAAACCATGACAGACCGCGGCCAAGGCCGCTGCCGTGCCGGAGGTGGCGAGCACCACTTTCGGTCGCGCTCGGGTGACGCGCTCCGTGATCCGGCCGATTTCGCGCTCCACGAATCTCCGCAGCTGCTGCATCTCCAGCTTGCGCGCAGGATCGTGATGCAGAAACTCGTTGGTCAGCCGCACTGCGCCCAGAGGCAAGCTCACCGTGTCGCGGATGTGGCTCATGACGGAGACAGTAAGCTCGCAGCTTCCTCCCCCCAGGTCGATCATGAGCACCGGCGCGGCATTGACCCGCAAACTGGAGACCAGCCCCAGGTGGATGAGCCGCGCCTCCTCCAATCCGGAGATAATCTCCACTTTCCAGCCCGTGGTCGAGCGCACCCATTCGAGAAATGCCTTGGCATTGCGCGCGTCTCGCAGAGCACTGGTGCCGACGGCGCGCACCGTGTCTGCACCCGCCTCCTGCACGGCGCGATGAAAGCGCCGCAGCACCTTTACCGTGTCGGCCATTGCCTCCGGGGAAAGCGTGTTGCCGCGATAGACGGATTCGCCCAGGCGCGTAACCTCGCGGTCTTCGTGGACTTCGCGCAAACGGCGTCCAACCAGCCGCGCGATCTTCAAGCGCACGGAGTTGGACCCGATGTCAACCGCGGCAAAGGTGGGCATGGCAGAGCGAACAGTTTACCGCTTGCCGCGAAGGGTCCGGAAAAAATGTCAGAAAGGAACGAGCTGTAGGCCTGGAGCAGGCGTAGAGGTCGGGCAGGCTTCTAGGTTTGAGTCAGTCCCAACTACACAGTGGCCGCCGGGAGCGCTGGTCTTCCTCATGCCACCGCCATCTCGGTGTCCATGCTCGGTAAACGTGCTGCTTTCCGACTTGCCGCCTCCCTGGTGACCGGCTTCTTAGCCAGCGCCGCCCGGGTCTCGGTGAGCACCTCCACGCTACGGCGGAACTTGGCCCCCGTTACATTGTGCAGCGCCGCGACCAAGGCTGAATCCTGCACTCTACCGAACAGTTCTTCCGCCCGCTGCGTGAGCTTCAGCCAGTCATGCCAGTCGCCGAGCACATCCTGCATGCGCTTGAGTTGCGCCACGAAGCGCTCGGCTTCGGGATTTTTCCCTGCCAGCTCCGCCAGGTAGCGGGCGCGTTTCCCGACAATGCGGTATTGGTGCAGGATTTTCTCCGTCAGGGGAGCATGGTCATGTCCCAATTGGGCTAACTGCCGCATCGCCAGGCTGAGAGGGTCTATATTCTCCGGGATGCCTGCGCCGTTGCCGGCGCGCTTCAGCCGCTTGCGCAACTGGCTGATAGTCTCTGCATCGAAAGCCTTGGCCAGCTTCTTTTCTCGCTCGCTGCGTTCTTCCCCCAGCGTGCGCAGCAGTTGCGCCTTGCGCTCCGGTTCTTGCGGAATCCTCAGATTGCGCAGCGAAACAATCTGCACGTCCAAGTCGCGCACTCTGCCCGCTTTCTTGCGCAGGCGCGACAACAGCTTGAGCAACTTCCTGTCATTGCGGCTGGGCTCGACCACAAGTTCGTTCAGCATGGCTTCCACGCGACGTCCATAGGTGCGAAACCGATGGACGCTTTCCGGGGCTGGCCGTTTCGCCAGCTTGCTTAACTGGCGATCCAGACGCTTAAAAGCGAGACGGCTGCGTTCCTGGTCAACAGGCATAGAGGTGAACCAAGGGTACAGAAAATACAAGGGAATCCGGGGAAATGCAAACCGAAAGCATCAGCCCTGGACTCGGGGTGTTTCGGATTGAAAAATGGCGCCGAAACGGGGAAAGCGGAGGCTATTTTAACACTCCTGTAACACGACTCTGCTAGCTTCCTCTCGATGGCCAATCGCGCCTTAGGAGCACCTCGCCTGACCGGACCGCAACCTGTTCCAAGATCAGAAGTTGCGAGCGAGTCGATGGCCCAGGCCGAGCCCCTCATCAAGGCCGGCAGCAGCCTGGTGGCGGATCGTATTTTCTTTCTTGCCATGCTCGGCTGTGGGCTATGCGTGTTGGCCCTGGTCGGACTCATTGTTTACGAGCTGGTTACCAAGTCCAACCTGTCCTGGCACGCCTTTGGCTGGCAGTTTTTCTTCCGCAGTGACTGGGACCCGGTCAGTGATCAATTCGGCGCATGGCCCTTCGTTTACGGCACCATTGTGTCCTCTGTTCTGGCTCTGGTGCTGGCTGTGCCTTTGGCCGTCGGTGTCGCGGTGTTCATTACCGAAATGTCGCCGCGCTGGTTGCGCGGCCCGCTGGCCTTTACCACCGAACTGTTGGCAGCCATCCCCAGCGTGATCTACGGGCTGTGGGCGATCTTCGTGCTGGTACCGCTGCTCCGCAAATACCTGGAGCCATTCCTGGGCAAGTACTTTGGCTGGACCGGATTGTTTGAAGGCACCCCCTACGGCGTGGGCATGCTGGCCGCGGGGATCATCCTTGCCATCATGGTCGTCCCCATTGTTTCCGCCATCACTCGCGAGGTGATGACGGCGGTTCCGCAAGCGCAACGAGAGGCCGTGCTTGCTCTGGGCGCAACCCGGTGGGAGATGATCCGAACCGGGGTCCTCCGCAATGCCCGTGCCGGTATCCTGGGAGGTGTGATCCTGGGACTGGGTCGCGCCTTGGGCGAAACCATGGCCGTAACCATGGTGATCGGGAATCGGGTGGAGATTGCGCGTTCCCTGTTCGCTCCGGGCTACACCATGGCCAGTGTCATCGCCAACGAATTCAGCGAAGCCACGGGCGACGTTTATCTCAGCGCCCTGGTAGAAGTGGGCCTGGCTCTGTTCATTGTCACCATCATTGTGAACATCCTGGCGCAGTTCCTGGTGTGGACGGTCACGCGCGGCATGCCTGCGAGGAGCCATGTCTAGTACAGCCGCAACCATGGGGTTGGCGCCCCCGCGGGTCAGCCTCCGCCGCCGCCTCACGAACTTTGGGGTTACCTGTATTGCTGCGGGCTGTGTGGTACTGGTTTTGGCGCCACTTTGCGCGATCTTTGGCTACCTGGTTTACAAAGGCATCGGCTCCATTGATTGGGCGTTTCTCACCCAGACTCCCAAACCAGTGGGGGAGGCGGGTGGGGGCATGGCCAACGCCATCGCCGGATCGGCCCTCATTCTGCTTGTCGCCAGCACGGTTGGCGTGCCCGTGGGCATCGGTGCCGGTATCTACCTGGCAGAGTATGGTCAAAACCGCATAGGGAATCTCATCCGCTTCACCTCCGACGTGTTGAATGGGGTTCCCTCTATCATCATCGGTATCGTTGCATACGGCTTGGTCGTAATCGCGCAAAAGCATTTCTCCGCCCTGGCCGGTGGGGTGGCGCTGGCCATCATGATGATTCCCACCATCACCCGTGCCACCGAAGAGATGTTGTTGCTGGTGCCCACGTCGGTGCGGGAAGCCTCCTATGGTCTGGGGGTTTCCCGCTGGCGCACGACGCTGTCCATCACTTTGCGCACGGCGACCTCCGGAGTGATTACCGGCGTGATGCTGGCTTTTGCCCGCGTAGCCGGGGAGACGGCACCGCTGCTATTCACCGCCTTCGGCAATCAGTTCTGGAACTGGAAGCTGAACCAGCCAACCGCCGCTCTGCCGCTGCAAATCTTTGTATACGCCATTTCGCCCTTTGACGAGTGGCATCGCCAGGCATGGGCCGGGGCCCTAATCCTCATCGTGCTGATCGTGGTCGCCGTGAGTGCGGTCCGCATTGCCGCCGGCCGGGGCATGCTCAAGGGAGGCAACTGATTTATGGGTGTAGGAATCCAGGTCGACCAGCTCAACGCCTGGTTTGGCAAAACGCAGGCCTTGCAAGACATCAACATGAAGGTGGAAGCCAACCACGCCACTGCCGTGATCGGGCCCTCAGGTTGCGGCAAGTCCACGTTCATCCGTTGCCTGAACCGCATGCACGAGACCATCCCCGAGGCGCGTGCCAGCGGCCGGGTCCGCATCGGCGATGTCGACGTTTACAACGGAACCTCCGCCGTGCAGATTCGCCGCCGTATCGGCATGGTCTTCCAGAAGCCGAACCCCTTTCCCACGATGTCCATCTACGACAATGTGGCCGCCGGGTTGAAGCTCAACGGTTTTCGGGACCGCAAGCGTCTGGATGAAATCGTGGAGCGCTCCCTGCACGCCGCTGCCCTCTGGGATGAGGTAAAAGACACGCTGCGCAAGAAGTCTGGCGCCAGTCTCTCCGGAGGACAGCAGCAGCGACTCTGCATTGCCCGAGCGCTGGCGGTCGAACCCCAGGTGTTGCTGATGGACGAGCCCTGCTCCGCCCTGGACCCGATTTCTACCGGAAAGATCGAAGAGTTGATCTTCCAGCTCAAGGAAAGATTTACTATTGTGATTGTGACGCACAACATGCAGCAGGCGTCGCGCGTGGCGGAGTTCACCGGGTTTTTCCTGCTCGGTAAGCTGATCGAGTTCGACAAGACGGAGAAAATATTTACCACCCCGTCCGACAAGCGGACGGAAGACTACATCACAGGCAGGTTTGGATAATGCGTACCCGCTTTCAACAAGGACTGGACGATTTAAGGACACGGTTGCTCCGCATGGGCGGACTGGCCGAGCAGGCCGTAGACCGTGCCTGCCAGGCCTATGTTGACCGCGACCTGGCTCGCTGCCACATGGTGCTCGAAGGCGAGTCCCAGATCAACGCCGCGGAACGAGAAATCGATGAACTGGCCTTCGACCTCCTGGCTCTGCAGCAGCCCATGGCGGTGGACCTGCGCTTTATCCTGGCGGTCACCAAGATCAACGCCGACTTGGAGCGGGTGGGCGACCAGGCGGTCAACATCGCCGAGCGCGTGATGGACATGGTGGAGTTGCCCAAGGTCGATCTGCCGGTGGACATTCCACGCATGGCCGCAGCCGTATCTGCCATGGTCCGCCGTTCCCTCGAGTCCTTCATCGAAGCCAAGGCGGAACTGGCGCAGGCAGTGCTGGAAATGGACAACGTGGTGGACCGCATGCGCGACGAAGCCTTCATCACCTTGGTGAAGGTGATGAACGAACGTCCCGAGGTGACGCGTCAGGCGCTGGACGCGCTGCTGGTGGCGCGCAACCTGGAACGGGTTGCCGATCACGCCACCAACATCGCCGAAGATGTCATCTTCTGGGTCCGGGGAGCCGATGTGCGCCATAACGTTGGACAGCCAGAAGTTCCTTCTCAACAGGAAGTTACCGATACCCATTAAAGTATCGCCGTAGCATCGGCGCCTGCCCCGAGCGCGCGGTCGAAGGGTTCGCTGGCAAGCAGGCTGATCTGAGAGCGAAGGCACTTTCTACTTTTCGGTCAGGCGTTGTGCCAGCCCGCTGCGCGTTGATGCATGTCTTTCCCTTTCGCCGGCCGGGTGCTAATAGTTCTTCGTTCTCTGAGGAGGAAGCTTGAAGCCCTTCTTCGCCCTCGCTGCTCTCCTGCTCTGTGCATCTGCCGTCACCTTTCTCTCGGCCAATGATCCTGAAAAGACGGCTCGGGTACCGCTTCCCACCAGTAAGTGGCTGACAACGCCTTCTCCGGGATACCTGGCACGGCTGAACAGTTTTCCCGCCACCATCGCCGTCAGCCCGGACGGGCGCTATGCTGCGCTGCTGAACGACGGCTATGGCACGCAGGCCACGCAGGCCCATCAATCCATCTCCATCCTCGACCTGAACACCAATCAGCTGACGGATTATCCCGATGATCGCTTGCCTGAGAGCGCGCATCAGAGCTACTTCCTGGGCCTCGCTTTCAGCTCTGATGGCAGTCATCTTTATGCCTCCATCGGCTCCATCACCGATCCCACGGGCGCTAAACCCGGCGACACAGGCAACGGAATCGCGGTGTACAAATTTAAGCGGGGCAACGTAGTCCCCGAGCGCTTCCTCAAGATCGCGCCCCAAGAAATCCCACCCGGCAGGAAAGTGGCCTATGGCCTGCGCAAGACCGCGGAGGGAACCGCCATCCCTTACCCCGCAGGACTCAGTGTGATCTCAGGCCCAAGTGGCGACCACCTGCTGATCGCCAACAACCTTGCCGACAACGTGGTTGTGCTGGACCCCGCGGATGGCCGCATCCTCCAGCAGTTCGACCTGAGCACGCACAAAATCGTGCCATCTTCATTTCCTTACACTGTGGTGGCGAGCCGCGACGGACACCGCGCATGGTGCAGCTTGTGGAACTCCTCGCGGGTGGCGGAACTTGACTTGGAAAAGGGCATCGTCGCCCGCTGGATATCTCTGCTCGAGCCCGAGGATCCGATCGCCCCTGGCTCCCATCCCACGGCGCTGCTGCTCAGCCCGGACCAGAAATTGCTTTACGTCGCGCTCTCGAATGCTGACCGGGTCGCGGTAGTTTCGGCAGCGGACGGCAGAGTTTTGGCGTTCCTCGACAGCACCGCCTCTGCGCAGAAGTACCCGGGAACCTACCCCACCGCCTTGGCCCAGTCAAGCGACGGCACGCACCTGTTCGTGGCGGACTCATCCCTGAACGCGGTGGCTGTGTTTGACGTCACCAAATTCATGGCTGGAACGGCCTCGGAAGCCACCATGCAGCCGCTCGGTTTCATCCCCACGGACTGGTATCCCAGCGCGCTCGCCACCGTCGGCGACGACCTGCTGATCGCCACCGCCAAGGGACGAGGCACCGGTCCCAACAACGGCCTTAGCCAGTTGAAACAGGAGCGGCGGCACCACAATCATCCCTACATTCCCACCCTGCTGTACGGCTCCCTCTCCCGGCTGAACTTGCGGGCCGCGGAACGGCAGTTGCCGGAGATGACCCGCCAGGTAGAAGCCAGCAACCTGTTTCACGCCGACCCCGGACGGATTGAATTCCACCATGGCTCGAGTCCCATTCGCCACGTCATCTATGTCCTCAAGGAAAACCGCACTTACGACCAGATCTTCGGGGACCTGAAGGTGGGCAATGGGGATCCTTCCCTCACCACCTACGGAGCCGACATCACGCCCAACGAGCACCAGCTCGCTCTGCAATTCGGCGTATTGGACAACTTCTACGACAGCGGCGAGGTCTCCGGCGACGGCCACGTCTGGTCCAACGCCGCCATTACCAGCGACTACAACGAGAAGACCTGGCAGATCGGCTATCGCAGCGAAGAGCGCACTTACGACTACCAGGGCAATGTAGCGGATGAACTTCCCCTGGAAAACCACGAACCCGATGTGGATGCGCCGGCAACCGGATATCTGTGGGACAACCTGGCCGGGCACGGGGTTTCCTACCGAGACTATGGCGAGTTCGTAGATGCGGTATGGTGCAAGCCGCCCGGCAATGCGCCCGCACCGCCGCCCGGGGACGCGGACTCGCCGCTGCACGGGCCGTGTCCGCAGCAGGCAGTTCGCAGAGGCGAGCCCTTACCCAGCCACCTGGGCCAGCCGCATGGCTCACCAAGTCCCTGGCCGTGGGCGGTTCCCCTGTTGAGGGGCGTGCGTCCTACCAAGGCGGCCCTGATCGGCCACTTCGATCCCAACTTTCCCGATTTCAACACCGACTATCCCGATCAGCTTCGCGCCGACGAATTTCTCGACGAGTTCGACGGTTTCGTGCGTGCCCGGGAGCAAGGAAAGGATGGCCAGCTCCCCGCCTTCGTCCTGCTGTACCTGCCCGACGATCACACCGGCGGCACCCGCCGGGGGAAGCCACGGCCGGCAGCCTCTGTGGCCGACAACGATCTGGCGCTCGGCCGGGTGGTGGAAGCGGTATCTCACAGTCCCTACTGGGATGACACGGCCATCTTTGTGATTGAAGATGACGCCCAGGATGGCGCCGACCACGTAGATGCGCACCGCTCCATCGCTCTGGTGATCAGCAAGTATTCGCCCGGCTCCGTGGAGCATCCCTTCGTGGACCATCGCTTCTACACCACCGTGAACATGGTCCATACCATGGAGACGCTGCTCGGTCTGCCGCCCATGAACCAGAACGACGCCTACGCCCCGGTCATGGCCCCTCTCTTCACCGGCGAAGGCAACCAGCTACCGTTCAGCGCTGACTATCGCAATCGTGACAACGGACTCATCTACCAGATCAACCCGGCCCGGGCCGCAGGCTCCGAGGAATCGGAGAAGATGGATTTCTCGCGTCCCGATGCCGCGAATGCAGCGCGGCTGAATGCGATTTTGTGGCGTGACCGCAAAGGCGATGTCCCCATGCCCGCCCCGCGCCACACCGTCTTCCCGCAGAAGGCGGCCCCGGACAACGATTAAGATCGTCGCCCCTGTGGGGATGGTCTCAGACCCGTCCGTCCGGCGGAGCCCGGCAACTTCCGTAGCCAGCCCTGATCGCTGCAATGAGAACCTCCTATAATCTTTTCCAGAGAGCCCTGTGTCGGAACCACTTCGCCATTCCGCGCTGCTGACCGATCTCTACGAGCTGACCATGGCGGCAGCCTACTTTGAGAATGATTTTCGCGCTACCGCAAGCTTTGAGTTGTACGTACGCTCGCTCCCGCCGGAACGATCCTTTTTGCTGACCGCCGGGTTGGAGCAGGCGCTGGACTATCTGGAGCGCGTGCAGTTTCAGCCGGAAGATATCGAGTACCTGCGCCGCCAACCGGTGTTTGCCCATGTCAGCGACGCCTTCTTCGATTACCTGAGGGACTTCCGCTTCACCGGTGAAGTTTGGGCGGTCCCGGAGGGAACACCGGTGTTTGGCGAACAGCCTCTGCTGCGCGTGACTGCGCCCATCCTGGAAGCGCAGATCGTTGAGACCTTTCTTCTCTCGACGATGCTATTCCAAACCAGCATCGCCACCAAAGCCGCGCGTGTGGTGGAGGCCGCCGCCGGACGCGGGGTCGTCGAATTCGGCACCCGCCGCGCCCACGGACCGGAGGCGGGTGTGCTGGCGGCACGCGCAGCGTTCGTGGGCGGTTGTATCGGCACGTCCAACGTGGAAGCCGGGCAGCGCTTCGGCATACCCGTCTTCGGCACGCTGGCGCACTCCTTTGTCATGGCCTACGAGGACGAAGAGGAGGCCTTCCAGCGTTTCCAGCGTCTTTTTCCCGACCACGCCGTGCTCCTGGTAGACACCTACGATACCCTCGCCGCCATCGAGAAAATCATCCATGCCGGCCTGCGGCCCAGGAGCGTTCGCCTCGATAGCGGTGATTTGGTGCGTTTGTCGCAGCAGGTGCGACGGCGGCTCGACCAGGCTGGGCTGCAGGACACACAGATCTTTGCCAGCGGCGATTTAGACGAGTTTGCGATCGCTGACTTGCTGGCCGCGGGCGCGCAGGTGGACGCCTTCGGGGTCGGCACCGCGTTGGCTACATCTAAAGACGCTCCCGCGCTGGGTGGCGTGTACAAGTTGGTGGATGTGCAGTCGGGCGAGGGTCCCTCCTATCGCGCCAAGTTCAGCGAGGAAAAAGTCACTTATCCCGGGCGCAAACAAGTGTTCCGTTTTCACGATCCGGCGGGCACGTATTGCGAGGATGTGATCGCCCGCGAAACTGAGCGTTATCCCGACGCCCAACCTCTGCTCGGTTGCGTGATGCGGCAGGGAACGCGCCTTGCGCCTTCGCCCGGTCTCAAGAGTGTGCAAGAACGCGCGCGGGAGGAAGTTGCTAGGCTGCCCCAGGCATGCCGCAGCCTGCGCAACCCGCAGGCCTATCCCGTGCGCTTCAGCGGTGAGCTGGAGCGGTTGCTGAACGATGTCCGCGACCGCCTGGCGGATGTGGCGCCGCTGCCCCCGCCCGCGAAAAGTGGCTGAAGTCCTGGCTTGCAACCCGGCAAAGAACCGGCATCTAATTAACAGAGGAGCGATACAGTGCGCGAGCTTGTCTTCTGGGACGTCGACACACAGGTGGACTTCATGCATCCAGAGGGGAAGCTCTACGTACGCGGCGCGGAAAACATCATTGGGAACATCCAGCGCCTGACCTCATTTGCCGTGGCCCATGGCATCCTTATTGTCGCTTCCGTGGACGCTCACGAGGAAACCGATCCGGAATTTCGCGAGTATCCGCCACACTGCCTCGCCGGAACCGCCGGCCAGAAGAAGATCGAGCGCACCCTCCTACCCGGTCACTATGTCGTTCCCAATCGCAAGATCTCGCTTCCGCAGAACCTCGCGTATCCGCAGATCATCGTGGAAAAGCAGGCCACCGACGTCTTCACCAACCCCAACGTGGAGGAACTGCTCGTTCACATGGGCCGAGACCGCGAGATTGTTCTCTACGGTGTGGTGACGGAAATCTGCGTAGACCAGGCTGCCCGCGGCCTCAGCCACCGTGGCTATCGTGTGCACCTGGTGCGCGACGCCATTCAGCATCTGGACGCTGCCAAGGGTAGAGCCACCCGCGCGGAAGTGGAGCGCCGGGGCGGACGCCTGTTCACCACCGATGAAGTCCTGGCCGGTGCTCCCGCCAAGGTCGCCTGATCCTCAGCGTCCCGCCGCCGTGCCCGCCCCCACGTCCGCAAACGAAAACGAATCGGAGACGTTGGCGTGGGTCTTGCCGGCCACTTCCACATAGGGATAGATGAAATAATTCAGCGGCGGGCCATCCTGCGCCGGGCTCAGCCGCAGGTCGCGGCCCATGGTGAATTGCACGCGATCGTCATCGTGCGCGCCGAAAAAGTAGTCGCGCTTCTCAGGGTGCTGCCACGCTTCGGAGATGTCCACCGGCACCCATCCGTGTTCCGGCTCAAAGAACTCCGCCCAGCAGTGATAGCCGGGAATCTCAGCCGAGTGTTTGGCGGGCGGCAGGGGAAAACCGATCTCGAAACGCGCCGGAATCCCTTGCGACCGCGCCATGGCGATGAACAGGGAATGAAAGTCGGTGCAATTGCCTTTCTTGGCGTCGCAGGCGTACAGCACATCGCCTCGGCCCCATCCGGTGCCAGTCTTGTCGTACCGCATGGTGGTGAACACGTAGTCATAGATGGCTCGTGCCTTGTCGAGCGGCGAGGTTTTGCCCTGTGTGACCTTCGCGGCCAGTTCGGCCGGCAGTCCGGTGACCGGTACCAGCGTATCCGGCGCCAGATCTTCCTTCCTTTCACGATCGCTCAGCTTGACTGTAGTCAAATGTGGCGTAGCGATGCCCAGCGTCAGTCGCTCGTGGCGCTCCACGTCGTAAATGACCTCGAAGTGCAATTCCGGTTGCTTTGCCTTGGAGGCTTCCGCGTAATACATCTCGTTTCCGTACTTCGACTCGCGGGTCTTTCTTAACTGCAGGTCACCCTTGGCGGAGATGACCTTCACTTCCTGAAAGGCATCCGAGTGGGCCGCCGGAATCCAGATCCGCACCTTCTCTCCGGCAGGAATGTCTCTTACGGTGAACCCATAGTGAAATGTGAAGTGTCGTGTCTCTTGCGCGGACGCGAGCACGGCCAGCAACGGCAGCAACAGCACAGCTTTGCGCAACATAGCAGCATCCTTTCCCATCAGTGAGGAGTGATTGTCGTAACGACACACGGGCGTTTAGGAAGGACGCCGTCAAGTAAAGCCGCGTCGCGCTGTTTGCATGGGCGGGGTGCCTGCGTCCCACAGTAGCAGGCCGCTGCCAATTTACTCCGGGCATTGGCCGCATTGCAACCCGCAGACTCCACAGAGACGCCCACGCCTTATCTCCGCTAGAATCGTTGCGTGGGGATTGCCATCCAGTGCCGTGACCTGCGCAAGACCTACGACGGCAAAGTCGAAGCCGTGCGCGGGCTGAACCTCGCCATCGAGGCCGGAGAGTGCTTCGGCTTGCTGGGACCGAACGGGGCAGGGAAGACCACGACCATTGAAATCCTGGAAGGTCTGCTCCAGCCTACCGCCGGGGAGGTGAGTATCCTCGGCCACACCTGGCAGGAGAATGCCCGCGAACTGCGCGAGTGGCTGGGCATCTCGCTGCAGGAGACCCGGCTCTCGGAGAAGCTCACGGTGCGTGAGACCATCGAACTGTTTGCCAGCTTCTACCGTGAGCCGCGCCACGCCGGCGATGTGCTGGAGCAGATGCAACTCACGGAAAAGGCCGACACCTGGGTGGGGAAGCTTTCCGGTGGACAGCGCCAGCGCCTGGCGGTGGCGACGGCGCTGGTGGGCAATCCCAGGATTCTGTTTCTCGACGAGCCTACCACCGGCCTCGATCCGCAGAGCCGCCGCCAGCTCTGGGACATCATTCGTGCTTTCCAGCACAGCGGTGGCACGGTGCTGCTCACCACCCACTACATGGATGAAGCCGAGCGGCTCTGCGATCGGCTCGCCATTGTGGACTACGGCAAGATCATCGCCGAGGGCACACCCGGCGATCTGATCGAGCGCCTGGGTGGACATCACGTGGTCGAGTTCGCAGTCAGTGGCAACTCGCATGTCGTCGCGCTTGAGGCATGGCGCGCGCTCCCCGGTGTCGAATCGGTCCGAACCGACGACGGTCTTGTCTGTCTCAGCGTGCGCGAGCCGCATCTCACCATCCCCGCCTTGCTCGACGCGGTTGACAACCAGCACGAGCAGTTGCTGCACCTGACCACGCGCCAGGCGAGCCTGGAAGACGTTTTTGTGCGGCTGACCGGCCGGCACCTGAGGGAGGACTGACATGGCAGTCTCGGAGCAACCGCTTCGTCCCGCAGAAACCCGCAAGGCAGACACTCCCGCGCCGCGCAACGGCCGCTGGTCGGGTTACACGCATCTGCTGATGGCTCGCATGAAGGAACTGCAACGCGAGCCGGAGGTGATCTTCTGGGTATTCGTGTTTCCCTTGCTGCTGGCTTTAGGCCTGGGAATCGCCTTTCGCAACAAACCGGCCGATAGCACCACGATTGCAATCGTCGCCGGGCCGGGCGCTGAGGATACTGTGGCGATGCTCCAACGCTCCCCGCAGAAAGACGCGATCCACGCCGACGTGCTCGATCAGGTCCACGCCCTGCAAGGCTTCCGTCTGGGCAAATACGATCTAGTGGTCGAGCCGGATGGAAGAGGAGGCTTCCGTTATCACTATGATCCGGCGCGGCAGGAGAGCGTGCTGTCTCGCTCCGAAGTGGACAATGCTTTGCAAATTGCGGCGGGACGCAAGGACCCGCTGCCCACCTCTACAATCAGCAGCAGCGAACCCGGATCGCGCTACATTGATTTCCTCATCCCCGGACTGCTGGGCATGAACATCATGAATGCTGCCATGTGGGGGATCGGCTTTGCCCTGGTGGAGATGCGGCAGCGCAAGCTGCTCAAGCGCTTTGTGGCCACGCCCATGCGCCGCAGCGACTTTCTGCTGGCACTTACCAGCAGCCGCCTGGTGCTAATGCTGGTGGAAGTCGGGCTGTTGCTGGGCTTCGGCGTGCTGGTCTTCCGCATGCGCGTCCTCGGATCGCTCTTCAGCATTCTGCTGCTGGGTGCGGTGGGCGCAATCTCCTTTGGCGGGCTGGGCTTGCTCACCGCCAGCCGCGCGCAGAAGATCGAAAGCGTCAGCGGGCTCATCAACGTGGTGATGATGCCCATGTGGGTCTTCTCCGGCGTCTTCTTCTCCTACGAGCGCTTTCCGGCGATGATCCAGCCGTTCATCAAGCTGCTGCCGCTGACCGCGCTCAATGATGGGCTGCGCGCCACCATTCTGCAAGGCGCTTCACTGGAATCCCAGGCGGCCCGCTTGCTCATCCTCGTCGTTTGGGGAGGGATTTCTTTCATCCTGGCCCTGCGCTGGTTCCGTTGGACCTAGCCCGGCGTCAGTTGGAGAGATCTCCTAACCCCAACCGGCGATGGAACAGCTCCAGCACCAGGCCCCAGCATAGCTGCGCCAGCGCGGGGTCGTAGCGCGGGCCCTCGTCGCGCATAAAGGCGTGCGCGGCATTGAATTCGTGCCAGGTAAAGCGTACTCCCGCCTCTTCCAGCCGCGCCTTGATCCGGTTGCGCCCCTCGGGAGGGACGTGCGGGTCCTGCCGTCCCCAAATGTGCAGCAGTTCTCCGCGGATTTCTCCAGCGCGCTGCAGCGAGTTATCGTTCTTGCCCTTTCCCAGGCTGCCGGAGTGAATGTCGGTGGCATAAAAACAGGCCGCCGCCAGCACGCTGGGATTCATAGCGGCCCGGAACGCAAGGTGCCCGCCGATACAGATTCCCATCACCCCGAGCCGGCCCGTGCAGAATTCGTACGTCTTCAGAAAATCCAAGGCCGCTCGCGCATCCGCATCGTAGGAGGAGATCTCCTTGTTGATCTTGTCAGCGTTGCCGCGATCCGCGCCTGCCTGGTCGTAGGCCAGCACTGTTCCCGGCGCTTCCAGTTCGTGGAAAATCTCCGGTACCGCAACCACGAAGCCATGTCCCGCCAGCACGGCCGCGGCACGGCGCACCGGGGCAGTAATCTGGAAGATTTCCGAATACAGCACCACCCCGGGATATTTCCCCGCCGCTACCGGCCGCAGAATGTAAGTCCGCATCGGCCCGATGGGGGTCGCAATCTCCACCGACTCGTCATCACGGATGATCATGGCAAGTCCTCGCTTAGGCGCTCGATTGTGCCACGAAAAAGCCAGACATAGGAACCGGGTTTCTTTGGCGTCTTCTGTAATCAAACTGTGCTGCCCCAAAAGGCCCAGCCTCAGGTTTATAGTGGGGCTCATGCCAACCGCAGATCAACCTCGCGGCGTCACGGCCATTGGCATTTTCTTCTGCTTCGCCGCCCTGATGGCCGCTCTAGCGGGGACGACGTTGGTGTGGCGGGGGACCGTGCTCGATCGAATGTGGACCCTGAATGCTCCCGCCTACGAGCAGCTGGCTCCGTTGGGTAGAACCATCGGTATTCCGTTCCTCCTATTCGGCGTAGTCTTGGTGATCACTGCGGTGGGTTGGCTCCGGCATCTCCGCTGGGGATGGTACCTGGGCGTAGGCATCATCGCCATCCAGCTTATGGGAGACCTGATGAATCTCCTTCTTGGCCAGTTCGTTCGCGGCGCGGTCGGAGTGATCATTGCAGGATTGCTGCTGCTCTACATGTTGCGACCGCGAATGCGGGCGGTCTTCCCATGAACTGGCAGGACTTGGCGCGGATGATCGATCACACCTTGCTGCGCCCCGAGGCAACGCCGGAGCAGATCATACGCCTGTGCGCCGAGGCTCGAGATTGTTCCTTCGCCGCGGTGGTGGTCAACCCGTGCCATGTGCCGCTGGCAGTGTCCCAGGTGAACAGCAGCGGGTTGAAAGTCGCGACCGTGGCCGGCTTTCCGCTCGGCGCTAATCTGACCTGCACAAAGCAGTTCGAGGCGGAACAAGCCCTTGTCGAGGGCACAAGCGAGATTGACATGGTGCTGAACATCGGCGCCCTCAAGTCAGGCGATCGCAAGAAAGTCCTGTCTGACATTCGGGGTGTGGTCGAGGTGACTCACGCGCACCGCGGATTGCTCAAAGTCATTTTGGAGACTGGCCTTCTGACGGACGAAGAGAAAAAACTCGCCTGCGAGATCAGCCTCGAAGCCGGAGCCGATTTTGTGAAAACGTCGACCGGCTTCCTCGGCAGGGGCGCGACCGTGGCCGACGTGGCGCTCATGCGCCGCATCGTGGGCAATGCCGCCGGGGTGAAGGCTTCGGGAGGAATCAGGACAGCAGCCGATGCCAAAGCCATGGTCGCCGCCGGCGCCACCCGCCTCGGCACCAGCAGCGGTGTGAATATCATCCGCGAGATGCGCGGAGGGTCATAGCAGCATCCCGGCAATCGCCGCGGACATCAGGTTTGCCATGGTTCCAGCCAGCATGGCGCGCACACCGAGACGCGCCAGCTCGCCTTTCTTGTTGGGCGCGAGCGCGCCAATGCCGCCGATCTGAATGCCGATCGAGCCGAGATTCGCAAAGCCGCATAGCGCAAAAGTGGCAATGGTGAAAGAGCGCGGATCAAGTACCGCTTTCTGCGGTCCAAGCAACGAGAAGGCCACCAGTTCGTTCAGCACGATGCGTGTCGCCAGGAGATTGCCGATGATCGAGCAATCGCGCCAAGGGATGCCGATGATCCACGCAACCGGCGCGAACAGCGTCCCCAGAATTTTTTCCAGGCTGCTGGGAAACCAGGCCACGCCATAGTGCGCCAGACCGTTGTGTATGCCACCCAGAACGCCGTTGGTCAACGCAATCAGCGCCAGGAAGGAGATCAGCATAGCGGCCACGTTCAGCGCCAGGTGCAAGCCGTCAGTCGTGCCGCGGGCGATGGCCGCCAGCAGGTTCTCGCTCTTCTCCGTGGCCACTTCTTCCGCCGGCATGTCCACCCGGCCGGCGGTCTTCGACGGTTCCGTCTCCGGCACCAGCATCTTGGCTACCAGGATGGTGCCCGGGGCGGTCATGATGACCGCGCTCAGCAGGTGCTTAGGCTCGATGCCAAACGCGATGTAGGCAGCCATGATCCCGCCAGAGACGTGGGCCATGCCGCTGGTCATGACCGTCATCAACTCCGAGCGGGTGAGGTCGGGCAGGAACGGCCGGATGGTCAACGGAGCCTCAGTCTGCCCCATGAAGATGCTGGCGGCAACATTCAGCGATTCGGCGCCGCTGGCGCCCATAAAGCGCGTCATGACCCGCGCCATCTGGCGGATGATGAACTGCATCACGCCGAAGTGATAGAGCACGGCGAAAAAGGCGGCAATAAAGATGATGGTGGGCAGCACCTGGAAGGCAACATAGAAACCGAATTGCGAACCGCGCTTGCCCAGATCGCCAAACACGAACTGCGAGCCGGCAAAGGAATAGCTGAGCAGGGTGTTGACCGCATCGCCGGCTCTCTGGAACAGGACGCGTCCCAAATCAATGCGCAGCACGAACACCGCAAAGATAAATTGCAGCCCCAGTCCCCAGGCCACGGTCTTGACGCGGATGGCGCGGCGGTTGGTGGAAAAGACAAACGCCAACCCCAGCATGGCCAGCAGACCGAGAACACCGGTAAATCGGCCCATTTGGTTTGAATTGTAGTGAATCGCGGGGAACGCCAGTCCCGCATTCCGCAGGTCCGGAACCTTCCTGTGCAATATGCCCGCGGCGGCGGCCACGGCAGGAGGCGGAGTATTGCGAGGGCATGGGGCTCGGTGGTACCCTCGCCTTACCTACGCTGGGCGAGCGGGAGTAGTTCAGCGGTAGAACGCCAGCTTCCCAAGCTGGATGTCGCCGGTTCGATCCCGGTCTCCCGCTCCAGTTTTCCAAGTGCTTAGGGGCTGCCTCGCGAAACTTGTGTGTTCAGTTGTGTTCCAAAACCTCCCGGGATCTCACCGCACCCTCCGTACTGGCTCGGCCTGCAACTCGCTGGTAAGCACGATCCGCGACAGCGTTAACCAGCTTCCGCACGCTCTCGGGAAGAGCCTGCGTGTACTCGTTCAGCGTAGTAGTGATATCGGTGTGCCGCAAGTGCGTTTGCACATTGTTTGGTGTTCCCAGACCTTGGGCATTGAACTGAGATCCCCGCCGCCCGAGCTACAGCCTTGATTCTAGAAATTCCGGACGTGGGCTGGTTGCGCTAGAATCAAACCCGCCTGTTGATGTCTTTCTATTTCCCAAAAAGCTGCACTGATTGTGGCACCCACGATTCGATGATGAGGCGGAGCAATGTCAGGAAGCGATAACGACGCGAACAACAGCCGAACTCCCGAGCGAAAGGTCTGGATGACCGCCTTAGAAAGTCGCTTTGGTGAAGCCGAACCTAATCTAAGATCCAGCCGGAAGAGGCTGATTCGCGAGATTCTCGACAATCCCGAAGACACATATTTCTTGTCTTCTCGTGCTTTGGCCAAGCGCTACGGCCTTGATCCCACCACAATCGTCCGTACTGTCCAGGCTCTTGGCTATAAGCGGTACGCGGAATTTGCCGCCGATCTGCGATCGCACTTTGTGTCGCGAATCACGCCGTATGCTTTGATGAAATCCACGATGCGCGAGAAGCGCAGCGTGGCGCAGCATGTTGAACACACTCTCCAGATGGACCTGCATAATGTGAACGCGCTGTGTTCGAGGCTGGATGTGAAACGTGTTCTGGAGATCGCAAAGCGCATCGACCGTGCTCGAAAAACCATGGTGGTGGGGGTTGATTTTGCCGCAGCCCTTTCGCAACTCTTAGCGTACGCGCTGGTCTCCATCGGCTATGACGCGCGAGCGCCGATTGGATCGACTGGAAACCTGTGCCAGAGCGTTCTTCTGCTAGAGCCTCGGGACCTGCTCATTGCGTTTAGCTTTGGCCGCTGTCTGCAAGATACCGTGGATTCGGTTTTGTTAGCGCACAAGAATGGCGTTTTCACTTTCGGCATCACGGATAGCGAAAAAAGTCCGATAGCCCGCTACAGTGATTCTTCTCTGGTGGTGTCGATTGCGAGCCCTTCGTTCCATGGCTCCTATGTGGCGGTGGTTTCGCTGATCAATGCGCTGTTAATGGCTTGCACACAGATTCATCCTCGGCGCACGCTCGCCGTGCTGCGGCGTAAGGAGGAGGAGTCTCGATCGCGTTGGTACACTCCAGGCACGGGCAACAAGTCCGCCAATCGCGGTCGAGGCAAAATCGAGTGATCGCAAGAAGGGACGCGATTGTGCGCCCGGATGACAACGGCTGATCGGCTTATGGTTGGCGCGCCAACAGGCGTCATCGCTTTCGGTCCTCAAGATTCCAAATCCTAAGTCGAAGGTCCCTGCTCGAAAACAGCGTTCGCTCACTGGGTCTGGTCAAAGGAATCGCGCCCTTTGGGAATAGCACTATATGGTGCATATCGTAGGTTAATGGCATCATTCAATGAAAAAAGTTCTTGACAAAGAAATCCCAGCGCGCTATGAAGGGTCGTCTCCCGTAGCGGACGGCCTGCCATGCAGACTACTCGTGGTGGTTTTCTCAAGAGCGTAGCCGGGTTGGCGATTGCTGGCGCCGTTCTGAAGCGACCGGCGGATGGACTGCTATACGCGCAGGAAAAGGCAAACGTCTCGCCGCGATCAACGCGAATCCGGGATGTGGAGATCGTTCCGTACAGCCTTGAGCAAAAGGTCGTTTTCCACGTGGCATTGCCCACAGTCCCGACCTCCGAAGGTCTTTTTGTTCGCCTGCGCACCGAGGATGGGGTCGTCGGCTGGGGGGAAGCGTCTCCGTATTCTCCCGTAACCAGTGAAACCCCGCAGAGTGACATGGCTATGGCCAGCAGCATGGCATCACTCATTCGCCACCGCGATGCCTTCAGCATCGCCAAGGCCGTGGCGGACATGGATGCTCTTAGTCCGTTTAACACCAGCATCAAAGCGGCGTTCGAAATGGCGCTTTGGGACATCTGCGGCAAGGTTGCAGAACAGCCAGTGTGCCGTTTGTTGGGAAAATTTCGCGAGAGCTTCGAAACCGATAAGACAGTCTTCATCGATACCCCTCAAGCCATGGCAGACACTGCACGGGAATATGTGCGCGAAGGCTTCCGAGCGATCAAGATCAAGGTCGGTGAGTCGCCCGAGAAAGACGTCGAAAGATTGAGGGTGATCCGCGAGGCTGTGGGGAACGATATCGCCATGCGCATCGATGCCAACCAGGGGTGGTCGCCAAGCGACGCGGTGCGCAGCCTACACGCCATCGAGAAGTATGAGATCCAGGATTGTGAGCAGCCGACGGCGTATTGGGATTGGCAAGGCTTGAAATACGTTCGCGATCACTCGCCGATCCCGATCATGGCCGATGAGTCGGTGCATTCGCCGCACGATGCCATCGAGGCAGTTCGCCTCGAAGCCTGCGACATGATCAATATCAAGCTGATGAAAAGCGGGGGCATTCTCAATGCGACACGCATTGCGCACATCGCGGACGCCGCTGGCATGACCTGCATGCTTGGCTGCATGGCTGAAACCAGCCTTGGCCTTACTGCGGCCGCACATGTTGTTGCGTCGCAAGGGAACATCGTTTACGCGGATCTGGACTCATCCCTCTTTGTTGTGAACAACCCGATTGCTGGGGGCATGAGGATCGACAAGGGCGTCGTTTATTTGTCGCCTGAGCCAGGCTTCGGCTTGGATGTTGACCCCTTGTTCGTTAGGAAATTACGGCCAGTATAGCCGCGGGCAAGGTGGCACACGGCCCGCAGCGCGGCGGCCGCGAATGTCGCACGGCCAGGGCTGGGCGCTGCACTATATGATGCATCATTTTCGATTATGGCATTACAAGCTGAAATTCTGATTGACAAGGAAAGGCGCGCAGTCATACTTTACCGGCATTGCGTGAATGCGGCGCTTCACCCGCGCCGTAGCCGGAACCATTGCTCGGGCGCGAAGGAACGACCACACGCTCGATTACATGCGAGAGGGGCGCGCTTCACCGCGGGTCGCACCCAGCTCAGTGCGCCGCCAATGGCGGAAATGCATTTCACAGGAGGCTGCTCGTGAAATCGTCGCTCATCCGTCTCATCGTAATACTGCTCGTTCTTCCATGGCTGTCAGGAATCGGGCTGGGGCAAAGCGCGAGTACAGGCGCAATTGCCGGGACCGCGACTGACCCTTCGGGAGCAGTGGTTGTCGGCGCCGATATTACCGTGACCAACGAGGCCACTGGAGGAGTGTGGAACAGTTCGTCCTCGACGAACGGCAGCTACTCTGTTCCTCTCCTGGTCCCGGGTTCTTACACGGTCAAGGCGTCGAAGGCAGGTTTCAAAGCGCTGGAGCGCGCTCACGTGCTGGTCACGGTCACCGAAACGACCCGTGTGGATTTGCGTTTTGAGGTCGGCGCGCCCTCGGAGGTGATCACCGTCAGCGCAGAGGTCCCTCTTCTCAATACGATCGATGCCGCGCAAGGTGCGGTGACCGATGGTCGAGCCATTGAGTCGCTGCCGCTGGCCTCGCGCAATTACACGCAGATCATCGGGTTGTCGCCGGGAATATCGTCGGAAGTCACCGACACCAGCTCGCTGGGGGGCGGGAGCGGAAGCCAAGCCGCTGGAACTGCCGGCTTCTCCGCGCATGGAGGCGCGACCAACGACAACAACTACCAGATCAACGGCACGGAAGTGAACGATCTGATGGGCTCGGGGTTTCTGAGCGGTGGAATCGCCGTGCCCAATCCGGATACGATTCAGGAATTCAAAGTCCAAACCGGTCAATATGACGCCTCCTACGGAAGAAATGGAGGCGCGAATGTCGATCTGGTAACCAAGACTGGCAGCAATCAGATCCACGGCTCGCTGTTCGAGTTTCTTCGCAACGATGTGCTGGATGCAAACAACTACTTCCTAAACCAAAACAAACAACCCCGTCCGGCGTTCAAGCAAAACCAGTTCGGCGGCAGTCTGGGCGGGCCTATCGTGCGCGACAAACTCTTCTATTTCGGTTCCTATCAGGGGACTCGACAGCGCAATGGTTTGGGCGGGGGCGTCTGCGTCAGCACCGTGTTGCTTCCCCCATTCACGAACGACCGCTCCGCAGCTGCGCTAGGAGCCCTGTTCTCCGGCCCAACCGAAGGCGCGATCGCGCCGGATGGCTCCAACATCAGTCCTCAGGCGCTGGCGCTTCTGAATCGGAAGCTCCCGAATGGGGACTTCGTGATTCCGACTCCGCAGACCGTTACCCCGGTTTCGAATCCTGATCTGCAGGAACTCTCCACCGAGGGCAGGTCGACTTCCAGCATCGCGTGCCCTTACACGGAAAACCAGTTTCTGGTGAATATCGACTACTTCCTGAGCAACAAGAGCACTTTGTCGGGAAGCTTCTTTTTCTCGAACACCAACCAGATCACAACGCTGGCTTTGAACCCAAATATCGCCGGAAGCGCAGTGCCGGGATCTCCATCCAACTCTGACAATCAATACCGGGTCGTGTCGCTGTCGCACCGGTACGCGATCTCGTCGAGCCTGGTGAATCAGGCTACGCTCGGCTATCACCGCGTGGTTGGAAACTTGACCCAGGGCTATCCTTTTAAATATTCCGACATCTCCGTGACCGTTCCGGGGTTTGACGACCCGTTTCCGGAGATCGGGGTTGTGGGATCCTTTCAGACGGGCGGTATCGGACAAGGCATCAATCTCGCTCAGAACTTCTACAATTTCGGGGATTCTCTGTTCTGGAACCACGGGCGGCATTCTGTGCATGTGGGCGGAGGGGTCGAACGTTCCCAGGTCAATCAGGTGGGGTTTCACTTCCTCGCCGGGCTTCAGTTTCCCGATTACCAGCAGTTTCTCCTCGGAAACGGGAGTTTTGCCTTGGATCTGCCGGGTTTGTTCGATCGTTACTACCGGACCTGGGATGGCAATGTTTATGCGCAAGACAATATCAAGATCACTCGAACCTTTACGCTAAATCTCGGACTGCGTTATGAGCGATTGGGCGATCTTTCCGACAATCTCGGAAGGGACTCGAGCTTCGATCTGCAGGCGGCGGACCATACCGGCGCCGGCAGCCAGGCCGGCTACGTAGTGGCGTCCAATTTCCAGGGAACGCTTCCTCCGGGAGTTGTGCGCGCCTCCAATGAGGCGGCGACTCGCGGCCTGGGGCAGAACACCTGGGGACCGCGCGTGGGCTTTGCCTGGCAGTGGCCCGGGACGGATCGCGTTGTGCTGCGCGGCGGCTATGGTATCTATTATTCGCGCACGACTGCGCAACCTATCTTTCAGGAACTAACCTCGCCTCCGTTTGGGCAAATACGGATCACGCAGGGCATTGCGATTCCGTTCGCGAACCCATTTCCTGCCGCGCCGGTTTTGCCCTATTTTCCCACTTATTCTCTGGCGACTTGTACCTCGGTCTTGGACCCCCGGTGCGTTTCGTTCGCCAATGTCTCGACCCGCCTCAAACCTCCCGCCACCCAGCAATACAGCCTGAGCGCACAGGTTGCGTTAGCGAAGGATTTCGCGCTGGAGATCGGATACCAGGGAGCGAGAGGAACTCGACTGCTGGAGTTGCGCAACTTCAATCAGGCACTCCTGGCTCCGTTCCATGGAGCGACGGACAATACGTTCTTCAATGTGACGCAGCGGACCCCTGTTCCGGGCATCTCGACATCGGCCTTCCAGATCACATCCACTGGCTCTTCCTGGTACAACGCGATGGTAGTCAACCTGAACAAGCGTTTCAGCAAGGGCCTGCAGTTTCTGGCCTCTTACACATGGTCGAGTGAGCTCGCGACCACTCAGGGGTTTGTGACCGGCACCGGTTCAGGGGGGCAAGCGATCGGAGATCAAAACAATCCCCGCGAGCGATACGGGTGGGATAATTTCGTCCGCCCGCAGCGTTTGATCGTGAACTGGGTCTATCAATTCCCCAACATCCATGGCATGAATGCTTTCACGCGCAAGGCGCTGGGAGGGTGGTCGGTAGCGGGGGTGCTGACGATTCAGTCGGGGCAGCGGCTCACAGCGACTGCCACCAACGTGCAAAACGTGCTTGGGACTCTGAGCGATCGGGCGCCGGCCTCGGCCTCTGGTTGCGGCAGCCACTTCGTCACATCGGGGTCTGTTCAATCGAAGCTGAATAACTACATCAATGCCTCGTGTTTCGATCTGGCGAACTATCCCGTGGTCGGGGACGACGGAATCGGGACGGGCTTCGGCAACAGTGGAATTGGGGAGATCGTCGGGCCGGATCAGAACAACTGGGACCTCAGCCTGGCAAAGGATACGAATTTTAGCGAGAGAATGCATCTCCAGTTTCGGACAGACTTCTTCAACGCGTTCAATCATCCCCAGTTTGCCAACCCTGATGTCAATCTCGGGCTGGCTGCAGCGCAGTTAGGGCTGGTTGCACCCAACCCGGGATTTGGTGTTATCAGCGGGACCAGCACAAATCCCAGACTCCTGCAATTTTCACTGCGGCTGGTCTTCTAAGGATGCCGCGTGAAGAGCAGGTCCTCTCGAATGCGGCGCTTGATTGCAGAGCGCCGCATTCAGCAGGAACTTCGCAGAGAGCTGGAGGAGCTTTTCCACCCCTTATTCGACATTACTTTATTCGAGACAGACGCCGACTACCCCACCTTCCTTCTGGAGCGCTATGAGAGTCGAGACGATTACGCTGCGGGAGCTTCGCATGCGTCTCAAATCGCCCTTTGAGACCAGCTTCGGCGTGACCCAAGACCGCAGAATTCTGCTGGTGGAGGTGATGGCTGACGGCGTTACCGGGTGGGGAGAGATCACCAGCCTGGAAAGCCCGTTGTTCAACTCAGAGACAACCGACACGGCATGGCACA
>DATKLE010000103.1:0-35794 GCA_035542575.1 Terriglobales bacterium | reverse complement strand
TACCACGGCGTATTCGCTCTACCAGCCTGCAGTGGCGAACTACGCAGCTTCCTGGGAGTTCTCTGGCAGCAGCTTCGACAACATCCTCGAGTATGAGTTCGAGAACCAGATTCTGTTCGCGTTAGGCTACGACATGAGGTGGCGATGAGGGCCGGTCCGGCTACTTTTTCTCGGCTTTCTTGTGCTCGGTCTTGGGTGTCTCTTCCTTCTTGGCGGCAGACTCACCTTTTGCGCTGGAGTCTCCACTGGAGGAGGGTGCGGAAGACTTCTTGGCGTAGTCTGTCACGTACCATCCCGAGCCTTTGAACTGTACGGCAGGCGCCGAAATCGTCTGCTCGACGGGGCCGCCGCATTCCGGACACTTCTTGATGTGGGGATCGGAAAACTTCTGGATGCGCTCGAAACGGTGATGGCACTTCTTGCACTGATATTCGTACAGTGGCATGGATGACCTGAAAACTCTCCACAAACAAGCTAGATAGGCTGGTTTTGATTCTAGGGTGAGCGCCGGACCGCGTCAATTTGCCAGCCGGGTACGGTGGTAAGCTGCGGTGGTAGACTCGCGCCATGAAGCAGGCAGCCGCAAAGCATGGCGGAACCGCCACCAACTCCGCTCCCTCGCTCGCCTCCGGCCCCGCCCTCTACCTGGTCGCCACCCCCATCGGCAACCTGGAAGACATCACCCTGCGCGCCCTGCGCATCCTGAGAGAAGCCGACCTGATCGCCTGCGAGGACACCCGCCAAACCCAGAAGCTGCTCAACCACTACGGCATCACCACCCGCACCACCAGCTATCACGAGCACAACGAGATGACCCGCGCCCCCGAGCTGGTGCTTGAACTGGAGCAGGGCGCGCGCATCGCCCTGGTCACCGACGCCGGCATGCCGGGCATCTCCGACCCAGGATTCCGCCTGATCTCGCTCGCCATCCGCCATCACGTGCCGGTGGTGCCGATCCCGGGGGCGTCGGCGTTTCTGTGTGCGCTCGCCGCCAGCGGCCTGCCGACGGACTCCTTCCACTTCAGCGGATTCCTCCCCGCCAAGCGCGGCCAGCGAAGGGAGATGCTGGAGAGCATCAAAGACTCGAAGCGCACCGAGGTCTTCTACGAGGCCCCGCACCGAATAAAAGAAACCCTTGAAGATGTGGTGAAGGTTCTGGGCGCCGACCGCCCCGTGGTCGTCGCCCGCGAAGTCACGAAACTCCACGAGGAGTTTTTGCGCGGAAGAGCGAGCGAGATGCTGGACCACTTGAAGGCCCAAAAGGAGATCAAGGGCGAGATCACCCTGCTGATCGGGAAGGCGGAGCCCGGAGAGTTGAGACCTGAGACCTCCGCGCTCACTGTGGCCCAGCGTGTGAAGCAGCTCATGGCGGAGGAGAAGCTGGACGAGAAGGCGGCCTTGAAGAAGGTGGCGAAAGAGATGGGGATCTCGAAGAGCGAGGCGTACCGGGAAATGCAGAGGAGTAGGTAAAGGGTACCGTCGTGAATGTCCGTGGCCTCCCCCGTCCGAGCCGAAGTTACGAGCACCTGCAGTTGCTAAGCTGGCAGAGTGAACTTCTGAGTCCTCGTGTTCGTCAGGCAGAGGCTTTCCCATGCTCGACGACAAGGTCGATCAGTGGCTTGCAGGCCAGCCAGACGTTCGCCACATGGTTCAGAATCTCAGGCTTCCGAACGTCAGGGCAGCGATCAAATGGGAAAACGGCTCCCACGGCAACCTGGAGATTAGAGTTCCGTTTGCTTAACGCTTCGTAGGTCGCGCCCAGCCACTGCTCTTGATGCTTGACGAGGTTTTCGCTCGCGGATTGATCGCCATGGAAGGCTGTGCGCAAATCGAACTGCAATTTGGCGTCGATAATCGGCTCCGATCTCTGGCTCGGGTATCTACGTTGCAGAACCTCCACCCACGGCACAGCGCCAGCGATCCCTTTAAGAGCCTTGGTGAGGTTACCGAGCAGCGCCTCGAAGAGGGGATAGAACTGGTCATGTCCTCCAGCGAGTAGATTCCTTCGGAATTCTCGCCTAATCCCATTGGGAACTGTGACGGCCGCGATTAGCTGATCGTCGTGGATGCTCAGTGTTAGATGAGGAAACTCCGTGAAATTCTTTATGCCTCTGGCCTGCTCCAGCCGAAGAAAGTCCCAGATTCGAGTGCTCTCTCGCCCAGTAATGGCAGGACGCCCTTCTCCCACAGAATCCATCCTTAACTGCTCTTGCAAATCGCCGCGCTTCCGCAGTTCGTCTAGTGCGAGGCGCAGCAGACGCTTCGCTTCAATGTAGCTGTACGGATTGTCCTTGCCGAACCTTATACCGTCAAACACGGTGAGCGTCCCCTCCCGCAAGTAGTTCTGCAGAACCAACTTCTGCTCCAGCACTTGCATGTACGATGTCAAGCGACCAGCCCATTCGGATTCGGTTTGCTGCGACATCCACAAGTACAAATCTGTCCACTTCCGAAGTATTACGGAATTGCCCAAGTCAACCTCTTCGGAAGGATTAGGGACGAGAGCCAAGAGGAGAATCTGTTCGAAGCCACGCTTCAGAGCCGTGACACGATGCCTATCGAGTTGATCCCGGCGCAGCGGAGACTGAATTTTGCTCTCGATGAGAAGACACCAGTTCTCCTCGCCGTAAATCCACCCGTCAGGAAGCCCCCTACGCCTTGTCTCATCCTCTTGTACAGGCTCTTCTTGCCCCGGCAAGGTCTGCTCAACGACGAACAACTGTGAAAGAGGTGGCTCCTGTCCTGTCACCCACTGAATGAATTTCTTGAGGAGTGCTGGATCGTTAGCAAGCGATGACACAAGCGCATGCGTCAGCCGGTTTTCTGGTTGGTTGTATTGGTCGAAAAGGTGCCTCATCGTGGTACTACTTCCCTCCCAACTCCTTCTTCACCACCTCGCTCACCACCTTCCCCTCCACCCGCATGCCCGCAGCCGCGAAGCGTGCCATGGCGTTCTTCATAACCGTGCCCATGTCTTTCATCGTCGGCGAGCCCATCTCGGCGATCACCGTCTTCACTCCCGCAACGATCTCCTCTTCCCCAGCAGCTTTGGGCAGGTAGGCTTCGATGATCTTGATCTCGGCCGCTTCTTTGTCGGCCATCTCCTGGCGGCCGCCCTTGGTGAATTGCTCGATGGAGTCCTTGCGCTGCTTGATCAGGGTGCTGAGCACCTGCTGAGCTTCCTTGTCGTCGAGCGGGGCCATCTTCTCGATCTCGCGGTTCTTGAGCGCGGTCTTCACCATGCGCAGGCAGGACAGCCGCTGCTCCTCGCGCGCCTTCATGGCGGTGGTGATGTCTTTCTGAATTTGTTCAATGAGGCTCATTGTGCCGTCATTATAGCCGCGCCTCCATGCCCGGGCTCGCACTGATTTGATCACCACGGAGACACGGAGGCACGGAGAAGAACCGGGGAAAAACCTGTTGTGAAACGCGGTGCAGCAGGTTCCTGAGGATAGTGTCCGAGGATGAATTGTTTCTTGCGTTTTCTCCGTGCCTCCTTGTCTCCGTGGTAAACATGAATATTGAATTTCATTTCGGGAAACCACGCCCCCGCCCTGCGCCACACTCTGCTTGCGAGTAAACTACTAATGCACCCAACAGAGGCTCCCCTATGCTGCGCAAGAATCGCCTGTTCACTCCCGGGCCGACGCCCATCCTGCCGGCGGCGCAGACGGCCATGGCATCGTTTGCCATGCATCATCGCACCGCTGAGTTTCGTGATCTGTTTACGCGCGTGCTGGCCGACCTCCGGGAATTCATCGGCACGAAAAACGATGTGCTGGTGCTGTCCTCCTCCGGCACCGGGGCGATGGAAGGCTCGGTCTCGAACCTGACCTCTCCGGGCGACAAGGTGCTGGTGCTTACCGCCGGCAAGTTCGGCGAGCGCTGGCGCGATCTCGCCAAAGCCTTTGGATGCGTCGTCGAACTGGTGACCGCGCCCTACGGTGAGAGCTTCTCGCTCGATGACATCCGCCGCAAGCTGACTCCCGACGTGCGCGCGGTGTACGTGCAGGCAACCGAAAGTTCCACTGGCGCGCGCCACGACGTCGAAGGCATCGCGCGTATGGTGCGCGCGCTGGGCGATGAAACTCTGCTGGTGGTGGACGCCATCACCGGACTGGGTACCACCCACTTCGACGTGGACGGCTGGGGCATCGACGTGATCATCGGCGGCTCGCAGAAGGCGCTGATGATTCCGCCCGGGCTGGCCTATTGTGCCATCAGCGAGCGCGCCTGGCGGCGCATGGAAACCACCGCTTCCCCGCGCTACTACTTCGATTTTCGCAAAGAACGCAAAGCCGCAGCCAAGGGTGAGGCTGCATTCACCCCTGCAACTTCGCTCTTCGCGGCCCTCGCCGCCGCCCTGGATTTTGTCCGCGATATGGGAAACGACGACGTCGCCGCCGGGCGTGAGGCTCTAGTTAGCAATGCCGAGCTTGCCGCCGAAATGACCCGCGCTGGTGCGCAGGCGCTAGGGATGAAGCTGTTCGCCTCGTCCGCGCCAGCAGCGGCCCTGACCGCGATCCAGGCGCCGCCCGGTATCGACTCCGGCGTGATGGTGAAGGAATTCCGCGAATCCTTCGCCGCCGTGGTAGCCAACGGGCAGGGCGAGATGCGCGGCAAGCTGTTCCGCATCGCGCATCTGGGCTATTACGACTATCTCGACACCATCGGAATCCTGGCCGCCCTGGAGCATGTGCTGAGCGCTGTGACCGGCCGGCAGGTGGAATACGGCGCAGCGGTACGCGCCGCCCAGGAGGTCTATGCCCGTCAGATGAGCGGCCCGTCCGTGAGCGTGTAATCCGGCCAGGCGTTCATTGCACGTTGAAAGTGACCCGATTCGAGTCCATGCCACCAGAACGCACAAAGACCGACGCGTTGCCTGCGGTGGCGATCAGGGCCGCGGGAATCATCGCCGTAACCTGGCCGGAAGTGGCAAAAGTGGTGTTTTGCGGCATACCGTTCCAGTAGACGATCGCGTTGGTCGCAAACCGAGAGCCGTTGACAGTCAGGATGAATGCCGGGCCACCCGCAGCGGTGTTACCGGGTATGAGCATCTGGATAGACGGGGCGGATCCCCCCATCATTCCGGCGTTGTAGTTGGACCCGTAGCCGCAGCTGAGGGTCAGGGCCGCCAGCAGAAGAACGAAAGCAAGCTTCATAACTCTCTCCATTCGGGAACATGCCCGATTGGAGACAGGGTAAGGTAACAGGGCGACACGGGATGTCAGAGGAACGTCATTTTCCTGTCAACAATTGCGCATGCTTGACCGGCCGCACTAGAAGCCTTGCGGGGAAGTACAAATGAAGATCGTAGTAGCTGAGAAAATTTCGCCTTCCGCCGTGGACCTGCTGCGCGAGCCGCGCTGGACGGTGGTTACCCCGGAGCAGCTGGACGGCAAACTGGCGTCGCAACTGGAGTCGGCGGATGCGCTGATTGTGCGCTCGGCGGTGCACGTCAACAGCACCTTGCTGGAAAACGCGCGCAAGCTGCAGGTCATCGGCCGCGCCGGCGTCGGCGTGGACAACATTGACCTCGATGCCGCCACCCGCAAGGGCATCGCGGTGATGAACACCCCCGGAGCCAACGCCGTGGCCGTGGCCGAGCACACACTGGCCATGATGTTGGCGATGGCGCGCCACCTCTGCCGGGCCAACGAGCTCATGCATGCCGGAAAGTGGGAGAAGAAATCCCTGCAGGGCACGGAACTCCGGGGCAAAACCTTGGGGATCGTGGGGCTGGGACGGATCGGGATGGAAGTGGCGCGGCGGGCCAAAGCCTTCGGCATGGAGATTGTCGCGCATGATCCCTTTGTCTCCACGGTCGTGGCCAAGGAGCAGGGCATCCGCATGGCCCGACTGGAGGAAGTCTACGCTGCGGCCGACTATCTGACCTTGCACGTCGGTCTCACACCGCAGACCGCGGGCATGATCAATCCCGAGTCTCTGAAGCAGATGAAACGCGGCGTCCGCCTGGTGAACTGCGCCCGCGGGGAACTGGTGGACGAAGCGGCGCTGGCTCATGCGTTGAAGCACGGTCACGCGGCGGCGGCCGCGCTGGATGTGTTTCTCGACGAGCCGCTGAAAGACTCGCCGCTCACCGCAATGGACAACGTCATCCTTACCCCGCACATCGGCGGTTCCACCTACGAGGCGCAGGAGGCCGTGGGCTACCAGATTGCGCTGCAGGTGAAGGAATACCTCAAGCGCGGCGTCATCCAGAACGCGGTGAATGTCCCGTCGGTATCGCACGATGAGTATGTCGAACTGCAGCCCTACATCGTGTTGGCGGAGAGGCTGGGAGCATTCCTGGCGCAGGCCAGCGAGGCTCCGGTAGAGGAAATTTCACTGCGCTACAGCGGCCACATCGGAGAATGGAAGACGGAACTGATTCGCAACGCGGCCATTAAGGGAGTTCTCAACCAGGCTTTGGAGGAAAAGGCCAACCTGGTAAACGCGGCGGCCATCGCTTCCACGCGCGGCTTGCGCATCCACGAGGCCCGCAAGTCCAGGAGCAGCGGTGGCGCCGGCAGTGTGCTTTCCATCCTGCTGAAGACCGGCGCCGAAGAGCACCTGGTCAAAGGCGCGGTATTGCACCGGCATGCGCCTCGTCTGCTGAACGTGGACGGGATCGACGTGGAAGCCCCGCTGGAGCGCAACCTGATTTACATGCGGAACCGGGACGTGCCTGGTGTCATCGGCAAGGTCGGCACCATCCTGGGCAAACACAAGATCAACATCGCCGACTTCTCGCTGGGACGCCGCGTGGGCAACGGCAAACCCGGCGCGGCTCGGGAGGCCATCGCTGTGGTGCACGTAGACGGACGCGTGCCTGAACCGGTATTGGCCGAACTGAGGAAAGTGCCCGCAGTCCAGCAAGCCAAGGCTATCCGGTTGTTCTAGGCGCGGTGAAATCTTTCAGACGTTCAACCCTTCCTTGCGCAGTTTGCGGCTCTCCGCCAGCAGGGCCATGGAGTGCATCAGGTTCTGCAGGGTGACGATGCCCACCAGGCGCTGATCTTCGACCACGGGGATAATGCTCAGGTTGCGGGCGGTGAGCTTGCGGAACGCCGAGGCGAGGGATTCTTTCTTCTGGGCGACTTCGAAGAGGCGGTTCATCACCGACTGCACGTAGCCGTTGCCCTCCGCGCGCAGTGCTTCCAGAATCTTCTGCTTGGAAATGACACCCACCATGTCGCTGCCGCGAATGACGGGGAAGTCATCCTGCAGCGTGTGCACGGCCTTGTCCAGAGCGTCTTCCAGAGTGTCGGCCGGCGAAAGGGTGGCGAAGTCGGTGAGCATGATGTCTTCCAGATGCACGGTCTCCAACACCGACTGGAACACCACCGACCGCTCTTCCAGTTGCCCGGCGATGAACAGGAAGATGCCGATCAAGGTCAGCCACAAATTCCAGATGCCCAACAGCATCAGCAGGGTGGCGATGGTCTGGCCGATCGAGACCGCGCGGCGCGTGGCCACCATTGGATCCATTTGCCGGCTCAGCAGGGCCCGCAGCACGCGTCCGCCATCCATGGGATAGGCAGGGAGCAGATTAAAGGCCGCCAGCCACAGGTTCGCCCACACCAGGCTGCGGGGCAGGTTGGCCGAGCTTACATAGGGCTTGCCCCAGAGCTGAATTTCTGGGGCTACCGTGAGCAGGATGCTGCCGGCCACAAAGGCAAACAACAGGTTGGTCAGTGGTCCAGCCAGGGCGATGCGGATGTCGCGCTTCCAGGTTTGCGCGCCGGGCGCGGTGGGCTGGCGAGTCTCGTCCAGCAGAGTGATCCCGCCAATGGGCAACAGTATGGTCGCTTTGGCCGGGACTCCGGCATGCATGCCGACGAGCGCGTGCCCCAGTTCGTGCAGGACCACGCCTCCAAAGATGATCGCCACCAGCGCGAGACCGCGCGCCGTGTTGACCTTGCCGTGAGTGGTCGCATCAGTGAACCAGACGAACAGCAGCAGGACCAGAAAGGTCAGGTGGATGCGGAGTTCAACCCCGAAAATCCGCCCTGCCGGAATGGACCAGTTTCTCATCAGGATCTTTCCGTCAATGCCATTCTATATATTTAGATGGCCGCTCGGGGAACCCGGTTCTCGCCGGCTTAGTCGAAAGTACTAGGAGCAGGTCGAGACTGGGATTTCACATCAGTCAGGCGGAATGGATGCGCGTAATCGCCGGAAAATATCGCAGCCGTCCGCTGTGCTCGCTGCGCGGCTTGGACCTTCGCCCCACCGCCGATCGGCTGCGCGAGACTTTGTTCAACGTGCTCACGGCGGGGAATCCCGATGCGCTCGCCGGATCAGTCTGGCTCGATCTCTACGCCGGGACCGGCGCGGTGGGAATTGAGGCGATCAGCCGGGGAGCCGCTATGGTGTATTTCATCGAGAGCTCCGCCGACGCGGCGGGTCTGGTGCGCAAGAACCTGCAGTCCCTGGGAGTAGAGGCGGGCTTTGACGTGTTGCAGCAAGACGTAGGCCGAGCCCTGGGTCGGCTGGAAACCCGCGAGATTGCAGCAGATTTCGTGTTTCTCGATCCCCCTTACCGGATGGAAGCCGCCTACGGGAAGACGTTGGCGTCCCTTGCACACTCGAAGCTGCTCAAGCCGCAGACGACCGTCATCGCCGAGCACAGTAAGAAATTCGATCCCGGCCAGGTCTTCGCAAGGCTGCATCGCTATCGCCAGCTGCAGCAGGGGGACGCGGTGCTGAGCTTCTACCGGCTCGATTAGCGAGGACGTGAGGGCGAGCTTGGCCGGCGGGCGCCAGCGCTCCGAAACAACTACATCAGCATCTCGCCGGCCCGCCGCACGATGGGATGTTGCATCTCCGCCAGCTCATTCTTCACCCGGTTCAGCCCGAAGACGCATTGTTCAAAGTGGGCGGAGAGGTTGGCAAACAGGGGCGCAACCTTGGCATACTCGAAGTACTCAAACTTGGAGACGATGTAGTAGCTCTCTTTGCCGGCCTTCATCCAGTCCAGGAAATTCTCCAGCCGGTGGCGGCGTAGGCGAAAATGATTGATGCTTTCCGGGAACATCCCAGTGAAGAACAAGGTGTAGTCCCCGATGTGCTTGCGCACCTGGCGCTCGCGGTCGAACGAAGGTGCGGGGCCGAAGACCGGATTCGATTCCATCAGCATTTCACCGACATCGGGGAGCCGCTTCCCGGCGACGTCGCGGATCTTGAACAATTGTTCGACATCGCAGAATTCTGCCAGCAGTTGAGCGACGTAGTTCACGATCTGCGAATCGCGAATGCCAATTTCCTCCGCGTAGTGCCGCCCCACCAGTTCAAGAAACAACTGCTGCAGCGGATGCGCCTCCGGGATCATTCTGGGCCCCTCTCACGGAATCCGCGCACTGCGCGGATTCCAAGCTGCTCTGCGCGACTTCATATCGCAGCTTGCTTGCCAGCGCAAGTGACTTTGGTTAGTCAATGCTTGCGGTCTTTCTACTCCATTAGAGAGCAGCGGCGGGCGCAGGGTTTCACGCTGGCTCCCTGGCAGCCGCCTCCCTCGAGTGCTAGTACCACTTTCTCTGCGTACCTATACAATGATCGGCCTAGGGAGAAATCCAGAGCATGGAACGAAAGAACATCTCGAGTGGTGCACCTTGGGAACCTATTGTCGGCTACTCGCGCGCGGTGCGTGTCGGAGCCTACGTCCACGTCGCCGGAACCACCGCGACAGGCGCGGACGGCAAAATCGTCGGAGTGGGGGACGCCTACGCCCAGGCAGTGCGGGCGCTCAAGAACATCGAACTGGCCCTGCAAAAGGCCGGTGCCAGTCTGAAAGATATCGTCCGCACTCGCATCTTTCTCACCAACATCTCCGACTGGGAGAAGGTCGGTAAGGCCCACGGGGAGGTGTTCCGCGACATCCGTCCGGCATGCACCATGGTCGCGGTGACGGCCCTGGTCTCCCCGGAGATGCTGCTCGAAATCGAAGCCGATGCGGTGATTACCGGCTGATCCGGAGTACAATCCTCCGTTCCCAGGGGGACCTCATGAAAAGTATTTGGTGGCTGTGCGCGCTGTTCCTGACCTTAACTCTGACCACTGCCGCACAGGAGCAGGAGGACGAGAATGCGCCCCAGCCCGCCCTGCATCGTTTCACCGCGATCCGTGCCGGCACGCTGATTGATGGCAAGTCCGACGCACTCCGGCATGACCAGATCATCCTCATTCGTGGCAATCGCATTGACAGCATTGCCGACGCAGCCACCACGAAGATTCCAGCCGGTGCGACCGTAATCGATCTCTCGCATGCCACCGTGTTGCCCGGGCTGATCGATTCCCACACCCATATCTTTCTGCAAGGGGAAGATCCCGCCCAGGGCGGCTACGACGCCAACATCCTCAAGCAGCCTCTCGCAATGCGTGCTGCGCGCGCAACCGTCTCCGCTCGGCGGGCGCTGGAGCAGGGATTTACCACGCTGCGCGACCTAGAGACCGAAGGCGCCGGCTACGGCGACGTTGGAATCAAGGAGGCGATCGAAGACGGCTACATCCCAGGGCCGCGGCTTTTCGTGGTCACGCGCGCGATTTCCACGACGGGCGGATACCCGCTCGAAGGCTACGCGCCAGAGCTGGACATGCCCAAGGGCGTGCAGATCGTTGACGGTCCGGTTGAGGCCCGCAAAGCAGCCCGCGAGCAGCTCGACAAGGGCGCCGACTGGATCAAGGTTTACATGACCCATCGCTCCTGGGTGGGCAAACACGGCGAACTGGTGTCGCAACCCACGCTCACCCTGGAAGAACTCAAGGCCATCGTGGACGAAACCCACGGCTGGGGCAGGAAAGTCGCCTGCCACGCCTATAACGGCATTGGACTGCAGCGGGCGCTGGACGGCGGCTGTGATTCCATCGAGCATGGCCTGGAAATGACCGATGCGCAGATCGCCCAGATGGTCAAGCAAGGCACCTGGTACTGCGCTACGCTCAGCGCGTACTACGCGAATTGGGCCCCGCCCGATACGCCCGAGGGCCAACGGGATCGCCTTCGCGCCTCGGTGCACGAGCCTACCTTCCGCAAGGCACTACAGGCGGGTGTCAAGATTGTTTTTGGCACTGACATGGGAGGGATCCCGTGGACAGAACCAATGGCGCAGGAATTCCCTCGCATGGTTTCTCTGGGTATGACGCCCATGGATGCGATCAAGAGCGCTACCTCACGCGCGGCTGAGATGTTGGACATGAGCGGGCAGATCGGCGTGATCGCGCCGGGAGCCTACGCCGACATCGTGGCCGTTCCCGGCGATCCCCTGCGCGACATTACGCAACTGGGTAAGGTGCAGTTCGTCATGAAGGATGGCAAGGTGTTCAAGCAATAAGGGAAGTGATCCGGCCCCCTTGACACCCGCTCTGCGCAGGTCATAATGCCCCTCTCCGCTGCCTGCGGGAAACCGGGGGCGGAGGCTCCCGGTTGGGACGCTGGGGAGGTCGCTATGGGTGTCCTGGAATTGTGTGATGCCGAAGTCGCGGCGGTGCGAGCGGATGCCAGCGTGGCGGACGCCATCCGCATGATGCTGGAACGGCATGTGGGTGCGGTCGGCGTTGTGGACCGCGAAGGGCGGGTGGCCGGCATATTCACCGAACGCGATGTGCTGCGCAAGCTCGCCCTCAGTGGGCGTGATCCCGAACAAACGCCAGTCCGTGAGCTCATGACTACGCCCGTGGAGCTGGCCACCGTGGCCACCGGACCCGGGGAGGCCCTGGCCACCATGGTGGAGCGGCACTTCCGCCACCTGCCGGTGGTAGACGACAGCGGCAAGTTGCTGGGGATGCTCTCCATCCGCAACGTCCTGCAATGGCGCATCGACAATCTCACTCAGGAACTGGATTCGCTGGAGCAATACGTGGCCAACGACGGGCCCGGCGGCTAATCAGTACTGAGTTGCGAGTACCGAGAAAAACCCAATCCCAAGGAGCTCGAATGAATCGAGTCGCACGGTATCTGCTCGTCTCAACTCTGCTCGCAGTTTTCGTAACATGTTCCCTTTGGGGCCAAACAGCTGCTCGTCGAGTGGTGGTTCGCGCCGGCAGATTGCTGGATGTGAAGAGCGGCAAGGTTCTCGCCGACCAGGCCATCGTCATCGAAGGCGACAGAATCGTGAGCGTGGGGCCGGCGGCCGCTGTGGCCGCCGGTGCCACCGTCATCAACCTTGCCAACGCCACTGTGCTGCCCGGGTTGATTGATGCCCACACCCACCTCACCTTCAATCCCAGCTTTGGCTATCAGACCCTGGGAATCTCAATCCCCCGTGAGGCGTTGATCGGCGCACACAACGCCCGTCTGACCCTGGAAGCGGGCTTCACCACCGTCCGCAACGTCCACGCTAACGGTTCCAGCGACGTCGCTCTGCGCGACGCCATCAACGCCGGCGACGTGCCTGGCCCCCGCATGCTGGTCAGCGGCCCGGCGCTGAGCATCACCGGCGGACACTGCGACAACAATCTGCTGCCCTTCGAGTATCACGCCACCAACGAGGGCGTCGCCGACGGCATCGAGGCGGTACAGCACAAGACGCGCGAGGTGATCAAATACGGCGCCGACGTCATCAAGATCTGCGCCACCGGCGGCGTACTCTCCAAAGGCGACGACCCTAATGCATCGCAATTCACCCTGGAAGAGATGAAGGCCATTGTGGCCGAAGCCCACCGCCTGGGACGCAAAGTGGCCGCCCACGCTCACGGCGCGCAGGGCGTGATCTGGGCCTCCGAAGCCGGCGTGGACTCGGTCGAACACGGCCACCTGATGAACGACGAAGCCATCGCCACCCTTAAGAAGAATGGCACCTACCTGGTGCCTACCCTATACCTGGTGGATTGGCAACGTGAACACGCTACCCAGGCCAACCTTCCCGACTACGCCAGGAAAAAAATGGAAATGATCTCCGAGATGGGGCAGATGAACGCGAAAAAGGCATTCGCCGCCGGAGTGAAGATCGGCCTGGGTACCGATGCCGCTGTTTATCCCCACGGTCTCAACGCCCACGAACTTGCCGTCTATGTACGCCTGGGTATGACTCCGCTGCAAGCCATCCAGACGGCCACCATCAATGACGCCGACCTGCTCGGCTGGTCGGACAAGATCGGCACCATCGAGGCCGGCAAGTGGGCCGACATCATTGCCGTCGATGGCGATCCCCTGCAGGACATTACCACGCTTCAACACGTCAAGTTCGTGATGAAGGGCGGCGAGGTGGTGAAGAATGAATACGCAAAGTAACCGGCGACCGAGAACTGGCAACTGAGAACCTCTCCCCATCCCGCTCGCAAAGGAAAAGGCCGGCTTCCCGCCGGCCTTCGCCTAGCCAAAATCCCGGGCCTTATTTCTTGGGTGCGATCGCGTCCTTCGCCGCCTTCGCCAGGTAGAACTTCGCGGTCGTCTTGGCCTTGATCTGAATCGGCTCTCCGGTCTGGGGGTTGCGTCCCATGCGGGCCTTGCGATGCACTTTCTTCAACCGGCCCAGCCCCGGGACCACAAACATTCCGCCCTTCTTGGTTTCCTTGATCGCGGTGTCGGTCAGGGTTTCCAGAAATGCCGCCGCGGTCTTGTTGTTGGTGCCCACCTTCTCGGCCAAATGGCGGATCAGTTGGGTCTTGGTCATACCTGAAGCCATGAATCCTCCTCTGAACCAGAAATCTGATTTTCCTGCGTGCTCGCTATACTACACCACCACTCCTGTGGAAAAGAAGCGTTTCAGCCGCATTTTTAGCGGCTTTTTTCAATTAGGGACTCGAAAAGGCCTGAAAAAACAGCTTTCCCGAGACCCCGACCCCGGAATGGCCCGGTGCGGGCTGCTCTGGGGCGGTCGGGAGGCCCCCTATAATCCGGACTTCGGCCCCCGCATGGCATAATGCCTTAACGGAGACCAATCCCGTGAGTTGTTCCATCTGCGAGCAGCGCAAGGAGAAGCGCTTCTGCCCGGCGGTCCACGGCCGTATCTGCCCCCAATGCTGCGGGGAGCAGCGCGAGGTCACCCTGGACTGCCCTAGCGAATGCGTCTACCTGCAGCAGGCGCGGGAGCATGAAAAGCCGCGCCGGGCACAGGATTTGGATCAGGCAGCGCTCTTCCTGCAGGTCGAACTGGGAGACCAGTTCCTCTACGAGCGGGAGCACCTTATCGCCGGCATGAGCTATGCGCTTGCCAAGAGCGCGCGCGCCGACCGCAACCTGACCGACAGTGATCTGATCTCCGTCCTCACCGCGATGGCCCGAACCTACGAGACCCTGGCCAACTCCGGCCTGCACTATGAATCGCCCATCACCAGCGTCAGCCAGCAGGCCGTAGCGGCGGAGGTCCAGAAAATGGTGAAAGAGTACGGCGAGGCCGAGCACAAGCACTTCGGCTATACCCGGCTGCGCGATGCCGATGTGCTGCGCGCCCTGGTCTTTCTGGTGCGCACCGCCCACGCCCGCACCTCGGGACGCCCCAAATCGCGCGCCTTCGTGGACTTCCTCTTCGCCCAGTTCCCGGAGAAGCAATCCGTGATCGCCGCGCCCGATGAGGCCAGCAGCCGCATCATTACGCCCTAGTCAGGCGCGGCCGGTTGGTCGTTGGCCGTTGGCTGGATCTCGTCGAGCATGGCTACTGGCTTCTGATTCGTATCAGGGTATGGCTTCAGCCATACCGAAAGGCTTGCCCGCGGGCGGCTTTAGCCGCTGACTTTCCGCACGGCCTGCCCGGGCGGCAGGGCGTCGCGCAGCTCGCGGACGGTCCGCTTGAACACCGGATGCCTCACTTCCGGAGCGATTTCCGCCAGCGGCTCTAATACGAAGCGGCGCTCGTGCAGGGCGGGATGCGGAATGGTCAGGCCCTGGGTATCGACAATGGAGCTGCCGAACAACAGAATGTCAATATCCACGGTACGGGGGCCCTTGGTTTGCACTCGGCGCCGGCCCATCGCCTGCTCAATTTCGAGGATCCCGGCGAGCAGTTGCTTCGGCATCTTTTCTGTGTCGAGAGCAACCGCGCAGTTCAGGAACCAGGGCTGGGCGGTCAGTTCCACCGGCTCTGTCTCATAGAACGATGACACTGTGACGACGGTGCCCAAACCGCCAAGGCGAGCGATGGCGGCATTCAGGTTGGCCGCCCGGTCGCCGAGGTTGGAGCCCAGCGAGAGATAAACAAGTTTGTGCACGTCAGATAGTTTCCGGTTTCCAGTTGTCTGTTTCCAGCAAAAAAATCCCGCCCTCGATTCTCCCCAGCCACGAGCGGCCAGCCACCCGCCACCATTACCTTAGTCACTTTCTTATCCGCGAAGCCGGAGGCTACCATCAAGTTGCCATGGTCCTGGAATCGCTCCTCCTCAGCCGCGATCCGCAGGTGATTCGCGTCCTGCGCCCGACCCTGGAAAAGCTGTCGGTGGAGCTGGAAGTGTGCCGTGGGGCCCGCTCCGGAGGCGAAATCCTGTCATCCGAAAAGTTTGACGCGGTCATCGTGGACTGCGACGACCTGCAAGGCGGCCTGGAGGTGCTCGAAGGCCTGCGCAAGGGCACCAGCAACAAGAACTCGGTGGCGTTTGCCATCCTGAACGGCAATACCACCACCCAGCAGGCATTTGAGCTGGGCGCCAACTTCGTCTTGCAGAAGCCCATCTCGCCGCTCAACGCGATGCGCTGCTTCACCGCCGCCCTGGGATTCATGGAGCGGGAGCGCCGCCGCTACTTCCGCCACCCTATCGAGATCCCGGTGACCGTGGTGTTTGGCCAGGGCCAGGAGCTGAAGGCCACCACCAGCAACATCAGCGAGGGCGGCATGGCCGTCCGCTACCGCGGCAAACTGCCCAAGGCGGGAATCTCCAAGGTGGTGTTCACCCTGCCGGGCATGGCTTCCTCGATGGAGCCCAAGGCTTGCGTGGCCTGGGCCGATGGCGCGGGCCGCGCCGGCCTGCGCTTCCTGGAAGTCCCAGCAAGCTCACGGCAACATTTCGAGGACTGGCTGGGCGCCCAGCTTCTGCTGCTGGAAAAGCCTCCCGCCAGGAACTAACAACCCCTTCGTTCTCTCTGCGGCTCGTCCTTCCCGAGTTTCCGGAGTCAGTCCGCCGCTTCGGGGGTGGGATCGTTGGAATCCCAGTAGGCTTGCTGCAGGCGAAGGCGGTCCAGCTCGGCGCGGGTGTGGGCGGCGAGCTGGGCGGCGTGGTTGCGGGCGGACTCCTGGTGTTCAGGAGCCAGTTCGGCGACCCGGCGGGCCAGCAGCGGAGCATCTTCTTCCAACATGCGCAACAGCCGTTGCGCGCGATCAATCTTCACATCCAGGGAGAGCATGGGACGGCACCTTGAAATGAATTTCATTCCAGAGTGCGGTCGGCGGCGGCGGGTGGCAAGTCGCTAGCTGGGTTCGGGGGAAGCAGCCTTCAGCCGTCAGCCGTCAGCCGTCAGCCGTCAGGGGAGTCAAAATCCGACCTTTTCGTCCTTCTACCCCCCTCCCCCCTCGATTCTTTGGAATCATTGGTTTGGGTCGCTAACACCACCAAAATCAATGGATCGAAAGGAGTTGCACAACATCTTCCGGAATAATGACTTAGCACTCAGCAGCGAGGGCGGGGTGCCATCAGTGGGCTTTGAACCCGGGACGCCTATTCGGTCGCTCACGCTTGGCTATAGTCATGTAGCGATGATTAGCTATTAGATTACTTCTGTCAAGGACGTGACGTCACAGGGGAGGGTGCTGGCTGACTGTGTCATCGATGGCCGGCGGGTTAGGTTAAGGCCCCTTTGGGCGGAGCGCCGGATCTGGCCCGCCCTGAAGAAAAGGTGCGTCCTGTCTGTCCCCACATTTCCCTGTCCCCACATTTCCCCCCACCGCGTCTATCCCGGCATTTCCTTACATCTTCTCCCCAATTCGAGTCTTGGTTATCCCCGCGGCTTGACTGACTGTGCATCGACTATCGCTTGCTCTATGACTTCCCATCCTGCTTTAACCATGCTGTCGTCGATGTGTCGCAACGCATAGCTCGACTTCACGAGATCGAGAATCTCGGCTGTCATTGGAACGCCAAGCTCTTTGAATTTGCTCTGTAGATCGTCTTCAGTCCAATGGACACATCCGAAGTGTGCGGCGGAGCCGCACGCTTTGTAACACGCCGCCAGCGATCCCGCCCCAGCAATAACCGCCTTTGCGGAAAAGTTGGTTCCAAACGCTGCGCGTAGCCTATTTTGGATCTCGCGTTTTGTCAGATTTCTTAACGAAATCACGACTGAGTAGTCCGACATTGGCCCTCCGAAAGATCTTGTTGGTATAACATCGTCTTCTTTCCGAGCATTCATGAGTCCACGCTGGACCAAATTCTTCTTAGCTAATATCCTGGGCTGCCATGCCTGCTTATTATCGGGGGGCACTTGACGCTTTTGTGAGCGAGGACGCTGCCAGCATCTTAGGGAAGCTCGCACAGGCAAACGCTCAAGCGAGATTCCCTTTGACGTTTTTGGCCATGGAGGCTTGGCAAGCTCAATTGCCGGTTCTCACCTCGGCAATGGCCTATCTGCTTCAGACACTCCCCGACTCGAAAGACTGGAATATTCTGCTTGAATATCCGATCCCAATCGTAGGCAAGCGTATCGATGCCGTTCTTTTGGCGGGCAATCTAATTGTCGTACTTGAAACGAAAACCGGCACAAGTCCGACATCGGCCGCTCGACAAGCAGACGATTACGCGCTGAATCTCGCCTGTTTTCATGAGTACAGTTCGGACAAAACCATTGTTCCCGTGGTCGTTTCAGATGCCTTGGTTGCTACTAATACCGTGAAGACGGCATACGATTCGCTCATCGAGGAATGCCGTTATAGTTCAAATCAAGATCTGGGCACTGTAATTAAAGAAATTTGTGACCAATATGTGCGGCCAAACTCTGCAGGTGTCGATCCGTATGAGTGGGACCACGGGAGGTTCAGACCCATTCCACCCATAATCGAAGCAGCTGTAGCCCTCTATTCTGAGATGGACGTATTCGAAATCGGCCACGCCTGTGCCGCGCGCGAAGACCTCGAGAAAACTACGAATGCTTTGATAGGAATCGTGCTCGAAGCGCGGGCCCGGCGCAAGAAAGCCATTTGCTTCACTACGGGTGTGCCGGGGGCTGGTAAGACGCTAGTTGGTCTCACAACAGTTCATCGCCCAGAGATAAAAAGCTTTGCTTCCTTCCTGTCGGGCAACGGCCCTCTTGTGAAGGTCATTCAAGAGGCCCTGATTCGCGACGTAGTCAAGCGCAAACGAGCGCTGGGACAAAAGATGAGCCGGCGACAGGCGGAATTGGAGGTGCAAACGTTTGTTCACAACGTTCATCGTTTTGCTGATCAGTATTACGGCGAAGGTCATAAACAATCAGCACAGAATGTAGTCGTCTTCGATGAGGCACAACGCGCCTGGGATACCGAGCAAAACGCTCGCGCAAAACGGCCAGGAGTATCCGAAGCCAAGATGATGCTTGATGTGATGAATCGCCACTCCGACTGGGCGGTTATTATTGCGCTGATCGGCGGTGGGCAAGAGATCAATCGAGGGGAGGCGGGTCTCCTGGAATGGGGACGTGCATTGGCCGATTTTCCAGAATGGCTGGTCTATGCGTCACCTCACGTGCTGGGAGAGAATGGCAGCTCTTCTTTTCGACTCTTTGACTCGTCTGACGCGCATCCCGAGCGAATCATTTCAGCCCCATCGCTGCATCTTAAGGTCTGCACCCGCTCTATAAGGGCACAGCGAATTTCTGACTGGGTGGATGCGGTTTTGTCAGGGATACAAGCCGATGCCGCTGAGATTGCAAGCGATTTCGGGATCAAACCGGCGTTGACAAGAAGTCTTGCAATCGCGAGAGCGTGGTTGAACAACAACAGGCGCGGTCAGACAAGAGCGGGACTCGTAACGAGCGCGAGTGCAAATCGCTTGCGCGCAGATGGCTTAGAACCCACTTTCGATTTTCACCAACGTTTCGATTGGGAACACTGGTTCTTAGACACGCATGACTGTGTCGATCAGGACTGTGATCACAAATACTGTAACGACGTACGGGCCAGCTCAAAGCTGGAGGTCGCAGCTACCCAATTCGAAATCCAAGGTCTGGAGCTTGATTGGATTGGTCTCTGCTGGGGTGAGGATCTTACATGGGATGGGACACAATGGGTTGGTCGGCGCTTCAACAACAAGCGATGGAGAGTACTGAAACCAAATGATCGAGATCGCAGGGTCTTCTTGGTCAACGCATACCGAGTCCTCATGACTCGTGCCCGACAAGGAATGGTAATCTATGTTCCCTCTCCTCTGAAGGATGACCAGAGTCGGCTGCATCAAGAACTCGACCGAACTGCTGCGTTCTTGCTCCAATGTGGAGCAGTCGCTTTGGGAGTTAGCGTCGGACAGACGGAATGTTCCCGGGGCTAATTTGTGTCGCCCCTTCGGGGCTGGGGCGGGTGGTGCTGTCGGGCTGGTGCCGTGGAGCTGCCTCGGGGTGGTGGACTTACAGTTTCCGCATCCGGCCGGGAGGATCCGCGCTGCCCGGCCTGAGTGCTCAAGACCGAGACGGACTCGCTCCCGAGAGTCGGGGGAGAATTCCGTGCGCGGCCGGGGGAGACCGTGGTGCGGTAGGGATCCTTCGACTCCGTGAATGCTTCGCTGCGCGAAGCGTTCACTCCGCTCAGGATGACAACTGGCAAGGCATGCCTCGTTGCGCAGAGCACTCGCTCCGCTCAGGATGACAATTGCCAAGGCATGGTCCGCTGCGCTATGCACTCGCTCCGCTCAGGATGACAACTGGCAATCTGCGCCCCTTTTTGAGGCCCATTCCCTAAAGCCGGTTGGTGCCCAAAACGGGGCATATCACTGCAATCGGGTCGAAAGAGGCGTATGAAAAGAATCAGGCCGGGAGTCGTCCGAAAGATACCACTCAACCTCTGCAAAACCAGGCGGGCTGAGGGCGGCGACACCCGGCGTTCCGAGCAGAGGCTTCGCCGATGCGTTTCCGTAATTTCTCATTCGGCTCGGTCGAGATTGACGCGAGCACCTACGAGCACGATATCGTCATTGATCGCGGCCAGGTGCGGGAACGCGACAAGAAGCCGTCCAAGAAACTCCGCCACGCGTTCGGCCACACGCCCCTGTCGCTGCTGGAGGAGATCCCCTGGAAATGCCGCCAGCTGGTCATCGGCACGGGCGCGCATGGGCAGCTGCCGGTGACGCCCGAAGTACGGCATGAGGCCGAACGCCGGAAGGTCGAGTTGGTTATTCTGCCGACCTCGGAGGCGATCGCGGTGCTCAACCGGAGACCCAGGGAGACCAACGCGATTCTGCATTTGAGCTGTTGAAGGAGCGGGGGGCTCCATTTTCCATCCACATCGTGGCCTTAGCGGCCGAGGCCGCAGAAGCGGAGGCTTCGCTGCGCTGGAAGCGCAGCGCCTCAGGGGCTAAAGCCCCGTGTCTATGGCGCATTTTAAGGCACGACTGAAGTCGTGCCCCACCCAAAAACCATGTATGAGTCCTGCTTGGGTTTAAGGAATCTCGCCGCGTCGTCAGGCGAGCCTGGGCGCAACTCTCGGGCGGGCTGCCGTGGGCACGGCGGGGACTGGGTGGGGTTCGTCTTCGACGGTGGTTTCTTCCCACAACTCACGGTCGCGGAGGATGCGGGAGACCAGGGCGGTGTGCATGGCGTGTCCGGCGCGGTCGGCGACTACGTTGCCCAGAATCTGTTTGCCCAGCAGGGCCAGGTCTCCGATGAGGTCGAGGACTTTGTGGCGGACGAATTCGTCCTCAAAGCGCAGCGGCGGGTTGTCCACCGCGGTGCGGGTGAGGACGACGCAGTTTTCGCGGGAGGCGCCGCGGATCAGTCCCTGCTGGCGCATGGCGTCGGCTTCGTGCAGGAAGCCGAAGGTGCGGGCGGGGGCAATCTGGCTGAGGTAGTGTCCGTCGGAGAGGTCCACGCGGAAGGTTTCCTTGCCGATCAGCGGATGCGGGAAGTTGATGGTGTAGGAGACGGAATAGGTGTGGGCGGGATAGACGGCGATGAACTTGTCGCCTTCGCGCAGCTCGAGCTCGCGGCGCATGCGGAGGTAGGTGCGCGGGCGGCGCTGGCGGCGGATGCCGGCGCGGTGAATCAGCTCGACGAAGGGCAAGGCGCTGCCGTCGAGGATGGGCAGCTCCAGGTTGTCGAGCTCAACGATGGCGTTGTCAATGCCCACGCCAATGAACGCCGAGAGCAGGTGCTCGGTGGTGGAGATGAGCACGGATTTCTTCATCAGGCTGGTGGCGTAGCTGACGCGGGCGACGTTGCGGCTGACGGCCTCGACGGCAAAATCGTCGAGGTCGGTGCGGCGGAAGACGATGCCCGAGCCCGCGGGGGCGGGCAGGATGCGGAGATGGGCTTTGGCGCCGCTGTGCAGGCCGACGCCTCGGCACTCGACGGGCGTGCGGATTGTCTGTTCCTGTCTCAAACCAAAGCCAGCTATCTTATGGAAACGGTCTAGCTTACAGGCGAGGACGGATTTGCGTATGTGGCAAATTAGCCACAGTCCGTGGCGCCAGGGGGACGCGCTGCCAGGTATCCGGAGCGAGGTCTTGGCGTTTCAACAAGATAGGTTACTTCCCATGCAATAGCAAACCGAAGTGTTATGCCTTTAGTTAACTGCGCGGCGGCCGCATCACTTCTTTCGCGGGCTGGGTGAGACGGTGGCGCCGAACAGCGAGTCGCTCAGCCCCTGGTTGTAGCTGACGGAGGTCAGGAAGCGCTGGTTGGACATGTCCCCGTTGTAGAAGCGGGTGACGCTGAACGGGGTCATGATGCCCTGCACCGGACGGTAGTTGTCGTAGACCTCGTCCTCGACGTTGCGCTGCTTGTCCGTGGGATCGCGCCAGCTGAAGGTTTTCTTCACCGGCAGGTGGGTGTCGGCATCAATGAACAGGGTCACTCCCTGGTTGCGCGCGTTCATGATGGTGACTTGCTCGGCATTTTTTTGCTCGGCCACGGTGGGCCCTTCATAGAACAGGGCAACGCCGGGCTCATGCAGCCATTGGCGCAGCACCCAGTCGAGGGAATACTGGCGGCGACGCAGATAGTCGGCCAGGTCTTTGGCCTCTTGGGCGCGTGTGCCTTTGTAGGTGACCTCGTATCCTTTGCTCCCGTTCTCCACGTAAACCACGTCGCGTTTCTTGGTCAATTCAATGCGGTCCTTGTCGGGGAACTTGTAAAAGCGCCAGAACAGCACTCCCAGGCTGTTCGGTACGCCCAGATGGAAAGTGTAGGTACGGCCTTCCTGGCTGATGTCCTGGATGGAGAGATACGCCGGACCGCCCAGAGCCTGGATCATCTGGTCGAGCAGGGCCTGGGCTTTGCGGGCGTTCTCCTGCTCCACCGGGATGGGCTGGGTGGACTTGGCCGGAGGCGTGCCGGTCTGCCCAAGCGCGGCGATTGTGAGAATCAAGAATGCGATGACGAACTTCATGTACCTCATAGTTAGACGCTGACCTGACGATTGTAGCTGCTTGACCGTTGCATTCCGAAGGGGCAGTGAGTTGCCCGGGTCGGGATGCTCCGACTGCGCAGGGGCGCTTCGCTTGCTCCTGCTCCGCTCAGCATGACAAGCCATAGTGGTTCGCACCAGCTGCCTAGCCGGCCAGAACGGCCCCTCCGTTGACGTTGAACACCTCGCCCGTAATGAAACCGGCATGCTCGGTGCACAGGAACAGGATGGGCGCGGCAATCTCTTCGGGTTTCCCCACCCGGCCGATGGGGATGGTGGCGAAAATTGCGTCGCGGGTCTTGGGGTCATTCAGGGCGGGCGCCGCCATGTCGGTCGCGACCCAACCGGGGGCCACGCAATTGACGTAGATGCGGTAGGGCGCCAGTTCAGTGGAGAGGCCCTTCACCATGCTGATGAGCGCGCCCTTGGTGGCGGCATAGTCACAGTGGAATGCCTCTCCCCGCTGTCCCGCGGTCGAACTGACCAGCACGATGTGACCCGCTGCACCCGCTGCGCGCTGCTTCTTCATCTGTGCGACCGAGTGCTTGATCAATCCAAAAACGCTGTCGAGATTCACGGTGACGGTGTTACGCCATTGCTCGTCCGACATCTGGTCAACCGGAGCATCTTCCGGCGGCCAGACGCCGTGATTGGCCACCAAAACGTCGAGACGGCCGAAGCGACTCACCGCCGAGGCAACCAGCTTCTGCGCGCTCTGCGCGCCCGAGAGATCGCAGGCGAACGCCGTGCAGTTCTTCTCCCCCAGCTCCTTCACCAATTGCTCCGCTTGTGCTCGGGCGCGCTGGTAGTTGAAGGCCACGGACGCCCCGGCGGCGACAAACATCCGCACCGTGGCCGCGCCGATGCCGCGCGAGCCGCCCGTGACCAGGGCAACTTTGCCGGACAAGGAGAGAGGAATGGCCATAGACGACATAGTTTCGGGTTTCGAAGAAGAAGTTGCAAGTTCCTAAGGCGGAGAAGGCTGAATGCTGAGTGCTGTGTTTACTGCAGGCTCGAGGGCGCGCGCTCTGCCTTGAGTTCGCGCGCGAGAATGCGGACCAGCATCCCATCGTAGCGCGTGCCGCTCAGCTTTTGCAGTTCGGCCAGCGCTTGTTCGCTGCTCCGGGACATGGCAAACGAGCGTTCGGTCGTCATATTCGCATAGGCATCAGCGATGGCTATAATGCGCGCCCACAGCGGAATTTGTTCCCCGCGCAACCCGGCCGGATAGCCCGATCCGTCCAAGGCCTCATGGTGATACTCAACCGCCCGCTGCAGCAAATCGCTGCCGGGCAAGGTGCTCAGGATCTCCGCTCCGACCCGGGGATGCATCTTCACCAGGTAAAACTCGTCTTCGGTGAGCGGGCCGGGCTTGTTCAAGATGCGCTCCGGAACAAAGATCTTGCCCACATCGTGGACGCGGGCGGCAAAGGCGAGGTCCGCCACCTCTTCCGGAGGCAAGCTCAAGGCGCGCCCTATCAACTCACAATAGCGCGCCACCAGCTCCCCGTGACCGGAGCCGGTGATCTCGCGGGCTTCGGCCGCACGCGTCAGGGCTTCAATCGACTCGCGCAGCACGTGGAGGTTGATCTCTTCCTCGCCGCCGCATAACTTGCGGAGAGTGGTGATGAGCTCCTCCAGGTGCTCGGGGCCGGTATGTTCGCGTTGCAGAAAACCTTCGATGTAGCCAGAGATGAGCTGGCGCTGCACCGCGGAGTTCTCGCCTTCGGAGAGTTCTTCGGCAGTGGAGACCCGGTCTCCGCCTGCATGCTTGGAGACGTACATGCCGGCATCGGCAACCCGGATGATGTCTTCGACCGTGAAGCCGTGCACCGGGAAACTGGCGACGCCGAAGCTTCCGGTGATCTGGTGCTCCTGCAACATGGGATCGGTGGAGAGCCACAGGCGCAGGCGCTCGGCCAGGATTTGCGCCTGCTCCACGCCGGTTTCCGGCATGAGGATGATGAATTCATCGCCGCCGTAGCGCGCCACCACGTTGGATTGCCGGCATTTCTGTTCGAGCAGGCGGCCGACGCGGGCGAGCACCAGGTCGCCCTCCAGGTGACCCAAGGTGTCATTGACCTGTTTGAACTTGTCCAGATCCACAAGCACGACCGAGAAAGGACGTCCGGAGCGGGAGGCGCGTTTCCACTCCGAACTGAGCGCCTCCCAGAAGAAGCGCCGGGTCTTGATGCCGGTCAGGCCGTCGGTGATGGACTGCTGCTGCAGCTTCTGGAAGACAAAGGCATTGTGCAGGGCCGCGGCCAGCAGGTCCGCCAAGGTGTTCATGACGAGCACGTCCTGCGGGGAGAAGGCATCCTCGCGTCGGCTCTCGACGTTGAGCACACCCAGCAGGCTCTCCATGTAGGTGATCGGGATACAAAGCACGGCGCGGGAGTCGGGCAGGACCCCTTGCAGGTGACCTTCCGCGATGGTCTGCACCAGCGCGGTCTCGCCGGTGCGGGCCACCCGGCCAAGAATCCCCACCCCGAGGGGAATGCGTTTGCCCAGCGCCTGGGTGGTAGCTCCGGCTTCGGCTTTGATCTCAATGTCCTTGGTCACGTAATCGAGAATGCCGATGCCGATGTGATCGAAGCGGAAGTTCTTCTGGATCTCCCCCACAATCTCCCCCAGCATCTGTTCCGCGTCTTCGCTGGAGATAGCTGTCTTGGAGATATTGTTGAGGAAGGCGAACTGCCGGGAGCGCCGCTGCTCCTCGCCGAACAAGCGGGCGTTCTCCACCGCCACCGAGACCTGGCCAGCAGCGGTCTGCATGACTTCGACGTCGCGTTCCTCAAACACGTACTCCCGCTCCGTATTCATCGCGGCCATCACGCCCGCGGGTCTGCCCCCTAACAGGATGGGAGCGGCGCAGAAGCATTTCGCCGGCTTCCCCGGCACGAAGGTCACTCCCAGGCGTTCGCGCGTCTTCTCCAGTTCAGAGCGAATCAGCAGAGGTTGGCCGGTACGCAGAATGTATTCGGTCAAGCCGTTCCCCACCTTGCGTGAGCGCTTGGGCAGAATCTGGCCGTCCGTCACTTCCAGTTCGAAGCGGATCTCGTCGCCCGCCTGAAAAGCGATGTAGAAGTCACGGGTGTCAAAGATCTGTCCCAGTTCTTTCTGGACGGCGCGGAAGACCTCCTCCTGATCGAGCCGCGAGCTGATCGCCTGCCCGATCTGAGTGAGCAGTTCGTACTCCTTGGTGCGGCGCTGCGCGTCGTGCATCACCAGATAGTTTTCAAGGGTAAGACCGATCTGCAGCGCCAGCCCGATCAGCAGGCGCAGATTCGAGGACCCGAACATGCGGCGCTCGGCGTGAGGAAACAGGATCACCCCGAAGTTATGTTCACGAGTCTGCAGGCTGACGGCGGTGAGGTTGCGGATGTTTTCCTCCGCCATCACCTGGCGGAATTGCTCAAAGCGGCCGCCGGGAAACGCCGGCAGCGGCTCGGAGGTCTCAGCCACATTGCGGAAGCTCACAAAACCGCCCCGCCGGTACGCCAACTCGCAGATGTATTCCCCGGCGCCGGTTTTCTCCAGTTTGTGGACCAGTTCATCGGAAAAGCCGCGTTGCACCGAAGGCAGGACGGCGCGCCAGCGCTCCGAGATGCAGATCACCGCCCGCCCGGCCGGCAAAGGCGCCACCAGGCGGTCAAGGATGTTTCGTACGCTGGGTACCAGGTCCTCAGCGGACAGCAGGCGGGTGGGATCCACCCCCAGGGTGGAGAAAGCCAGCGCGTTCTCCTGCACCGCATTGCGCTCGTTCTCGAACAGCACCATCACCATGGCGATCGCCAGCAGCATCTGGGGAACGGGGCCCAGCAAATGCCCGGCGCTGCCAAACGTCTCCACGAACGGATTCCGGAGTTGCCCCACCCACATCAACACCGCCCAGAACGCCAGCGACATGGCCAGCACCTTGAAGGCCAACGAGTTCTTGCGATAGGCGTGCCGGTAGAAGTAAGCGGAACAGTACAGCAGCACAGCGGCCAAGGCAATTTCCAGCCGGAGGTTGGGACCCAACACCACATCCGGGCGGTAGGTTCCGCCCACCATGTGCGCCCGCACGTTCCAGTAAGCCAACCCGACGCCGATGGCGGCCAAGGCTATGTCATACCAGCGCAGCCGGAATGGTTCGCGCATCAGCCGGGTGGAGACAAAGATGGAAAGGGCCATCCCTACCAGCAGTAGCGAACCCCCAAAAGCCAGCAGTGCGGAAGGTCCGTAGAAGGAATTCCAGGCGTCGAAAGCATAATGTAAGGTGTAGGCCGCCCAGCCGATCTGCCAGGCGCGGAAGTAGGATTGCCGGCTCTGCTCGTACAGGTAAGTGAAGACCAGAAACAGCAGCAGGGCAACCACGCCCGGCACGATCACGATACTGGAGACAACGCTATGCATAGTCCTGGGGGCAGCTTAAACAAGCCCTCAACCTGCACACGGGGAACCTGTGTGGTCATGTTTTCATACCCTCCGGAGCAAGACAATAGTTTTGCAGGTCACGAAAGGCACATCGGGCTCGGCCATCGGGGTGCCGGGAGACCGCTTACCGGGGGTGGTGCGGGCTGCTTGCTTGACGCTGCTTTTCCTCCACCCGTAACATCGAAAACAGTTACCTGAAATGAACTATCCCACCCCTCCAGCCGGTGCTCCGGCGCGCGCGAGTAGTCCCCGGGTCCGCTTCGCGCCCTCGCCAACCGGCTTCCTCCACGTCGGCAGTGCCCGCACCTTCATCTTCAACTGGCTCTATGCTCGCCGGACTGGGGGGACCATGCTCCTCCGCCTCGACGACACCGATGTGGAACGCAATACCGAGGCCTCGGTGCAGTCGATCTTTGACGGCCTGAAGTGGCTGGGCCTCGGCTGGGACGAGGAGTACAAGCAGTCGGAGCGGCTGGCGCTGCATCGCCAGATCGCGGAGGCGATTTTTCAGCGAGGGCTGGCGTACCGGGACTTCACGCCGGCACGTGGGGGAGAAACTGAGCAGTCTGGCTCGCAGGGAACCTGGCTCTTCAACCCCGGCATGCGGGAGTTCCCCCCCGAACAGAGCGATCGCCGGGCCGCTGGCGGAGAGCCGTTTGCGCTGCGCTATCGCGTCCCGCGCGGCACCGGGCGGGAGGTGTGCTTTGTGGACGCGGTTTACGGCGAGCAGGCGAAGCTGGCGGACGACATCGAAGACTTCGCCTTGCTGCGCTCCGACGGCATGCCCACCTATCATCTGGCCTCGTGCGCAGATGACGCTGACCTGGGGATCAGCCACATCATCCGCGGCCAGGACCACCTTACCAACACTTTCAAACACATTTTGATCTTCGAGGCTGCGGGTTTTACGCCGCCCCGATTCGCGCACCTTCCGCTGCTGGTGGCGCCGGACGGCAGCAAGCTGTCCAAGCGCCGTCACGGACCGGTGGTGAGCGTGACCACCTATCGCGATGCCGGATTCCTGCCCGAGGCCTTCGTGAACTTCCTTTGTCTGCTGGGCTGGTCGCCGAAGGACAACCGCGAGAAGATGTCGCGGCAGGAACTGATTGAGGCGTTCTCGCTGGAAGGCATCAACCGGGCCAATGCGGTGGTGAATTTCCAGACGGAGGACCCGTTCGATCCCAAGGCGGTGTGGCTGAATGCGGAACACATCCGCGCCTTGACGGTGGAGGAGCTGAGCGAGCGGTTGCTGCCGATCGTGCGCGGGGCCGGCTTCCAGGTTGAGCCCTGCAGGATGCTGCAGATCACTCCCTTGATTCGCGAGCGCATCAAGCTGCTGCGCGACGTGCTGCCGGTGGCGGACTTCTTCTTTGTGGACGAGCTTCCAGCCTATGATCCCGCCGAACTGATCCCGCAGAGGGGAGACGCGGCCATGGCGCGGAAGGTTTTAGAGCGGGCGCGCGAGGTGCTAAAGCAAACCGACTTCAATCACCAGGCGCTGGAGGTGGCCCTGCGCGCCGCCGCTCAGGAGTTGGGGATGAAGGCGGGACAGATGTTCCAGCCGATCCGCGTGGCGGTGTGCGCCCGCAAGAACGCGCCGCCGCTGTTTGAGACCCTGGAGGTCCTGGGCCGCGACGCCACCCTGGCGCGCATCCAGCGGGCATTGCAGAAGATGATATAGAAGGCCCTGATATTCCTCAATGTCGGGCCGGCTTCCGCGGTGTGGAAGCAGGGTCAGCGCTTTATCGCTGCGCAAGCCGCCTCAAACTCGGACTTGCCTCCCGGACTGATCGTGATCTGAACGTCCTCCCGCGCGGAGGGTTGATTGTGCTCCGGCCCGGTGTAGAGGCTGCCGTCCGCCAGGAAGGCGCGCGAGAGGCTGCCGTGATCGTCCATCACCAGATTGGGGTTTTGCCAAGTGCCGCGCAGGTCAAGCCGCGGCCGGTGATCGGCGGTGAACTGCGCAGACCACCCCTGCCAAGTATTCATATAGAGGTGCATTGGCTGCCCATTGGTGTTGAGCCCCGGATGTTTGTTGTTGATGCCTCCGCCCAGGTGCATGTTGAACCGTTGTCCGCGCGGTGTGCAGAGGGTTGCGGTACCCTTGACGCTGGGATACCCAAGTCCGCGGCCCGGGCTCGGATACATGTAGACGTAGAGCGCGAAATCGCCCGCGGTCTTCGAGTGCAGGCGTCCCCAACCCTGCCAGATGGGAAGCACATGGAAGCTCCCGCCTAAGTAGAAACTCCACGGAGCGAAGATCGCCGGAAGCAAGATGAACACGACCGCGCCCACCAGGATGGAGACGACGAGACTACCCAGACACCCCAGCCGCGGCTTCGGCCTCTGCCCTGGAAACTGAATCTTCGCGTGGTCCATCTCAGGCCGCAGTATATAAGGCGAGGGCGGTCGCCTGGAAAGGGGCCGGGAGTGCCGCGTTCACTTCCAGAACTCCAGCTCTTCCCAGCAACGGCCTCCGGACTGGTCAATATATTTCCACCACGGCATGACACAGAGTTCGACAGTAACCAGCGTCCCGCCGGGGGTATCTTCGGCCGATGCGATGAGGACCTGGCGGTGGTACTGCAAAGTCCCGCCGATATAAATGCTGTCCAGCCATTGCCGGTCACGAACGCGGCTGGAACGAGCTCCAGGCGGCGAAGGTATTTTGCACCCCAGTTTGCCCCGCAGCGTCAGTCCGCGAGCTTCGCGCGCTCGCTCCAGGGATTGCAACGTAGCGGCGGAAGGCGCCTCCGATGTGGGGACACAATTAGCGGGCAGAGGCGGAGGCAGTTCGCTGGTATCGAGAATGTCTCCCAGGAGAAAAGGGGCGCATATCCAGGACGGAGCGACGAACAACAGCGCAACCACTCCTGCAACCACCACGCTGGCCAGCACCAAAGAGACGCGTACGCGGCGGCGCCGAGGACGAGTTGGGGTCGCGGCCGAGGTGACCTTCTTCAACGATTCCACTCGGTTGCCACCACCGGCCTCGGCCCGGTACTGCGCCTTGTCCAGCTCGCGCAGGAGTTCTTCCTGATCCTGGGATGGAAAATCACGTGAAGTCGCGAACGCGAGGCTGATGGTGGCGCGAATCCCGGTTCCGGATACCTCGATCGGCGATTGCGCTACCGCTTCTCTCAACTTGTTGGCCAGAGCAAGGCCGCTTTCCGGTTTGCAGCTGGGGAGAACAATGAGCAGCTGCTCGTTGCCGTAACGCCCGATGTGGTCATAGGGACGCATCAAAGTGCTCAGGCGCTTCGCGATCTCGCCCAGAACTAGGTCACCCGGGGACGTCCCGTCCTGACTCTTGACCCGGTCTACTCCCGCCAGGATCACGCACAGCTCGCTACCCTCGCGAGTAGCTCTGGCGAACTCGCGAGAGAGCAACTCCAGGATGGAATCGCGATTCCAGATGGCGGTTGGCCGAACCATGGGTGGCCTCGAGTGCCATCGTTTATACCTGACTCGTGCCGCCTCTAAAAGTCCCCAGGCTGGGACGATACGACCCTGTGAGAGCTGGCGGACGGGCTGGCAGCGGCCTTGTGAACAGAAGCAGTTGCCGGATGCCGGTTCCCGGTTCTCAGTTGCGGGCGAGGCCCCGGCGCGTGATGTGTAAAATAAATTGAGAATGAGTGCCTCCAATCCCCAAGCGGCTGCCGGCGTGAATGTGTCCGCCGAGGCCCGTCCTTCCAACTTTATCCGCGACATCATTCTCGACGACCTCAAGACCAACAAGTACGGCGGACGGGTGCAGACCCGCTTTCCGCCGGAGCCGAACGGGTATCTGCACATCGGGCATGCCAAGGCGATCTGCCTGGACTTTGGGCTGGCCGACGAGTTCGGCGGGCATACCAACCTGCGCTTTGACGATACCAATCCGTCGAAGGAAGAGACCGAGTACGTCGAGTCCATCATGGAAGACGTGAAATGGCTGGGCTTCCATTGGGACGGACTGTTTTATGCGTCGGACTACTTCGAGCAGCTGCATGCGTGGGCGGTGCAGCTCATCAAGGCGGGCAAGGCCTATGTGTGCGATCTGTCCGCAGATGAGATTCGCGAGTACCGCGGGACATTGACCAAGCCGGGGAAGGACAGCCCGTATCGCAACCGGACGGTCGAAGAGAATCTAAGCCTGTTCGAGCGCATGAAGGCGGGCGAGTTTCCCGACGGCTCGCGCACCCTGCGGGCCAAGATTGACATGGCGTCGCCCAACCTGAACCTGCGTGATCCGGTGATGTACCGCATCCTGCATGCCTCGCATCATCGCACCGGGGACAAGTGGTGCATCTACCCGATGTACGACTACGCCCACGGGCAATCGGATTCGCTCGAAAAGATCACCCACTCCATGTGCACGCTGGAGTTCGAAGACCACCGGCCTTTGTACAACTGGTTTATCCAGCAGTTGGGGATTTTTCCGTCGCAACAGATCGAGTTTGACCGGCTCAACCTGACTTACACGCTGCTGAGCAAGCGCAAGCTGCTGCAGTTGGTGCAGGAGGGCCACGTCAGCGGGTGGGACGATCCGCGCATGCCGACGCTCTGCGGCATCCGCCGCCGCGGTTACACGCCGGAAGCCATCCGGAATTTTTGTGCGGCCATCGGCGTGTCCAAGACCAACGGGTCCATCGAACTGGCGATGCTGGAACACTTCGTGCGTGAGGACCTGAATAAGCGGGCGCCGCGGGCGATGGCGGTGCTGCGGCCCTTGAAGGTGGTCATCGACAACTATCCGGAGGGAAAGGTCGAGGACCTGGAAGCGGCGAACAATCCCGAGGATCCGGCAGCGGGCACACGCAAGGTGCCGTTCTCGCGGGTGCTGTACATCGAGCAGGATGATTTCCGGGAAGATCCCCCGAAGCAGTATCACCGCCTGTCGCTGGGGCGCGAAGTGCGGCTCCGGGGCGGGTATTTCATCAAGTGCACGGGTGTGGTGAAGGATGAAAAGAGCGGGGAAATTGTGGAGGTGCGCTGCTGCTACGATCCGGCGACGCGGAGCGGAACTGCTCCCGACGGACGCAAGGTGAAGGCGACCATTCACTGGGTGTCTGCGACACACGCGCTGGACGCCGAGGTCCGCTTGTACGACAACCTCTTCAGCAAGGAAGATCCCAGCCAGGTGGAAGAGGGGAACGACTTCACCTCCAATTTGAATCCGCATTCGCTCGAGGTGCTGAGGCGCTGCAAGCTCGAACCGTCGTTTGCCAACGCCGTGGTGGGGAGTCGCTACCAATTTGAGCGCTTGGGGTACTTCTGTGTGGATCCGGACTCCCGGTCCGGAAAGCTGGTGTTTAATCGTACGGTCGCGCTGAAGGATACGTGGGCGAAGATTGAGAGAGGACAGCGGGGGAAGGGTTAGTCAGAGTCAGCCAGCACCGCTGTCTGTGTACCGGGATTCCCTTTGCTTTGGACAGGCTTGGCCGGCGGGCCCTTCGACTTTGCTCCAGGCAGGCGGTGCGCTGCGGCGGAGGATTAGTAGTGCGCGTGCGGGCTTTGCGCCGGATTCTTCTTGTGTACTACCACCTTGGACTTCTCCACCTTGACTTCGAAATCCACAGGTAGCTGCTTGGGGGGATAGCAAGCGGCGTTGTCGCAGGCTTGGTATTTCAATCGGCCGTGGAGGGCATACTTGCCGGGCACCACGTGGGCCAGCGGGCGCACGACTACTGCCAGGGTAAAGTCTCCGCTGTAGACGTTAATCTTCTCGTCGGGAGCAAACGGGAAGCTGCGGTCCACGCCTGCGGGGTAGGTCACCTTCCCAACCACGATGTCAGTCGGCGCGTCCAGCTTGAGCACCGTGGGGATGAGAAATTCGGACTTGGGCGTGTTGGAATTAATGTGAAAGCCCGATCCGACGCGGAATTGCAGTTCCACCGTGCCCGGTTTGCCGCGGGTAATGGCGGTAAGTGGCACGGGAGCGAGGGTGACGGACGGAACTCGGCGGCCGGGGCCATCCTGGGCAATCGCCAGGCTAACCAGCATGAGGGCAGCCGCGAGTTTGGGAAGCGCCTGCATTACCACAGAAATGTTAGAACGCACCGTCCCGGTTGCCTAGGTTACCGTTGCGCCTGTACCGTCTGGCCTTCGGCAAGGGCCTTCTTGATGTTTTCCTCGATCTCTCCCTTGCCCTTCAGGCCAAAAACCCTTTCCAGCACCTTGCCGTCGCGCCCGATGTAGAAGGTGGCGGGCAGGAACTGCACCCCGCCATAGGCGTCACCCACCGCTTCCTTGCCTATCAGGATGGGGTAATTCACACCCATGTCATTGGCGAACCGGGCAATGTCTTCCTGGCTGGCGTCATCCATGGCGATGCCCACGACCTGCAGGCCTTCCGGCCCATACTGCTTTTGCAGTTCCACAAACCAGGGCATCTCGATTTTGCACGGCTCACACCAGGTCGCCCAGAAATTGAGCAACACCGCCTTGCCGCGGAAATCGGCCAGATGCACCGTCTTGTTATCGAGCGATTGCAGGGCAAATTCGGGAGCCATTTGGCCCGCCAGGCTGGGGCCGGCGTTGGCCCGGTTGGACGGGCGGCGTGTCATTTGAAAGCCGAACACCAGCATGATGGTCACCACCATGGCCACCAGGATGATCACTACGGGATCACGTTTCACTCAGATCTCCCATTACAACGCGAATCGGTTCAGGAACGACAGGTAATTCGAGATGATGGTAAACCTTCCGATCACCAGCAGCACGCCCAGTGCGATCAGTAGCGCCCCGCTGGCGACTTCCACGGCATGCATATGCGCGCGGAAACGGCTGTAGAACTTGAGAAAGCGCTCGATGCCGAGGGACGTCAACAGAAACGGCACCGCCAGACCCAGCGAGTACACCGCCAGCAAGATAATGCCCTTGGCCACCGAATCCTGGGCGGCGGCAAAACCCAGGATCACGGCCAGGATCGGCCCCACGCAAGGGGTCCAGCCGAAGGCAAAGGCGAAGCCGATGAGGAAGGCTCCCCCGACCGTACTGCCCCCCTTCAACTTGTGCAGGCGCTTGTCGGCATAAAGAGCGTTGATGCGGAAAATGCCGGTCAAATGTAGTCCGAACAGGATGATGATCACGCCGGCAACCACCGCTAACTTGGACTTGTAGATGGCCAGCAACTGTCCAATGCTGGTCGAGATCGCCCCCAAGGTCACGAAAACGACGCTGAAGCCCAGGATGAAGCCGATGGAGTTCAGCATCACTTTACGCAGCAGGCGTGCCTCCTGCGACTTCAGTTCTTCGACCCCGGCACCGGAGATCAGCGACACGTAGCCGGGAACCAGCGGCAGCACGCAAGGCGAGAGGAAAGAGACCAGCCCAGCCAGGAAAGCTGCGATCGGAAGCGGAAGACTCGACATCCAGATTATTCTACCTGCCGCCTTGGACTTGACAACAAGTTACCCCCGGCCCGGGCAAGGCGCGCCAGATTCATACGCGATTCCATTGAAAGCCGCTATCTAGAAGATGCTGACCGGGGCCCCCCGTTACAGCTTTTGCTTGAACAGGTTCTTCACCTCTGCCGCCCCCTGCGCTTCCTAGCTGGAGGGGCGGGCGAAGGACTTGGAGGTGGCGGGGGGGAGGGGGTCAATTGCATGGGCGATTCGGCCAGCGCCTTGCGGATGAATCCCTGGGGCACAACTGCCGTCAGCACGGCGCGGTCCTCGTTTTGCCGGACCTTCAGACTATCGAGAAACTGTTTCACGTCGGGATCGGGACCCTGCGCGGTGACCGAGGTTTCCGCCGTGTGAAAAATGCTGAGAAACGTGCTGACCTGCTGAGTCAGCTGTTGGGCATCGGCTGTGCTGCCTGTATAGGCCTCCGCCCGGAGACGGACTGTGCCCAGATAGCGCACCGAAGCCACCACTACGGCCGGCTTGGCGAACAGGAAACTCAGGGGCCCGGTTGCAGCCTGGTCTGGCGCTGATGGCGAAACTCGGAAAATTGCCCAAGCCAGGCTGGCAAACGGGATGTCCTTGTAGTACTGGCGCAGGAACGCCGGTCCGCCAAATGGCGAGGCCAGCTTACGCGAGCGGTCAATCATTCCGCGGATCACCTGCGGGTCCGGGTGATTCGACGCCGCCACCGTGTCCACGCTGAGGATGGCCACGCGCAGGGTGCGGCCTTCCAGCGGAATGTTGTAGATGTCCACCGAGCGGTAGCTATCCACCGAGGTGGAGATCTTGCGCAAGTACGCGGTTAGCCGTTCGCCGTGAATCGTCCCCACGAAGATCTCGGAAAAGCGGGCCTCATCCTGGGTGGCGGACTTGGCGCCGGGCTTGGCCGCGGGGTAATGAACGGCAAACGCGGTCTCATTCAGGTCACGCTCAAACTGGAAGCCGGTGGCCTCCACAAACTGCTCGTATTCGGGATCGCGCGATACCGGGGGCAATTGACCGGAAAGGTTGGCCCGCCGCATCCACTGCAGGTTGACGTACACGAAGGCATCCGCACTGGGGAGCAGCCGGGCCGCTTCCGGGGGAGCATGCTTGCGCAACTGAACCACGAGCGTAAGCACTGCGGCCAACGCCACCACCACGAGCAGGACGGGGAGACTGCGTCGTATACGCATGCGTTGTGGCCGCGACGGCGTGAAAGCCCGAAGCGAATTGTCGCCGAGAGCGGCCCGGGAGGTGTCATCATAGCATCCGGAGGATTGGCCTGGGGGTGCGCAGCCCGGGCTGGGGAGGGGGGCTGCTTGCACGTAGATTGCCGATTATGATAGTTTTATGAATTGTCCCGGACATCAGGAAGGGATCAGGAGGGAGTGTGTCGTTCCTAAGGAGCGACTGTCCCTCAACGGCTGGCGTAGCTCAGCTGGTAGAGCATCTGATTTGTAATCAGAGGGTCGGGGGTTCGAATCCCTTCGCCAGCTCCAGGAAACGGATCCGGAACGCAGGGCATGGGCGCGGCGCGGCGGCGGCACAACA
>DATKLE010000102.1:0-3515 GCA_035542575.1 Terriglobales bacterium | reverse complement strand
GCGCCGTCTTCCAGCACCGTACGGACAATGAAGGTGGCCATCAACATCGTGATCGGCGCAAAACCCCATGCCGAGCCGAGAACTAGCGCGCACCCCGGCAGCAACAGCATCAACCCGGAATACATGGGGTGACGCACCACGCGGTACGGTCCCGTGGTGATGGCGTGATGGCCAAGCTCGGTCTGAACGCGGACATGTCTTTCGAGGAAGGGATTCTCCGCCATCGCCCGGTAGATCGGTACGAATCCGAGCAACTCCAGCGCGATGCCAGGCCATATCCAGGCCGCGCTGAGTTGCGACCAACGGTAGCGGGCGTCGAGGCCGGCCACCGCGTAAAAGCCGAGGAACTCGACAATCGTCGCGGCGAGCACGAATCTCTCGAATCGCTTGACGCCCGGTCGCCGCTCCAGGCGCCGGCGCATCAGGTCCGGGCTTTTGCGCCGCAATACGATGAAGCTTACCCCGACGATGAACAGCAATGAGCCGACGAAGAGCCAGCCGCGCCACCAATCCAGCCGGCCCGCGAAAGCAAATGGCAGCAGGAAGGTAAGCGCGCGGAAGATGGCCCGGAGTGCCAGTTTCCAAACTGGGGTCTGTGCCGACATTGAACTACCTGCCTCTCACGCATAGTTTCCCTCGAATCGCACACTCCGCAACCGATGAGATCGGCGCACACATCGTGCGCCGGGGAAAATGCAGCTAGAGGGCTCAGACTAGGGTCGCTATCCGGAGGCACCTTCGGTTCAATGACGGCGCGGCTGGCGCGCGGAACGAAACGGGGCGCCACAGATAGAGGCGAGCGTCGGGCGTCTTTGGTCATTTTGACGGCGAACAGTTCGAGGGGCGGATGGTTATCCTGAGATGACATGGAACCAGAATCCGCTTTAGGTCCCTCACTCCCAGACGGCCAGAAAGGAGGGCCGTGTATGGCCGCCGCGCCGCCACGAAGACCCTCCTCGTTCTCCGCCGTTGATTGGGCTCACTTCTGCCGGGCGGGCGGAATCGCAGCCTTCGTTTTCCTCGTTTATTCGCTGGCCACGATGCTGCAGATCACTGTCCTTGGTGGTCCGCCTTCTTCCGCCGCAGAGGCATTTCAGGTGTTGCAGCAGAACAAAGCCGTGGGTCTTTTGCGGCTTGATTTCCCGACTGTCCTGGTGCTGCCCTTCTACTACGTGCTTTTCTTCGGGCTTTTCGCGGCTTTGAAAGACACCGACCGCACCCATGCAGCGATTGCGACGGCTGTAGTCTTCATTGGCCTGACTCTCGTGCTCGCGATGCCAACAGCCCTGCCTCTAATGGCGCTCAGCGACAGGTATGCCGCCGCGGCCAGCGTGGCCATGAAGGCTCACTACCTGGCTGCAGGAGAAGCCGTACTGGCCACCGATATCTGGCACGGGACGGGCGCTTACCTGGGCGGGATCTTTGTGCAGACTGGGGCCGTGTGGATTTCGGTTGTCATGCTGCGTGGTGTATTCAGCAAGGTGACGGCTTGCATTGGCATCATCATCCACGGACTCGATTTGGTGCACATTATCCTCGTGCCGTTTCTCCCCAATACAGCCGCGCTTTTCATGGTGATCGGAGGACTGGGGTATCCGGTGTGGCTATGGCTGGTGGGAAGAAGGCTTCTCAAGGCTGGAAGAAAGGTGGAGGCCCACGACCATCAGGAGGTCCACACATGAAGGATACGGCTCTGCCATCCCCTGCATCATCACGTCCTTACAATGCCGCCACCCGTGAGATTTCCTGCACGCTTGGTGTCCTGCTCGGGATCAGCTCCCTAAGCCATGGTCTCCCGGAAATACTGCAGGGAAATCAAACCACCCCCGGCCTCATCGTGAAGGCCCTGGGCGCGGGCTATCGATGGACCGTGTGGAAGCAGGGCAGTGAGCCCGCCTTCACGCTGGTCCCAAACTTCTTGCTGACGGGTATTCTCGCCAGTGCCATTGGGCTGCTCATGATCCTCTGCTCGATCTGGCTCATCCAGAGGCCGCATGGTCCCGCCGTCTTTCTTCTGTTGGCTATCACTTCATTTCTGGTTGGCGGGGGCCTCGCGCAGGTGCTGCTGTTCAGCTTGAACTGGGCGCTCGCCACTCGCATTCATGCATCACTCGGATTCTGGCGATGGCTGATCCCGCAGCCGGCCCGCCGGATCATGGCCAGATTCTGGCGGTGGCCTCTGGTGGCGGGGAGCATCTTCTTCCTCGCCGCGCTGGAAATCGCCATATTCGGCTACATTCCTGGAGTCCCGGGCGAGCGTCAGATTCTCGATAGGATCCTTTGGCAGTTGGCAGGGGCTATCGTCATCTCGTTCCTCGTGTCATTTCTCTTTGGCCTGGCACATGACGTCGAGGTCCGTTATGAGGTCAGGTGAGACCTCAAGTGCAGTTTGACTCGCCACTTCGAGAAAGCTCCTCGGTGAATTAAGAACGCGTTTGACTCCAGAAACGCCGCGCACGGCATCCAAGTTGACGGGTTGTCGACGCTGATCTGGGTCGGCCGGTCTACCCGGAGTTGCGTCACTGGCGAGATGGGCGTTACTGGTCAACCTAGCGCACGGCAGCGCCGATCTAATCCTCGGGTCGCTGACGGACTCGCGCCGTTTGACGCAGAAAACTGTCGCCGTTTCCCCAATCCGCCCGACGATGCTCCTGCAAAATCATCGCTTGCGACGTGGCAATCGCCGTGTTAGATCATAGTTTCGCCCGGTGAACAACCATGCAATTGGTTTGGCGCGATTTCGGTTACGCGTGGCGCCTGGTGCGCAACAGTCCTGGCTTTGCCACGCTCGCCATTCTTACCCTGGCGCTCGGGATTGCCGCCAACACCACCGTCTTCAGTTGGATTCATGCGGTGCTGCTCAACCCACTACCCGGCACTCATGCCGGCGGACGCCTCGTGGCGGTCGAGAGCAATGAGCGGTCCGGGGAAGGCCACAATATCTCCGTCCCGGACTACCGCGACTTTCGCGATCACGCGGAGTCGCTCGAGGGGATCACCGTAACCTGGGATCTACTTCCTTTCTTCATTGGGCCGCTGGATCACGCCGAGCGCGTCTTTGGCGAAGCGGTGGCGTCTGACTACTTCGACGTGCTGCGGGTGCGCCCGGAACTGGGACGCTTGTTCGCGGCCAGGGAGTTCGCCGATCAGACTGGATCCTATCCCTTCGTTGTGATCGGTGACCGCTTCTGGCGAAGGTATTTCCATGCCGATGCCGCGGTGGTGGGCCGCGCGATGCGCGTTAACGGCCACGAGATGACTGTAATTGGCGTAGCCACGCCGGAGTTCGAAGGGGCAGTCCGGGGCGTCGGCGAGGATCTCTGGGTCCCCATGCCGATGGGCGCGGCGCTGGGCGCCATCGACTCGGGGTGCCAGACGCAGCGAGGATGCCGGCCCTGGCAGTCATTCGCGCGTCTGAAGCAGGGCGCCACGCTGGCGGAGGCGAATGGCGAGTTGCAGGCGCTGGCGGCGGAGTTGGAACGGGCCTACCCGGATACGAACCGGCACATGAGCGT
>DATKLE010000101.1:0-67292 GCA_035542575.1 Terriglobales bacterium | reverse complement strand
GTCCCAATTCCGTCCTAATGAAAGCCCCCACAAGGAGAGGATCCCCCGGGCTTTTGTGGGGCAGAATCGTCGCCGAGTAACGGGCGGACGGAAAGGGATTTTCGTGAGCGGCAGCTTGCTGAACTCGTCGGCAGGTCTGGCTCTTGTCACCATTCCCAGCGAGGTGCGCTGGTCCTATTTCTCCTTTGCGGTCGTTCTTGCCACCGGGCTGGTCACGATCTTTCTTCGCGGCGACTGGCAGAGGGCGCGCGGATTCGACAAGCTGATCCTCCTCGGGCCGCTTTTCTATGCGGCGCCGCTGGCAGGGTTCGGCACCGAACATTTCACCTTAACCAAGATTATCGCGTCGCTCATACCGAAGTGGATTCCCTGGCATGTGTTCCTGGCGTACTTCATCGGGGCCTGCTTCATCACAGCGGCGCTGAGCCTGGTCACCAGGATTCAGGCGCGTCTGGCGGCGAGTCTGGTCGCGTTGGCGTTTTTTCTATTCGTGGTGCTGATGGACGTCCCGGGCTGGGCGCGTAATCCGGGAAATCGCTTCGCGGCGGCGCTCGCTTTGCGGGAATTGTCCTTCAGCGGCGGCGCCCTGGCCCTGGCAGCCAGCCTGAGCGGAGCAGGATGTGAGCGCTGCAAGCGCATCGCCGCGACCATTGCGCGCTATTTCATTGCCATTCCCGTGCTGTTTTACAGCGTCGAGCAGTTCCTGCACGCCGATCACGTCCCCGGAATTCCACTGGAAATGGTGACGCCGCAGTGGGTCTTTGGACACGCCATCTGGACCTACCTGACGGCGGTGGTGTACGCAATAGCAGGTCCCCTGTTGCTGATTGGCAAGAAGACGCGCGCCGCAGCGACGATCCTCGGCGCGACCGTGCTGCTCGGTATCCTGGTGGTCTACGTGCCGATCGCAGTTGTAGGCCGCGCTGACCTCGAGTGCTTCAATTACATGGCGGACACGCTGATGTATGGCGGGACTTTTCTGCTGCTGGCGGGGGCGATGGCGCAAGAGTGAAGCCTTGGGGTGATGAGTGATATTGGGATTTAGCAACAAGCATGATCGCGCATTAGGGCTTCCACCATCTTTCGACTCGCTTGTACCCCGAGGGAAGCTCAAAAACCGCATTGTCGACTGCCGTCTCGCGAAGATTCGTCACATTGTATATGGGCACCCCGATGTCACACCGCAGGGCGATCTCTAACTTGTCGCCAGTCCAGAAATAAACGTGAAAGCCTCGGGGATTCAAGACATCCCATTTGTTTGCCATCCGTCCGTTCAATTCTTCTTTGCCGACCAGTTTGCAAGCGGACGGCAGGTTGGCGTGTGCGCAGATTGATCCATTCGTCATCTCTGGCGCATAGGTCGACAGGTCCTTGTCCGCCAGATCCGCGTAGGTGTGCGTTTCCGGTTCGATTCGCCAACCTTTCCGCTGTTTAAGATCGAACACGTCGGCAAATGGACCCCAGTCAATCCGAAGATAGTGGTCGCTCAGATAAAGCTTCCCGGTCAGTCTGGGCGAACCCGGGAAGCCGCCGTCCATCACGGCGTCGGCGGTAAAAGAGCCTTTGGCATCAGCGCCAGTTCGATTGCACGCTAGAGCCAGCACGAAAAACAAGGGCCAAATGATGTTCTTTCTCATTCGTCAACCCGCATCCTACGCCGACTTAGCCACCGCCACCCTGTGCCGCTGCAGGAAGGCCAGCGTCTTCGCGTTGAACTCCTCGACTTTCTCGTACAAAGGCGCGTGGGCGCAGCCTTCGAAGATCAGCAGTTCCGAATTGTGAATCGCTCCCTGCAGGCGAGGTGCGAAGCGGGTCGAGGTCACGACGTCGCAACGGCCCAAGGTGATCAAGGTTGGCGCCGTGATGCGGCTCAGTTGGCTCTCGACATCGTGGGCGATCACTGCATTCGACTGCAAAATGAAGTTGGGCACCGACATTGCCGGGCGGCTGCGCACAAAGTCAGCCAGGGCCTGGATGTATTCCGGCTTGGCGTTATACAGCTCGGGCGTGAAGCACCAGGGGAAGAGGGCCCGGATCACCATTTCCTGGACGTTGTTGGTCGCTTTGGCGATTGCCTGCCAACCCTCAACCACAGCCTTCACGAACGCGTCGGTCTTCGGCCAGCCGCTGTGCAGCGACAACGAGGCCACCAGGTCGGGATACTTCGCGGCCAGCCACATGCCGACCGCCGCCCCGAGCGAGAGTCCGGAGACGTGCGCCCTCGGGATGCCCGCGGCGTGCATGAACGCCGCCAGGTCGTCGGCCAGAGTCTCGGTGGTGTAGGCACCCTCAGGCTTGTCCGATTCGCCGGTGCCGCGCAGGTCGAGCGAGATGCAGGTGTAGTGCTTGGCATATTCGGCAACCTGAAAGGCGTAACAGGCGTGGTCGGCGGCCAGGTAAGGAATCAGGATGAGGGGCTCGCCCGATCCTTGTTGCTCGTAGTTGATGGAGAGGTTGTTGGCTTTGACCTTGGGCATAAACATGCCTCCGCGGGAAAAACGTGCCGATTATATACCGGCGGTTCGCGGGAGGCTTGGAGGGGATGCTCTCAGGTCTCAGGTCTCGGGTGTCGGAAGTGCGAGTCTCAAGATCGGATTGACAACCAGTCTTCCAGTCAAACAACCCTACCCTGGAGACACGCACCCGACACCTGCGACCCGGCACCTACTTGTTGATGTCCTCCTTATCCTCCAGCCGCTTGGCCAGCGCCTGCAAGGGTTGCTTCTGGCCATCCGGCGCTCCGGAGATGGCCATATTCATCTCTTGGGAAGCCTTGGAGAAGTTTCCCTGTCCCGAGTACATGCGGGCCAGGCCGACATGGACAACCCACTGGTCGGGGTTCTTCTTGGCGTTCTGCTGAAAGATCTCGAACGCTTCCGCTTGCTTGCCCTCGGCCTGGAGCTGGCGGGCGTAACCGTGCATTTGAATGGCGTTGGCCATCGCCAGGGCCTTGTTGCGAGCCGTGGTGGCGTCTTCCTTCTTGCCCATCGCATCCAAAACGTTTGCCTTGGTCATCAGGTTGTCGAAGCGTTCTTCGTTCTGAATGGACGCAGCCGTGTACTTCAGCGCCTCATCGTAGTCGTATTTCTCGGCGAGCAGATAGTTGGCCGCCTCGTCCCCGCCCAGCCAGGTGTACTGGGCCAGGCCGCGGAGCTGCTTCTGCAGGCTAGCCTGCACGATCTCGTGGGTATTGACGCCAATCTTGACCGGCACTGCGACCTTCTCCCAGCGCAAGGTGAGCACGGTGGCGTCGGGCTTGACATCGTCGAAGTCATAGGTGAGCGCCTCGTGCATGTCAGTGGCTTGAGGCGTCACCTTCACGCGCAGCGCATCTTCAGCCTCTTTATAGGTGAAGCTGCCCCACGAGGTGCAGTTCTTCGAGAAGATGACCGTCCACTCGTTCTCGCCGGGGATCATGTGCAGGCCGTAGGTGCCCGCGGGCAGCGGCTGTCCCTCAACGCTGACAGCATCCTTGAACTGTACGGTGGTGTTTTCGTTGGCTCCGGCGCGCCACACCTGGCCGTAGGGCACGAGGCCACCCCAGATCTTGCGTCCGTTGACCAGCGGACGGTGATAGTTCACGGTAATGTCGGTAATGCCGATGCGCTGGGTGAGCACGGCGTGCTGGCTCTGGCGCGGCAGATCGAGGACGAACGACTGGGCGAATCCGGCTGAGACGGAAAGCACCGCAGCTGCAACCAGCAGCGCGGCCGAAAGACTCTTGTGGTACATAGCAAACCTCCGGTGAAGTTTTGTTGCGTGCCGACGGGCTTGACTCAAGAGAACGAGCGATTAGACGGGAGGGGGGAGCAAGCGGTTAGCAGGGTAGGTAGACAGAACACCAGCCCAGGTAGAGGGAGGGCGGCTACTTGGCCGCCGGGGTGATCCGATTGAAATGCCTGGGGTGGCCCCTGCCTTTCCCGGCCATGTTCCGTTTCTCGGAGCACGGCTGCATACAGCCATGACGTCCCGGTTTGACATGTAGACCACATGAAAGTATGCTTAGAGCATGCCGAAGATGATCCAACTCAGAAATGTCCCTGACGCCCTGCATCGTGGACTGAAAGCGCGCGCCGCCCTGGCAGGGATGTCACTGTCGGACTATCTGCTGGCGGAGATTAAAGAAATCGCCGAGCGTCCCACGCTGGCCGAATTACGGCAGCGGTTGCAACGGCGCAAACCGGTTGCGGCACACTTCGATACTGCCCGCCTTCTGCGGGAAGAGCGCGAAGCGCGATGATCGTTCTGGATGCGTCGGCCGCGGTGGACTGGCTGCTTCAGACACCCGCCGGGAAGCGCATTGAGGAACGAATTTATTCGCGCAATGAAACCCTGCATGCACCTCATCTGCTGGATCTCGAGGTCGCACAAGTGCTGCGGCGCCTGGTAAGTCGGGGGATGGTCTCCGGACGCCGGGCTGACGAAGCCATCGACGACCTGCAGGACCTGCGCATCACTCGCTATGTTCATTCCGTGTTTCTGCCCCGGATTTGGCAGCTGCGTCACAACTTCTCCGCCTACGGCTCTGCCTATATCGTGCTCGCCGAGAAACTTGGGGCTCCTTTGGTTACACGGGATGCTCGACTCGCGTCTGCTTCCGGCCATACCGCATCCATCGAGACTTTCTGATTCGATGGACGGCTGAGTTCCAGGTTCCTGTCCAGATGAGACTCCAACCTCAGGAGCAAAGCGACAAGTACGGGTCACCGTCCTCGAACGGAAAGTCAAGGCTCCAGAGTCAGCCCAACTTTCCGGGAACCTCCACCTATTCCTCTGCGTATCAGTCACCAGAGGGCGGGAACTGAGACCACCTGCCTGAAAACATGGCCCCCGGCCATCTCCCGATGGCTTGGGGGCAGGCTCTTATGCGAGCACTTGCTGACATCGTTCGCCAGTCGCTGGCCACCTTGTGGGCCCACAAGCTGCGCTCTTTCCTGACCATGTTCGGCATTGCTTGGGGCGTCGGCTCGCTGCTCTTGCTGGTGGGGCTGGGCGAAGGCTTCCGCAGCGGGCAGGAGAAGAACCTGTCGAACCTGGGCCAGGACATCATGTTCGGTTTTCCCGGCCGCATTCCGGCGGTGGAGGGAAGTCTGCAGTCAGGACGGCCGTATTACTTCACTTACGACGACTATCTGGCCGTCCGCGACCAGGCAAAGTTTCTGAAGGCGGTGTCGCCGGTGTTGGACCGGGAAGATATTCGGGCGGTCAGCGATTTCGGCAGCACCAACGGGCAGGTGTTTGGCGTGGCGCCCTCTTACAATCGCATCCGTAACGTTCCCATCGATCCGGGACGGTGGTTCAACGACGAGGACAACAGCGAGCACCGGCGCGTGGCGATTGTCGGCTTTGAGCTGCTGAAAAAGATGTTTCCCGGACGGCCAGCGGTGGGCAGCACGATTCTCCTGAACGGGATCAGCTTCGACGTGATCGGCGTAGTGCCCAGGATCGGCAAGGACGGCAACAACGCCACCAATGCGCGGATCTTTGTGCCGGTCGAGACCATGCGGATGCTGTTTCCACTGAAGGGGGAGAATACGGAAAACGCGATTTCGTTTCTCAATTACCGGCCACTGACCAAGGAGCAGCATCTCGAGGCCAAGCAGGAAGTGCACGAAATCATCGCACGGCGTCACGGCTTCGATCCCAAGATCGAGGATGCCTTCCAGGACTGGGACACGATCGAAGGTTCGAGGCGGGTGGGGAAGATTTTTGACGCCATGGACTGGTTCCTTGGCGTGGTGGGGCTGGTGACGCTGGCGCTGGGCGCGATCGGCATCATTAACATCATGCTGGTTTCGGTGACCGAGCGCACCAAGGAGATTGGTCTGCGCAAGGCGCTGGGCGCGACCCACCGCAACATCCTTACCCAGTTTTTTATTGAAGGTGCGTTCCTGACCGCGCTGAGCGGCGGGATTGGGCTGGCCCTCTCGATAGGCTTTATGACCATGCTGGCGCAGCTGCCGTCGCCGGAAGGCTTCGACACGCCGCGCATTGTGCTGTCGTCAGCGGTCACCGCCATCCTGTCTCTGGCCATTGCCGGCGTCGCTGCCGGTTTGTATCCTGCGCGCAAGGCGGCGCTGCTTCCCCCGGTGGAAGCTCTGCGAGCGGAGTGAGCATGTTTGGCGATTTAGGAAAACAGGCATACAACGCGCTGCGTCACAACCGGCGGCGGTCGTTTCTGACCATGCTGGGCATGGCGTGGGGCATCGCCACCGTGGTGCTGCTGCTGGCCTATGGCACCGGTTTTCAGAACGGCTTGATGGTGGCCTTCCGCACCTTTGGCGGCAACCTGATTGCGATTTTCCCCGGACGAACGTCGTTGCAGGCCGGCGGCAGCAAGGCAGGGACGGAGATCAAGCTGACGGTTGACGATCTGGAGTACCTGCGCGCGGAAGTTCCCATGATCCAGCGCATATCGCCGGAAGTGAACAAGCAGTGCCTGGTGGCCTATGGCACTCGAGGCGCCAACTACACCATCCGCGGCACCTACTCCAGCTACCAGAAGGTACGCAATATCGAGGTGGCGCAGGGCAGCTTTTTCGGCGAGCGCGAAGACTTTACTCATAGCCGCGTGGCCGTGCTGGGCTACGACGTCAAGAAGAAGCTTTTCTCCGGGCAGAATGCGCTGGGCGAGAGCGTGCGCATTGACGGCATCTCCTACCAGGTGATTGGCGTGCTCGACCACATGATCCAGGATGGCGATGACAACATGAACGGCATGGTGTACGTGCCGTTCAGCGCTATGGGCGATCTGAAGAACACCTACTATCTGGATGCCATCGGGATGGATTACGAGGGGGATCACGCGAAGGTGGTCAAAGCTGTGCGTGATTCCATGGCTTACCACCACAGCTTCGATCCCAAAGATGACCGCGCGGTGTTCGTGTTTGACGCGGTGAAGGACCTGGCGGATTTGACCGTCATCACGGTTGGCATTAAGGTGCTGCTGGGGTTCATCGGAATGCTCACCCTGGGCATCGGCGGGGTGGGCCTGATGAACATCATGCTGGTCTCGGTGACCCAGCGCACCCGCGAGATTGGCGTGGAGAAGGCACTGGGGGCGCGGCGGTGGCAGATTCTCCTGCAGTTCTTGGCCGAAGCGCTAGTGATCACCTTCCTGGGTGGGCTGGCGGGAGTTGTGCTTGCTTACTTGGTTTCCTGGTCAGTGGGTTCACTGCCGTTGTGGAGCGCGTTCATCGAGAATGCCGACGAGGGCGATATTCACCTCATCATCAATTCAGGAACCCTGATTGCAGCGACGGCGATTTTGAGCTTTGTCGGGATCGTCAGCGGGATGCTGCCAGCGATCAAGGCGGCGCGGTTGGATCCGATTGAGGCGCTGCGGTACGAGTGAGGCAGGTCTCGGGTCTCTGGTCTCAGGTGTCAGGTCTCAGGCGTCTCCAGCCGCGAAGCGGCGCCAGAATAAAGCCCTGGGCGCAAGCCCGGGGTAGGCGTGGGAAGAAAGGCGGAGTCCCTTTCAGGGACGGCAGAAAGACTCCCTAATAGTGGCACTGTGACTGGAGAAAATCATATGCAACAGGTCTTCCGGCTCGCGCCGATCCCTCCCGCAAACCCGCCTTTTCGCTAAAATCCTACCGTGCCCGACTCCAACCCCCGCCTCGACCGCGTACTCGCCCAACTTCAGCTCTACGAACATCCCCTGCTAGAGTTCTCGGCCCGGGCGAAGGGTGACGGGGTAGAGGTCATCATTAACTTCAGGAACTCCTCCGTTCCGGTGCACACTTACTACTTCGATCTGCACCCGCGCGACCTCGACCATCCCCAGTTCGAGTGGAGCTTCCAGCGCCAGCTTTACGATTGCCTGCACGATTACATGATCGAAATGTTCACGCGCACGCCGCAGAACCGCACCGAGCGCCAGCGGGAAGGCCTGTGACCCTGCGAGAAAAGATCGAGCAGGAGATTCGCGAGCACGGTCCGATGCCATTCTCGCGATACATGGAGATGTGCCTGTACGATCCGGAACTGGGCTACTATTCGTGCCACACGGAGCAGTTTGGCAAGGCCGGAGACTTTTACACCTCAAGCGACGTCCACGCTGTGTTCGGCCGTCTGCTGGCGCGGCAATTCGAGGAGATGTGGCGCGTCCAGGGTTCACCGCAACGGATGGAATTGCTGGAACTCGGTCCCGGGCGCGGGCTGTTCGCCCGCGATGTGCTGGACTGGTCGGAGAAAAAATTTCCGGAGTTCTTTCAGGCGTTGCATTACCGCTTGGCAGAAGGCTCACTGGCGTTGCGGCAGCGGTTGCGGGTGACGCTGAGCAGGGCCCTTGCGGCAGGGAAGGCATCGCTGGAAGAGGGGTTTTCGGCGGCTGAAGCCGCGCCCATTTCGGTAGCGGAGGCGCTAGCGCAGAACCCCTGCATTGTTTTCGCCAACGAATTTTTCGATGCGCTTCCGGTAGAAATCCTCGGTCCGCAGGGAAAACTGCATATCGGTTTGCAGGGAGGCCGCCTCACCGAGACGTGGTCTCAGGCGCCTGCAGCCGAGCTTGAGTTTCTTGACCGCTACAGCGTCCATCCCGAAGCAGGAGAGCGGGTGGAAGCGCCCCTGGCTGCGCAGCGGTTCATGCGTCAGCTCGCGGCCCATCTGCGCCGCGGATTTTTGATCATCATTGACTACGGTTCTACCCGCCAGGAGCAGCTTGCCGGACGGCATCGCGGGACCGTGATGGCTTATCGCCAGCACGCGGCCAGTGCCAATCCATACGAGGCGCCGGGCGAGCAGGACATCACTGCGCACGTGAACTTTACCGCGCTGGCAGCGGCGGCCGAGCAGAATGGCATGCTGGTGCAGCCGCTGCTGACCCAGTCCCAGTTCCTGATGGGCGTCGGCGAACAGAACCAGTTCGCAGATGCCTTTGAAGAATGTTTCCTGCCGCCGGAACGCGCCAAAGTCGCACTGCAGCTCAAACACCTGGTCACGCCCGCCGGCATGGGGGAGAGCTTTCATGTGCTGGTGGCCAGCAAAAGCATCGATGCTGCGAAGGTCGAGGGGCTGAGCGGGTTGAGCTTTGGGAAAACTCGGCGTTGAGTTCCGGTTCAGCGCGGAGACGCAGAGAAGCAGAGAAGCAGAGACTTTCTTCCTGGGGTGCTCCGCGAGAGCCGGGCCGGGCGCGGGCGTCCGGGGTATAATCGCCACCCACTGGAGGTGCCGTAATGGCCTGGCGGCGATGCTGGCTCATCCTGATGCTGATTATGGCCGCGATCTCTCCGACTGGAGCGCAGTCGGGGACAGATTCCAGCGCGGTGACGCGCCACATCATCGGACAAACCCCGGTCCTTGGACCGTCGCGCCAGTTCGGCGCTGATCGTCCGTCAGCGTCAGCGGCCTCGCCTGGCGCCGGAATCGTGAACGCGGCCCCGAACCCCTGGAAGTTACAAGCCACCCTGCCAGGGGCGGTGATTCATGACATCTCCTTTCCCACGCCGCAAGTCGGATATGCCGCGGCCGAGTTGGGCCAGGTCTGGAAGACCACCAACGGCGGAGCGAATTGGACCAAGATTCTGGACCTTGGATTCCCCTACTACTGGTATGGCGTGAAAGCGCTCAGCGCAAACCTGGTGGTCATCGCGGGCTTCAACGACTCCGATTTTGAGGGCATCCTGCGCTGGAGCCAGGATGGCGGCGCGACCTGGTCTGCCGACATTATTCTGACCACCCGCGGCTGGTCGTATCGCGTCCGCTTCGCCAACGGCAAGGACGGCCTGGTGATGGACGGACTCAACCTCGACGCGCCGAATGCCGCGCACTATACCACCGATGGCGGCGCCACGGCCGCCGATTGGACAGCCGACGTTCCTGACCCCGCCGGCGGTTGGTTCGGCAACCAGTTCAGCCTGCTGTCCAACCTGCACGCCCGGGCTTCGGGAATCACCTACTGCGACAGTCCCGATGGCGGGCAATCCTGGACCTGCGGTCCGTCGGTGGATTCGATCTTCGACGGTCCCGTGTTCTTTGTGAACGACACCAACGGCTGGGTCGGCGGCGGTGAAATTTCTCCTAATGTCGCAGGCTGGGTGCATCGCACCGCAAATGGGGGGTCTAGTTGGAGCGCACGAACTCTCAACAGTCCCTGGCCGATTCGAGAGATCCGCTTCCTTACGCCCAAGATCGGCTGGGCTGCGGGTGGCAATGTCTTTACCGGCGTGGGTGGCATCTACTTCAGCCGCGACGGGGGCAAGACCTGGTCGCTCGATGTGGACACCGGGGCAGAGATGGATGCCTGCGACTCCCGGAGTTCAGGTACGCACTTCCAGGTGTGGTGTGCTGGGTATAACGCGTCGTTCAATGGCGTGGTGTACACGTTCCGGCGCTAGAGTCTCGGGGTCGCAGATTTTCAGGACCCTGTGCTCCCTTCAAGCACTCTGGCGGCGAGATAGCAACATCCCCGCGGTGACGAACCAGACCGTCTGGCCCACCAGGACTGCTCCGAATATGTGAAAGTAGCGATCCAGTTCGCCTGACAGGAGCGCGACCAGGGTCGCCACGCTGAGCAGGCAGCCGTATACACCCAAGGCGCGAGGTAGTGTGCTGCCGCGCAAGATGGCCACGGACCACAGCAGGAGCGCCACGGACGACGCGGCGATGACCACGCGCACGAAAGCGCCATCCACCGTGGAGTTATAGTTGAAGGCGATCCGCCACCCCTGGCCAACCGTTCCTGTGGCCTCGTTGATGCGGGCGGCTATCCCAGGGCTGACGAGACCATCGAAGATGACGGCGGTCATCATGGCAGCAAGCGCGAATCCATAGAACACCAGCCCGGCGAAACCAAGCTGCTGATCTGACTCACGGGCGACGCCAACGCGCCGTGCCACGCCACAGGCGCCCAGGAACCAGAGCGGCAGGCAGGTCAGGGCGAGGGAATGCACGGCGATGAGTTTGCGCGCCTCGGCCGCGAAGCTGTCGGGCGAAAACAGCCCCCGTCCTGAGGGATGCAAGGCCAGGGTTATAATGACGCCCGCTGATCCGGCAAGCAGGGCGAGTCCGCTGAGTCGCTCATTGGTCATATCTAGGGCACTCTGGGCGTCAGACGTGGGGCCGTCAAGCGGCGTTAGCCGGGAGAGCTACGATAGCAGACAAAAACGGGAGAAATGTCCAGAAACGCAACTACTGTGTCGCCAAGAGTTCGTAAAACCGACCGTCGCGTGCGCCGCACCCGGGACGCATTGGGCGACGCGCTCGTCGCCCTCATGCATGAGCAACCGTTCGATGACATCACGGTCCAGCAGGTGCTTGACCGGGCCGGCGTCAGCCGCGCAACCTTCTATACCCACTACCGCGACAAGAACGACCTGTTTCTAAGCGACCTCGAAGACTTCCTCGAGCATATGGCGTTCCATCTCTCGCGACGGCGTGAGGTCTCGCGGCGCATCGCTCCCGTGCGCGAGTTGTTTGCCCATGTCGCCGAGTGGCGCAAGTTTCACGCCGTGCTGGTAGAAGCAGGGAAGATTCGCGACTTTCTGGAGCTGGGGCAGGGGTACTTTGCCCGGGCGATTGAGCGACGGTTGGCGGAACTAGGCGAGCAACTCCCGGCCTCGATGGCCACCGCGCAGATGTACGCTGGCGCGCTGCTGGCCCTGCTGACGTGGTGGCTCACCAGCGGCATGCCGGGAACTCCCGAGCAAATGGATGATCTCTATCACCAGATGGTCTGGTCGGGGGCCAACTTTGGACCAGCGGGTCGTCCTCCTACCAGCGCCAAACGCTCCGCGCTCAAGCATGTTTCCAGGGCTTTTAATCTATAATCCCCGCCGTGGCCATCACACGACGAGAATTCTTCTCCGGTATCGCCTCTGTCTCGGCAATGTCGTCCGATGGGGTGGGCCGGGTCGCTTATTCCGATGCTGAGGTTGCCGGCCGGCCGCCACTCTCGGGAGTGGGATCGCCCTCGGCGATGGAGAAGCGACCCACTCGGCCAGAGAGACCTGGCGCTCTCACCTGGCGGGTTCTACTGCCGCGCCTCGCGGTGTCAGGACCGCAAGGACCGCGCCCACCGCAAACAGTGCCAGGACATCACCCCACACGTGCCCCATTTTCTCGGGGCCACCGAAAGCCTGCACAGCCATGATTCCCGCATGCACAATGCTGGACCACACCGTGAACCAGATCAGGCTCAAGTTTGCGAGGGGCTTGCGGCTGGCCAGCAGCAGAAATACCCCCAGCGTCGCGTAGACCCCCAGAATCATCTGCAGGTAATCCGAGTGGCCAGTGTGCCAGGACCAGCCGGCAGGCCAGAGAATGGTGAGCGGGTAGATCCCGAAGATGAAAATCAGACCCACCAGGATCAGCGCAACGCGCAAATACTTGATGCGATCAGATTCGGCCATGTTGTTTCTCCTTTCAGATTTAGCTCTGCTCGTAGAATTTCAGCGCCATAGCGCCGTGCGTGGCCGCTCCTCCGGCGCGCAGGGCGGCGGCGAGCAGGGAACTCTCGGTGATCTCCTCGCGGGTTGCCCCTGCGGCTTTGGCAGCCTTGGTGTGCACCTCTATACAGTAGGGGCACTGGGTTGTGCAAGCCACCGCCAGGGCGATCAGCTCGCGATATTTCCTGGGGATGGCGCCCTCGTCCCGGCCCACAATCTTGTCCAGGTTGAGCCAGGCGTTGAATTCCGTGGGAGCAAGTTTGCCCATCTCCCTCAGAAACCGCAAGTCCGCGGGATCATGATAGTGTTCGCTCATTCCGTCCTCCTTAAGGCCACTATTTCTTCCGAAGATTTGCCTACGATGTGCCGAGGGTACCTGCAGAAAGGCATTGCAACAAGATGGCAGATATGCCATTGTACATAGGTTATTGCGCCATGGCCCCGCCCTTCAGGGAGGATGCAAATGACAGACGTAACCGTCCTGTTTCTCGACGAGACGTTTTCTTCCACCGCCATCGGTCCGATGGAGGTCTTCCGCCACGCGGGCTCGCTGTGGAACATCCTCACCGGCACAAAGCCGGTCCCTCGCTTTCGAGTGACCACCGCGTCAGTGGATGGACGCGCCGTACGATGCGATGGGGACATCCACATCAAACCTGATGTAGCGCTGGCCGACGTCCGCAAGACCGACCTCATCTTCATTCCGACAACGGGCCTCAGCATTGACGACGTGGCCGAGCGCAATGCGCCGGTCGTCCCCTGGTTGCGGCGCTGGCACAAGCGCGGAGCGGCCATCGCCAGCGTCTGCTCCGGCGTCGGTCTGATTGCCGCGACGGGCATGCTCGACGGCAAGCGCGCGACCACGCATTGGGCGCTGGCCGACCGGTTCCGCGAGATGTACCCCAGGGTCCACTGGATGCCGGAGCTGATGGTGACGGAGGACCACGGATTCTATTGTGGCGGTGGCGTGCACGCTGCGCTCGACCTCAGCCTGTACCTGGTGGAGCGATTCTGCGGCCACGAGGTGGCCATGCAGAGCGCCAAGGCGCTGCTCATCGAGACCCCCCGCACCTGGCAGGCGGGATTCGGCATTGTCCCCTTAAAAACCCAGCATACGGATGACTCCATCTCGCGTGCCCAGGAATGGCTCCACGAGAACTTTCAGAGGACGTTTCCGCTGGATGCGCCAGCCCGCAGGGTGGGCATGAGCCTGCGAAATTTCGTCCGCCGCTTTAAGCAGGCCACCGGAGACAGCCCGCTGACCTACCTGCAAAAGCTGCGGGTCGCCGCCGCCAAGCGCCTGCTGGAAAGCGACCATCGCACCGTACAGGAGATCAGCGACGCGGTGGGCTATCAGGATGTCGCCTTCTTCCGCAGCCTGTTCCAGAGGCATACAGGGGTTTCCCCCAGCGCGTATCGGGAGCGGTTCGGGGTGTAGGGCGGTCGGCCACTCAAAAAGATCTGGGGAGGGTCCTGGTAGCCAACTCACGGAATCAGGTGGGGCGCAATCACGCTGAGAAATTCGCTCGAAGTAATGATCTTGGTGTTCTTCCAGAGCTTGGGAAAATGCCGCTGGTTGCCGGTCACCAGGTAGTCTGCGCGAGCGGCGTCGGCGCATTCCACGAATATATTGTCCGAGGGATCCGACGTGACGTGCAGCGCGTGGGTCGGCTGGACGAGCCGCGTATGGTTCTTGATCAACTGCAGGAGCTGTTGCTGTAGGCTCCGGCGGATCTTCAGTTCAGGCCGTGCCAGAACCAGGCGGTATTCCGCGAGGATTGGTTCCGAGACGTACCAGCGGGCAGGCCGGGTCATGGCCAGCAGCAGCACCGTCCGTTGCAGCCCCTCGGGCTTGAGCGCGGCCGACACCACCACGTTGGTATCGAGTACCAGCCGAAGCGGGATCATCGCCGCTTGCTTCGGCGGGCGGCCTTGATGACCCGGTCAACCTGCAGGGCGCTCAGCTTGTTCGTCCGCTTGCCCCGCGATTCCTCTCCGATGACGCGAAGGACCTCTGGCTCAGGAAGCGCGAGTCGTACATAGTCGCGAATGCTGAGCAGGATGGCGCGTGGCTGGCCGCGCTTCTCAATGACCAGCGATCGGCCCTCATCCTCAAGGCGCCGCAGAAGCTTACCGAAGTGGGTCCGCGCGTCTAACGCGGTGACAACGATGCTGTGATTCATAAACTAGACAGTTCGCCTAATCAAACTGTACAGTTGACTTGGGCTAATGTCAACTCGCCCGAGAAGGAGAGGGCTAAGCGTGCTCGTCGGCCGGATTCGTGTTCCCATTAAAGGACCAGCCGCCAGCGCTCAGGTCAGAAATGCAGTTCTGGCGTGTGACGATGCCTCTGCGAACATTGATTCGGCAGTGGCGATCATTTCCTCCATCTCGTTCTTGGTTACTTCAAGGGGGCGCTTCAGATATCGTGCGGCGGGGCGAAGTTCCGACAGTCGATTGACCAACCCGGCATAACGACCGTAGTGAATACCATGCTTGGACCCAAGATTGAGGCGCGACGCAATGAAGGAATGTGTCCTACTCTTGACCACCCTATCATCTGGCAGAGCAAGCAGGAAGGCCTTTCCCAATAGTTCGACCGCACTAAATAGGCAGTCCACTGATGGGTGAAGATGGCCTTTCTCTAGGGCGGATTTTGCAGAAGCTAAGAACTCACGCGCCGCTGCGGCGGTCTGTCTAATCCTGCCAGAGTTGTATCTGAAATCGAACTTGATAAACCACTTGCCGTTGTGGAGTATGGCTGTAATATGGGCTGAGTCTGGTTCGTCGTCTGGCAGTGCCAGGTCTACTATGTCGCTGAAATCTCTCGATGTTACCCACTCGCCTTTTGAAATCCCCCTTGTAGCCCTAGCCCGCATTAGCGCCCGGACTTCCTGGTTAATCCTTACCTCATTTGGCCGCTCTACGTGCATAACCACCTGTGCCGCGTAGAGGCGAAACGAGTCATCCAGGAGCCCTGCAGCCTTGCGCCTTCCGAGTTCCGGATTCACCCAGAGTTCGAGTAGCTGCTTGAACAGATTAGCGCTGAATTCATCATCATCAATCATCACAACTCTTGGATACGAGCTTCTTTATGGCCTCGTCATCTTCTCCGGCTTCATCAACTGATCGAATTCTTCACCCGTCAGAAAGCCCAGCTTCAGTGCGGCTTCGCGCAGGCTGGTGTGTTCGACGTGGGCGGTGTGCGCGATTTTGGCGGCGTTGTCGTAGCCGACTTTGGGGGCGAGCGCCGTCACCAGCATCAGCGAGTTCTTCACGTACCAGTCCACCTTGGCCTTGTCCACCTCGATGCCTTTGATCATGTACTCGACGTAGCCGTGGCAGGCGTCGGTGAGGAGCGTCACCGAGTGCAGGAAGTTGTAGATCATCACCGGCTTGAAGACGTTCAGTTCGAAGTTGCCTTGTGAGCCGGCAAATCCCACAGCAGCGGTGGCGCCGTGCACCTGCACGCACACCATGGTCATGGCTTCGCACTGCGTGGGGTTTACTTTCCCGGGCATGATGGACGATCCCGGTTCGTTCTCGGGAATCGACAGTTCTCCCAATCCGCAGCGCGGGCCGGAGGCCAGCCAGCGAATGTCGTTCGAAATCTTCATAAACGATGCGGCCAGAGTTTCCAGCGCGCCTTGCGCGAAGACGATCTCATCGTGAGCCGAGAGCGAGGCGAACTTGTTGGGATGGGAGCGGAAGGGAAGTCCGGTGAGTTCGGCGATCTTCTTGGCGGCCCGCTCGGCAAATTCTGGATGGGCGTTCAGACCCGTGCCCACGGCGGTTCCGCCAATCGCCAGTTCATACAACCCGTCCAAGGCCTGCTCCAGGCGATTGATGTCGCGGTCCAGCAGCGCGGCCCAGCCGCCAAATTCCTGGCCAAAAGTCAGGGGCACGGCGTCCTGCAAATGGGTGCGGCCGATTTTCACAATGTCATTGAACTCCCCGGCCTTGGCCGCAATCGCGTCGCGCACAGTCTTAATTGCGGGAATCAGCGCGTTTTTCACCCGCTCGGCAGCGGCAATGTGCATCGCCGCGGGGAACGTGTCGTTGGACGATTGCGACATGTTGACGTGGTCATTGGGATGAATGGGTTTCTTCGATCCCATCTCTCCGCCGGCGATCTCGATGGCGCGGTTGGAGATGACTTCATTGACATTCATGTTGGTCTGGGTGCCGCTGCCGGTCTGCCAGATGCGCAGGGGGAACTGATCGTTGAGCTTGCCGGAGATGACCTCGTCGGCGGCCTGGACGATGAGCTTGGTCTTGTCTGCTGGAAGCTTGCCCAGGTCCTGGTTCACCAGCGCGCAGGCTTTCTTGAGGATACCGAAAGCGCGAATCAACTCCGGCGGCATGGTGTCTCGACCGATAGCGAAGTGCAGCAGCGAGCGCTGGGTCTGCGCGCCCCAGTAGACGTTGGATGGGACCTCGATCTTGCCCATGCTGTCGGATTCAATGCGGGTACGAACGGCAGCGTCGGTGAGAGTTGCCATAGCGCGCTCCTGATCCGTGCGTAGGATGAGACCAACACCAAAATTATACTGCCGCTGACCTGCTCCATTGTGAGCGGCCGCACAGCTGCGGGTGACGCGGAGAATCTGCTCTGTGGCTGCGTGCTAGAATTTGTGGGTTCAAGGAAGCGCTTGGGGCGCGTCGTCAGCCCCTCTGCGAGACGACAGGAACCGACCTTTGGCAACGACGGAACACACTCCCGCCACGCTGCCCCGCGCTCAGGCACACTCGCGTCCTGACACCTGGACGGACGTGCTCATCATCGGTGCCGGCCCCACCGGTTTGGCGTGCGCTATTGAAGCGCACAAGGTCGGCCTGAAGGTGTTGATTCTTGAGAAGGGCTGTGTCGTGAACTCCATCTACAACTATCCGGCGAATATGGTGTTCTTCACCACCCCGGAGCTGCTGGAAATTGGCGACATCCCCTTCAACACCGCTCACCAGAAGCCCACCCGCCAGGAGGCGCTGGAGTACTACCGCAAAGTGGCAGAACATTACCATTTGCGCATCTGCCAGTACCAGTGGGTGAAGACGGTGACCGGGGAGGACGGGAACTTTCGCGTGACCGCGACCGATCGTTCGGCGGGAATTCACGATTATCGCGCGCGCAAGATCATCGTGTGCACCGGATACTACGATCTCGCCAACCAGCTGGGGGTGCGGGGAGAGGACTTGCCCAAGGTGTTCCACTACTACCGCGAGCCGCATCCGTTTTATGACAGCGATGTGGTGGTGGTGGGCGGCAAGAACTCCGCGGCGGAAGCGGCCCTCGATCTATGGCGGCATGGGTCGCGGGTCACCATCGTTCACCGCGACGCCCAGCTGCATTATCACATCAAGTATTGGGTGCGGCCCGACATCGAGAACCGCGTGAAGAACGGCGAGATTGCCGCCTACTTCAACAGCACGGTGCAGGAGATTGGAACCGATTACGTAGTAGTGAAGACGCCCGACGGCACCCAGCGCCTGAAGAATGATTTTGTCTTCGCCCTGATTGGCTATCATCCCGACTACGACTTTCTGCGCGCCCTGGGAATCGATCTCCTGGGCGAACAATGCCGTCCGGCGTGCGATCCGGAGACGCTGGAGAGCAACGTGCCCGGCATCTACGTGGCGGGAGTGATTGTGGCGGGCTCGCGCACCAACGAGATCTTCATCGAGAACGGACGCTTCCACGGCAAACAGATCGCGGCCGATCTGAGATTGAAGCTGGGGCCGAGCAGCGAGTGAGTACCGAGTTGCGAGCACCGAGTACCGAGCAAAACCCCACTATGGAAGAGTCACTGCTTCTTCCCCGAGTTGCTGGTTAATCAGGCGAGTCACCAGCGGCTTGAGCTTTTCTCCCGTCTTCGCCAGCACGAAGTCCCGGTCGGTGTCCGACCAGTCCAGCTTGAAGCTGGTGGCCAGCGCGGAAATCCAAATCTGCCGGGCCGGGGCGTTGGGCGAGATGACGAAGCGGCTGCCGTCTTCGAAAGAAAGGTGCAGCGCGCCGGCCTGGTCTTCTACTTCGAAATCGGCGGAATCCTCCGCGGCAATCAGACTCTGTTTTAGGGATTGCAGTGCACTGTCCCCATGCTGGCGAAACTGTGACTCGGTGAGCATAAGCGGATTATATTTGCCTTCGGGCGATTGCGGACAGGGATACCGCCGAAGACACGGAAGGGATTAGGGAAATACGAGGGTGTGCGGGCCTACCTTGTCATTGACCAGACGGGCGATGCACGTCTCGATCGGTTCGGCGGTGTCGTCCACGGCAAAGCAGTCGTCACCACTCGACCAAACGATCTCCAATCCCTCCGGCGGATTGAGCGAAATCCAAAGTTGGATTTTCTGGTTGGCCGCATCTTTCACCATATCGAAGAGAAACCTGTCCTCATACTGGACTCGCAATCCTTCGTTCTGGTCATTTACCTGCAACCGTGGAGCGCGCGGCACAGCCGCCATCAGGCGGTCACGGACCAGGTCACGGGTTTCGGCGTAGTGCCGCTCAAAGTCCGCATCTTTCAACAGCCGCTTGCGGGTGGTCATATAGAAATAGGAGACGAGAAAAGCAGTCAGCAACACGGACGCCAGGCACCAACGATACCAGGGGTCGCCATGGTATCTCATGGCCGTACATGCGAGGTAAAGGCCCGCCAGAGCTAGAAAGAGCGCCGCCACAAAATAAAACCAGGCAAGCTTTGTGCCCACGTGGTCGCGGTCACTCAGCCGTTTGCGATCGATGTTGTGCATATTGGTACGGAAACGGGGCAGCCATTCGAACGAGCGCTCCAACTTCCAGCCTTCCTCGAAAACGGCAACCAGCAATTTGTGGTACACCTGCAGGTCAAGCCGCCAGAGTGAGAGCACACCAGCCGATCCCAGCAGGCAGACAATGGTGGCCATTCGTGGCTGATAGGGGCTGCCGTCCGTGCCGTAGAGCAGATAGCCCACAGCTCCCAAGCTGGCCAGAATCCAAGTGGAGGCGACGCCCCTATAGGTACTCTGGAGAGTATTGAAGTGGCGTTCTTCCTCGCCACACTCCTTCACCATCTCCCAAACGGCGTCGAATAAATCCTTATTCGAGTTGTTTCCGCCCCCATCATTGGCGAAATGAGTTTCGAGACTTTCTGGAAACGGCATGAATACCCTCACGAGGCGCGGCTGCGCCTCTTTGCTTTCTGTGCGCGGAGGGAATTGGCAATTCGTCTCGCCAGGTTCTTGGTGTCGGTAAATGGGGCCTCAATATGAACGGTGGCCGACTCGGTCAGCATCAGGTTATAGGGCGCTTTGCCGGGCTGGTCGCCGGCCCTGAAATCGGTGCGAAAAACAATGACCGGCTTCTTCTTGTAGGCGTATCCGCACTCCCAGCAGGTGCCGGAGTCAGGGTCCGCGCCATCCATATTGGCGACCACCACATCGGCCCAATCGACCCCCTCCACGTCCTTGCGAAAGACCACAGCAGCCTTGGCCTTTCGTTGCTCATAGTCCTGGGGAAGCCACACTTTATGGCCGGACCGCCGGAGCAGGCGCGCCAACTCGTGGTTAAACTCGCGCTCCGCGGTGGTGAAAAGCGGTCCCGCAAGATAGATCTTCATGGTGGTGTGCTCGGGACAGTCGTACTTTAAACAGACAACTATATACGAGTGGTGCCGCCTGTTTCTTACCGCGCTTCGTGAGAAACTGTCTCCTTCGCACGCTGGGGCAGTTTTCAACGCTTGCGAAATGTATCACCTGAATTCATGGAACCGCAACCCGAACTCGAACGCACGACGATCTCCGTCTCGGCCTATGTGCGCCTGGTGCGGCGTAACCGGAATTTCCGGCGCCTATGGCTGGCGCAGATTGTCAGCGAGATCGGCGACTGGTTCTACACCCTGGCCATCTACAGCCTGCTGCTGCAACTGACCGGACGCGCCAGTTCGGTGGCGCTGGCGCTGGTGTTACAGGTCCTGCCGCTCACGTTCATCGGTCCTACGGCCGGAATCGTGAACGACCGCATGCGCCGCAAGCAGGTCATGATTGCGGCCGACCTGGCTCGCGTCGTGATCGTGCTCTCGATGCTGCTGGTGCGGTCGCGGTCCATGGTTTGGTTGATCTATCCGCTGCTGCTGCTGGAAACCCTGATGGCCGGTTTCTTCGAGCCGGCGCGCAATTCTGTTATTCCCAATATCACTCCTCGCGAAGATGTCATCCTGGCCAACACACTGTCTTCGACGACGTGGTCGCTCAATCTGATGTTGGGTGCGACGGTGGGCGGAGTGGTAGCCGCGCTGCTGGGGCGGGACGCAGTGTTCGTACTGAATGCGCTTTCGTTTGTGGCATCGGCAGCCCTGCTTGCGGGCATGCACTTCGACGAGCCGCACGCGCGAGCAGCCGCGCCGCTGCGGGTGCGCGATTTGCTGGATTTCTCTCCGCTGGTGGAAGGGGCGCGCTACGTCCGTGCCGACCGCGGCCTGCTGGTCACCATGTTCGTGAAAGCCGGCAATCTGATGATCGGGCCGAGCTGGGTGCTGTTCACCGTCATGGGCCGGCGGGTGTTTCCCGTACACCTGGGCAGTGCAGATCCGGACCGCGGCGCCATGTTAGGGATGAGCCTGCTGCTTGGCGCCCGCGGTGTGGGAGCTCTGGCTGGGCCTCTGTTCGCGGCCCGAGTCGCTGGCCACGAAGATCGGAGACTCCGCGTGGGGATTCTCCTCGGCTACCTGGCGGTGGTCGTGGGGTATGCCGCGCTGGGAGGCGCGCCCAACGTGTGGCTTGCCTGCCTCTGTATCATCGTCGGGCACTGCGGCGGATCTACGGTGTGGGTGTTTTCGACCACGCTTCTGCAACTCAACACCGAAGATCGTTTCCGGGGACGCGTATTTGCGGTCGATATGGCGCTATGCATGTTGACCATCGCCGTCGGCGCCTACCTGTGCGGCGCGTTTCTGGATTGGGGCGTCTCCGTTCGCTGGGTTGCCACTGTGACCGGCTTGCTGATGCTGTTGCCCGCAGCCTTGTGGGCGTGGGCCATGAAAGGCTGGAGGGCGCGTGGCGACGCTATCACGGCAGAGACGGGAGACTAGATGCAGATGCGATGGGTACGCCGCGATGGATCTAACGATCGGACAAGGGCAGGACTTCAGCCGCCGAGGCTTAGCCGTTCCGTGTCGAGAACCTGAGCGCTCACCGGTAAAGCTGGTCGATCTTCGCCGCCATAATGAAGTCGCTCTCGGTGAGACCGTCTATTTTATGGGTCCACAGAGTGACTTCGGCGCGCCCCCAAGCCAGCAGGAGGTCCGGATGGTGGCCCTGCTGTTCCGCAATCTCGCCCACGCGATTGACGAAGTCCAGCGCCTGCTTGAAATCTGGAAAAACAAAGGTTCGGGTGATGTGGTGCTCGTTCACCACCTTCCACAGCGGCACTTCGCGGTGAAGCTTCTCCAGGTCCCCACCCTTCATCGCGGGAACTCCTCCGCGGCAGGGAACACAAGTCTTGCTGGCGAGCTCGGACATGGTTAGCTTCCTGGTTGAATCGGAGTCGAATCGCTGAATCCAGTGTAGCTGGCAGGAGCGGGTGCGCGGAAGTACCGCTTCAGCCAGAGCAGAAATCCAAAATACAGCACCATGAACATCATGCTCCACCACAGGATGGCGTTGCCCCGAAACATGGGGTTCATGCTGATGGCCTCCAGTTGCTGGGGCGACCAGCCCATTTTCGAATAGGCTTCCAGCAGGTTGGCGCGGCCGATGGTGATGGCCGAAGACGACAGACGAAGAAGGATCGCAACCAGCGCCACCCACCAGCCCACCAACTTCAAGCGCAAGAAGGCGACTGCAATGTAGGTGTCAACGACGGCGAACAGAAGGAATAGCGCCGTGGCTGGCCTGCCGGTAAGGTATCTGCCAAAAAACGGGAACAGTGGAGTGGCGACACTCAGCACCAGGTAGTAGGCGGCGCTGGCGGCGGCAAGCAGGGCCAGCGCCGTCACCGGCAGCGGTCGCCGGTCGGTCCAGCGCTCCACCGGGTCGCGTTGCTTGCAGGTCAGCTCCACGTTCTTGCTTCGGTAAAACAGCAGGAAAATCAGGGGAAGCACGACCAGGAAAACGGCTGCGACCACGATCATGAAGGTGACAATGACCGCCATGAACCCCGCGGGCACGGGAGGCGCACTGGGGTTCTGCGATGCCGCGGTGCGCATGCCCGCCAGGATGCTCGAAGGCACAACGGCGATAAGCATGATGGTGACCATCACTCCGGTGATCAGCCAGATCCAGGAGACGACAAGGTTCAACGCCCAGGCCCAGCGCTTGGCTTTGGTTGCGCCTATGCCGAGGGTGACAAGCACGACTGCGAGCAGGGCATAGGTCAGGCAAGTGACGGCGAAACTGCGCAAGGGCATCGCCGGCCCGCCGCCTTTGCGCATGAGAATCGCGGAGAGGAAAACGAATGGGATGGCCAGCGCCGCGAAAGCACCACCGGCAATTTCAATGATGCCCAGGACGAGCAGGCCAGTACTGCGGTCCTTGAAGGCAGGTTCGGGCGGGTTTGCGGGCGAGGCTGGCACAGGTGCAGCCGGGCTGTCAGAAGTTTCCAAGGGTTCCTCCTCAGCCGTTCCCACAAAGCATGCACTGCACCGCGTAGCCAGCCCGAAGGCGCACCTGGGGCCGAACTAAAAGGGGATGTCCTCGTCGCTAATGGGCGTCGCAGGCGCCGGTTCAGGCTCGGGGGCGCGCTGGTCGAAGTTGTTGCCGCCAGCGGCGCCGCGGGCGTGCCCGCCGGAGGACTCGGCGCCCTCTCCGCGTCCTCCCAGCAGAACCAGGTCATTGGCCACAACTTCCGTCATGTATTTCTTCTGGTTAGTCTGCTTGTCATCCCAGGAACGGGTCTGCAGGCGGCCTTCGATGTACACTTTGCCGCCTTTTTTCAAATATTCGCCGGCAATCTCGGCCAGACGCGCCCACAGCACGACATTGTGCCATTCGGTGCGGTCCTGCCAATTTCCATCTTTGTCCTTGTACCGCTCATTGGTAGCGAGCGCCAGTTTAGCCACGGGCGTTCCCTGGGGCGTGTATTTCACCTCCGGATCCTTCCCAAGATTGCCGATCAAGATGACCTTGTTAACGCTTTTTCCTGCCATGATCGCGACTCCTTCCGCTGGCTGCTCAATATATCAGAAACCGTGGCCGCACTTTTGGTGAGCGACCGACATTGTGGGGGTGACGCCGATCACGGCGCGGTGTGCTAAGGTTTTCCGCGATACGGTATAATTTCCGCCATGTCTACCCCGGCAGTCGGGATGGTGCCCGACGAACTCAAGCACGAACCACGGTCCAAAGGCCTCACCACTCCCCGAAAGAAGAAGCCCAAAGAACTGGCGGTCATCACCGAGTGCTGCACCGGCTGCGCTGGCTCGCCCGCCTGCGTGGAGTATTGTCCCGTCGAAGACTGCATGTTTTGGGTGCCGGACGAGGACCATCCGCCTTTTGGCAGAATCCAGGTCGATCCCATCCTGTGCATCGGATGCAAAAAGTGCACGTCCAAAGGGCCGGATGGGGCCTTTCTCGACGGGTGCCCCTGGGATGCCATCGTGATGGTGGATACGACCGAAGTGGAAAAAGAAGTCGGGGTAATGTCGATCTAGCCGTCAGCCATTAGGAAAGAACCACCAGTCCCTGCCACGCGTGTCATTCCGACCCTGAGCGCTAGCGAAGGCTGAGGAATCCCTACACCCGGCAATGAATGGGGGGGAGGGATGCTTCGACTCCCTCTGCACGGTCGGAAGCGCCCGCGCAGACTACGCTCAGCATGACAACGAGGACGTTTCGTCGACGAGATGACTATTGCCGTCCAGTTCTTTCCCGAATCGCCCTCTCCGTTTCCACCGCCTGCTGCCGCACGTGGTCCGGGATATCGGGTAGTTCGCGCTGGTAGCGTTGCACCGCAGGTAGGTCCTCAGGTTGACCTATGACGTAAAGGGCGCGCAGAGCCTCCCACACTTGATCAGTGCCCGGGTCAATGGTGGCGATTTCGGCCCCGGCGGCGACCGTCTGGCCGGTATGAGCGGACAATGTCCGCAAGCGCCCGGTAATGGGCGACCGAACGTCCATTGTTTGATCTCCATCTTTCAGTTTGGCGACAATCCCGCCCTGGTGGATTGCCGTGCCGGGAGCGCTGGTGTCAGCCACCTTGCCGCCTTGCGAGGCCACCACCATAACGGGTTGCAGCAGGGCGACAATCTGTGGCCTTCCCGTGGCGTCCCCGAAGCGCACCAGCGACAAGGCTGCGTTGCCCCGCACCATAAGGGAAGGATCGCTGAGCATCTTGAGCAGCGCCTCGTGAAAGCCGGCTCCCGATGTGTCCTGGCCCATAACCCAGGCGTCGGTGTTGCGAACCTCCTCCACCCGATAGGAGGACAGACGAACCACCTCGGGATACCAGCGGGCGACGGTGGCATCGTGCCGGTTCATGCGCTCGCCAATCTGCACCAGCGCGTGCTGGATGTGGCGGGGCTTCTTATCGTCCCGGAGGTATTCGCTGAGCTGTTTGTCGGAAAGCTGGCGCCCGAACCAGGTGTTCCACCAGAACAGGAAGGGCATGAGCACAATCAGCCACGCGGTGAGGAAGAAGAGAAGGCGGTTGCGGGTGGACATGCGCGGGCGCTTGGGGAGATTTTCAACCGGCGTTGATGGGTCGGGGACCAGGTTCGCTGACATCAGGGATCTCGAAGGAAAATACTACAGCAAAATGTTGAACCGCGAAGGGCGCAAAGACCTTCCGCAAGTGCCGCCTGGGAGAGTGCTAATCGATCACGTCAGCATCTAGTACACGGTCTTGCTCGAGGTAGTGTGATACTGCATATTGCGCCAGCAAGGGCGTCTGCAGCTTGATTTCGGCGCCGATCCACTCGCCCTTGGGATGAGGAGCGTTGGAGGCATGGTTGCAAGCGCCGCCGCTTCCGTAGCGAGGACCGAACGATGCGCTTTGGATCTGATCAAACTGCTTGAGAGCGCACCATGCTCGGTCGCCCACCGTGCCGCCAACGTCGATCTTGAGTCTTACAGTTGCCATAGTTTCACCACAGAGTCACAGAGGACACGGAGTACCCTCACACCGCGAACAGCTTATACAACATCAGGTAGATGACCACTCCCGTCAGCGAAACATATAGCCACAGGGGAAACGTCCAACGCGCAATAGCGCGGTGGCGATCAAAGCGGCGGCGCAAAGCGCGGCTCAGGGTGATGATCACCAGGGGCACGATCGCGGCGGCGAGGAGTGTGTGAGAGATCAGGATGCTGAAGTACACGGGGCGTGACCAGCCTTGTCCCTGAAACCGCACCGAGCCGACGTGAGCGTGGTAGTAGAGATACGAGATCAGGAACAGGGAGGAGGTTCCGACTGCGGTCAGCATCACGGCCCGGTGGGCCGCTATTCGTCCCCGCTTGATCAGGCTGCGCCCCACCAACAGCAGCACGGCGCTGGTCCCGTTCAGCGTGGCATTGATGACGGGAAACACGGCGTACTGTTCAGGAATCTGCATCACGCTGCGGGCTTGGTGGTGCGGCGGTTGGCCATCACGAAAGCCAGCCCGAACATGAACAGCGTGAACAGAATCAGAGTGGCCATCGAAGCGGTCAGCGAGAAATCCGCCGGGCTCTCGGGATACAACAGGCTTCGCAGCGCTTCGACGCCATAGGTCAAGGGATTGATCTGCATCAGCATGCGCATCCAGCCCGAGGCGCCCGACAGGGGAAACAGCGCACCCGAGAGCAGCCACAGCGGAATCAGGAACAGGTTGATGATGGCGTGGAAGGCCTGGCTGGAATCCATGGGCCAGGCGATAGCAAAGCCCAGCGCGGTCAGGGCAAACGACACCAGAAAAACCGTGAGCACAATCAGCAGAAAGCTGGCGACGCTCATATGCACCCCGACGAGGGGAGCGAAGGCCAGAAAAATGAGGCCTTGGATCGCCGAGAGCGTCGTTCCCCCCATCACCTTGCCCAGCACGATGGCGGAGCGCGGAACCGGCGCTACTAGAACCGACAGAAGAAAGCCCTCCTTTCGGTCCTCGATCACCGACATCATGGTGAAGATCGAGGTGAAGAGCACGATCATGATCAGCGCGCCGGGATAGAAGTAATCGAGATAGTGCTGCTGCCCGGAGGCGTTGCCCGAGCGGAAGGAACTGCCAAAGCCAGAGCCGATCACTACCCAGAACAGCAGAGGCGAAGCGATCACCCCGACCACGCGGCCGCGCTGGCGGTAAAAGCGGACGATCTCGCGCCACCACAGGGTGAAAGCGGGCAGCATCACCCCTGCGGAGACCGGGGCTTGAGCGGGTAGAGTTGCGCTTTGAGTAGCCACGTCAGCTCGATTTCTGCGCCGAGGGCGCGGAGTCTTTGTGTGCCAGCCTCAACTTGCGGAACTCGAGGAAAGCGTTGAAAAGCAGGATTCCCGAGAGCGTCAACAGAATCAGGCTGGTGAACAGCCCGTCCACGGTGGTCACGGTGCCGCTCATAAGCGTCCATGCGATCCCCAGCAGCGGGATCAACCCCAGTACAACCGAAAGCAGAAGCATCATGCGCGCAATCTGGCTCCTATGATTCAGCGTTTCTTTGCGGCCTTCGCGAATCCTTAGCGCCCTTGGCGGTAGAAGCTTTTCAACGCAAAGTACGCAAAAGATCTCGCAAAGGGTGCGGAGAACATCATTCCTGCTTCGTGCCGGACTCCGCCTCCGTCCAGAAGCGATGTCCGGTGCGGTGTATGAATACATCCTCGAGCGTCGGCTTGCTCACGGAGATCGACTGGATCTCTCCGGGAAAGGCCTCGGCAAGTTCGGCGATGAAGCGGTGTCCCTGTTCCCGTTCCAGGCGAATGCGCGATTCCTGTTCGTGGTCGCCGATCACAGTGGCTTCAATGCCGAAGCGCGCCGCAATACGGTCGGCCAACTCGCGCGGATTGCGCGCCGCTTCCAGCCAGATCACGTCGCCGCCGATCTCGTGCTTCAAGTCGGCAGGAGTGCCCAGGGCGACCAGCTTGCCTTCATTCAGGATCGCCAGGCGGTCACAACGCTCCGCCTCTTCCATCAGGTGCGTGGTGACGATCACGGTGACGCTCTCTTCATCCCGCAAGATACGAAGATATTGCCAAAGGTCGCGCCGAGCGCCGGGGTCGAGACCCGTAGTGGGCTCGTCCAGCAGCAAGACCGAGGGATGATGGAGCAGGCCTTTGGCCAGCTCCAGGCGGCGCTGCATGCCCCCGGAAAACGTTTCTGCCTTCTCGTTGGCGCGGTCCGCAAGTCCCACTCTTCCCAGCATCTCCTGAATACGCGTCTTCAAAACCCGGCCGTGCAGACCATAGAGATGGCCCTGGTGCCACAGGTTCTCCGCTGCGGTCAGCTTGATGTCAATACTCTGGGCCTGGAACACGACCCCGATGTGGCTGCGCAAGTTAGTTGGCTCTTGCGCGGCGTCGTGGCCCAGGATCAGGGCGCGGCCGCCGACTGGAACCATCAGAGTGGACAAAATCCGGAACAGGGTGGTCTTGCCGCTGCCGTTGGGCCCGAGCAAGCCAAACAATTCGGCGTGCCGCACCTCGAACGAGACGCCATCCAGCGCGGTACGGCCGTCGTAGCGGTGGACCAGGTCTTCTACAGAGATAACGGCGGGCGGGCCAATCGGGAGCGGGGTCTCGGGGCCGGCTACGGCGTACGCGCGTGTCTTGGAAGCCACAGAGTATTTTACAGTACGAATTCTGCCAGCCCAGCGGACGGGAGCGGGACGCCGGCGCTAGGACTGCGCGTTCATCATCATCAATGCAAACAAGAGCGGCAAGTAAAAGACGGTCGCTTGCAGCAACTGCCGGGCGCGTTGCTTGGAGCGGGCCGCGCTCGGGGACATCTTGAAAATCGCCAGGCGCAGTCCGAAACAGAGCAGGCCCAGGCTCATGAGCAAGGCGCCGATGAGATAGAGTTTTCCCGACATCCCGAGGAACGTCGGCAGCAAACTGATCGGAACCAAGCCCATCGAGTACAGCAGTATCTGACGCGCGGTGGACTTGCCGTCGGGCTCGACCACCGGCAGCATGCGGATGCCACCGCCTTCGTAGTCTTCCCGGTACAGCCACGCGATCGAAAAGAAGTGGGGGAATTGCCAGAAAAAAACGATGGCAAACATCACCAGTGCGCCCCATTCCAGTCGTCCGCGCGCCGCGGTCCAGCCCAGCACTCCGGGCATGGCGCCGGGAAATGCGCCGACGAAGGTGCAGATGGGATGGACTTTCTTCAGCGGCGTGTAGGCGGCGAGATAGACCACTGAGGTGGTCAGCGCCAGCCATCCGGTGAGCGGATTCAGCGCCAATCCGAGGTAGAGCGCGCCTCCCAGAGTCATCAATACGCCGACGGTCCCTCCGTGTAGCAAACTCATACGTCCAGCCGGCAGCGGGCGCTGGGCCGTGCGGCGCATGCGGCCGTCAATGTCGCGCTCCATCACTTCATTCAGGGCTGCGGTTCCGCCGGAAATCAGGCCGATCCCCAGCAACGCGTGGAGCAGGTCCCAGGAGAGAGAAGAAACTCCGGATTTCAGTGCTCCGAAGTAGTACCCGCACCAGGCGGTCATAACGATGAGGGTGGTTACCCGCATCTTGGTCAACTCGGCATAGTCACGCGCCAAGGTGAGCGCCGAGTTGCGCGGGACAGCCAACGGTTGGGTGGCAGTGCTCATGCGGCCACCGGCTTTCGCTGACCACTGGGAACTCGTTCTTCAAACGCCGCCGGGACATGGCGCCAGACCTGGATCGCCAGCACGGCCACGGTCGCGAGCAGCAACGCCCCCACCGCGACGTGAGCCACAGTCGAGATCACCATGGGCTGCTCAGGCTGGACAGCATCCCGTCCCCAGGCGACGCGGGTGAGGAAAGCCACGAACCCCAGGCAGAGTTGGGTGATCAGCAGTGAGAGCATGATGATGGTGGGACGCCGCACGGCTTCGATCTTCGAGTAGAGTGATAGGGCGCGTACTGCGGTCCATGTCAGCACGATGGTGACGACGGCCGCGTGCAGCACGTGTGGCCACCAACTCATGCCGTGATGGCGGAACATCGCCCCCAGGATCAGTTGCACATAGAGCACGAAGATGGAAAGCAGCGTCAGGGTGACCAGACTGGGGCGCCTTGTGTCCAGCTCAACTCGCGGGACTTCTTCTATCCACTGGCGTCCCGTGAACAGAGCGATGGCCACTGCGATGCAAAAGAAAGTCTGGGCCACAGCGGCATGCGCTGACGAAACCGCCGGCGGTTGATAGAAGAGGACTGTGAGCCCGCCCAGAATCGCTTGCGCCACCACTGTTCCAAACGCGCCCACCGCGAGGATGCGCAGCCAGCGGCGTTTCTCCGCGATCCACGTCCAGATGGCGAGGATGACGGTGAGGCAAGCGACAAAGCCCGCCATCATGCGGTGGCTCCACTCGAAGCGGGCGCCTCCCACCCAGTGGGGGACCTTGACCAGATAACCGAAAGAAGTAGGCCAGTCAGGAACCGACAGGCCCGCATCATTGCTGGTGACCAGCGCCCCGGCAACGATCAGAACAAAGGTTGCGCACGCCGTGAACACGGCGAAGCGGTGCAATGCGCGATTGTACGGCGTGACGACTGCCTTCAGAGCTGGCTCCTTGTTCACCCCAGCGCAACCGCCCCACCCGGTTACGCCGCTCCCCCAGACATGGGCGTCTGAGCTTGCTTGGTTCGTGGAAGGACGGGCGAGGTCGCCCGTCCTCCGCTTACGAGCAGGTCATTCTACCAAAGCTTCTACTGTTTGAAACTGGCGTCCACCGTCTTGCTGTCTTTGGCGGCCAAGGTGACTTTCTGGTCCTGTTCGCCGAGCTTCTCCTGCACGAGGGCGATGGTGTAGTCGCCCGGCGGTAGGCCCTTGATTTCGTACTTGCCGTCGGGACCGGTGACCGCATAGAAGGGGCTCTTCACCACGTTGATGAACATCTTCATCCACGGGTGCTGATTGCACTTCACCGGCAGCATGATCTCTTCGCGGGCGAAGCTCTTCTCAATCGGAGCCGCCTGTGGCGGCTGCGATTCGTTCCACTCCCGGTTGTCTTTTGGGGTGGGGTGAATATTGTGCGTGGTCGGATCGTCGTTCTTGATCTGCACCATCTGACCCGCCATCACGCCCAGCACGTGAGGATGATAGCGGCAGCCCTGCTGATTGATGACCGCAGGCGCGGTGGGAACATCGAACGTGCGGTCGCCCAGACCGTCCTTCACGTATACGAAGACGTTCGCCAGATTGCCATTGTCCACGACGACGGTCTCGGCTGTGTTGACACCCTTGCAGGCCGGGTCCTGGCTCATGTCAATCTTGGCCGGTTTGGGAGCTGTGCCTTCGAACTTCACGGTGCCGCTGACGCTGGCCACGGTATTGGGATCGATCGGCGTGGCCGCGGGTTGCGCTGCGGCGGGAGCGGCCGGCTGCTCTTCGGTGGTTTCCTTCTTGCTGCAACCCACCAGGAGCCACAGGCCCAGAAGGCAGAGCAACCCCAGCATACCTACCCATGCTTTCCTATTCATGATGTCGCCCTTTCTTGGGAGATTTCGTAAATTGCTTGAACGTCTGTTGCGTTGTCATCCATGCAGCCGCTGCTCGCAGGATCCTTCTCTCGGCTGACGCCGGGCTCAGGATGACGCCAACTAAGAGGCAATGGTTTGGTCCGGCTGCTTTGTTTACCTGAGTCAACACATTCTACCGCGAACCACCGCCGCTTGATGCCGCCGGCCGCGAGCCTGCTCTGGCAGTCCTGGGTTTATTCGACGTTGGCTCGGCTGAGGCCCGCGTTCGCCCCATGGCCGCGGCCACGCGCCGTTGCTCTTCCGGCGTCAATTGGAAGATGTAGTCCACCAGCAGCTTGGTGTGGTCCTTGTCATAGCCCTGGAACGACGGCGGAGTAGGGCCGGCAAAGACCCACTGCTTGCCCTGCTTGCGGAACAAGCCGGAGGGCATCGAGGTGCCCGGGCTCACGGCCTGAGGGTCGATAATCCAGCGTTCGACCCAGTCGGGCTTCAGGCGCTGCTTGGCCAGCAGGAAGTTCGGTGCCGTGGCGAACTTGTCATGCTGTGGGTCGCCGGTAGCGTGACATTTCAGGCAGGGCGCTGCTGTGCTCGAAAACAGGCTGCGCGCCATGTCGGTTTCCTTCGCCGTCAGCGTTGGAACCTCTTCAGGAATGTACGGCATCGGCTGCTGCGAAAGCGCCTGGAAGAAGCGCACCAGGATGCGCAGCTCGTTGTCGGAGAACGAGAACGTAGGCATGCGCACCTGCAGATACGGCCGCACGCCGTTACGATTCGTATCGCTATCGCTCAGCGACGGATTCGACAAGAACCGCCGCAGCCACTCGGGATCCACGCGCGCGCCTTCGGTCAGCAGCTTGGGAGGCAGGGCCTCCGGCGTGTCGCGATAGCGGGCCATGCCCATCAGCACGGTCTGCTGACCGGGAATGAACTGGTGGCATCCCATGCAGTTGTATTTCTTGACGACCCACCAGCCCTGCTGGATATCGCCGCGCGCGTCCTCGGGCCGGTACTGATAGCTGTCGGGCAGGGAATTCTCTTGGCTGCCCAGCAGGAAGGTGGTCAGCGCCCGGATCTGCTCCTTGTCGAGATGCAGATTGGGCATGCGCAAGGCCTCGGTCGGGCTCTTGATCTTCCCTTTGTCGAACACGTTGGGCTCGGCCAGCTTGTGTTCGAAGAAGCCCTTGAGGTCGTACCAGGGACCCTTGGCCGGTCCGTCGGGCAAGCGCTGCAAGTCATCGGGATCGGTGATGGGCTCCTTGCCGCCGCGCTGCGCTACCTCGGTAAACAGCGCGAAGTCGAGACGCTCCAGAGGCTTGCTGCCTTCCACGGTCAGTTCGGTGCCGATGCGCCCTTCGTCTTCCAGACCCGCAATCTCGTGGCAGCCCGCGCAGCCGAAGTTCTGGATCCACTTCTTGCCCTCAGCCTTCAGCTTGGGATCGTCCATAAACGAGGCGTCGGGATAAGACGAAGGATCTTTCTCCCTCCGGGTCATCAGGTAGGTTGCGATGTCTTCAGCGTCTTCCTCGCTCAGCCGCAGGCTGGGCATCACGGTCATGTTCTGGACTTGCAGTTCGTGTCCGTCGTTGGGGCACTGGCTGTGCTTCAGATCGAAGACGTAAGGCAGGCCCTTCTTTGCGTAATCCTCGGGGCCGATGTCCCTCTTCTCGTATGGGCAGTAAGGACGCGTGCGCTCTCGGGCGTTGTGAATCCAGCGCACCAGATAATCGTAGTTGGCCTTTTCTCCCTCGCGCGTAAGGTTGGCGGCGAAGGTGCCGCCTTCCATCTGGCTGTCCTCGCCGATGGAGTGGCAGGCAAGGCAGCCACGGGTTTCGAACAGTTGCTTGCCGTGGTCCGCGTTCCCCGGCTTGTGCTTGGGCAGCGGATCGGTCAAGGCCGACTGCCACAGGTAGGCCGAAATCGCCCGGATCTGGTCATCGCTCAGGCGGAAGTTCGGCATCTTGGTGGTGGGACGGAAGTCAGTCGGCTTCTTCAGCCATACCGGAATCCAGTTCTTGTTCAGCTTGAGGCGGACATCCTTCAGGTTGGGCCCGACCTTCTTCATGTCCTGCATCAGGCTGTGGGAGCGGAAATCCAGCTGCTGAATGCGCCCGTCGATTTTGCTGTTGGCTACTTTCAGGGCCACGGCCTTGTCATTAAGCCGGTTGGCTTCCGCGTTGGTCGCCGCTGCGTCTGCCTCCTTCATCAGGTAGGCCGACTCCTTCAGGTTGTCAACCTTCTGCTGCTCGAATTGTTTGAGCTGCTGGTTCAGGGAGGTCAGCTCTTCGGGTTCGCGGTCGTAGCCTTCGTAACGATGGCATCCCATACAGCCCTTCTGGCGGAACAGGTCCTTGCCCTCGCTGATGGTCCAGCCCACGTCGTCACTGATCAGCACCATGTCGGCGGCGTGGCAGGTCTGGCAGCCGGCCTCCACGTTCTCCTTCGGGAACATCGGCCAGAGCCAGTGTTCGTAGTTTCCATGGGCCTTCTCCACGCTGGTGGTGGCGCGCCCGTTGCCCTGATGGCAGGGGGAGCAACCAAATGTCTCGGGATCATGGATCTTAAGCAACTGGGCCTGGGGATGGCTGGTGAAGGCGAGTGCATACTCGTCTGGCTTCTTCTCGCCCTTCGGGGTCATGGACGCCGCGGTGACCTTCACAGGCTCGAGGATGTTCATGTGACAGGACTGGCAACGGTCCACGATGTTGGCCTCGGCGACGTTGATCTGAAGAATTTCCGGGTCCCAGTCCTCCGCCTTTTTCTGCAGGCCCGCAATCTGGTCCGGGGTCAGGTCCACCATGTGGTCAGTGACGTACTGGTCCATCTGAGCCTTGGCTTCGGTGGCAGGTTTCAAGACCTCGCCCAGTTCCAGGCTCAGTCGAGTCTTCTCGGCGTTGACTTCGTTAAAGGCTTCTTCTAGCTGCTTGAAGTTGTACTGCTTCCTGCTGCCGTCAGGAAACTCGACGGTAGCGAGCTCGTTGTCGTATTCTTCGATCTCGCGCTGAACCTTCTTCTTTGCCGACTGGGAGGTTTCCGTCTCCAGATCGTAGGTCAGAGCATTGACGTAGGCTCGGCGGTCGGTGAACACCGAGCGCACCGCCAGCAGTTTGCCGTTCACGTCGTGCAGTTGGTCGTTGATCTGTTTGGCTTTGGGTTCGGCCTGCTTAAATGCCTCCTCGTAGGCCTGCTTCAGCGCCAGGTAGTCCGATGTTCCCTCGACCGACTTTTCCGATTCGGCGGACCTTGACTTGGCAGTCTTCAGGAAGGCAGCGTAACGGTCTTTCCACTCATGCTGGAAGGCCTTCCAGGGACGCTGTCCGTAAGCTTCGTCCCACAGCGCCCAGAACAGCGTGGCCATCAGAATTACCATGGCTACCACGTAGTAGGCGGCGAAAGACTTGGTTACGATCGGGTCTTGCTCCGGGATTGGTTGTTCGAGCACCAAAATCCTCCAAATCGTCGTCGGTCGCTAGTCGCTGGTTGAGATTCGCGTGGTCATTAACCAGCGACCAACAACCAGCGACCAGCGACTAGATATTGAACCAGGGCGTGATCCACACGTACTTGATGTGCATGGTCAGGCGGATGAGCATCTTGATCGGTAGCGCCACCATGGTGAGCAGGAAGAACATCATGATGGAGTACTGCAGGAAGCTCATGCGCCGGTAGTCCTTGGGGTTGTAGCGGCGGAACAGCGCGTGCGCGATGAAACCGCCGATGGCGTAAAATCCGCCCACGACAATTGCCCCGAAGACTCCCTTCGCCCAGTTCGAAGTAATGCCGAAAAGATCCGGCAAATCGCGGTTCACCTCATAAATCAGCCGGTTGTGGTCCCAAGTCTGCCCCGGCCAGAACCACTGCCAGCCAGGGCCGCGGATGAAAGTTCCGATGATGATCATCGAAACCCACAGAACGATGAAGCCGAAAAGAAAGGTGCCGATGGCGAATTTGCGCTGCTTCCAGGTGTAGTACCCACTGCCCAGCGGGTTGGTATCAATGTAGGGAATCACCATCAGGCCGACGATGACCAGCGTAGGCATGACCACACCGGCGATCCAGGGATCGAAGTAAACCAGCATCTCCTGCAGGCCGAGGAAGTACCAGGGAGCCTTGGCCGGATTCATAGTCAGGTTGGGGTTCGAGGGCTCCTCCAGCGGCGCATTCAGGGTGATGGACCACACCATGAGAATCGCGCTCACGATGATTGCGGCCAGGAACTCGATGCGCAGCAGGAACGGCCACACGTGCACTTCCTTCTGCCAGCCGGGACGGAACGGCCAAGTCTTGCGGTGATGGGTCTTGGCCAGCGCTGGGTCGGTCTCCAGTTGCTCCACCAGCAGGTCATTGGCGTGCGCCTGCTTCCAGGCCAGGTAGATATAGAAGGCTAGCAGCGGGATCAAGGCCACAATGGGCACGTTGTCGGGCGCGGAAGCGATTTCCCAGAGTTGATGCCAGTCCATAAAGGCTCCAGACCACGTAGGGACGGCTGCCTCGGCCGTCCGCTGTCAATCATCACTCAAGTCGGCGCGACAGCCGAGGCGGCTGTCGCTACACAGTTCGTGCTATTTCTTCGGTTCTTTCACCTCTGACGCCAGCATCACCGGCGCCGGGCCGGAAATGCCGCCGTCCTTACGTACCCGCCAGAAATGCACGATCATGAAAATAGAGGCCACGATGGGGATGCCGATGCAATGCCAGATGTAGGACCGCAACAGCGCATTGGCGTCCACGATCGAGCCTCCCAGCAGCCCGAAGCGAATGTCGTTGTAGGGCGTCATGCCCAATTGGTGGCCGAAGGGGCCCTCGTGTCCCAGCAGCGGCGTGGCCCGCGCCATATTGGTTCCCACCGTGACGGCCCAGAAACCCAGCTGGTCGTCGGGAAGCAGGTAGCCGGTGAACGAAAGCAGGAGGGTGAGCACCAGCAGGATCACGCCCACGTTCCAGTTGAACTCACGCGGTTTCTTGTACGATCCCGTCAGAAAGACGCGGAACATGTGCAGCCAGACCGCAATCACCATCAGGTGGGCGGCCCAGCGATGCATGTTGCGCAGCAGCTTGCCGAAGGGAACATCGTGTTCCAGGTAGAGCACGTCGCGGAACGCCTGCACCTTGGTAGGGTGGTAGTAGAACATCAGCAGCACGCCGGTGAAGGTCAACACCATAAAGAGGTAGAAGGTGATGCCCCCCATACCCCAGGTGTAGCTGTACCGCACTGCGTCCCGGTTGATCTTGGCGGGATGGAGGTGCAGAAATACGTTGGACAGCACGCCCAGGGCCCGGTTGCGCGGGGTGTCGTCGTGCTTGTGGCGGAAGATCGAAGTGTAGACCTGGGTCTTGGTCGGGTCCTTGAAGTGTTCGATCTGCTCTTTGGCCTTGGCGGGCATGTCCGTGGTGAGCGACCGAACATCGTCTTTCACGCCCGCTTTCACCCGTTCCAGCAGGCCTACGCGGCTGCCGTTCTTGCCATTCTGGTTCTCTTCAGCCATTTGACCCTCTTCCGTGCATTTCTGGTTTGTGAGCCGGTGCGCAAGCGCCGGCGCCTGCGCCACTCGGAACTACGACGGTAAGAATGCTCCCGGATCGTTGAAGTGGGACGGTTGTCCCTTGGGCCATTGATAAAGCCGTGAGGTGTCCACCACGATTTCCCCGTCGGCCGCTTTCTCGATGTGCGCCCGGTCCATGGGACGAGGCGCCGGTCCTTCGAAGTTGATGCCTTCGCTGTCGTAGCCGCTGCCGTGGCAAGGGCACTTGAATTTGTTCTCGCTGGGCTTCCAGTTGGGCGTGCAGCCCAGGTGGGTGCAGCGCGCATAAATGACGAACAGGCGGTCGGGCGTGCGGTCCACCCAGATGCGGTACTTCTGCAGCCAGCGTTCGTCGATGCCCAGGCCGTAATCGGATGGATAGCCGATCTTGAACACGGTGTTGGGCTCAAAAAGAGTTCTCGGCAGAAAGAATCGGAAGAAGGCGATGAACCAGGCAGTCAGGAAGGCGGCAACGCAACTCCACACCAGGCGCCTGCGCGTGCGATTGATCTCGCTGTCTTCCGGTCCGACCGCGGCCACACCCCCGGCGGCTGCGGCTTTGGAAGTTCCCACGGCAGGGGTGCCGACGTACGTCGTGGATTCGCCGGTGCGGGCAACGGAAGCAGCTGCAGCTGCCGCGGACGCGGCCGGGCGGGGGGCTGCCGGCTTGGCCGCCGGAGTTGGCGCGGCAGGCGCGGGAGCGGGTGCCGCCGCGGGCGCGGCGGGCTCTCCCAGCAGGGCCGTGATCTCAGCGTCGTTGAGCGCGGGAAGACCCTTGCGCCCGCGCCGGGCTTGCTCGGCAGCGATCGCCGACTTGCTCCACTTCTTGCCCTCAGCCACCCACTTGGCAACTTCTGGACTGATGGGGCCACCGGCTGCCGGGGCCGCGGGCGCCGCCGGGGCTGCAGGCGCCGCCGGAGCAGTGGTTGCGGCAGCTGCGGGGGGAGCCGCGCCGCCGTCGCCGCTTTCCCATGGCATCGGCTGCCCCGCCTTCAAGGCTTCAATGTCGGCGTCGGTCAGCAAGGGCAGACCCTTGCGTTGCCGGTAAGCCTGCTCCATGCCAATGACCGAATTGTTCAGCGCCTTCCGCGGCCACGGCGGAAGATGCCCGAGGATGCCTTTGGACTCGTCTGCCATCCGTTCTTATCCTTCGCAGCGGCTGAGGCCGCGCGTTCCCTTAAACCCAGCGGTACAGCTAAAGCTGTGCCCTGATACCAACCTTGTCTCGTCCCGCGACTCAGTCCGCCGCCACCAGGCGAGGGGACTCTCGGCGCAGGTCGAGGCCCACGGCCGCGCCCACCAGTTCGACCAGAGCGGCAATGAACGTGGGCGAGTCGTTCAAGCCGGACGTCATCTGGAAATGTTCGATCCCCAGGGCCCGCGCCTCCGCCCGCGCCTCGTGGTCGATCTCTCCCAGCGTCTCCACATGGTCGGAGACAAAAGAAATGGGCACGATGCACACGTCGCGCACCTTCTCCGCGGAGAGTCTTCGCAAGGTCTGGCGCAGCGAAGGCTGCAGCCACTTGCTGGCGCCCACTTTGCTCTGGTAGCAGAGACGGTAATGATTGGGCCATCCTCCGCCCTGCATGAGCAGTTCGACCGTCTCTTCAATCTGCCGCTGATAAGGGTCGCCCTTCTCGATGACCGCCAGCGGAACACTATGGGCACTGAATACCAGTTCCGCCTGCTCAGGAGCGGGGAAGCGGACCAGCGCTTCGTTCACTCGTTCAACCAACGCGTCGAGATAAAGTGGGTGCCGGTAGAAAGGCGCGATGCAATGCACAGGCAGATCGTCGTGAAACTGGCGCCGCCATTCGTTGAGACTGCTGCCGGTGGTGGTGCTGGAGTAGTGCGGGTACATCGGCAGCAAGACAACTTCTTCACACTGGGCTGCGCGGAGATGCTCGATTGCTTCAGACGTAAACGGATGCCAGTAACGCATGGCGACGAAACACCGGGCATCGAGACCGGATTCCGCCAACTTGAATTGCAATGTACGGGCCTGCTGCTCGGTGAAGCGGCGAATGGGTGAGCCGCCACCGATCACCGAATAGTGGTGCTGGACCTTCCTGGCCCGAGTCGTGGAAATCAGCTTGGCCAGGGGTTTGCGCCCGATGCGGGCGAAGGGAAAATCAATAATGTCGGGATCGCAGAAAAGATTGAAAAGGAAAGGTTCTATGGCTTCCAGCGTATCAGGCCCGCCGAGCTGAAACAGAACTACCCCTACGCGCCGCGTTGTCGTTGCCATCCCCCAGGTTCCCCAGAAGAAAGGGGATGTTACCGCAATCGAGACAGGGCGGTCAACGCGGGAACGCGCGAATGTCTCGTAATTTGGGCATAGGGTGATTGCACAGTTCGCAGACGGACGGAAGGCGGTAACCAAATTGCCAGATTCCGCAACTAGAAAACGATGCCTAAGCGCGGGAAGGCTCCGCGGCCGGTTGCACTCTGTCCTGGGACTCCATCGCTTCGATCACCGAGTCAGCGAACTGCGAGGTTCCGGCCATACCGCCCACATCGCGGGTAAGCTTCTCGCGGGTACGGTAGACCTTCTCCAGCGCGTTGCGGATCCTGAGCGCCGCCTCGTATTCGCCCAGGTGGCGCAGCATGAGCAGACCAGAACGAAGTACGGCCGTGGGATTGGCGAGGTTCTTGCCCGCGATATCGGGCGCGGAGCCATGCACCGCCTCAAAAATGGCGCAGTGGTCGCCAAAATTCGCGCCGGGGACAAATCCCAGCCCGCCCACAAAGGCGGCGCACAGGTCGGAGAGGATGTCGCCGTAGAGGTTCTCCATCAGCAGCATGTCGTACTGATAGGGATTCATCACCAGCTGCATGCAGGTGTTGTCCACAATGTGCTCGCCATAGGTGATCTCCGGATATTCCTTGGCGACGTTGCGCGCGCAGCGCAAGAAAAGGCCGTCGGAAAGCTTCATGATGTTGGCCTTGTGGATGGCGTGGATCTTTTTGCGCTCGTTCTTGCGGGCGTATTCAAAGGCAAAGCGCGCGATGCGCGTGCTCGCCTTCTCGGTCATGATCTTCAGGCTTTCGACCACGCCCGGAACCACTTCGTGCTCGATCCCGGAGTAGAGCCCTTCGGTGTTTTCCCGCACAATGATGAGGTCTACGTCGGGATAACGGGTCGGAATGTGCGGCAGGTTGCGGATGGGACGGAAGTTGGCATAAAGCTCGAAGCGCTTGCGCAACTCGACGTTGATGCTGGCAAAGCCCCCACCGATGGGAGTGGTGACTGGTCCCTTCAGCCCAACGTGGGTGCGTTCGATGGACTCGACCAGTTCCTTGGGAATGTACTCGTGATATTTTTCGTAAGCCTCGGCGCCGGCCTCAAAGCTCTCCCACTCGAACTTCAGGCCGGTGGCCTCGAGAATGCGCACGGCGGCATTGGTGACCTCGGGGCCAATGCCATCGCCGGGAATCAGGGTGACTTTGTGGACCATATCCAAAGAGTCGCCAGCGGTCAGTAGTGAGCAGCGAGGGCAAGTGGTTCCTCGCTACCCACTACTCGCTACTGTGTCCTCGCGCTCTTGCCTTTGGTCTCCGGTTCCTTCGTCTTCAGCAGATCTTTCAACTCTGCCATGAACTCCTGCACATCCTTGAAGTCCAAATAAACCGAAGCGAAGCGGACATACGCCACCTTGTCGTACTTGCGCAGCCGGTTCATGATGAGTTCGCCCAGTTCGCTGGTCTTGCGCTCGCGCTCGGGCGACTCGATCACGAAGCTTTCCGCCTCGTTCACAATCTGTTCCAGCTTGCTGATGGGGACGGGCCGCTTTTCGCAGGCCCGCAGCAGGCCGTTGAGCACCTTCTGGCGGTCGAATTTCTCCCGCCGGCCGTCCTTCTTGACCACCATGTAGGGAATCTCATCAATGCGCTCGTAGGTGGTGAAGCGCTTGCCGCACTTCAGGCATTCGCGGCGGCGGCGGATGGACTCGGCTTCCTTGCTCTCGCGCGAATCCACCACCTTGTCATTTGCGAACCCGCAGAAAGGACACTTCATAGAGCTTGGGACTGAGGGCATTGTAGCAGCAGGATTATGCCCATCCGAGTTCCGCATGAGGTTCGGGCGGTTGAGTTTGTCGTCAGGCGGAGGGCGGCGAGGGCAGGATGCTGACTTCGGCCTCTTCGCGGTGGCTTTCTTTGGAAAGTTTGCGGAGCGATAGCCGTTCGCGGTGGGCCAGAAACAGGCCCGTGGGCACCACCGCAACAAAGGTGACCAGCCACAGCATGATTCCGCAACTGGCTGCCAGTTCCTTAGGAACGCCAAAGATATGCTCGAGCGCAGCGATGGTGGCCAGTTGCGAGCCGCCCCCGACGCCGGGTAACTGCACCAGCGATCCCACCATGCTCGATCCCATGAGCAGCAGGATCTGGGTCTGGGGAATGCGCAACTCTTGGGCGCCATAGGCCAGAGCCGTTTCCTTGTAGGCCACCGCAATCATGCACCACATGATGATCGAGACGGCGATCAGCCACGCCAGGGAGGCGGGGCCGTGAATGGTGTTGAGCCCGCCGCGAAACTCGCGAATGCGCAAAGCGATGCGGTGTCCCAGACGGGTAGCATGGTGAGCGAAGCGGTGCTCGACCCAGAGCGCCAGGGCCTCTCCGCTCCGGCTTACAGCAACCGCGGCCAGCGTCAGTCCCACCACCAGGAGCGTGAAGATGATTCCAGCCTCACGAAAACTGCCGTAGTAGGAGAGCCGTTTGGGCGCAGTGGCTAGGAACGCAGCCACCACCAGCAACACCGTAAAGGCGCCGATGTCGAAGATCCGTTCTACGGCCCACACCGCCAACTGCGACGAAAAGGTAAGTTGCTCGCGCCGGGCGATCAGATAGGGCCGGATCAGCTCGCCCGGGCGGCCTAATAGGGCCAGTCCGGTAAATCCGATCAGGGTCGGCGCCACCATCTTGAGTGAAGAGGTGGATTTCACCGGGCGGAGAAAGATCTTCCAGCGGATGGCCCGCATGCCGTACGCCAGGTAGATAAGAGCCACCGCGTGCACAATGTGCACCCAGTGGATGGCATGAATCTCGCCGGCAAACCGGGCCCAATCGAAATCCCGCCAGGTGCGGAACTGCAGATAAAAAAGAACGGCGAGAATTACGATCCCGCCGGCGTAGATAAGAATGCGTTTTCTGCTCATCTAAAGGATATAGAAGGCGAAGCTAGAATGAGAGCATTAGCACGCCCCTGCCAAGGTATATGAGCGGGAGGGGAAGGTCAACGCAGGACCAGCCGTCAGGTATCCGCCCTGTGCCGTCGGGCGTAGGATTTACAGCTCCAGCTTGACACTGACAGTCGCGCAAACCAGCATTGGCTGAGAACTGTTACTGCGATGCTGCCTGCATCATTCGCGGCGCCGCTTTCTTCTTGCGGGCATTGGTGGTCGCGGCCTTTTTTTCCGCCAGCTTTTTGCGGTTGAAGTCGCGGATGACTCTGGACACATAGACACGCGTCTCGTAGTACGTAGGCAGACCGCGATATTGTTCCACCCGTTGCGGGCCGGCGTTATACGCGGCGAGCGCCTTGATCAGATCGAAGTTGTAGCGCTCCAGAAGTTCGCGCAGGTAGCGCGCGCCGCCTTCGACGTTGGCGTTGGGGTCGAACGTGTCCGCCACCCCCAATTGCGACGCGGTCTGCGGCATGAGTTGCATCAGGCCCTGGGCGCCTTTGGCAGATACCGCGCGTGGATTGAATCCACTTTCCGCGCGGATCACGCTGCTGACCAGGTCGGGATCAAGATGGTGGCGGCCGCTGGCCTCGGTGATGACCTCGTGGAGCATCTCCGGGCGGGTTCCTGCGCGCGCGGCGGGCGGACTCCATAGGTCTTTCTCGAAGTGGTCGATCTGGTCGGTAGGAATGTCAATGTAGCTGTCACGGCTGGCGGAAGGATAGAGACGCGTGACTGTCCCCAATACTTCGCGCCGCTCGTGACGGATGGTGAAGCCGTTGCGGAGGATGGCGAGGTCGGAGGCCGGAGCGGAGCCCGCCACCAGGAGCAAAATCAGGCCCAGCCCGAATTTACTTCGCTTGCACATCCCCAATACCCCGAACCGCGACCGCGGGACGGCGGTGCTACGAAAGCACCTGCTCGATGGCCGCAGCCACGCCGCTTTCGGCGTTCGACCGGGTGACCGCCCAGCCGTTGCGCCGTAACTCCTCGGATGCATTTCCCATGATAAACGGCAGTCCGGCGAAGGCAAGCATCTCGATGTCGTTGTAATTGTCACCAATGGCCATGACCTGTTCGCGGGGGATGCTGCGGTAACTGGCCCATCGTTCCAGAGCGTGTCCCTTGGAACAGCCGTGGTTCAGGATGTCCACAATGGACAGATCGCGGATGGGGTACTCCGTGCGCAGCACCGTGATCTGGTTCTCCAGGCCGCTGTGTGACAGGGCCTTCAGGGCTTGGTGCATGCGCTCGATGGGACCGCAAAACATGGCCTGCACCGGGTCGCTGGTCAGGGACCGCTCGATCGGGATGACGAAATCAATGTACTGCAGGTTCTTTTCCAGCCAGCGCTGGATGCTGGCCGTCAGCTCATCCATGCGCTCAAGGACGATGGCCCCCTTGGTCTCGACGTCGAAGGTCAAGACCGTGTTGCTACGAAAATCATGCATGGCATGGCAGAGCTTGCGGCACGTGGCGGCAGGGAGCAAATCTCGGTGGAAGGTTTCGCCCGACAGCGAGCGGGTGATGGCGCCATTGGAGCTGATCAGCCAGAGATCGAAATCCAGTTGCCGCACGATAGGCAGAGCGAAGGTATGCCGCCGCCCGGTCACTACGATGATCTCGATGCCTTCCTGGTGAGCGCGGCGCAGCGCCGCCATATCGGCCTCGGAGATCTGAAACTCGGGGTTCAGCAGGGTGCCGTCAATATCAACGGCCAGCAGGCGAATGGGCAGCTTCACGATAAAGAATTCTAGCATCCGGGTTGCGCCGGAGCGGTGACACTTGAACGCGACAGGAGGCCATCGGGCGTGCGGCACACCGCCCCGTGCTATAGTGCGCAACAAGCATGGGATCGCTGCTGTTTCTCCTATATCCGTGGGGTCTCATTCTGCAGGGGCTGGCCATCGTGCACTTCATCCGCCGCCGCCCCGACACCTACTGGCTCTGGATCATCATCTTCCTCGGGCCCATGGGGGCGTTGATCTACATTGCGGTCGAAGTCATCCCCGACGCGGGCCTGTTGCGGCAGTCATTCAAGGTCTTCCCGCGGCGCCGCAGGATTCGTGAACTCGAGGCGGCCATCCTGGACAATCCCTCCGCAGGAAATTACGAAGAACTGGCGGACCTTTACCTCGAGGAAGGGAACTACGCGCGGGCCCGTCAGTGTTATGACCACTCCATCTCCTCCCGCACCGATTCCCCCGATCCGTTCTATCGGCGGGGAATTACCGAGATACAAATGGGTGACTTTGCGGCCGCCCTACCCGACTTGGAGGGAGTGGTCGGGCGCGATCCGAAATACGATTTTCACCGCGCCGTCGGGCTGTTGGCCCACGCCTATGCCAACGCTGGACAGCCGGACAAGGCTGAGGCTTTGTTCCAGCAAGCCACGAAGATCTCCACGCTGTCGGAGACTTACTACAATTACGCGACGTTTCTGGCATCCCAGGGGCGGCAGGCCGAGGCCCGCGAGTGGGCGCAGCGCATCCTGGCCAAGAAGCCCACCATGCCCGGCTATCTGAAGCGGCGCGAGCGCCCGTGGTTCCGCAGAGCCAACGGACTGTTGAAGCGCCTGCCAGCCGGCAGCCGGTAAACAGAAGCCGAAAGCTGCCCCAGTGCTACACTTCCCCCGTGGCCCGTGTCGCCTATCTGGAATGCACAAGGTGCGGCGCGCAGATCGACGCTGAGCATCCCCAGACCGTTTGCCCCAAGGATGGCGGCGTGCTCTATGCCCGCTACGATTTCCCGGCCATCAAGAAAGGCTTCCGGGCCTCATCGCTCGCGGGACGGACCCCCAGCATGTGGCGCTATGCCGAGGTCCTGCCCGAGGCCGAACCGGTGTCGCTGGGGGAAGGCTTTACCCCGATGCTGGCCAGCAGGGAATTCCCCAATGTGTATATCAAGGACGAAGGTCTGAACCCCACCGGTTCGTTCAAGGCGCGTGGGCTCTCAGCCGCCGTGACCATGGCACGGGCCTACGGGCTGAAAAAGCTGGCCATTCCTTCCGCTGGAAACGCGGCCAGCGCGTTAGCTGCTTACGCGGCCAAGGCCGATATGGAAGCCCATATCTTTATGCCCAAAGATGTGCCGCTCGCCAATCGCGTGGAGTGCGAGAGCTACGGCGCCAGGGTCACGCTGGTGGACGGCCTCATCAGCGACTGCGCCAAAATGGTGGCCGACCGCAAGGACCGCGAAGGCTGGTTTGATGTCTCCACCCTCAAAGAACCCTTCCGCGTGGAGGGCAAAAAAACCATGGGCTATGAGGTGGCCGAGCAACTGGGATGGCGCCTGCCGCAAGGCATTATCTATCCCACCGGTGGTGGCGTCGGGTTGATCGGTATGTGGAAGGCTTTCGACGAGATGGAGAAGCTGGGCTGGATCGGCTCCGAGCGTCCCCAAATGGTGGCAGTACAATCCAGCGGTTGTGCGCCAATCCCTAAAGCATGGGATGAAGGCAAAGCCAGCGCAGAATTTTGGCCCAATGCGAGTACGCTGGCCGCCGGTTTGCGCGTGCCCAAGGCATACGGCGATTACCTGATTCTCGATATTCTCAACCAGAGCGGTGGTGTAGCGATCGCGGTCACCGACCTAGAGATCATGGATGCGCTCCGCCACTGGGCGAAGGTGGAAGGCATCTTTGCCGCGCCGGAAGGGGCGGCCGCGCTGGCCGCGTATCGCAAGCTGCATGATAGCCTGTTCTTCGAGTCCGACGACACGGTTGTGCTGTTCAACACCGGCTCGGGGCTGAAGTACCTCGATGTCATCGACGAAGCCGGGCAACATACCCGGCCGGAGCCGCCGGCCTCGCGCCAGATTGGCGGGATCATCGGGCCGTATTGAACCAACGCTCAGCGGTCAACACTCAGCATTCAGCCCTGCACGCTTTGAGAAGTGCCGGCGGTTGACTTTCGCAATGACTGAACGTCTTTACTATCACGATTCTTTCCTCTATGAATTCGACGCGCGAGTTCTGGCGGACGTGCCCAGTCCGGATCGCCCTGCCCTGATTCTCGACCGCACCGCCTTCTATCCCACCAGCGGCGGACAGGTGTTCGACACCGGATGGCTTGTTGCTGAAGATCGCAAGCTGCGCGTGGTCGAAGTCGCGGAGCGCGAGGACGGTGCCATCCTGCACTACCTGGAGCATAGACCTGCGATTGAGCAGGGAGCTCGCATCCACGGCCTGATTGATGGGGAGCGTCGCCACGACCACATGCAGCAGCACTCGGGTCAGCACGTGCTGTCCGCCGCCTTCGTGCGCCTATTCAACATGCCCACGGTCTCCTTCCACATGGGTGCGGAGTACTGCTCAATTGATCTGGATACCAAAAGCCTGTCCCCGCAGCAGGTGGAAGCCGCCGAGGTGCTGGCCAACGATGTGGTGATGGAGAATCGTCCGGTGGTGGTACGTTTTGTCACCCAGGACGAGGCGCGCGACCTGGGCGTGCGCAAGCTGCCGCCCATGGAGAGGGACCAGCTGCGGCTGATCGAGATCAGCGATTTCGACCTGACCGCCTGCGGCGGCACCCACGTCAGCGGAACCGGGCAGATTGGCTGCATCCTGCTGCGCAAAACCGAAAGAGTGAAGCAGGGCTGGCGCGTCGAATTTGTTTGCGGCAAACGGGCCGTCAGCACCGCGCGCGACGACTACGCCACGCTCACCGAGACCGCCGGCCTTTTGTCCAGTCATTTGCGCGATGTTCCGCAACAGATCCGCAAAATGCAGGAAGAGTCCCGCGCAGCGCGCAAGGCGCGCGAGCAGCTGCTGGAAGAGTTGGCTGATGCGCACGCCACCCGCCTGCTGACGGAAACCCCGGAGAGCGGTGGCCGCAAGGTCGTTATTCGCAGTTATCCGGATCGTGATGTGACGTTCATCAAGTTGTTGGCGCAACGCCTCACCCGCCAGAGTGCCTCGGTGATCGCATTGCTGAGCTCCACCGCCAGTCCCCCGGCCCTGGTTTTTGCGGAATCGGCAGGTCAGCCATTCGATATGGGCGCGCTCATGAGAGAAGCTTTGGCGCAGCTTGGGGGACGGGGTGGAGGAAGCAAGGAGATGGCGCAAGGCGGGCCGGCGAAGATCGATGGGCTCGACGAATTTCTTGCCGCACTGGCAAAGCGCGCCGGCCTCAACGCAACCGAATCATCTCAACCCTGATTCGCTCAACCTGGACGACGATCCTGTTCCCTGGAAAGCTTCCGGCTCGGGATTCCCCTCGCTTCCGCACCGCCGGTGAAAGGTCTCTGTTTGGTCATTGCCGTGCAACGCTCAGGGCCGCATGTCAGCGGTGGGTGAGGAGCGTCCTCTCGTCATGAAGCGGCCTACGTTGCTGTGCGTGGACGACGATCCCGGAACTCGCGGGTTCTACGAGACGCTGTTCGGCAGGTGTGGCTACGGAGTGATTGTGGCCAGCAGTTGGTCATCAGGCCTTGGAGTTGCTTAACACCAAAGCGACTGATATTGATGCGGTCATCTCCGATTACCAAATGCCTGGAATGAACGGCGCGGAACTGGCTGCCGAGATAAAGCGTTGCAAGCCAACGCTTCCCGTGATCATGATCACGGGTCGGCAGCCCGTTCCGGAGGAAGCGCCCCATCTGGTGGACGCTGCGCTGGCCAAAGGTGAGCCGGTGGACAGGATCCTGAATCAGCTTCAGATCCTGCTCGGTGCACTCTGACCCCGAACCCGGAGCCGGGGGTGAACAGAAGCGCCGATGGGGGACCCCGGAAGTGGCCAGCGGCTATGGCTGTGTTCCTGTTACCGAAAGACCCGGCGACAGCCCGCTGCCGATAGATCGGCAGTAGTGACGGTCATTCGGCTTTCAGGAACACAGCCGCCAAGGGCGGCAGCATCAGGTTCAGTGAATAAGGACGTCCGTGCGCCGGCTGCGGTTCGGCGTGGAGCCCTCCCAGATTGCCCAACCCGCTCCCACCATAGTCGCGGGCGTCGCTGTTGAGCAGTTCCCGCCAGTAACCACCGCTGGGAACTCCCACCCGGTAGGACGGCCGCGGCACGGGAGTGAAGTTGCAGACGATCAGCACTGTCTCCTGAGGTGAGTGCGCTTTCCGCAGCAGCGACAGCACGCTGGTAGCACTATCGTTGCAATCCACCCACTCGAACCCCGCAGGGTCGGTGTCGAGTTGGTGCAGCGCGGCTTCGCTGCGGTACACGCGATTCAACTGCTCCACCCAACTCTGCAGACCCCGATGGACGGGATACTGTAAAACGTGCCACTCCAGGCTGGTGTCATGGGTCCACTCACGCACCTGGCCGAACTCGTCTCCCATGAACATCAGCTTCTTTCCAGGCTGGGCGTACATGTAGCCGAACAGCAGGCGCAGGTTGGCGAACCGCTGCCACTCGTCGCCCGGCATTTTGCCGATGAGCGAGCCCTTGCCGTGCACCACTTCGTCGTGCGACAGCGGCAAAACAAAGTTCTCCGTGAAGCCGTAGAGCATGCGGAAGGTCAACAGGTTGTGGTGGAACTGGCGATGGATGGGATCATGGGAGAAGTAGGTAAGCGTGTCGTGCATCCAACCCATATCCCACTTCATGCCGAAGCCCAAGCCGCCGACGTAGGTTGGTTTTGACACCATAGGCCAGGCCGTGGACTCCTCCGCAAAAGTCTGTATGTCGGGATGTTCTTTGTAGGCTTCCCGGTTGAACTGGCGCAGGAAATCAATGGCCTCCAGATTCTCCCGCCCGCCGTACTTGTTCGCGATCCACTCCCCGTGCTTGCGGGAATAGTCAAGGTACAGCATCGAGGCCACGGCATCCACCCTTAGTCCGTCGGCGTGATACTTATCCAGCCAGAACATGGCGCTCGACAGCAGGAAGCTGCGCACTTCGTTGCGGCCATAATTGAAAATGTGCGTCTTCCAGTCGGGGTGGAAGCCTTTGCGCGAATCGGCGTGTTCGAACAGGTGCGTGCCGTCGAAGTAGGCCAATCCGTGTCCATCGGAAGGGAAGTGCGACGGCACCCAGTCGAGGATCACGCCAATCCCCCGCTGGTGCAGATAGTCCACCAGGTACATGAAGTCCTGCGGCGTGCCGTAGCGCGCGGTGGGCGCAAAGTAACCGGTGGTCTGATATCCCCAGGAACCGTAGAAGGGATGTTCCATCACCGGCAGTAGCTCCACATGGGTGAAATACATGCGCTGCACGTAGTCGGCGAGGCGCGGCGCCATCTCGCGATAGGTCAGGGGACGATTATGTTCCTCCGGCACCCGCATCCAGGAACCGAGATGAACCTCGTATATGGAAATCGGGGCCTGGAGGGAAATCCTCTCTTTGCGTCTTTCCATCCATCCCTGATCTCCCCACTGGTATTCCAGGTCCCACACCACCGAGGCCGTACGCGGGGGCTTCTCGTTCAGAAACGCGACCGGGTCGGCCTTGTCGGCGACGTGCCCGTGGTGATGGGAAGCGATATGGAACTTGTACAGCGTGCCTTTGCCGACGCCGGGGACAAATCCTTCCCAGATTCCCGAACTACCGCGTGCCCGCAGGGGATGAGAGTGTGGATTCCAGTGGTTGAAGCTGCCGATCACCGCGACTTCCCGCGCGCTGGGGGCCCACACGCTGAAGCTGGTGCCGGACTCGTCCCCGGCGGTGGTGAGATGCGCGCCCAGCTTGTCGTAGATGCGGTAGTGGTTACCCTCATTGAACAGGTAGAGGTCCTGCTCGGTCAGCAGACTGATGTCGTGGCGCGGAGGAGCGAGCGTAGTCGATGTATGGCTCATGGAGGCCGAAACTAGTGTACCGGAAGGCGCTGGCAGCCTGGCAGCCCCGCCTTTTCCTCGCTTCTGATATCACAAATTTTGATTGCGCGTATAAAAACAATGAATTTCTCCCCCTGGGGCAAACGATCCTATGCTGCGGACAATAGGAGGGTCCCATGCATTGCGTTTATTGCGGTGTGGACTACAGTTTGGACGACCCCTGTTTATGTTTGCCACCGGTGCGTACGCCCGCAACCGCGCGTCTGCCCCAGGTGGAAGGGCCGTGGGGAGAGGCAGAACGGGATTGGTCGGCTCGGCCGCCGGGAGAGGCCTCCACGAAAACGGTGGCGGAGTCCTGACCAGCTACTGAAACCCTGGTTCGCTTCCGGCGCTGTGTGCTGACTTGGGCGCAGTTTGGCCTTTCTGCTTAGCGGGTCTTTGTCGGTCCCCTTTTCCACAATGCAACCCATTGAAACGGCAATTCTTTCCGTGGATAACTCCTGCTTATCGCCGCCATAAAAACAATCAATTTCCGTGCCCAGCCTGCTGGCTTCTAGACTGGACTCCGACTTGAGCGCAAGCGATTGCGGCAGGCGCACAACATCCCCCCTAAATCCTGATGACAAGATTGATTGCGCATTCGGCGAGAGGAAAAAAGCGCACCGAAGCGCCACTTCGACGCCCGGAGACCCGGCGGCACAAAGGAGCGATGCATGGCTGAATCGAAGACCGATCCGAAGACCATTATGGAGTTCGTGAAGAAAAACGGAGTCAAGCTGCTCGACCTGCGTTTCACGGACCTGCCTGGATTGTGGCACCACGTTTCTTATCCGATTGACCAGTTGAGCGAGGCTTCATTCGAAGAGGGATTCGGCATGGACGGCTCGTCCATCCGCGGCTGGGCGGCGATTCACGAGAGCGACATGCTGCTCATTCCCGATCCCAACACCTACATGCTCGATCCCTTCACCGAAGCGCCCACGCTGGTGATGACCTGCGACGTCATTGATCCCGTGACCAAGCAGCGCTACGACCGCGATCCGCGCTATATCGCCCGCAAGGCGGAGATGTACCTGGCTTCCACGGGCGTGGCCGACACCGCCTACTTCGGAGCCGAGGCCGAGTTCTTCATCTTCGACAATGTACGCTTCGACCAGCGCGAGCAGCATGGCTTCTACTTCATTGACGCCGAAGAAGGCCGCTGGAACTCGGGCCGCACGGAAAACAACCTGGGGTACCGTCCGCGCTACAAAGAAGGATATTTCCCGGTACCTCCCACCGACCACTACCAGGACCTGCGCAGCGAGATGGTGATGACCATGCAGAACTGCGGGCTGGAGGTGGAGTGCCACCATCACGAAGTGGCGACCGGCGGGCAGACCGAGATTGACCTCAAATTCGACTCGCTGGTGCGCTCCGCCGACCACATGATGCTTTACAAGTACGTGGTCAAGAACGTAGCCAACCAGTACGGCAAGACCGTCACTTTCATGCCCAAGCCGATCTTCCAGGACAACGGCAGCGGCATGCACACCCACCAGTCGCTGTGGAAGGGCGGCAAGCCGCTGTTCGCGGGCGACGGCTACGCAGGCCTGTCGCAGCTGGCGTTGTGGTACATCGGCGGGCTGATCAAGCACGGGCCGGCCCTGTCGGCGATCATCGCGCCCACCACCAACTCCTACAAGCGCCTGGTGCCGGGCTTTGAGGCTCCGGTGAACCTGGCGTACTCGCGGCGCAACCGCTCAGCGGCCTGCCGTATCCCGATGTATTCGGCGTCGCCCAAGGCGAAGCGGGTGGAGTTCCGTCCGCCCGATCCGAGCTGCAACCCCTACATGGCGTTCGCAGCCATGATGATGGCCGGACTCGACGGGGTGGAGAACAAGATGGATCCCGGCCAGCCGCTCGACAAGGACATCTACGATCTGGGTCCGGAGGAGCTCGCGAAGGTTCCCTCCATGCCGGGTTCGCTCGAAGATGCCCTCGACTGCCTGGAAAAGGATCACGCCTTCCTGCTGAAGGGCGACGTGTTCACCGAAGAGCTGCTGAAAACCTATATCGACTACAAGCGCGAGAAGGAAGTGGACGCGGTGCGGCTGCGGCCGCATCCGTTTGAGTTCGCGTTGTACTACGACATCTAGCCGTAGCGCCGGCGTCCCGCCGGCCACTAGCGCTGGATGTAGCAGACTGGATGTGTCGCAGACCTGAGGCCCGGCGGAATGTCGGGCCTTTTTGTGCCCTTGACCGACTCATCGTCTCGCCAGCGCCGCCCGCGACTGCAGCACCTGCAGGATGTGTCCGCGGGTGACAATTCCCTCCAACTGCCCGTTGGACATCACCGGCAACTGGTTCACATCTTCGCTGGCCATCTTCTCGATGGCTTCCATGGCGCTGGTATCCGGAGCCACGGAGTGGACCTGGTCCAGCGGCCGCATGGCGTTGCGTACCTGCAGCACGGGCCAGCGGTCCCGCTCTACCTTCCCGACTTCGGTGGGGGTAATGAGCCCGATCACCCTGCTGTCTTCCATCACCAGGAAGCAGCGCCGTCCAGTGCGCAGCAATTCCTCATCCACAAAGTGCTGCAACAGGGTGTTACCGGCGACGTGCGGGCAATCGGTGGACATGAGGTCGCGCACGCGCAGGCCGCGCAACAGGGATTCGGCTTGCAGGTGAGTGCGGCTGGCAGTGGATGCCTGCAACAGGAACCAGCCGATGAAGGCCATCCAGAGTCCTCCGAACACGTCGCGTCCGAAGAAGTGCAGCAGTCCATACATGATGAACAACACGGCCACAATCTGGCCGACGGTGGTTGCGGCCCGGGTGGCGCGATCCGCGTTCTGGGTGATCCACCAGATGATCGCCCGCAGGACCCGTCCGCCGTCCAGCGGAAAGCCCGGAATCATGTTGAAGGCGCCGAGCAACAGGTTGATGTAGCCCAGCCAGACCAGGATGGCCACGCCCGGGGTTCCAGGCTCGGCACGCCATGTCCAGCCGGAGGCGAGGGCCAGTGTCAGCAGAACGATGCCAATGACCGCGCTGGCGATGGGCCCGGCAATGCCCATCCAGAACTCGGTCTTGGCGTCGGTGGCTTCTTTCTCGATCTGCGCCATGCCGCCGAGTAGAAAAAGCGTAATGCAGTGAATGGGCAGGCCGCGGGCTTTGGCCACCAGGGCATGCGACAGTTCGTGGGCAAACAATCCTGCGAAGAACAGGATGCCGGTGAGGACGGCCGCCGCCCAGATCACGTCGTCTCCCCAGCCGCGGTTCACCTCGTGAAAGTGATTGGCCAGGGAAAAAACGATCAGCAGCGCGATTACGAACCAGCTATAGTGAAGGCCCAGCTCTACGCCGAATACGCGGCCGAGTTTGATCGAGGCCCGCATCAGTCATCTCCAGCCAGGGTCGGCTCCATTCTACGCGAAGAGAAACATGCCTCGGCGTGCCATTGCTGATCTTAAGGTCGCAGGGCCGTGGCGTCGCCGGTTAGTTGCCGCGCCAAAACGGTCACGCCGGAGTACAATGCGCCGTCACGCGTGGCGCCGCAAAGCAGGCTGCAACGTCGCCATTACCCGGATTTCAGCGTGATTATGGCTCCATGTGCTCGATCAATGATTCTGGGAGAGATCATGAAACGACTGCTCTGGATGTGGATATACCTGGCCTTGGCGACAATAGCGCTGGGGCAGACAACCCCAGCTCCCGCAGTAGGACCCAAAGACCGGTTGTTTTTTCCCTCGGACACATTCTGGGGGTACGGGCAGTTCGAGATCGCGCCCCCGCACAACGAAATCGATCCTAACCTGTGCCGCGCGGATGCAGGAAACTTCGGCGGGAAGGACGCTCCCTGCAATGCTTTCGCGCGCTATATGATCTCCGGCTATGTCGAAGTGCGCCCCTTCGGGCGCACCCAGTTGCGCCGCCTGTTCTTCTTTGGCGAGCCACGTTTCCTGTTTGGGAAGAACGTACCCCAGAATCTGTACACCTGGTCCTTCGACGCAATGGGCTGGGAGCGGTCGTGGGGTTTCGGCGCTTACATCGGCAAGGGCTTTGAAATGCGGGTGACGCAACATTTCTTGTTCCAGCGTTTTGGCGCGCGGGACCGCAATCTGGGTCCGGCGGACCTCGGTCCGAACGGGCCCTGGGGCCGATACAACAGCATCGGGGTGCGGAAGTACTTTGGCCAGAGGAGGTATTAGTTCGGCGGAGTGTGCGCCCCACAAGCTTGGCCAAACCATGTGCCTTCTGCTACGTCTAAGACACCGGCGGGCGTGCTCCTACTCCTGCCATGTTGAACGGCGTTGAATTCCAGCATTCATCCGAGGTTTCCATGCGAACTAAGACGTTCTCGACTCTGTTGGGTCTAATGTTGCTTTGTGTGACCTTCGCGGTTGGCCAGGACTCCGGGCAAGCGGCCACGGAGTATTCTCCCGGACTCGATGTGAACTCGCTGGACCGGGGCGTCGATCCTTGCGTCGATTTCTACCAGTTTGCCTGCGGGAATTGGCTGAAGAGGAACCCGATTCCACCCGACCAGGCAAGTTGGGGTGTTGACTCAAAGCTGCAAGAGCAGAACCAGTTGGTTCTGCGGCAGATTCTCGATGATGCCGCTCGCCCCAACCCGGGGCGTACCGCGGTGCAGCAGAAGATCGGTGATTACTACGCCTCCTGCATGGATGAGTCAGCCATCGAGGCCGCGGGCACTCGGCCGATCCAAAGCGACCTGGAGGGGATTGCCAAACTGAAGTCGGTGCGCGATCTGGCGGGCTACCTGGCCAGTTATCACGCGCGGGATGTGTTCACGGTGTTGCCGACCTCGACACTCTTTTCCTTCACCGCGGACCAGGATTTTAAGGATTCCTCGCAGTTCATTCCCGAGGCCGATCAGGGTGGGCTGGGCCTCCCAGACCGCGATTACTACTTGAAGGAAGATGCCAAGTCGGCCGAGATTCGCAAGGCCTATCTGGCGCATGTGAGGAAGATGTTTGAACTGCTTGGCGATCAACCCGAGGCCGCGGATACGAACGCCCAAACGGTGATGAGGTTGGAAACCGCTCTGGCCAAGGCATCGCTCACCCGTGTGGAGCGCAGGGATCCCGCCAAGCTCTATCACAAGATGTCGCGGGCGGAGCTGCAGGCGCTGACCCCATCGTTCGACTGGAACGTTTATCTCGCGGGTGTTGGGCTGCCCAATGCCGAATCGCTGAATGTCGTGGTCCCCGGCTTCTTCAAGGCGCTGGAAGCGGAACTCAAAACGGAGCCGCTGGAGAACTGGAAAACCTACCTGCGCTGGCATCTGGCGCACTCCAATGCGCGCTATCTTCCGGCTGCCTTTGTGAATGTCGATTTCGAGTTCTCCGCCCGGACGCTGGCCGGACAAAAGGAGCTGCAGCCACGCTGGAAGCGGTGCGTTCGCTATGTAGATCGCGATCTCGGCGAAGCCCTTGGTCAGGCCTACGTCGAAAAAACATTCGGCCCCGAGGGAAAGCAGCGCACTCTGAAGATGGTCGAAGACATCGAGGCGGCCATGGAGCGCGACATCAAGCAATTGCCCTGGATGTCAGACGCCACCAAGCAACAGGCCCTGGAAAAGCTTCACCTGATTCGCAACAAGATTGGCTATCCCGACAAATGGCGCGACTACAGCTCGGTACGCATCATACGGGGAGATGCCCTGGGCAACGTGGAGCGCTCGGTGACCTTCCAGTTTCAGCGGCAACTGGGAAAGATCGGCAAACCCATCGATCATGGTGAGTGGCTCATTACCCCCGCGACCGTCAACGCCTACTACGATCCGCAGATGAACGACATCAATTTCCCCGCGGGTATTCTGCAGCCGCCCTTCTTTGACAAGAAGATGGATGACGCGGTGAATTATGGCGACGCCGGCGGCATCATTGGCCACGAACTCACCCACGGTTTCGACGACGAGGGCCGCCAGTTTGACGGCCACGGCAACCTGCGGGACTGGTGGACGCCGGGCGACGCCAAGGAGTTCGAAAAGCGCGCCACTTGCATCTCCGACCAGTACTCCCAGTACACCGTGGTGGATGACATCAAGATCAACGGGAAGCTCACGCTCGGCGAGGATGTGGCCGATCTGGGCGGCCTGATTCTTTCCTATATGGCGTGGCAGGAAGCAGAGAAGGGAAAGAAGCTAGAACCGATTGACGGCTTCACCCCGGAGCAGCGCTTCTTTATCGGCTACGGGCAGGGCTGGTGCAGCCATGAGACGCCGGAAGTAGCGCGCATGCGGGCCGCGACCAACCCGCACTCTCCGGAGAAATACCGCACCAATGGCGTAGTCTCGAACATGCCCCAGTTCCAGCAGGCCTTTGCCTGCAAGGCGGGTCAGCCCATGGTGCGCGAAAACCAGTGCCGGGTGTGGTGATGATAGGGCTCCCGGCTCTAGCGGAGCCGGAGCGGCACATGGTTACCGCGGGGCCATGCTATGCTGAAAATTCGAGCCCAGCGCCTTGTCTCAAACCAGACCGCCAACCAATTCCCGGCAGCCGCTGGACGTTGCTGCGGCGGTGGCCAACATCCCGTTCCGAGACCGGGAAGGCGCCAAACGGGCCTTGGCCCGCGCCATGGAGCGGGTCTCGCCAGCGCTGGCGGGGGCGCTACCCGCTCTCCTGGCGGAGACTCCCGATCCCGATTCTGCCCTGATTTTGTTGGATCGCCTGGTGAGCGAATCCTCCACGGAGATCGTTCGCCTGCTCGACCGTCACAACTTCCTGGCGCATTACGCCATTGTGGTTTTCGGTCACAGCCGTTTTCTCGGGGAAACCCTGATCCAGAATCTCGACCTGCTGCAGTCCTTCCTGCGGGAGAAGAATCTGGACCGCAGTTTCTCGCGCGAAGAGTTCCAAGAGAGCCTGGCACGCTTCCGCTCGCGCTCCTTCGAGACGGATGTTTCGCTGTTGCTGGCGCGTTTCAAGCGGCGAGAATACGTCCGCATCATGCTGCGCGACGTGCTGAAGATTGCCCCGCTGGCCGAGACCACGGCGGAGATCTCCGCCCTGGCCGACGTGCTGATTGAAGAAGCAGTCCGCGAAGCCGACCGGCAGCTCCAGCGGCGCTTCGGCACGCCCCAGCATCTCGACCTGGAAGGCCGTCTCGTGGGCACGCCGTTCGCGGTCTTGTCCCTGGGCAAGCTGGGCGGCAACGAGCTGAACTACAGCTCCGACGTGGACCTGATGTACATCTTCGGCAGCGGGCAGGAGGCGCCGGATGCGCCGCTTTCCAACCGCGAGTACTTCATCCGCCTGGCGCAACAGGTCACAGAGATTCTTTCGCGCATGACCCGCGAAGGGGCGGTGTTCCGCATTGATATGCGCCTGCGCCCGCAAGGGAGCGAGGGTGAGCTGGCCATCAGCCTGGAGCATGCCCTGCGCTACTACGCTACCAGCGCTCACGACTGGGAGCGGCAGGCGCTGATTAAGGTGCGGCACTCGGCAGGAGACCCTGGGCTGGCGCGGGAGTTCATCCGCGCAGTGCAGCCGCACGTGTATACCGAGCAGGTCAACTTCGCGGCCATTGAGACCGCGCTCGAGGCGCGCGAGCGGATGCAGACCCGGCGCTACTTTCGAATGGTCCTGGAGCATCCCGACCGGAGCATCGACGTGAAACTGGATCGCGGGGGCATCCGCGACATTGAGTTCCTGGTGCAATGTCTGCAACGCGTGTACGGGGGCGCCGAGCCGTGGTTGCGCTCCGGCGGCACCCTGTTCTCCCTGCATAAGCTGCATGACAAGCGGCACATTAGCGGCCACGAATTTCACGAATTGACCAGCGCCTACGAATTTCTTCGCCATCTGGAGCACCGCCTGCAGTTGCGCCAAGGGCAGCAAACGCATCGCTTGCCGGCGGACGCCGACGAGCTTCAGGTGCTGCAGCGCGCCATGGAGGGCCATGCAACGAACCAGCCTCGCGGCGATCTGGCAACGGTGGTTCGCTGGCGCATGGCTTCGGTCGCGGAGATCTATCACCGTATCATCCATCACCAGCAGACGCGCCGGCATCATGAAGGTCCGGATGCGGAGTTCCAGCTGCGCGAAAGTCTGGAAGCGGGAACCGCCGAGCAATCCAACCAGCAGATCCTCGAACGGCTGGCGGCGGATGCGCCGTTCCTGTTTGAGATCGCCGACACTCCTGACCTTAGTCCGCAGGCCCGCAAGAACCTGTTTCGCTTTTTCAGCGCGGCCCTTACCAGTTCTGAACGCTACGCGGCGCTGGTGCGGTATCCGCAAGCCGTTCGCCGGGCGCTGGCGCTGTTCGAGGCCAGCGACTATCTCACCGACATTCTGATCCGGCATCCGGAGGAGATCGCGACCCTGGCCGAGTTGGGCGAAGCGCGGGCCCGGGCCGGCAGCGGCTACCTGTTTGCCGACACGCCGGCGCGAGGCGCAGCGCTGGGGGATTCGGTCTTTGCCTACCTCGCGAGCGCTCCGCTTCTCTACGGGGAGAAGCTGGCGTTGTTGCGGCAGCACTATCGCCATCGCATCTTTGCCTCTGGCGCGCGGGACATTACCGAGTCGCGCGATGTGTACGAGTCGCTGGCGGTGACCACAGCGGCGGCGGAAGATGCGATCATAGCCGCGCTCGGCATCGCCGGAGACGCAAGCGGTCTGGCGGTGATGGCTTTGGGCCGGTTGGGCAGCGGCGAGTTCGACGTGCTCTCCGATGCCGACGTGCTGTTCGTGTGCGAGGAGGATCTCGACCGCCGTCCCTTGAGCAAAATGGCGGAGCAATTCGTGCAGGCGCTCGCCGCTTACACGCGCGATGGCACGGTCTTTCCCGTGGACGCGCGTTTGCGGCCGCGTGGCGGCGAGGGCGAACTGCTGGTGAGTCCGGCGCAGCTGGAGGGGTATTTTGCCGGCGAGGCGCAGCCCTGGGAGGCGCTGATGTACACCAAGTTGCGCTTTGTGGCAGGCGCGCGAAAGCTGGCCGCGCGCGCGCTCCAGGCCACAAGCATTCTGTTCCAGCGCTTTGCTGCCGATCCTGGCTTTCTGTCCGCGGTGCGCGAGATGCGCGCCAAGCTGGAAACCGCCGAGGCCGGCGAGAAGAGCTTCAAGAGTTCCCCGGGCGCGGTCTACGACATTGACTTCCTGGCGAGCTATCTCCTGGTCCGGCATGCGGTGCCCAACAAGCAAGGCAGCCTGCGGGACCGGCTCTGGCGCTGCAGCGCTGCCGGTCTGTTGAACAAGTCTGATGCCGCAGCCCTGGACCATGCTGCCGAACTGCTGCGCACGGTGGAACACGTGGTGCGCTTGGTGGAAGGGCGAGCGCGCAAGTGGCTGCCGGGGACGGAACACGCGCGCCTGGTCACAGAACACCTGACCTCGAGCATCCTGCGGCGGGACTTCCCCCAGGGGCTGGAATCTGCGCTGACCCAAGCCTGCGCCGGGGTGCGGCAAATCTACGGGAAAATGCTGGCCGAAGCCAACGGGAGTTGCGGTTAACGGCCTCGGTTCCTACGTCACAACCCATTGTGATCTTCGTCATATTTCCGTGGTCATCCCCCCGCCGTATAATTGTTGTCGTAATCCCACATAACTTCGGAGGTGAGTGATGGCGGCTTCATACAATGGTGTGCCGGTGCCCAGGGACGGCGCCCGGATCACATACAGCGAGGGGCGCTACCAGGTGCCCGACAACCCGATCATTCCTTTCATCGAAGGGGATGGCACGGGCCGTGACATCTGGAAGGCATCGGTGCGCGTGTTTGACGCTGCGGTGGAGAAGGCCTACAAGGGCAAACGCCATGTGGCCTGGTACGAGATCTTCGCCGGGGAGAAGGCGATGGCGAAGTTCAACACCTGGCTGCCGGACGACAGCGTCAACGCCATCCGGGAATTTCGCGTGGCCATCAAGGGGCCGCTGACGACCCCCGTCGGCGGCGGCATCCGCTCGCTGAACGTCGCGCTGCGCCAGATCCTCGACCTCTATGCCTGCGTTCGCCCGGTGAAGTACTACAAGGGCACGCCGTCGCCGGTCAAGCACCCCGAGCGCATGAACGTGGTCATCTACCGCGAGAACACCGAGGATGTTTACGCCGGCATCGAGTGGGAGCAGGGCACGCCCGAAGTCGCCAAGCTGATCGACTTCCTGAACAAAGAAATGCTGAAGGGCGGGAAGAAGCAGATTCGGCTGGATTCCGGCATCGGCATCAAGCCCATCTCCGTGACCGGTACCAAGCGTCTGGTGCGCATGGCGATCAAGTTCGCGCTGGCGAACGGCAAGAAATCGGTCACGCTGGTGCACAAAGGAAACATTCAGAAATTCACCGAAGGCGCCTTCCGCAAGTGGGGCTATGAGCTGGCCACCGAGGAGTTCCGCGACCAGGTGGTCACCGAGCGCGAGAGCTGGATTCTCGACAACAAAGACAAGAACCCGAACCTTACCATCGAGCAGAACGCGAACCTGGTCGAACCGGGATTGGAATTTGCCACCGACGAGTTCCAGCAGTCGGTTTACAAGGAAGTGAAGGATGTGCTGGACAAGATCTACGCCACGCACGGCAAGGGCGCGTGGAAGAAGAAGCTGATGATCAATGACCGCATCGCCGATTCCATTTTCCAGCAGGTGGTGACGCGCGCCGATGAGTACTCGGTGCTGGCCACGCCCAACCTGAACGGGGATTACATCTCGGACGCCTGCGCGGCACAGATTGGCGGGCTGGGAATCGCGCCGGGAGCCAACATCGGCGACGGCTATGCCTGCTTCGAAGCCACGCATGGCACGGCGCCCAAGTACGCGGACAAAGATGTCATCAATCCCGGCTCGGTGATTCTCTCCGGCGTGATGATGTTCCGTTTCCTGGGATGGAACGAGGCGGCCGATCTGATCGAGCAAGGGCTGGAGCGCACCATCGAGCAGAAGAAGGTCACCTACGACTTCGAGCGCCTGATGGAAGGCGCTACCAAGGTCAAGACCAGCGAGTTCGGCAGCTACATCATCGAAAACATGACCGCGCCGGAACTGGCCACGGTGTAAGGAAGAGCCGCCAGGTTCGGAGATCCGTAACCGCAAGGGACGCCAGGGCAGCGCTAAGGTCGCAAAGACAATCTTTGCGCACTTTGCGGGTCCTTTGCGTCCTTTGCGGTTGGCTTTTTGCCACGGTAGCGACTCCCGGCGGGTTTAGAATTGCAGGTTTTGCAGCGCCGTTGAAGAAAGGACATTCATGCGCAATAAGGTAAGCATTGTTGGTTCGGGGAACGTGGGAGCCACGGTGGCTCACTGGATGGCGTCCAAAGAATTGGGGGACATCGTCCTGATCGACATCATCGAGGGCGTTCCCCAAGGCAAGGGCCTTGACCTGCTCGAGGCCATGCCCATCGAGAAGCGTGACTCGCACGTGCTGGGCACCCAGGATTATGCCGATACGGCCAACTCCGACATTGTGGTAATCACAGCCGGGGTTCCCCGCAAGCCCGGCATGAGCCGCGACGACCTGCTCAATATCAATCACAAGATCATGAAAGATGTGGTGGGCAAGGTAGTGCAACACTCGCCCCACAGTATTCTGATCGTCGTGTCGAACCCGCTGGATGCGATGGCGCAGGCGGCCTACAAGATGAGCGGATTCCCCCGCCACCGCGTGGTGGGCATGGCGGGCGTGCTCGATTCCTCGCGCTTCCGCACCTTTATCGCAGAAGAACTGAAGGTCAGCGTGGAGAACGTGACCGCGTTTGTTCTGGGCGGACACGGCGACACCATGGTTCCCCTGCCCCGCTACTCCACCGTAGCCGGCATTCCGATTACGGAACTGATGGACGGGGCGACCATCGAGCGCCTGGTGCAGCGCACGCGTGACGGCGGCGCCGAGATCGTGAAGTATCTCAAGAGCGGGAGCGCGTACTATGCCCCGTCGGCAGCCGTAACCGAGATGGTCGAAGCTATCCTCAAAGACAAAAAGAAGATTCTCCCTTGCGCCGCCTATCTCGAAGGCGAGTATGGAATCAAGGGATTGTTTGTGGGGGTGCCGGTGAAGTTGGGCGCGAAGGGGATCGAGCAGATCATCGAAATCAAGCTCACCCACGAAGAACAGGCGGCGCTGAATCGGAGCGCGGAGGCGGTGAAGGAGTTGGTAACAGTGATTGGAGTGTGAAGGAGTGGCGTGCACTGCGCCTTTGATACCACCGACAACACCAGGGACGCGAACGTTGGTCGGAGATTGACCATAGTCATTGACCATGGTATAAAGTTGCTATGAAGGAGATCGCCATTTCCGAGTTCAAGGCGAAGTGCCTGGGCATTCTGGAAGAGGTTCGCAAGACACGCAAACCGATTAGGGTTACGCGGTTCGGTCGCCCTGTGGCCGAAGTAATCCCTCCTGCCCCTGAGCAGCGCCCCAAGAGTTGGCTGGGATGCATGGCCGGAACCATACAGATTCTCGGAGACATTGTCGGTCCTACGGGGAGCCTCGACGACTGGGAAGCGTGGCGAGAGTGAAATTACTCCTGGATACTCACATTTGGCTTTGGAGTATCGCTGAGCCGCACCGCCTCTCGCGGCGCGTGGCTAAGGAATTGGACGATCGTGAGAACCAACTTTGGCTGTCGCCCATCAGCATCTGGGAAGCGCTCCTGCTCTGTCAAAAGGGGCGAATCAGAACTTCCGGTGTTTTTGCGACCTGGCTCGCCGATGCGTTGAGTATGATTCCGCTGACCGAAGCCCCCCTGACCTTTGATGTTGCACGCGCGCTGCCGACAGTGACTTTGCCGCACTCTGATCCCGCAGACTTGTTTCTCGTGGCATCAGCCAAGGTTTTCGATTTAACCCTGGTGACCGCCGACCGCAACCTGATCCGTGCACACGGAATTCAGGTTCTTGCGAACGCTTGATCCCTACCCCCGCTCAATCATCACCGACTGCAGCACCACGTCCTTGTTCGGCCGGTCCTGCCGGTTGCGCGGTACTGCGGTGATCTTGTCCACCACGTCCTGGCCTTCGACAACTTCTCCGAAGATGGTGTGATTGCCGGTCAGCCAGGTGGTGGGCGCTACGGTAATGAAAAATTGCGAGCCATTGGTGTTGGGGCCGGCGTTAGCCATGGCGAGCTTGCCCGGCTTGTCGAACTTGTGGGGTGAGCCCTTGGTTTCATCCTCGAACTGGTAGCCGGGGCCGCCCATGCCGTTGCCTGCCGGGTCGCCGCCCTGAATCATGAAATTGGGAATGACCCGGTGGAAGATGGTGCCGTCGTAGAGGCGATCTTTGCTCTTCTTGCGGCTGACCGGATGAGTCCACTCGCGCTTGCCTTCAGCCAGATCGGTGAAGTTCTGCACAGTCTTCGGCGCATCCTTTTCGAACAGGCGACAGACGATGGTGCCTTCGGAGGTGTTAAAAGTTGCGTACATGCCGGGTTGACGGGGCATAGGAGAATCCTTTCAAAGTTGGTGACCCGGGCCGAGAAGCCCTACGACAGAGAGGCGCGGTTCTATTTGGCCGCCGCCTTCTCAATCGTGATGTGATTGATCTTGACCGGCTTGTAGGGGCGATCGTTGGAATCGCGCCCCATGCGCGCGATCTGCTTCACCAGGTTCACACTGGCGCTGTCACACTGACCGAAGATCGTGTATCCGCCATTCAGGCTGGGATAGGGGACCTCAGTAATGAAAAACTGCGAGCCGTTAGTATCCGGCCCGGCGTTGGCATAAGCGAGCCGTCCCGGGCGATCGAATTTCAAGTCCGGCGAGGTCTCGTTCTTAAAAGCATAGCCAGGATCACCGCTGCCATTGCCTGCCGGATCGCCACCCTGAATCATGAAGTTCGGGATGACGCGGTGAAAGATCGTGCCGTCGTACAGCGGCACGCCGTGCTTCTTGGCATGCGTAACGGGGTTGGTCCAATCCTTGGTGCCTTCGGCCAGGCCGATGAAGTTGGCGACGCCGATCGGCGCCTTATCCGGGAACAGCTTGCAGGTCATCTTGCCGGCGGTGGTGTCAATGATGGCGGTCTGCGACCACAGCGGGAGGGAAAACAGGCACAGCAACGCAATCACGGCGAATCTGCGCATGAGCAGCTCCTTGAGTTTTCAATATGCGATAGCAAATTGTACGACAAAGCGCGGTTCAGCGGGTGGCCGGGGCACGCCCGGAGGCCTGCATTTCCCGGCTGACCCGCTCCACTTCGCGAAACACACGGAGCGTGTTTCCGCCGAGGATTTTGCGGATATCGTCGGCGCTGTAGCCACGATCCAGCAGGGCTTGGGTGATTTTCGGTAGATCAGCGGCGGAATCGATACCCTGCGGGGTCGCGCCGCTTACGCCATCAAAGTCTGAACCCAGCCCGACGTGGTCCACGCCTGCGACCTTGGCAATGTGGTCAATGTGGTCAATGAGCGACTTCAGGGGCGGCCGAGGGATTTTGGCGGCCCATTCCCGCTCGATGCGGTCCACCTCGATGTAGCTCGGCTGGCGGCCCGCGGCTTTTTGTTGCTCGAGGTATGTCTTGACGGCGGCATCTACCTCTTTTCTCTGGGCTTGTGCCGCCTTCCAGTAGTTCTCGTCATCGAAGCCGCTGAAAAAATTCACCTGCACTACACCGCCATTCTTGGCCATCGCCCGCAACATGTCATCGGTCATGTTGCGCGGGGCATCGGTGAGCGCGCGGGCGGACGAATGAGAGGCAATGATGGGCGCCTTGGTCGTGGCAATCGTGTCCCAGAAGGTCTTGTCGGCCACGTGGGAGATGTCCACCATCATGCCCAGCCGGTTCATTTCCAGCACCACCTGCTTGCCGAAGTCGGTGAGACCGTTATGGTGCTCGACTTTGGGATCGTCGATATCGCCGGAGGAGTCGGCGAACTCGTTGGTATTCGACCAGCTGAGAGTCATGTAGCGTACCCCCAGGCGGTAGTAGGCCCGCAGCAGGTGAATGTCGTTCTCGATGGAGTGTCCGCCCTCGATGCCCATGAGCGCCGCCAGCTTGTTCTGCTTGTGGGCACGCTCGATGTCGGCGACGCTAAAGGCCATCATCATGCGATCAGGATGGCGGGCGGCCTGCTGGTAAACGGAGTCAATGAGATCGAAGGTATGGCGGGCGTAGTGCTCGGGAGGGATCGTTCCCGGATCCACCCAGATGGAGAAAAACTCCGCCCCGAGATTGCCAGCACGGGCCTTGTCGAGGCTGATATGGCCGACATCTTTGGGGTCGGTGCTGCCGATGTCGAAGCCTTCGTCCAGAAAGCGTTGCGGGGTGTCCGCGTGAGTGTCTACCACGATTGCGGAATCGTGAATCGCATGGGCCCGGGGAGACACGGTAGGACTGTCTTGCGCGAAGCTGAGAAACGATGCGAGAGCGACCAACGCGGACAGACTGAGTCGGGAACGGTGTGTAGTCATGGGTTAAACGTGGAAGTAAGGCAAGCATTGTATCCTACCGGAGGAACCGCATTGCATTCCAGAATCTGCCATCCAGGGAGCCGCCAGTGAAGCTTGAAACCATCGCAGTGCACGCCGGAGGGGAGGTCGACTCCTCGACGGGAGCGGTTGCGCCTCCAATCACTCTGTCCACCACGTTTGAGCACGGGCCCGCGTGTGAGCCGATCCATGCCGGGTATCTGTATATCCGCGAGAGCAATCCCACGCAAACCCGGCTGGAGACAGCGCTGGCTGAACTTGAAGGAGGGGACTTTGCCTTGGTCTTCGCCAGTGGGATGGCGGCGGGCGCCACTCTGATCCAGGTGCTCGGATCGAAGCCACACGTTGTTTTTCCGGACGACATCTATGTGGATTTCCGTAACATGGCGCATTATCTGCTGCCGCAGTGGGAGTGGAGTGTACCTTCGTGAACATGCAGGACAGCGCCGTCGTGACTGCTGCTTTACGACCGAACACCGGACTGGTATGGCTCGAGTCGCCTTCGAACCCGCTGATGAAAGTTGTTGATATCGCGGAAGTGGCGAGAAAGGCCCACGCTGCCGGCGCCATGGTACTGGTCGATAACACGTTTTGCACCCCCGTGCTGCAGCGGCCGCTGGATCTGGGCGCCGACATCGTCCTGCACTCCACCACCAAGTATTTCGGCGGACACAGCGACGTACAGAGCGGGGCGCTGATCCTTCGAAAACACCACGAGCTGCATGAAGAATTGGACCGGACGCGGCGCATCATGGGGGCGGTCGCTTCGCCGTTCAATTCGTGGCTTGTGCTGCGGGGAATTCGCTCATTGCCGTGCAGAATGGAACGGCACTCCGCCAATGGCTTGGCCCTGGCCAACGCGCTCGCCGCTAATCCTGCGATCAGGGATGTTTATTACCCAGGATTGACCTCGCATGCGGGGCACGCCATCGCCAAACGGCAGATGAAGAGTTTTGGGGGGATGATGTCGATCCGTATGAAGGGCGGGCGAGACGCGGCCCTGCAAGCCGCCTCCAGGGTCAAGCTCTTCCTGAATGCCACCAGCCTGGGAGGAGTGGAGAGCTTGATCGAGCATCGGGCCTCGAGCGAAGGCCCGGGATCAACGACACCCGACGACCTGTTGCGGCTTTCCGTCGGGCTGGAACACCCCGACGATCTGATCGCGGACCTGATGCAGGCCCTGGGCTAAGAAATTTAGAGGCGGGGTCTGCCCACCAGAAGGGCATCGAGCGTTTGCCGGTCAAGCCGGGTCGGCCATTCACCAGAAATTTACCGCGTTGTAACCCTGCTGTAACACTTAACAGTTACAAAACGGGGTCGGAATCCATACAAGGAGGAACCTCGAGTGATCCGTCGAATTGCGCTTTTGTGTCTGGCTCTAGCCTTACCCGCTGTGGCGCAGACCACGTTGAACGCAGCGGGCGCGACTTTCCCTTATCCCATTTACTCGAAATGGTTTAGCGAGTACCACAAGGCTCGCCCGGACGTGGAGATCAATTACCAGTCGATCGGCAGCGGCGGCGGCATCAATCAGCTGAAGGCAGGCACCGTGGATTTCGGCGCCAGCGATATGCCTCTCAAAGACGACATGGTGAAGCAAATCCCCGTACCCTTCGTGCAATTGCCAACCGTGCTGGGCTCGGTGGTGCCCTCGTACAACATCCCTGGGGTGACGGCAGAATTGAAGTTTACGCCGCAAGCCCTCGCCGGAGTCTATCTTGGCAAGATCACCAAGTGGAATGACCCGGCCATCGCCAAGGCCAACCCCGGCGTGAAGCTTCCCGACACGACCATCGTGGTTATTCATCGTTCCGATGGTAGCGGTACCACGTTCGTATGGACCGATTACCTTTCCAAGGTGAGTTCGGATTGGCAATCAACCGTAGGCAGCAACACTTCCGTCAAGTGGCCGGTTGGGCTCGGCGGCAAGGGCAATGAAGGCGTGTCGGGGTTGGTCCGCCAGACCGAAGGCGCACTCGGCTACGTGGAGCTAATCTACGCCCTGCAGAACAACATTCCGTTTGGCGTGGTGCAGAACGCGGCGGGGAACTTCGTGAAGGCCAGCCTCCAATCCACCACCGCGGCGGCGGCGGCGGCGAAGTTCTCGCCGGGTGATTTCCGCGTTTCCATTACCAATGCCCCTGGGAAGGACGCCTACCCTATCGCCAGCTTCACCTATCTCCTGGTTCCCACGCAGTGGAAGGATGCAGGCAAGGGAAAGATCATGGTGGACTTCCTCCAGTGGATGCTCAAATCCGGCCAGCCCATGGTCGAAAGCCTGGATTATGCTCAGTTGCCGCAGAATTTAGTTGCGATGGAAATGGCGGCGATTGAAAAGATCCACTAACCGCTCAGCGGGCAGCAAGACCCAGACCGGAACGGGCGCCAAGCCTCAGCGCGGCGCCCGTTTTGCTTTGGTGCGCCCGGCAGGGCGCACTCACTTGGAGGTGAAAGTCCTCTACACACCCGGCAAGGGGAAGTGTTAGCCGAACGGCAACGGTGTTCATCGCGAGATGGAATCGGGAGGAAGCCGAAGGCAAAACGCTGGCCTGAC